>CAYFUG010000010.1:0-48466 GCA_964346295.1 uncultured Bdellovibrionales bacterium
AATTTCAATAATTAACTCAAGGAAAGTTTAAACAACGCTGGACAATCTAACAACTTATGGAAAAACTTAAACCAAGAATTGAAAATGCAGAAACTCCTGAAGCAAAGACAGAAATAGTTAAGCCTGAGGACGGCTCTTCAATTGATAAAAACCTGCAAAAAAGTGAAATTCGTGCACATGGTATTGAAATTGCACAAAGAAAAATAGCTGATGAGCAACAAATAGAAAATGTTAGAAAAAATCTTGGAATTGAAAATAGAGATGAGCAAATCCAATCTTTTATAAGCGAATTACCAAATAAAGAGGGACATATAGATTTTAGTCAATTACAGAGAGTTGGGCGTGGTGGAACCCACGATGTTTTTATTTATCCTCAAAACCAAAAGTTCGTTATTAAATTAAATCGTGGTGCTTTGGAAAAAGCATTAAGTGTGGGACAGGCAAATTTACCACCAGATGTTCGACGAATGGCTGATCAATATGTTGAGGGAGAGAACAGTAAAAATGAACAACTATATGAACACTTCGGACAAAATCATTGCTTGCGTGAAAGAGCAATGGTGCAAAAGATAAGTGTTGAAAAAGATGGCATTGTCCAAAACATTGAAGGCGTGATTTCGATACAAGAAGCAAGTGATATCTTAAAAGACCAAAATAAAAAAGATTTTAGCACTGGATACACTGAACAAGACCCTAATCTTGGGAAAAATAAGGAAATTTACGATCGAATGAATAAAACTCTTTTGGGAAAAGAGGAATTTAGCGAAAAATATTTTTTGGAATTTAATGACAAACTAAAATCAATTTTTGAATTGATTGATAGCGATAAAGAATTTGCTGATTCTATGAGAGAATTTTTATTAAGATTTAAAAATTATTTTGAAGTCTCTGGCAGATTCATTGATTTGGTAGGTCAAGAAAATGTCATTTTTCACCAAGAAGACGGGAAATGGACTTTTAAACTAGGGAGTGTAGTAAAAGGAGAAAATAAAGAGATAATGGAAGAGGCAATGGATACGCTTGATGAAAATCCTGAAAAAATCAACGAAGAACAACGAATGAGAAACCAACTCATGAACCAGTTGGCTTTAATCAGATTATTGAACGCCACCGGCTTAAAAGTTGGAATTGGAAAAATTGTTGATATAGAATTAACTGACAGACAATTAGAAAATCTGGATAAAATAAAATTTCGTAACTAAAATACGAATGGTGTTTTGGGCTTCGGACATTCACCCCTTGCCCCTCTGCCCTTCGCCCAAAACGGAAAAAGAAATTTGAAAATTTTTTAAACCAAGCTTTTTTATCAGAAAACAAAAGAAAAGGAATACATCAGCTAACACGGCATATCCAGTTAAGAAATTTTACACTGAAACAGAATAAGGAAAGGAAAATTTCCTCTCCCAAATTTCGCAAAAAACAATTAGATTTTCAAAGGAATTTTTGCGAAACTTCAGATACACGCGAACGTTGTGTAAAATCGCTCGCTCATTCCTCCCTTTCGGTAGTTAAAAATGACATCATATAACAAAGTATATGAGATTCAAGAAAAAGTGCGTTAATAATTTTCAGCGGTTGCACTTTTTCTTTCAACCAAATTTCGCAAAACTATTAAATTTATAAAAGAATTTTTGCGAAACTTCTCATACCCGCGCACGTTACTATCGAAATAAATTTATTAGGTTTGATTCTTTTGCATGAATTTCTTCATTTATTTTTTGTTCCAAATGTTCTGAAGTCAAAAAAGATGTTTTTTGGATTAAAAATATACGGAGGATTCACATATACTGAAGAAGTAAATAAAACTCCCGTGGGCTTACGCCCGTGGGAGTTTTATACTAAAATTGGCTTAATTTAAGGAGAGTTAAGTCTTTAGTTTTTCTAGCAGATTATTCCAGCCTGCTTCGACATCATTCATAAGCTGATCAGCCTGGCTTTTAAGCTCTTCGGCTTTATCCTCCCCGGCATTTCTAAGCTCTTCCATTTTAGCTTTCAATTCTTGAAGTTTAGTTTGTAGCTCTTCAACTTCGTCTTGACTTGCCATTTCTAAGTCAACTTGTTTGTCTTTAAGTGCTGCTTCAACTTTTTCAAGCTGGGCTTGCATTTTATCTAGGTATGGTTGTGTGTCCATGGTTAATTTGTTTAGGAATTATATGGATATATTTTAGCATATAATAAAAACTGTGTTAAAATTCTATATAAATTGGCATTCTGTTTCTGACTAGAAACATGACCTTTAGAATATAATCGATCGTGCTTACGGGGAGGAGGCTGGATTTAGTTTAATTTGAGAGTTAAACAATTGCATTTATTTTTTGAGGCTGCTATTATTTTTCTAGATAGTAAGCCTCTTTTGATTAGAGAGGTATTTTAATTAGAATTTTATTCACATATCTTTCTTATTTTATGGCAGGAACCAAGGAAATTCAGCGGCGCATTAAGTCTATTAAAAACACTCGGAAAATTACCCGAGCCATGGAGATGGTGGCGGCCGCTAAAATGAAAAAGCAGATCGACGCGGTGTTAGCAATTCGAGCCTATGCTCAAACTGCTTGGCAAATGCTTACCAACCTTTCGCGGGCCTTTGAAAAGGGACAGCATGGCCTCTTGGAACATCGACCAGTACGCAAGATTTTAGTAATCTTAATTACTTCTAACCGGGGTCTTTGCGGAGGGTACAACTCTCATGTTCTAAAGAAATTATTGGACCAGGTAAAAAACCCTAAGTACATTAAAGTTAATAAGCTTGGTGAGCAGCGCTTAGAATCTCCGGTTTCGGACGAGGATTTGGAATTTGACTTTATCGGAGTGGGTAAAAAAGGAGCGCAGTATTTGATTAGCCATGGCTACAACCTAGTGGCGGAGTTTGAGAATCTTAATTTTAGCCCCACGCCCGGGTTGGTTTCTCCTTTGGCTCAAATGGTGATGGATGACTATGAGGCGGAAAAATACGACAAAGTAGTGCTTGCTTATACTGACTTTAAAAACACTTTAATTCAGTTGCCTAAGTTGCGGCAGTTACTTCCAATCTCTAGAACTGATTTAGAAAAGCAGATCGAAGAAATGGGAGGAGAAGTAACGGATTTCGAGGCTGGCAAAGAAGGAGATGCAAAGCGAGCGGATGCCAATCCTTGGTTAGAGCAACAAGCTGGGACCGAGGCGGAAGGATTGATTGATTATAAATTTGAACCTCGTCCAGGCAGGGTTTTGAATAAATTGCTGCCTCGCCTAGTAGAAATGCAGATTTACCATGCGATTTTGGAATCGAATGCCTCCCGAGAATCGGCTCGAATGATGGCCATGAAAAATGCGACGGAGGCGGCTAGTGATATTATGGCGGAATTGGAATATTCTTATAATCAAATCCGACAGATGAATATTACCCAGGAAATCGCTGAGATCACCTCGGGAAGAGTAGCCTTGGAGTAGACGGCTGGTTTTTTGAAGTGGGAACTAGAGTTACCGCACTTAAAAAACATGAAAAAAATTTTAAATGAAAAATCTTTAGTTTTTTGAGAGTTGCTGGATTTATAATATCAACCTAATCTTATATTTTATCATGAACATCGGAAAAATTGCTCGAGTTATCGGCCCTGTAGTGGATGTAACCTTTGAAAGCCCCGAAGCTAGCGGTGAAGTTTCTAGTGAGACTTCAATGCCGGCTATTAATAATGCCTTAGAAGTTGCCCTAGAGGATCGAAAGTTAGTTTTAGAGGTAGCTCAACACTTAGGAGCTGGTCAGGCCCGAACCATTGCCATGGGATCTACTGACGGTTTGCGAAGAGGGATGGGAGTTCAAGATACCGGAGCGCCTATTTCCGTGCCGGTAGGAGAAGAGGTCCTAGGAAGGATGTTTGATGTCTTAGGCCAGCCGATTGATGAGAAAAAAGAGGAGGTGGGAGCTAAAAAGCGTTATCCTATTCATCAAAAGGCTCCGGATTTTGCCCAACAATCTACCGAAGCCCAAGTATTTGAAACGGGAATCAAGGTGATTGACTTGATTTGTCCTTTTTTGGCAGGGGGAAAAGTGGGCCTATTTGGAGGCGCAGGAGTAGGTAAGACCGTTTTGATTCAAGAGCTCATTCGCAATATTGCCCAAGTACATGGAGGCTATTCCATTTTTGCCGGCGTAGGGGAGCGCACCCGAGAGGGAAACGACCTTTATAACGAGATGGTAGAGTCTGGAGTTTTGGATAAAACCGCTTTGGTTTTCGGTCAAATGAACGAACCTCCGGGAGCTCGGGCTCGAGTGGCCTTGAGTGGCCTTTCTATGGCGGAGTATTTTCGGGACGAAGAGAGTAAAGATGTTCTACTTTTTATTGATAATATTTTCCGTTTTACTCAAGCGGGAAGTGAAATGTCGGCACTCTTAGGCCGAATTCCTTCGGCAGTGGGTTATCAGCCCACTTTGGCGGAGGATATGGGTAAGCTTCAAGAAAGGATTACTTCGACCAAGAAGGGTTCTATTACTTCTGTGCAGGCAGTGTATGTGCCCGCCGATGACTTGACTGACCCCGCCCCCGCTACTACTTTTGCTCACTTAGATTCTACCGTGGTGCTTTCTCGATCTTTAAGTGAAATTGGAATTTATCCGGCGGTGGACCCTTTGGATAGTAGCTCAACCATTACCGACCCTAAAATTATTGGTCAAGAACACTATGAAGTAGCTCGCGGAGTGCAGCTGGTACTACAGAAATACAAAGATTTGCAAGATATCATTGCTATCTTAGGAATGGAAGAACTTTCCGAAGAGGATCGATTAACGGTTTCTCGAGCGCGTAAGATCCAGCAGTTTCTTTCTCAGCCTTTCTTTGTGGCAGAACAGTTCACCGGTAGCCCTGGAAAGTATGTTTCCTTGGCGGATACCGTGCGAGGGTTTAAGGAAATTTTAGATGGGAAACATGATCAGCGACCCGAGAGTGATTTTTACATGAAGGGTAGTATTGACGAGGTAGCGGAAGAAGAGGAAGGGAAGAAAAAGGAGAAGTAATCAGGATTTTTAACTGCGCTATTAGTTATGGAAAGCAGCTCTTTTGAAGGCGGGAAAAACCAGGCGGAAAATCCTCAATTTAAAGTGGAAAAATTTTTAGCAGAGCAAGTCGCTCCCCTGGGCAAATCTTTGACAACTTTGATTCAAGAGTTGGACGGAGTGGATAGTTTAGAAGGATACCTGGAAAAGAAGGGTGGTAAATTGGAAGGTTCAAGGTTATGGGAAACTGCTATCCGAATAAGAAGTTTTTTTCAAGCTATTGATGAGATTGGTGCTTTAGATCTGGAAAGCTCTGCTCCTTTGACAAGATTAATAAGAGTCTTGAGGCACGACTTGTTTGCTTTTATCGGAGTGTATCCTTTGTGTGCTATAAATGTCTCCGAAAGTAAGGAGGGACAAGCCTTGATTAAGTATCTTGACGAAAGAAGGTTTATTCCCAGAACCAAGGCTTGTCTAGAAGTTTCTAGGTGGGCATTGCGGTCAGCAGACTTTATTTATTCAGAAAAAAAAGAGCGAAAATTACAAGAAATTCCAGTCCAGAAGTTGATTTATGATCTCAAGAGCTTTATCTATTTTGTTACTTTCTGCAAAGGATTGAAATACTCGTTTGAGAATCAAGAAATTGCTATCAAAATGGGAGATAGAGCAAGTTGGTATCCAGAATTAGTTTACAACTTGATAATGAATATTATTTCTAATTCCCGCAAAAGAGGAGAGGCGGAGGAGATAAAAGTAGTTATAAGAGGCGAAGAAAGAGGTTGTTTTTTGGTGATAGAGATTCAGGATGATGGAATAGGTATTCCTCATGAATTAGAAGAAAAAATTTTTCAAGAAGGCTTTACCACCTTTGAAAGCGGAGAGGGATTAGGATTAGGCAGTGCCAGGGAATTAATGGGATTACTTAATGAAAAAATAGAAGTGGAAGGACACGGTGGATTGCCAACTAAAGAGGGCTTAAGAGTTTGCAAGAGATTGGTGAGAGGGAACCGGGGAGTAAAGACGGTTTTAAAGATTCCTTTTTCTGATTCCTTCTAGTTTATAAAGATGAATAGCGGCCTCTAAAAAGAATTCTTAAATAGTTAAAACAAAATTAAAAACCTAATTAGTTAGCTAAAAAACTCTTTTTTATGAGAATTGGCATTGATATTCGTTGTTTGATGGATGGAATTGAGAGTGGTGTTCAGGAGTACACCCACAACTTCTTACAAGATGTGGTGCGAGGTGACCAAGAAAATCAATATGTTTTATTTGCCAATTCTTTTAAGGGACGATTGCCGCAGCGAATTGCTTGGCTAGAAAAACAAACTAACATTGAAATTGTCAACTTTGGCTTCCCTAATAAATTGTTAAATTTCTTAATGACTTTTTTAGGTTGGCCCCAGATTGATTTAATGTTGGGAGGGGTTGATGTCTTCTTTGCCCCCAATATTTCTTTTTTGGCGCTTAGCAAGAAATGCCGGTTTGTTTTAACCGTACATGATTTATCCTTCGAGCGTTTTAGCCGCTTCTTCTCCCTGAAAAGGCGCTTGTGGCACTTTGTAGTTAATCCGCGGTCTTTGTGTCGGAGGGCTAATTTAGTTTTAGCGGTTTCGGATTCTACTAGGGATGATTTGGTGGAGCTCTATAAAATCAAGCGGTCTAAAGTTAAGGTCTTTTATCCTTGCCTAAATCTGGAAGATTTTTATAAGCCGATTTCTCCGGAAATTAGAAATCTGGTCCGAACTAAGCATGGGCTACCTAAAAACTTCTTATTTTTTTTGGGAACTATTGAACCTCGAAAAAATTTAGTGACTTTAATCCAGGCTTTTGAAAGAATTAAGGAGTTGAGTGATTACGCTCGGTTGCGGTTAGTGATTGCGGGAAGAAACGGATGGCTTTACAAAAAAGCTCTCAAGAAGGCGCAGAGGAGTCCTTTTTATCGGGATATTATCTTTTTGGGAGCGGTCGAGAATTGGGAAAAGGCAGCTTTGTATCAACTCTCGAGGGCTTTAGTGTATCCTTCTTATTTCGAAGGTTTTGGAATCCCTCCTTTAGAAGCGATGGCCTGTGGATGCCCGGTGATTACTTCCCATACCTCTTCTTTGCCAGAAGTAGTAGAGGAGAGCGCTTTATTGGTGGATCCTTATCGCCCAGAAAAGCTGGTTCAATGCTTGCGGATTATCTTAGATAATCCAGAGATAGCGGAGCGATATTCACAACGAGGTAAAAAAAGGGCGGTGGAAGTGGAGCGAGGGATTCGAGAGCAAGATTTCTTGGCAATGTTAAGGGATTTTTTCGGAATTAAAAGAGGAGGTGAAGTCTCTGACAAGTGCGGTTTTTCTCTTTAAAAGCAAAAATTAATGGAAATCCTTAGAGGCAAACTTTAATGGTCAATAAAAAAACAATTAAAATTGGAGTCAATGTTAGTTTTTTGAGAAAGAGGGGATCAGGAACTGAACAGGTTACCAGAGGGTTCTTGAGAAAGCTAATCGATTTTTCTCAAGATGTGACCTTAATTAAAGATCCTGTTCTTAGAGAGAAGTTTTTGAGAGTAGAGTTTTGTTTATACGCCGAAGAGGATTTTGACTTAGAGCTACCAGGAAATTTTTATAAAAAGGTTTTTTTGCCTGCTTTTTATTGGCGAGATGATTTGATTCGCAAGGTGATATGGGAGAAGCTTCTCTTGCCCTCAAGGGTTCGTCAAGACGGGTGCCAGGTGTTTTTTTCGCTTTATCAAAGTCCCACAATCTTAGGCGGAACCCCTCATTTGATGTTAGTGCATGATGTAGTTTGGAAATTATTTCCAAACTATCTTAATAATAGTCGCAAAAAGACATATCAGTGGTTAGTGGATCGAGCTATTTCAAGAGCCAGCCAATTATTGACCGTTTCTCGCTATTCTCGGCAATTGATTGCTCGGCATTTTAATTTTTCCAAGGAGCAAATTAAAGTAGCCTATATTGACTGCGATCCCTTATTCAAAAAAGTCTCAGCCTCGGAAGAGACTGATAGAAGAGTGCTTTCTAGTTACAATTTAGCTTCCGGGCAGTCTTATATTTTTTACATTGGAGGATTTGACGTTCGTAAGAATGCAGCTGGCTTGATCGAAGCCTATGGGAAGCTGGTGGCTTCACTTGTAAGTCAAGGATGGAAGGAGGGAGAAGTCCCTGGTTTGATTTTAGCGGGTAAATTCCACTCTCATTTGGTGCCTTTGGTAACTGATGTGCCAGTCATTATCAAGGAGGTTAGTGCTAGGTATGGATTTTCTAGAAGCAAAATTAAACTCCCCGGCTTTGTTCCGACCGAAGAAGTAGTTAGTTTTTTCCGCCAGGCATTATTTGCTTGCTATCCTAGTTTCTACGAAGGTTTTGGAATCCCTCCTTTAGAAGCGATGGCCTGTGGATGCCCGGTGATTACTTCCCATACCTCTTCTTTGCCAGAAGTAGTAGAGGAGAGCGCTTTATTGGTGGATCCCGAAAACAGTCAGGATGTAGCTCAGGCTATGGAAAAATTAACTCAGAGTGCTACAATGAGAGCTGATCTAAAAGAAAAGGGCTTGGAACAGGCTAAGAAATTTAGCTGGGAAAGTTTTACCGAAAAGGCTCTCAAGGAGATATTTGATTTAGTGGATCACCAACATTCTTAGTTAGTCAGATTCAGTACTCTCGTGCTGTTTAGAGTGCTAGGGGCCCTTTTTGCCCTCTGGAAGTTCAATCTTTGTGAAAATGATAGACCGTAAAATCCACACCTTATTAGTAGTATCAATCTTTCAAATTTAAAAATAAATGGCGCGAAAAAAGAAAAAAAAGAATCAAAGTAAGAAAAAACAACAATCCGAAAAAGTTACTCAAACCTTAAACGAAGAAGCTCGAAAGAATATCATCTCTTTGATTTTGGCTATGGGAGTTTTAGTGCTGATTCTAAGTTTACTGGGATTTGCCGGGGCAGTAGGGGAGGAGATTGACTCGCAACTGTCTTTCTTTTTTGGATGGGCCCGGTTTGTATTTTTGGGATTGTTAATTTTAACGGTGATTTTGTATTTCAGGAAAAAGTCCACCGCTCAGTTCATCTTAGCTTTTAGCGGAATCTTACTTTTCTTTGGGGTTTCTTTGGGATTGGGGGATTTATTCACTCCTCTTAAGGAAATGGAAGAATTAGCGCGAGAAGGAGAAGGGACTGGATACGGGGGGTTTTGGGTAGCTAGTCGAGTGGTGGAGGCAATGGGAAGAATTGCGGGACTCTTTATTTTATTAGGTTTTTTAGGGGTGAGTCTAGTATTGTTTTTCAATACTTCTCTTAAAACTCTGTGGTCTTCTTTTCGTAAAAAATTCTTACCGGCTTTACCGGAGGGTGGCTTTCTAAAGAGCAAAAAAGAGAAAGAGGAGGAAGTTGAAGAAGATGAGGAAGATGAAGATGAAGAGGATTGGGAGGAAGATGGGGAAGGAGAATTGGAATCGGAAACTGTAAAGAAGGAAGATCAAGATCTATCTAGCGAAGAACCCGCGAAAAGTGAGGAAGAGAAGAGGGAGGTTTCTCTTACAGAACAACAAAAAGCCGAGTTAGAACTGAAGAAGCTAGTCAAATCGATTCGTTTTGAGGATCATCCTTACGAATCGGGAGAGGCTACTACCGGGGATTTTGAAGAAAAAATTACCATTGAAGATAGTTTTGGCAATCGAGAAGAAGAGCGATCAACTGGGGGAGAAGATGCCGCTACTCCTCCAAGACGCTTTTTTCGTTGGCAATTACCGCCTTTAGATCTTTTGGTAAAGGGCCAGGCCAAAAAAGGCCGGGTAAGCGCTAAGAAGAATATTGACATTATTACCAAAACCTTTAAAGATTTCGGGATTAAAGTGGAGCCTGGGAGTTATAGTGTAGGGCCAACAGTTACTCAGTATACTTTTAAACCGGCGGTGGGAGTGAAGATTAGTAAGATCTTAGCCCTTCAAAATGACTTAGCCCTTTCTTTGGCGGCGCATCCGATTCGAATTGAGGCTCCGATTCCCGGTAAGTCGCTTATTGGAATTGAGGTCCCTAATCAAACCAAGACAATTGTTCACTTGCGCAATATGTTAGAGAGTGAAACTTTTCAGAAGCGGAATTCTGATTTAACTATGATCTTAGGTCAAGATGTTAATGGCCAGTCAATATTGGCCAGTATCGAAAAGATGCCTCATTTGATGATCGCTGGATCAACTGGTACCGGGAAAAGTGTCGGTATTAACAGTCTTATTATCACGTTGCTTTATCAAAATTCTCCCCGAGATTTAAAGATGATCTTGGTTGATCCCAAGCGAGTAGAGCTCTCTATGTATAATGATATTCCTCACCTTTTGACGCCAGTGATTGTGGATACTGCTAAAGTTGTCAATGCTCTTAAATGGGCGGTGGGAGAGATGGACCGGCGCTATAAATTACTGCAGAAAGCCAAGACGAGAAATATCGAATCTTATAATCAGAAGGCGGCCTCTGGAGAGTTGGCTGATTTAGGAGAGGAGTTTCAGGAAGCGGAAAAAATGCCTTTCATTATAATCGTCATTGATGAATTAGCCGATTTAATGGCGTCTCATGGTAAGGAGGTAGAAGTATTAATTGTTCGCTTGGCTCAGATGGCACGGGCGGTAGGGATCCACTTGGTAGTTTCCACTCAAAGACCCTCGGTAGAAGTAATCACTGGATTGATTAAAGCCAATATTACTGCCCGAGTAGCTTTCCAGGTGGCCACTCAAATTGACTCTCGGACTATTTTAGATATGCGAGGAGCAGAAAAGCTTTTAGGAGGGGGGGATTTGCTGTATTTGGGACCCGACTCTTCTCAGCCGATCAGGGTGCAGGGAGCTTTCATTTCAGAAGACGAGGTGAAAAAAGTGGTGGACTTTATTAAGCAGCAAGCAGAAGGTTTATCTCTAGACGAAGAGGAGGATTTGGCAGATTCCTTGGTTCAGCAATTAGAAACTCCGATGGCGAGCTCTTTAGGAGGATTAACCGGAGACGAAGGGGAGGGCGGTGATGAGGAGCTCTATCAACAGGCTAAGGAGATTGTAATTAAATCCAAGAAGGCTTCCACTTCTATGCTGCAGAGGCATCTTAAAGTGGGCTATGCTCGAGCCGCTCGAATTGTGGATATGTTGGAAGAGCATGGAGTGGTAGGGCCAGCTGATGGGCCCAAGGGTAGGGAGGTATTACTAAAGGCTGAATCGGAATCAGAAGCTCCCAGTTATGATGATCCGGAGGCGGATCAGGCTAAGCGAGAAAACTGGAGTTAGTCGCTAGAAAGCGTTAAAATTAATCGCAGGCCCTTAGTTCACGGTCTTTTTGTTTGTTGCTTGCTCTTGTGTTAAAAATATGCTTGGATGTACAGAGGCTAATTGTTCGGCTTATTTTGACTTGGAAGGCCAGTCGCCCCTATCAAGTCCCGGTAGCTCAGTTGGACAGAGCAGGACCCTTCTAAGGTCAAGGTCGCAGGTTCGAATCCTGCCCGGGATACATTAGAGATTAGATGTTGGATTAAAAAACAGCCCGAAATGAGGCTGTTTTATAATCCTTGGTCAAATTTTTAGTCCAAATCCTGGATAGCAGCAAGAATTTTAGTGGTAGCATGAAAAGCTTTTATTTTCTTTTTTTCTAGATTCCTGTTGGTAATCTCCTCCCCAAACAAAGGGGATAATTCATAAACACTAATCTGGTTAATAATCTGAATAAATTTTTTGTTGCCAATTTGATGCAGAAATTGCCCTTCCATCTGAGAAATAAACTCTTGAATTTTCAACAAACGCCGCTTGAATCTGGTAGGAGTAGTTACCTTGAGGATTGACTGAAAAGTTTCTCGAGCTGGATCTTCCCATTCTAAGCGGAATTTGGCAGTATTTTTGGGTTTTTCTTGGGGTGAAAAGATGGTTTCCATGGTAATATAATTATTGTTTTTTGACTTGGAGTTGAAGGTAAAAAAACTTGCGCTCTTTTCCGAATTTTAGCCGTTTGGCCCAATTGGTGGGGATCTGAGCAAGATTGTTTTTGGTTAGCTCTTGTAAGGCATGAAAAGAAAATCCTTGCGTTTCGAATTTGGGAGCTAACTTTTCTACCAAAAACTCCTTATTTAACTTTGGCAGATTAACTTGCTTGCCTTCAGAGGTTTGATGATAACCCAAAACAATCTCAACCAAGGCTCCATTTTGGCAAATTCTTTTGATGGGAGTTAGGACTGCCGGCTTTGCTAAAATCAATCCCTCTAGCAAACCCGCCCAGGGTAGAATAATGAAAACCTGATTAACAATATTATCCAACTCCAAAGGCAAGTCTTCTACTCGAGCAATTACTAAAAGAGCGTTCTTGAGGCCTCCTTTGGCGGGCTTCTTGTGTATTTTCCGAGAGATTTTTTCTAAGCCGGGATGACTAGGGTCCACTCCAATCACTAAATGATCAGGGCGTTGTCTGGCTAGTTCATAGACAAATTTTCCGTTTCCGGTTCCAATGTCAACAATTATTCCTTTGCCGTGGTCAGTTGTAGGGTTATTTTTTTTCACACCTTTTCTTTTTTCGGCAATTACCTATTTTCGAAAAATCAAAAACAATCAAAGGTTGATACTGAGTTTGGGATGTAAAGTATTGGCAAAACAATCATTAAGTGTCTTGCTGGCTTAAAGTGTAAGCCTTTTTACCATTGGCGATTTTCATAAAAGTAAGCTTATCATAGATAGCAGTTAAGCTATCTCTATTATAACAAAAATACAAAAATAAAAAACAAGGAGCACCTGGCCCCTCTAAATCAAGGAAAATTGCTTCCCTCGATAGATTTAAAGGAACTTCTGCGATTGCAATTCTTCCCCAGACCTTGTCACTGTCTTTGAATAAAATCCTCATAAAATCTTCTCCTTTTTGTTCCAGGTTTGATGTAAGTTATCTACCACAACCACCCCCGGGCTCTTCCCAGGAATAGTTGATTTCCCTCTTTTTGTCAAGGTGCTCCTTGCTAGCCAGGGTAGGGAAGTTTAAGGGAAATGTCAAGAATTTAACGACAAAAATAACAACGAAAAGAAACCTTTCTTTAACTTATTTTTAAGCCGAGGCTTTTTAGGTGATTAGATTTTGACAAGAAAATTTTACCAAGCAATAAAAAGGGAGCAAGTTTGTAACTTACTCCCGCTAGGATTGATCTTGATTTACGAAACAGAAGTCGGCCGGAGGATCACAATTCGATTTTGTACTTGCCGGGGAGGGTAGGGATCAATACTTCACCTTCGTCGTCGGTTTCTACCTGACCCACCAGCACTCTTTGGCCAGTAGGGAGATAGGCATAAATTTTCACGGTTTCATCCTCGGCCGGTTCTCCCTGAGCATTAATAACGGTGGTGCGCATTAAGATGGTTTGATTTTGAGGAGATTCTTCTTTGGGATAACTGATAATATACTTTCCGGGGAAGAGGTTTTTTACATTCAAGAAATGAACTCCCTGATCAGTTTTAGTGCTCTTATAAAGACAGCGGAACCAATCAGTGTAGTCACCTTCTCGGTCGTCTTCATTCTCGCCTTCTTCCGATTTGACTTTAGTTTCAATTTTAACCGGAATTCGATTATCAGCCTTAGAAGCTGGATTAGAGTGGTCCTTGTCCATCTCCAGACAATAAGTTGTGCCAGGCTCTAGAAAAACCATGGCGTTAGGGTCGCCAATCTCTAGCCAACCTTCCTCGTCAGTTTCCACAATTAGGCCAGTATGGGTCTCATTGCCGTCATTATTCCGGGTGTAAAAATCGACATCGACATCATCAGCAACTTGGCCTTGATAGTTTAACATGCGCATTCGAGCTCCTAAATATTGATTATTCTTGACATCGCTCTTGTCAATATGGAGGATGTAGCAACCGGGCAGCACCCCATTTAGCTTAATCACACCGTCTTTGTCGGTCTCTTTTACCAAAGCGCTTTCGATAAAATCATCGGCGTCATGAGGCTCAGCGTCGATGGCTACCTTAACTTCAGAAGCATTCATCCCAGAAACTGCCGCAGCAGGGGAGGGAAAGGCCATCACCACAAAGGCCAGCATTCCTATTAATCCCAAGGGGATAATTGACCGAACAGTCAACACTTGCCTCGAGATGATTTTTGACATTTTTTTTGCCATGGGGGAGCTTTTAATTTTTATTAATTAAATTTGAATTAAAAAATCTGGTAATTATTTCATTAAGCCTAATAATTCAATTAATTTATCTTGGGTAATTACGCGGGTATTATTAGTATGTATTGTAAGCAAATTTTCATTATGCATCCAATGAAGCCTGTATTCAAGTGGAGTATCTTTGGGCAAATAACTGCTACTAGGAAATGTTGCAACAATAACACCTTCAGAGTTTTTGAATGTGAAATCTTTAACTACTCTTAGGTCTTGAACTTCTGACTCAGTTTCTCTTTTTACCTCCTCTTTCAACGATTCTCCACTGTCCTCAGTTATATTTATATTATAAGAAAATTGATCAACGAAACATTCGTAATGATAATGTGCCCTGGTGTCAGTAAATAAAGTTAATTTTAATTCGCAGCTACTTGGTAAGTTACTTAATTTTAACGACAAAAACCCTTCTGGCGGATCTTCCCTTCTTAAGGCCAGCGATTGTTCTATTTTTTAGTTAGCTCCTCATCTTCTTTATTGCTCTTCTCGATAACCTCCTCTTCTTCCATTTCCATCCCCAAGGGAGCCTCTTCTGTATTTCCGCCTGGGCTGGATTGATAAACCGTAAAAAACAAGTAAGCACCACCGGCTAAAGCTAATAAAACTGTAACAATAATCAAAACAATAAACACCTTGCTGGATTTTTGATCAGTAGCAGGGGAGGAGGTTGGTTGACTTTGGTTTGAACTATTACTTTCTGGACTACCGGAGTTAGCAGTGGCATTGGGATCCGGCAGGATGGTTTGAGAAGGATTAGCATTTGGTTGGCTACTTGCTCCTGGGAAAGGAGTGGGGGAGTTAGAGTTACTGCTTCCGGGAGAGCCCTCTTTGTTACCAAAAGGACCACTAGTAGGACCAGAGGGAGTTGGCTGCTGATTGGTAGGCGTCGAAGAGGGAGTAGAGGGAGCTTGATTTTGAGCACTAGGAGCAGCTGTTGGTCGAGAAGGCCCCTGAGAGGTAGCAGCCTGTTGGACGGAATTAGCGGGAACAGGGGATTGTTGAGTTTGAGTGGCCGGATTAGTATTCGGCGGAGATTGAGGGGTGGAATTCGATGCCCGAGGAGCTTGAGTGGGGGGATTAGCGGCAGCAGCAGGATTGTTATTGCTAGGAGTACCTTGTTGAGGATTCTGAGTTTGCTGCTCTGAGGAGTTAGTAGGAGCTTGGGAATTGCCATTTGGACTGCCATTTGGATTTGTTTGAGAGTTCGATGCCTGATCCTGAGATTGGGCTGGTTGTTGAGCTGCTGATTCAGTAGAGCTAGGATTGGCTGTAGCTTGATTGGCTTGAGGGGCAGGTTGTGACTGATTTTCAGTTCCAGCTTGAATTCCTGTTACTTGAAAAGCTTCTTGAATAGTAGCTTCTGAGTAACCATTTTTTAGTAGTTGATCTTTGAGTTGTTGAGGCGTGAAGCCTTGAGTAGTCTGAGTTTTAACCCAATCGAGAAGTTGTTGATTTGGCATGGTTTATTTTTAATTTTAATTTTATATAGAATTTTAGTAATTCTAGCGCAAGTTGCCTTTTTGAGCAAATATATCTTTGCACATCCAGAAGGTTTAATTGGAAACAAAGGAAAAGAAAGCCTCAGGATCTTTTAGTGTTTAAAATTTAAACCATTAGAATTTAGGAGTAGGGGATTAAAAATATAATGTCGCATAATGTATCTTATGCGACATAAAGTTAGAAATTTCTCGGGGGAGATGTTATAATAGTTTTTAAAGTTATCTTTTAAATTTTGAGTTAAATTAAAATAAAAGCCTTTAACTTTCTTATCTCAACTTGGAATTCGGTGGCTGTATTTTAGTTAATAATTAAGTCTTATAAATTATGCTAAAAACAAAGTCTGCTTTGTTACTAATTACCTTCTTAGTATTGGGAGGGGTTTTTGGGGGAGGCTGTTTTCATGACGACTCCCAAGAATCGATTAACCTCTCCCCTGCTGGGCAAAATTCTCCCTCCGGACCTGAAGAGCAACTTTCGCCCGATGATAACTTAGTGAAAAACAAATTTACTAATAAGGTGGTTTATCGACAAGAACCTGAAGAAGAGAAGTTAAAACAAGATTGCCAAGCTCGGCAAGGAAATTTTAATACCTGCGGATCAGCTTGTGGTCCCGAAACAGAAATTTGTGCCCAGGTTTGTGTGCCAGTTTGTGAGTTAAATTCTAACCAGGCGCCAGGAGGCTCTCAGGTCGATTTTTCGGGAGTGAATGATACCAAACTACCTCTTAAGGTTTCTAAGGGGCTGAGAATGGAAATTTGGACAGAAAATGTTTCCGGGGCGCGAGATCTTTCGGGGGTGGATGGAATGGGTAATCGCTGGCTTAGTCGGACAGAAGAAGGAAGCATAAGCTTAATTGAAGTGGATGAAAATGGACAAGTGAGTAATGTTAGTAATGTTTTTGAAGGGCTTAATCAACCTCACGGCCTAGCAATTGATCCTCAGGACGGATTAGTTTTGTATTACGCCGAAACTGATAAAGTTTCTCGGGTGCGACTGTACACTGAAGGGCAGCCGGAGAAGCTAGTAGATTTGCCAGCGGGAGGGGGCCATTTTACTCGTTCTTTAAAGTTTGGATCAGACGGTGAGCTGTATGTTTCTATCGGATCTTCTTGTAATGTTTGCCAAGAAGATGATCCTCGGAGAGCGGCAATTTACAGGATAGACAAAGACGGAAACAATTTTGAGCAGGTGGCTTCTGGGTTGCGCAATGCGGTTTTTATGGAAAATGATCCAGTAACAGGGGAAATGTGGGCAACCGAAATGGGTCGAGACAATTTAGGCGACAATTTGCCTCCGGATGAAGTTAATGTGATTGAAGAGGAGAATGATTACGGCTGGCCCTTTTGTTACGGTAAAAATGTCGCGGATAAGGATTTTCAGGCTCCAGCGGGGGGGTCTTCGGTGAGTTGTGAAAATAAAACGGGAGCAAAAATAAACTTACAGGCTCATTCTGCTCCTTTGGGAATGGCTTTTGTGCCAGAGGAAGGTTGGCCGGAGGAGTACCGCTTAGATTTATTAGTGGCTTATCATGGCTCTTGGAACCGTAGTGAGCCCACTGGCTACAAGGTGATGCGATTTGATCTTTCTGACTCCCCTCAAAGAGAAGTTTTGGACCGCCAAGCCTTAATTGAAGGGTGGCTCACTCCCGAAGGAGAAAAATTGGGTCGTCCGGTAGACCTAGAGGTTACTCCGGCCGGGGAGCTTTTTATCACCGATGATCAGCGAGGAGTGATTTATCGAGCTACAACCTTGCCCCCTAAGTTCTAAGTCAAAAATATTTTCTTCCCTTCAACTCCGGAGGCAAATATTCTTGATCAGAATCATCTTCTAGAGGTGAATATTTGTAATTTTTGCCATAATTTAAATCTTTCATGAGGCTAGTAAGAGCATTGCGCAAATGCAGGGGTACTGGCAAGTTGCCCCACTTACGGACATCCTGGGCGGCTCCTTTGCTAGCCTGATAAGCAACGATGTTTTTTTTGGTTTTAGTTAGATAAATCACACATTGAGTAAGGGCAGTGTTACATTCCGGCAAACCTAGCTTTTGGCAAGTTTCAAAGGTAGTGTTAGCCAGAATAACAGCGTGATTATCAGCCAAGCCCACATCTTCACTGGCAAATCGCAACAGGCGCCGGGCAATATAAAGGGGATCTTCTCCGCCTTCGATCATCCGAGTTAGCCAGTAAACTGCCGCATGAGCGTCCCCGCCCCGCATGGATTTGTGCAAAGCCGAGATAATATTGTAATGCTCTTCGCCGCCTTTATCGTACAGTAAGTGAGATTTTTGAAGGACTTTTTTGACTAGCTCGGGAGTAACTCTTAGTTGATCTCTCCTCTTCCCTTTTGCAGATTTTTCAGCCTGGGCCATTTTAAAACTGGCCTCTAGAGTATTAAGGGCCATTCGGGCATCACCATTGGCTAAGTGGGCAATTAGTTGCAGAACTTCTTGGGAAACTTCAGGCATTACTAGAGGCTCATTTTCTCTAATTTCTTTTTGGACTTGCTTGGTCAAAGAAGCTTTTCCTCGCTTCAAAATTTGGAGCAGTTCCTCGGGAGTGAGGCTGTTTAGCACTAACACTCGCGCTCGAGAAAGCAAGGCGGAAACCACTTCAAAGCTGGGATTTTCGGTGGTAGCCCCGATCAGAGTAACCGTGCCATCTTCTACGGCCGGTAACAAGGCATCTTGCTGAGTTTTGGTCCAGCGGTGAATTTCATCAATGAAAAGAATGGTTCGCTCCCCTGCCGCTCTCTTTTCTTGGGCTTCCTCCAGGACTTTTTTCAAGTGGGCTTTGCCACTCATCACTCCGCTGAGGCGCTGAAAGCTAGCTTGAGTTTGCCGAGCGATAATTTCTGCCAAAGTGGTTTTGCCGGTGCCGGGTGGACCCCAAAAAATCAGAGAAGGCACTTCCCCACTCTCTACCGAGCGGCGCAGAAAAGAATCCTTTCCCGCTACTTCTTTCTGACCAAAAAAATCCCCAAAGAATTGGGGACGAAGGCGATCAGTAAGGGGTGAAGAGGCGGGGTTAATTTTCAATTTAGAATTTTCAATTTTCAAACAACTTTGAAATATTTCAATGATTCAACGGAAAAACTAAGCGACAAATAGCTAGAATAATCTCTTACTTAATAAGCCCCCAGTTATTTAAGAAATAGCTCACTTCATGATCCATATTACCCAGGTAAATATCCTCTTCTCGAATTTTGATATTTACTCGATAGCGCTTTCCTGCTCCAATTTCTAGAATTGCTTTTTCAAAAACTTTTCTTTCAACTTCATGAGAAGGGAGAATTAAGAACTTATTATCATTCTCTTCATGAAGCACAAAAATATAGAAAATATTACCGCTATTATGTCTTTCAAAAGAAACCCTACGGACATCAAAAACATAAGTGTTGAATTTGTTTAGGTTGGAAGTTTTGACTTGAATTCCAAACATTTGATTTTCTTTAGTAGCGACAATGTCGATTCCTACATCAACGCTCATTATACTAGCATTGAATCCTCGAAAAAGTAGCTCCGAACAAACCAAATGTTCTCCGCCCTTTCCAACAAAGCCGCTCTCAATTGAAATTTTTTCTTCTTGCTCTTTTTCCTTTTCTTCAATCCTTTCGACTTTTCTTGGCTCCTTTAGATTAGGATTAAGAGCAAAGGTGGCTGGAGCGGTTTTTATGAAGGGAGAATCTTGCTTCTTGATTTTAATATCGGTAACAATTTGGGCATTCATAGAGCTTTCCGGTGTCTTACCTTCGGTTTGCAGAATTCCCTTTTCAAGGGCAAGTTGAGTAATCTCTCTATAATGAAGAGGCTTCTTAGCGTTCTTGAGAATTGTAATGGCAGCAGTTTTAAATTGATTCATGTGATTTTTATAACTAGCCCCCAAACACTCCTGAAATTGCTTCCACTGCCTGCATGTCCATTACCTCCGGGATAATCTTTTTTGCGGTGGGGTTAGGCACAGTGGCGGCTAGAGCCTTAGCAGCTTGGAGCTTGATGGCATCCGTGATTTGCACTGTGCGAGTTTCTAGAGCACCCCGAAAAATTCCCGGAAACACCAAAGCGTTATTGATTTGATTAGGAAAATCGCTTCGGCCGGTGGCTACCACTGCTGCCCCACCCTGATGAGCTTCTTCTGGCATGATCTCCGGCACCGGGTTAGCCAAGCCAAAGACAATCGCATTCGAGTTCATTTTTTCAATATCAAATTGAGAAAGGAGGTTTCCCTTGGAGAGGCCAATAAAAACATCAGCACCCCCGAGGGCTTCTTTGAGGTCGCCTTTAAAGCGCCCGGGATTAGTCTTGTGAGCAATTCTTTTTTTGTAAAAATTCATATCTGGTCGGTCTTCCCAAAGCGCTCCCTGGGAATCAAATAAAATGATATTTTGGCAACCATACTTGCCCAGCATTTTAGCAGTAGCAATTCCGGCCGCTCCGGCTCCTGAAATAATAATCTTAAGGCGCTTGAGATCTTTTTTGACTACCTTGGCGGCATTAATCAACCCCGCCAAAACAACAATAGCAGTCCCGTACTGATCATCATGAAAAACTGGAATTTTGAGTTGCTTTTTGAGAGCCTCTTTGATTATAAAGCAGTTAGGAGCGGCAATGTCTTCAATGTTAATCCCTCCAAAAGAAGGCTCTAGGGCTTTAATAATCGAGATAATCTCCTGAGGATCTTGGGTGTTTAGAACCAATGGTACCGCATTTACGCCACCAAGTTCCTTAAAGAGCACCGCTTTGGCCTCCATTACCGGTAGAGCCGCTTCCGCTCCTTGGTTGCCCAAGCCTAAAATAGCGCTACCGTCGGAGACAATCGCGATAACATTCTTCTTCCAGGTTAGATCGTAAACTTTGTCGCTTTTTGTCATTACCTGAGTCACTACTTGGGCTACTCCGGGAGTGTAAATTTGAGCCAAGTTTTCGGCAGTTACTTTGACTTTACTGGTAATTTCTATTTTGCCGTTTTGGCTAAGTTTAATGGGATCATTTTTCATTAGAAATTTTAGTTATAGGACTTACGCATTTGAAACCAAAAGTCGCCAAACGCGTAAGTCCTAAGTTATTGAAAATTGTTTTGAAGTTGCCACTCTACAGGTGGTCACCGGAAGGGTGAAAACTGAAAATTAACTTTCAATCACTCCCTTAATCCGTCTTACTCCCGCACTGGAACTTTGTTCTTTTTTGATCCGGAACTTGCCGCCGATGACCCCAGTGCTTTCTACATGAGGGCCGCCGCAAATCTCCTTAGAAAATCCGGGGATTTCATAAACCTTCACTTCTTCGCCGTACTTACTCTCAAAGGCGCCTTCTGCGCCACTCTTCTTGGCTTCTTCTAGGTTCATTTGCTCGCAGCTAACCGGTAGATCTTTTTCAATGGCTTGGTTGACAAAGTCTTCTACTTGCTTTTTTTCTTCGTCGGTCATTTTGGCATCGTGAGAAAAGTCAAACCGAACCCGCTCCCCGTTGATGTTAGAGCCTTTTTGGTGAACATGTTCGCCTAGAACCTTCCGCAAACCAGCCAAGAGTAAATGGGCTACGGTGTGAAGTTTTTTAGTTTCCTCCTGGGTGTCTGCCAAGCCTCCTTTGAACATTCCGGCGCTAGCAGTCCGAGATTGCGCTTGGTGTTTTTCTAGAGCCACCTGAAATTCTTTTTTTAACTTAGCAATGTCTTTTTCTGAGTAATCAACTCCCATGCCCTCCAATTCTTCTATGGCCATTTCAAAGGGAAAGCCTAATTCTTGATAAAACTTAAAAAGCCATTCACCCGTTACATTCAATTTCGAAGGAGGAGACACCCTTTTTTCATCGCCAACGGAGTACTGTTTCTCTAGTTTACCTATTAATGTTTCTCCAGCTTTAAACTCCGACAAAGTCTCTCTACTAAAAACCTTTAAAGCCCTATCCAATGTCTTACGAAATTTAGTTTCCTCCGCTTGCAGCTCTTCCAAAACTTTCTCGTTGGCAGTCTCCGGGTAAACCTCTCGATAAAGATCTTGCACCACCTTGGCCACGGCTACCGTGAAGTCCTTTTCAATGCCCAGAGATTTTCCCTGCCGAATAGCCCGGCGAATCAAGCGGCGCAAAATGTAACCTCGTTCAGTGTTGGAAGGTGCCACTCCATCGCCAATCATGATCACTGCCGCCTTGAGGTGGTCAGCCACAATTCGCATTGATCGCTTTGTCTCTTGTGAGTTGTCGTAGTTTTTGCCAGAGAGCTCTTGGATTTTTTCAATGAGTGGCCAAAAGACATCAATTCGATAATTATCATCCAGACCGTTGAGGGCTGGGATCACTCGCTCCATACCCATTCCGGTATCAACATTTTGTTGAGCTAGTTTTTCAAAACTGCCATCGGCTTTTTTGTTGAACTCCATAAAAACATCGTTCCAAATTTCTACCCAACGATCATCGTCATCATTAAAGCTATCCGGAACTTCTTTAAGGTCACCTACCCAGTAGAACATCTCGCTGCTGGGTCCGCAGGGACCGGTTTCTGCGGCAGGGCCCCACCAGTTATCTTCACCCAGCCGAGCAATTCGAGCTTCTGGCACGCCAACTTTCTTCCACATATCAAAGGCTACTTTGTCAAAAGCGGCGTTATCATCGCCCTTAAAAACAGAAACTGCCAAGCGATTTTTGTCTAGTCCCAGCCACTCAGGAGCGGTCAAAAACTCCCAGCTAAATTGGATTGCTTCTTCTTTAAAGTAGTCACCGAAAGACCAGTTGCCTAGCATCTCAAAAAAAGTGTGGTGAGTGGTGTCGCCCACTTCTTCGATATCAATGGTCCGGATCGATTTTTGGACATTGGCAATCCGGTTGCCCAGGGGGTGTTTTTCGCCCATGATGTAAGGCTCCATAGGTGCCACTCCGCAGTTAATGAAAAGCAAGGTGGGATTATTTTCGGGAATGATGGAAGCGCTAGAGACGATGGCATGTCTTTTGCTTTTAAAGAAATCGAGGAATTTTTGACGGAGTTCGTTAGAGGTGATCATGGTAGTTTTTTGAAAGTTAAATTTAATTAGTCTCCCTCTTTTACAAAAGAGGGCAGGAAGATTAAGAAGAAATTTCCAATTTATGAATTTTTCGCCCTTCGGGTGATCACCCGCAGGATGGCAATTTTTAAACAATTCTCAATTACTTTAATTTTCAATTTACGAGTAGCGTGAATTAATTAAGACACTAATCGTCCTGATTATTAGGCAAATTACGCTAACTGTCATTCCCGCGAAGGCGGGAATCCAGTAAAATAAACCTAGATTCCCGCCTTCGCGGGAATGACTTCAAGAGAGAATATACTCAAATTAGCTCTGCTCAAGTAAGAGTTAACTAACACTACCTATTATTTTTGAAAATTGAAAACTGAAAATCATTTTCTCTTACTTTACAAAATCCTGCTCAAATCTGCAAGCGAGTAGCTAGATTTTTAGATTTCCCGGCTTGTTAATTTTGGAATTGCAAAATTCTTGAGAGAGTTTGAGAGAGTTTTGAGTTAGTTTGTTATTGATTTCTGGCTCTTAGAAAAGTGGTTAAAAAGTTTTTCTTAAAATATTTAGCTCTAAATTTCTCAACTGCTTTGCCAAAAATAACTGGCTTCTCTTAAGGCGAAATTGACCTTAAAAAAGGCTAATTTGGCCTTTATAGAAGATCTGTTGACAATTCTAGAGCTAAACCCCTTGCCAAAAAATGTTTTTTATGTTAGAAAGCTTGGCTAAGTTCACATTGTGGACTAAGCATTTTTATGGCAAAAAGGTGGCCGGCCCGGGATGTTCCCGGAAGTCGGCCCAATGTTCATTTACAATTTAATGTTTAGAAGAAAGGAGGATTTTTCCCGGGGGTAACCCCGGAGACAAGGCGACTAGTTTTTCAAGTTTTTCAAAACTTGGCGAGGGAGCATTCCGCTCTCCGCCGCAAATGGGAAACCAAGGAGGAAACCCATGCAAAATCGCAAATCCATTTTTTCGGCAAAGGCTTTTTTTTCAATTCTGGCAATTTTTTTCCTGTTGTTCGCGGCGATTGGCTGCGATGACAGCGACAGCACCAGTGAGCCGGTATACAATCCGCCGGCCAGCAATCCGGTCTTGGAGGCAGTCCGGATTGACCTTCCAGGCGCACTGGATCCTGCCAATCCGGAGTTAATCGTGGGCCAGGAGCTAGCATTTACAGCCAGCGACAAGTACGAAGGCTCTACCTGGTGGGATGCCACGACGGCGCCGGGGACTACCTGGTCCAGTTCTGATCCTGCTATTTTGACCGTTGATCAGGACGGGAAGGTGACCGCTAAGGCACCCGGTACCGCCACTGTCACCTTTCGGCAGGAGAGCAAAAAGGACTCCGTCCGAGTCACGGTGGTTGCGCCACCGCCGGTTGTTTCCTACCAACTCTCTGCCCCGAATGATATTGTTGAGGGCACGGAGTTCTCCGTGGTGGTTTCACAGAACAGCGAAAACTACCTCGGCGAGACCACCAAGGTGGAGTTGACCAGCGATCAGCTGGCTGGTTTCACCTTCTCCGCTGAAGACGACATGACAGCTAGTCCGATTGGCTCAGCCGCGTACCAAGACCTCAATGGCAATGGTCGGCCGACATTTCTGGCCAATGAGGCTGGCGGCGTGATCATTTACGCCACCCTCGACGGCACCGATGTCGCCGAGGTGGCAGTGACCATCGAACCGCCGCCGCCTGTTCTATTGACGGATCCGACCAGCCTGAAGCTGGCTTCCGGTGGAACCGAGGTTTATGTCGACCTGCTCACTCAGCAGGGCGACAATGATCCGGTAGCGCTGGTCTCCGGGGAAGGCGTCGTGGCCACTCTCAGCCAAAACCTGGCAGCCATCGTCACGGCGACAGTCTACGGCGACGGCGCGATTGGGATCATGCCCGAAGCCGATTACTTCGGCGATCCAGTAACCGGCAGCGTGACCATCACCTACGGCGGAATGTCCGCCACGGTGAGCGTCACCGTTGCCCCCCAGCCGCCGGAACTGGTGGGCTATCAGGCTGTAATCGGAGGTAAGGCTTACCCCCTGGGAGAAGAAGAGGGCCCTCGAACAATGAAGATTCCAGCCGGGACCTTGTTCCGGGTAGACCTTCAGGAGGTTTATGACCACGGGGAACCGACCTCAACTGTTGGATTTACCCCTGGGAGCAACAATAACCAGGCGGTTCGAGTCAATGAAGACGGGAGTCTTCAGGCCATTGGAACCGGTCGGGCAGAGGTGTCTTTCGATTTGCTCGATGGAATGCAGTTGATTTACCCCCTGGTTGTAATTAGCCAGACCGACACCATCAATAACCTGGGAGACCGGGCGTTTATCGGCTTGACCGAAAATCGTGTTTTTACCGACAACAACGACCCGACGGATGACGATGTAGTCGTTCTCAAGGAAGCTTTCCCGGCTTGTTTCAACGACGACACCTGCAGCCGGGAGACGGTAACCCATGTGTCTTTATTCAGGGTTCCCGAGTCCGAGGCTGGTATTGTGGTCGACGTTACGGCGTTGACCCAGGAGTTCTGGATGATTCTGGCAGCTTACACCGTGCCGGGAGACGGAACGAATGATCCGGTGTCGCCAGTCTGGGTGGAGTTCCGCTTTTTGAACTCCGATGGCAATGCCTTAGGTAGCGCCTGGCGGCAAACCGAAGTCCTCGGTTTTATTGACGGGGGCACCACGGAAGCCGTTTATGTCGGCGCCCAAATGACCAAGCCGGAAGGCACGGTCACCCTGGAGATCATTCCCGAGGTTTCATTTGGCGGGGCGCCCCTGAGGGTGGACATCCCCCGTGTGGTTCCGAAGGAACTCACGGAGCCAGGGCTTTACTACGACGGGAACCGGGATCCTTTCCCGGCACTGGAAGTCCAGTAACCTCCTCCGGCGCCTGCCCTAGTTTTTTCTGGGAGGGCGCCAACCTGAACATTAACCTTTAGCCATTGAATTCAGCCTGCTTTCCTATCTGGGATTGCAGGCTGTTTTCTTTTGGTAAAAAACTAGCAGCTCAGCATTTGGAAATCACCTAAAAGCTGCTTTGGAATTATTCTTGAAACTCACTTGAGGCGCCTTGCCTTTTTATCCGTCCCCTACTAAAATTAAACTAGCTTAGGAATTTTCAATTTACTAATTTTCAATTTTTAAACAATTTTCAAGACTTAATTTTTAATTCATACAGAAAAATTTCCTCGGTTTTTGAAAATTGAATACTTGAAAATTAATCTTTGTTTGAAAATTAGTAAATTGAAAATTTAACCAAAAACTAGCCAACTAGAATCATGTTACCCAAAACCTACTCCCCTCAACAACACGAAGCCGATATTTATAAAAAGTGGGAAGAGTCCGGTGTCTTTAACCCCGAAACTCAGCCTAATGCTAATGTCGGCGCCAAATCCCAAGAAAGATATGCTAATATTTTGCCACCTCCCAATGCTAATGGCGAACTGCACATTGGCCATGCCAGCGGCTATGTGGCGATGGATTTAGCCGGTCGTTTTCAGCGACTCTTGGGCAAAAAAACTTTGCTACTACCCGGCAAGGATCACGCCGGTATTCAAACTCAGGTGGTGTTTGAAAAGAAAATAAAGGCCCAGCAAGGAAATTCTCGTCACGATCTGGGCCGGGAGGAATTCTATAACCAGTGCTATGATTTTTGCCTTGATCGATCGCATTATATGCGCAACCAGGAGAAAAAGCTGGGCTTAGCGGCCGATTGGAGCCGAGAAAAATTCACTCTCGATCCGGAGCTCTTGAAGGTGGTTTTTCAGACTTTTATTGATATGTACCACGAGGTGGATAAAGGCGGCCATCGGATGGTTTACCGCGGAGAGCGCATCATCAATTGGTGTCCTCGTTGCGCCAGTGCTCTTTCTGATATGGAAGTGGAGCACGAAGATCAGGCGGCCCAATTGTATACTTTTCGCTACGACCCCGACTTCCCTTTCGCGATTGCCACCACTCGCCCGGAAACCAAATTGGGCGATACAGCAGTGGCGGTTCACCCGGAGGACCAGCGTTACCAAAAATATATTGGCCAAACTTTAGAGGCTAATTTTTGTGGCACTCAGTTGAAATTGAAAATCATTGCTGACAAGAACATTGACCCGGAATTTGGCACGGGTGCCCTAGGCGTCACTCCGGCCCACTCTTTGGCGGACTGGGACCTGAAAGAAAAAAATGGCTTGCCGATTGTCAAAGTGATTGACGAAGAAGCTCGAATCCGAGCTGGTTTTGGAGATTTCTCCGAAATGACTACTCTGGAAGCTCGCCAGCAAATTGTTCGGCAACTGAAAAAGAACAGCCTCTTGGAGAAGGAAGAAGATCTAGAGCAAGCTCTTTCTGTTTGTGAGCGTTGCAAAACCGCCATTGAACCCCTCCCCTCTTTGCAGTGGTTTGTAGATGTTGATCACGCTAACTTTTCCCTCAAAAAAGCAGCTCACGAGGCGGTAGCTAGCGGCCAGATTAAAATTTACCCCGAGCGCTTCCGTAAGATTATGCTTAACTGGATTGACAATGTCCACGATTGGTGCATCAGCCGACAAATTTGGTGGGGTCCAAGAATTCCGGTGTGGTATAAGTTGGGCGGCTCGGACACTGGATCTCTGGGCACTGGATCTGCTCGAAAATTGAATGTTTACGGCGAAGATGTTTACAAAAACATTGAATCCGGAACTAAGTCAATTGAAACTCGAGCTGGAGAAGAAGGGGTGGAAGGATATCAGGAGGGAGACGAGTTAAAATTTTCTTTGCTAGAGGAAAAGAGCCGCAAGATTCTAAAAAGTGGCTTAAGGAGGAGGATCACCAAGGTTCATCATTTTGACTCGATTGATGAAATGCTGAAAATTCTGGACATCAAAAAAATTTCCCCCGGCAAAACGACAACGGAATATCAGAAAACCATGGAGGGCTACCCTGGTTTTCAAGAGCGCCTCAAAAAATATGGGGTTTGGGCTTTTGAACTAGAAGAAAGCCAACAAAGATAATTCAAGATAAATTTTAATTTTAATTTATTAAGATATTTTTCAACAAGCTTGGGAAGTATTTTGCAACAAACAAATGACAGAACAAACATGGTCGTTAGGCCCTGAAAGAGAAAATAAAAAACCAACAAAAGAGAGAATAGCAGAAATGCCAGATGAGAAACTAGAGGAGTTAATAAAGAAACTTAAGGAAGAAGTCAAAGAATTGGAAGATGCTTATTATAGGGAAACCGACCAAGTTGATGAAAAACGCAATTTAAAGCTTGCAAAAGCTAGACAAGAAGCTGCCACGGAAAGAGAACGAACCAAAAAACAGGGTGGTTTTTATAGTTCAGATTTGCTCTCCGCATCCTTCAGCAAGGAGGCAGCGGGAATTAATGAAGCATTTGATGAGTGGATAGAGAAAATGACTGCTTTACAAGAAGAATATTTGGGGAAAATAAACAAGCTAAAGAGAAAGAAAGATATCTTAGAAAAAGAAAGAGGAAGAAGATCTCAGCAGGCCTATGAAGAGCTTGATACTGAAACAAAAAAAAGAATGCAGGCGGAAAAATTTCTTAAACAGCTTGCCTCTGTTGGGATCAAACTGGAAGACGAAGCTATCCAAGGAAGCCTAGAGAAGGCCGGTTTCTCTTTAGGATTTTTAGAAAAAGTAAAAAGAGAAATGGAAGAAGCTGATTCAGGCAAATAAGAGCATTCGGAAGATTAAAACCTAGTTAACTTAATAAAATGGACAAATCTGACAACAAAATTCATGTTGGCACTGAACCTCCGGAAGGCGAGGGCTGGCGGCAAGATCCTGACACCTTCGACACTTGGTTTTCTTCCGGTCAGTGGGCTTATTCTACCTTGGGCTATGATAAAGAAAATCCCGGCCCGGACTTCTTGGAATACTACCCTTCCGACACTATGATCATGGGTAGGGATATTTTGCCATTTTGGGCCTTTCGGATGATTATTTTGAGCCTTTATCGTACTGGCCAAGTGCCTTTTAAGAACCTCTATTTTACTGGTCTAGTGCGCGACGAACAGGGCCAAAAAATGAGCAAATCCAAGGGCAACGGCATTGAGCCTTTGGAGATGATTGAAAAATATGGCACTGACGCAGTACGCCTGGCGCTGATAATTGGTTCGGCTCCCGGCAATGACTTGAATTTAGGGGAAAGCAAAATTGAGGGCCAACGCAATTTTATCACTAAGCTCTGGAATGTGGCTCGCTTTATTTTAGAACAAGTGGATCACTCTAAGTTAAAAGCCGAGTCTGGGGCGGCTCTGGAAGAGTTAACCCCAGCCGATGCCTGGATTGCTAATAAAATGAATGATTTAATCCAGGAAGTCCGGGAAAATCTAGAAAACTATCAGTTTTCTTTGGCGGGAGAAAAATTGCGAGAATTTACCTGGCACAGCCTGGCTGACTGGTATCTAGAAGTGAGCAAAATTGAACAAAATCCGGCTAAAAAATTCTTGCTCTACCAGATCCTACAAGATCTCTTGCGACTTTGGCACCCCTTTATTCCTTTTGTCACGGAAAAGATTTGGGAAGAGTTGCCTGATCAAAAAAACCTCTTAATAGTTGATCGTTGGCCGCGGGAGGAATTTTATCAAGACATTTTAAACTCTGAGAATATCGCCCCTCAAGCGGTGGAAGAATTTGAGATTGCCAAAGAGGTAATCACTGCCATTCGAGCCGCTCGAGCAGAAAACAAAGTGGAGCCCAAGCGGAAAATTGGAGCAACTATTTACGCTGGCGATCGAGTGGAATCTCTCGAAAAGCAAAGAAGTCTTCTTACCCAATCTCGCACTGGAATTGAGGAGGCTAAATTAGAAATCAAGGAATCGGGGCCCAAAGTCAAACAGGCGATTTTAGCCCAAGCAACTCCTTTTGATCAGAAAATTGACATTTACTTATTGGAGGCCCTGGATCAGGAAAAAGAAAAACAGCGTCTCGAGAAAGAAGTTCAAGCTCTAGAAAAAGTTATTCCAAATTTAGAGAAAAAGTTGGCTAATCCAAGCTTTGTGAGCAATGCTCCCAAGGAGATAATTCAAGCGGAGAAGGCTAAATTAGATCAGTGGCAGACTAAATTAGCTGGTTTTAAAAAACAACTAGAAGAGCTAAAAAATAACTAGTTACCACAAAGAAGGGATTAATAGTTTTTGTTCTATGCCGAAATCTCCTATGATGTAAGGCTAAGTCCCTGTAAATAAAAATATTGTGAATAATCAAACAACTAGACAGCTAGACAATCAGGGAACCAATTCCGAGACTATCCCTCTTTTGGCCATGAAGATGTTGGGGGGAGGTGTTTTGGCAGCCTTTTTAAGTTTAATGCTGTCAGTATTAGTGGCTTCTTTACTAAGTAATCCTCAAGAGTTTACCGGGATTTTTCTGGTGTTGTTGGTTCTAGGAGAAGAATTGACAAAGGGGTTGGTATTATATTCTTTATTTCAAAAAGGATATTTATTGATTAAGGTAATTGCGGGTGCTTTTTTGTTTGGAGCAGGCTTCTACCTGGTGGAATTCTGGTTGTACTTTGAAGGGAGTCGTTCTGTAGTTGATTCAGCGGGACAATTACTACTAAGAGAAAATCTAAATCTACTGCCTCCCTTTTTAGTTCATTTTACTACCAGCTTGTTGTTGCTAATGGGTATTCAAAAAAACTCTCAAAAAAAGCTGGTTCTAGCTATAACTTTCTGGCTATTGGCAATTACTCTTCATTTATGTTACAATCTATCTAAGATTTAAAACAAGCTTCTTAGTCGCCCTGAAGATTGACTAAGAGCTTGGATTTTCTAAAACCAAAAATAAAAACTAAACAGCAAGTGTAATGGCTAAGCAAAAAAAATCTTTTTTCGAGAAAATTACGGGAGTGCAGAACGATGGAAGCCAGGCCCCTCCTTCTTCTCAGCAAGGTATCTATCAAGAAGAAGAGCCTCCTTACTTCCCTCAAGTAGAAGCTGAGGGAGGCTATGGATTTCCTGAGGAGGATTACGAAGAAAACTACGATCAATCAAGTGATCTTGAGGTTTATGAAGAGGACCAAATTCCTTCTACTCCGGTTAATCAACCTGTTTACCCTGCTCATCCTCACCATCCTAATGTTCCGGTAGCGGATTCACCTGTTGAATCAGGTGACCAAGAAATAGAATCAGAAGGTCAATTAACAATTGACGTTTATCAAACTGAGGACTATATTGTGATTAAATCCACTATTGCAGGAGTGAGGCCAGAGGACTTGGATGTCAATATCAACAATGACATGGTCACTATCAGAGGTGAGCGGAAGCAAGATGAACCTATTGATCCAGAGAATTATTATTACCAAGAATGTTATTGGGGCCCTTTTTCTCGTAGTATTATTTTGCCGGTGGAAATTATTGCCGAAAAAGCAGAGGCTGCTATGAAAAATGGCATCCTAACCATTAAGCTCTTAAAAGCGGATACTAAAAAAACTCGCAAGTTGCAAGTTAAGGGCTACTAGACAACTCGAAAATTTAAAAGGCAACCTTTTAGCGCAACTAGTAAGTGTTCTCGAGGTTGCCTTTTTGATAGGATTAGACCCTAAAAAGAATAAGGCCGCGACCGGAAGCTGGCAGGTAAGCCTTAAGATTAACCGAAGATTATGAGTGAAAATTGGAAAATTTTATTTTTTATTTTACTTACCATTTTAATGGTAGCGGGAATTGGTTATTTTATTACCCAGGACAGCTATCGCAATTCCAGCGCTTTCGATAGTGCCCTTGAGCAGAAGAAATCTCTGGATGACAATGATCCCCTAAAAGAGAAGGACTCTCCTGATAATAAAAGTTTTCAAAAGGAAGAAGCTGAGAAATTAAAGGCTCAGCAAGAAGTGAAAAACGAACTAGAAGGCGTTGATAGTACCGAAGAAAAAATAGACGCAATAGTGGATTCCCTAATTTCTGAGACGGTAACCCTGGAAGATACCGATCTTTTGGAAGATCTAGAACAAGAAGAAGATCAAAGACTAGAAAAATCTCATCAGGAAGCTACAGAATTAGATTTAAGATAATAATTATCTTGCGAAACAATGTTTAAAAAACTTCTTCTAATATTAGCCTTTGTCGCTCTGAGTACCCCGTCCTTTAGCCTGGCGTTGGAAGATAGTAATAATTCAGATTCAGAAGCACTCCAACAAAGAGAGCAATCCCAGCAACAGTTTTGTCAAAAACTAAAAGCTCGCCACCAGGAAGCTCTAAAGAAAAAAGAAAAAGACCAAGCTAAAAGGCAAGAAAAGACCAAGCGAGAAAGAGAGAAATACTTAGAGGAAAAAGAAGAAGCTTTAAAAAATCGGCTAGAAAGGCAAAGAAAAGCCTGGGATCAGAAAAGGGAGGTCCGCTTGAAAAAGTTAGAGGAAATGGCGCAAAGTGATTCTCAAAAAGAGGCCTTACGGGAATTCCAAAAAACCCTCTTGAAAGCGATTACTGTCAGAAGAGAGGCTAAGAACGAAGCTAATCTGATTTTTCAAGAGCAAGTCAAGGAGGCTTTAATTAGTGATAAAGAAGATCACAAAGATCGAGTGCTGGAGTTTCAAGAGGCAATGGTAGCCGCTCATCAAAAAATTATAGACCGCTGTGAAGCGGGAGCTTCTCCAGAAACCTTGAGATTAGCCCTAGTAAAAGAAATCGATCAAATTAAGAAGCGCATTGCCCAGGAGAAATCGGAATATCAAATTGCCAGAGAAGATCTAAAATCTTTAATAAAAGAAAAGAAGGCTGCCTTTGAAGCGGCCAACAAGGTTTTTATTGAAACTATAACGGAAGCTAAATCTGAATTAAAAAAAGCCTTCCAGCAACCGCTGGAATAATAAATAGAGGCAATGAATAACTAAGGAGGTTAAATTTCAAGGGTTATTTTTTAGGTGAGTCAAGTAAAGATTAGACTAAAATAAAACCGAGAATTTTAGATTCTCGGTTTTATTGTGAAAATTGGAGAAGAACAATGTGGAATAGGGTTTTAAAGAATAAAAAACAGATTCTTCTCGAGGAAGCTTACCTGAAAAATGACTTAGATTTCCCTTACTTATTTTATTCAATTTCCTGCCAGTAATGCCTTATTAAAGTTCCTAAGATTGCCAAGAATAGCCCTCCGGCCAAAGAAAAAGCCAAAAAGGGACTAATTGGGTAACTTTTGGGGAGGGTGAGAGGTTGCGAGAAGATAAGCTGGAACCAGCCAGGTTTTGATTGGCCTCGATTTAATTTTTCAACTTGAGACTGAAGAGTTTTTTGAGTAGCACTAAAAATCGCCTGGGTGTTTTGAGAGCTAGAAGTTGCAAAAGTCACACTCAATAAGCCGGTTGCCTGCTTCCCGACCTCAAAAAACTCTTCTAAACTTCCTGCGAAACTTACCGGGGAGGATTGTTTGGATTTGGCTAAAATTTCTCTCACGATAGTAGGCTCTTGAAGCCAATTGCTTACTCGTTTTGCGAAAAGTTCATCCGCCTCTAAGCGGTAATAGTGATCATGGTCAACAGAATAATCCGCTCCCCTTCCCTGCTCTGACCGGCCCAGGTTAATAGAGAAGTTGGCTTGATAAGGAGCGCTAAAATTAATCCAATGATAAAAAATTCCTGTCAACAAGATTATCGAGAGCCAAATACTCCAGAAAATAACTTTATTTTTTTTGAGGATGGCGATTAGTTCTTTTAGCTCCATTGAAATCAAGTTTAACTAACTGATATTTAATATTCCATGCTAGTTAAACTGCAAGTTTTCTTCTAGTTTAACTTGGTTTTTTTCTTGGGGTCCAATCACGGCTAGATTAAGATTTTTATCTTGAAACATTTGCTGAGCTTCTGCTTGGATGTCTTCTGCGGTTAGTTGGTTGATTTTCTTAAAGAAGCTTTCTGGTCCCCGAACTTTTTTACGGAACAATTCTTGGTTGCCTACAAAACTAGCCACGGAATCAGAGGATTCTAGGTTCATCAAGGTGACTCCCCGGAAGTACTCTTTGATCTTGTCCAGCTCTTTGGGAGCAACGGGTTCGTCTCGAAGTTTCTGTAGCTCCTGGATGATTAAATCGACGGTCTTGGGGAGGTTTTCGTGGGCTACTCCCGCTCGAATATAGAGAAAGCCGGTATCAGTAGAGGTCTCCATGGAAGAGCCGACATAATAAGTAAGCCCATGACGCTCTCGAATATTGATAAAAGTACGACTACTCATTCCTCCTCCCAAAATCATCCCTAGTGCCTTGGCGGCAAAGCGTCGAGGGCTAAACATATGAGGGCCTCTAACTCCCAAAAAAAGATGAGTTTGATCAGTCTTTTTAGTGTGAATTTTTAGAGCTGACTGAGATTGTTTTTCAACGACGCTTTTCTTGTCGGAATCAGAGGAGACTTTTGGGAGATCCTCAAAGTGTTTCTTGGCTAATTCCAGGGCCTTTTCCGGATCAATTTTCCCCGCTATTACTACTACCGTGTTTTGCGGTAGGTATCGCTGATTTAGGTAATCGAGAAAATCTTTTCGCTGGAATTCTTTAATATTCTCTTGAGTCCCTATAATATTCCAACCAGCCGGTTGGTCTCCGTAAAGCAACTCTTCAAAAATATCAGAAATATACCGCATCGGGGTATCCTTACACATAGCTTCTTCTTGAAGAATCACTCCTCGCTCTCGATCAATTTCTTCTTGCCTGAGAAGAGAGTTACGAAACATGTCACTGACTACATCTAAGGCCATCGGAAAGTGATCAAAAGGAACTTTTACCCAGTAGCCAGTTTCTTCTTCACTGGTAAAGGCGTTGTATTCCCCTCCCACTTGATCTAGTTGCTCGGAGATAATTTGAGCATTGGGTCGTTTTTTGGTGCCCTTGAACATCATGTGTTCTAAGAAGTGAGAAATGCCGTTATTCTTTCTGGTTTCGTATTTAGAGCCGGCTTCCACTAGAATTTGGACCGTGACAGTTTGAGTGCTTTCCAAGGGAGCCAATACCACTCGCAGGCCATTATCAAGAACATGTCGAGAAAATTCCATAGTAATTAATTTTAGATATTTTATTTAAACTTTTGCTCGGGCTATTGTAACTACCTGTCTTAAAAGCAGGGCTACTGTGATTGGTCCCACTCCGCCAGGAACTGGCGTCACCAAGCTTGCCTGCCCTTGTTTTTGAATAGTTCGCCAATCTACATCTCCTACTATTTCTTCCCTGTCCCCTTCCCTTTTCTTCCATTTAATACCGACATCAATTATTACCGCCTTTGGCTTAATCATTTCGGCATTGATTAAATTAGTTTGGCCGGTAGCACTGATTAGAATATCAGCTCTTTGGGTATGCTCTTTGAGGTTCTGGGTTTGATCGTGACAGATAGTTACCGTGGCTCCTGCTTGAGCCAAAAATATCGTCAGGGGCTTACCAACGATATTAGAATAGCCTACCACTACTGCTTCTTTCTTGGCAAGGGTGATATTTTTTCGAAGGAGAATTTCTCGGACCGCCAAAGGAGTGATAGGAGCCAAGAAGCTTTGATCGGAAGGCAGGCTTAAACCATTCTTAGAATCTTTAATACCATAGGCACAGAAATTCCCGAAATTGATAGCGCCTAAACAGTCTACATCTTTAGAAGGGGTGAGATGATTTAGGATAGGAGCTGGATCTAGGTGCTTGGGAAGGGGCAATTGAACGATAATAGCATTGACTTGAGAGTTTTGGTTGAGCTTGTCAATTGATGACAGTAAATCTTCTTGGGAGATAGAGGCGGAAAATTTTTGTACTTGAACTGAAATCCCAACTCGCTCTCCTGCTTGATGTTTTTTTTCTACATAAAGCTGACTAGCCGGATTTTCTCCTACTAAGACTACCGCCAAAACCGGAGTCTTCTTGAGAAGAGAAGCTTCTTTTTGGGTTTGCATTAAAATCTCTTGAGCAATTTGATTGCCGTTAATCAGCATAGAGCAGTAGATTGAAAATAATTTAGTTGCTTTCTTCTTGAGGAGGCCAGAGCCAAATCAGAACTTTATTATTAGTGTGCTTATTTTCAACTAATTGAAAATTTTCTTCAATATAATCTTCAGCAGAACCTTTTACATTAAATTCTTTATCGCTGGTGATAAACCAGACTCGAGAGTTTTCTTGTTGCAGTCTTTGAATCTCTTCTAGGCGGAGCTTGTCGTCTTCTCCATAACTGAAGGTTTTGCTATGACTACCTCGAATATTATAAAGATACAGTTCCCGAGTTATTAAAACATCTTCTGGTTGTCTTCTTTTCAAAAATTCTCCGTAAGCCTCTCGATAGTTAGGATGATCCCAGTCTTTTGGCTCCCCGTAGAAACTTTCTCCGGAGGCCAAAAAGCCCCAATTAATCAAAATGATAAAAAAGTATCCTGTGAGGAGCAAAGCGGTTAGGGATTGAAATTTAAAACCAATTTTTTGAGCCAAGAAATTGGCTGAATAATAAATTCCGCCCGCTACCAGAATGATTTTGAAGGGCTGGGAAAGGTAGAGGTATTGGTCTCCGGCGTTGCGATCCCAAAGCAGAATGGCGGCCAGTAAAATTGTTAGATAGTTGACAGTAAGCCAAGTTCCGATTTTGGGGTATTTTCTAATGAGGTAGCTCGCTCCTACCATTATAAAGGTAAAGGCCACCAAGAGATGGGAATAGTCCCAGGTAGTTTTTAGCAAGTAGCTCCAGTTATTTTCCGGAAAAGTCAAAAAGCTGGCGGCTTTGTTCAGGTATGGTAGCTTAGCAAATAAAGCAATTAGAATAATTGCAGTTAACCCTAGGCCATACCAGAGGTGAGAGAGATTGCTTTTTTTTGACAAAAATAATCCGGAAATAAAAAAATAGATTAGTAGAACGAGTACTATATTAACTGTCAATAGATGAGTCTCTAGAGAAAGCCAACCGAAAGCCATTACTGGGATGAGATAGAGCCAATTAAAGTAGGTTTTTTGACGAAGTTTTTTTAAAAAAACAGGAGCTCTGCCTCCGGGTTTAGATTCTAGAAATTGGAAAATGCTCAAGGAAAACAAAAAGAAGACTGGCGCGAACATGGAGTACATTCGAAAATTGCGATCTTGCAAAAGATTACTAAGGCTAATGGCAGCTAGGAGGGCTGCCAGGAGAGCCAGCGGAAATTTACGCGTGTAATAATAACTAACCAAAAAAATTAAAATTACTCCTAATATTCCCCAGCCGACACTCACTAGGCGGCTATTAGCTTCGGTGGGTTCCAAAAAATGGAATAGTTGCGCTACCTGCCAATAGTAAACTTTACCGCGAGTGTATTTTTCGTCAGTCAGTTTTTCTTGGTTAAAATCCCAAACCTTCCATTCACCTGTCTGGTGGTAGCCATAAGTAGCTCGCATACTTAAGTACTCATCGGCTACTAAGGAACGAGTGCCTAACCGATAGAGGCGCAAAAAAGCTGCTAGCAAAATTATTACTATTAAAGCACCCCAAAGAAGAAGGTTGCGGTTTTTATTTAAAAAATCTGCTATTTTTTTCATGGTAATGTGAATTTTGAAAGCTTAAGTAGTAGGCAGCTGATTTTTAAAGAGAGAATTTCTCTGGAACTTCGTCGAATCCCCCTTCTGCCCAAGGATGACAGCGCAATACTCGCTTAAAACCTAGCCAACTACCTCGCAAAGCGCCAAAACGCTCAATTGACTGGCGGGTGTATTCTGAGCAAGTAGGATGAAAACGACAAGTGCGCTCACTGTAAACATAACTGAGCCAGCCCGTATCTCTAGAAAGGGTTTTTTGGTAGACTCTAATTAGAAAAATTAATATCTTAGTTAACATTGGTTTGAATTATAACTAAAAAAATAATAAAATGAAAGATAGCTTGGAAAATAATAATTTCTAGAAATCTTTAAATTTACTAATAAACTTCACTATGACGAAAAAAAAGTCTCACTCTAAAAAATCTAAGTCGAGGGCGGCTGGAAATGAAGAGAAAAACCTCTCCGTCGTTTCTGAGAAAAAAAAGTCTACCAATAAAGATAACCTCTCTCAAAAACTTAATCCTTCATCGGCCGGCTTGTCAAAAAATCAATCCAATTCTTCTAGCAAAGCAGCTAAACCAAAATCGGAGGCCTGGTTGAGTTTGAATCTTTTTGAGTTGGTTTCTTTGTTCTGGGTAGATTTAGCCTTGGCGGGGTTATTACTAGCACTTCTAGGTTTGTTTTATGTAGAAGTTTTGTGGATACTAGGATTCGTGTCTTTGGGGGTAATTTTTTACACCCTTAAAAAAGGATTTTTAACTATTAGTCCTTTAGAAAAACCTGACAAACTAGCCCTAATGGGAATTTTAGTTTTAGCGCTGCTACTCTCCTTTTCTGTCTCCCCTACTATTTTTGGCGGTAGAGACGAAGGTTCTTTGGCAACTGCAGGCATTTTACTGGCTCAGAATCATAGCTTGACTCATCAAGGAGAGCTAATTTCTCAAATGAGTGAAATTTATGGCCCTGGGAAGGCTTTGAATTTCCCCGGGTTTTATTATCCTCAGGAGGGAGCCTTGAAGAGCCAGTTCTTACCAGGCTACTCTAGCTGGTTGGCTTTTTGGTACGGAACTCTGGGAGTAGAAGGGTTTAATTTTGCTAATTTATTGCCCTTCTTTACCTTTCTGGGTTCTTTTTATTTAATATTGAGAAAATTTTTACAAAAGTACACCTTTGCTTGGGCTGGATTGTTACTCTTAGCCACTAGTTTCCCAATCTTTATTTTTTATCAATTCACCTTAACAGAAATCTTCTTTGCCGCCCTTCTTTGGTTGGCTCTCTATTCGTTCTTCCGCTATCTGAGAGACAAAAAATTGATTAATTTTTTTATTTTTGCTTACCCTTTATTTTTAACTCCCTTTGTGAGAATTGAGGCGGTAGCCATTGTGTTTATTTTTTGCTTAATGTTAATCATAAAGGACTCTAAACATTTACGGCTAGCCAGCTATCAATTTATCTTGACAGCTCTGGGCGCTTTTTTTGCCCTGGCGATATTTACTAATACGAGCTTTTTTGTAGATACTTTTAAAGGCTTTGCTGAGCTTCCTAATCCTACTGAGCAGAGTCAAGGATCAACTTGGGGAGAAGAAGGATTCTCTTTGATTCCAGATGATTGGAGAAATTTTTATCTGCTAAAAATTTTTTACAATTATAATCTGCTGCCCTTCTTGTTGCTAGGAGGTATAGCGATTTTTGATCTTTTTCGTAAAAAAGCCTACCAACACCTGATACCTTTCTTTGTTTTTGCTCCCAGTTTGATTTACTTAATAGATGCTAATATCTCCCTGGATCACCCTTGGATGCTCCGACGTTTCGTTTTCGCGGTAATTCCTTTGGTATTTTTTTACAGTGCTGTTATTTTGGATTCTGCCAGCCTTCGACTGCGCTGGTTAAGTTGGAGTATTGTGGTGTTTGGAGTGGCGATCAACATTTTTATGCTTACTCCCTTTGCTGAATTTGGTCAAAATAAGAACCTCTGGCCACAAGTTAAGCGAATTTCAGAGAATTTTGATGATAACGATTTAGTGTTGGTAGCCCAAAAATCTTCTGGCAGTGGTTGGTCATTGGTTAGCGAGCCATTGCGAGTTATTGAGGGAATTCCAGCGCTGTATTTTTTTAATCCTCAAGATTTAGAGAAGATGGATTTGGAAAAATTTGAAGATGTCTACCTATTAACCTCTTCTCAGGACGAAGAATTGTTTTCTGAAGTTCCCAAGGAAAGAGTCCAATCTTATTCCTGGGAAAATAGAATTATCAATCCCTCCAGGAAGTCTTTGGAAAAACCCGTTATTGAAAAATATCAAGTCTCAGGAAACCTTTACAAGTTAAGCCGATGACTAGATTATTACCGGCTCTAAGTTACAAGGCACCTTAATTAGTTTGACTTTAGTTATCAGCATGCTACAATTTTTCTTGATTTAAGTAATTAAAGAATTTTAAATTAACCATGACTAAAAGAACTTACCAACCCAAGGCTCGTCGACGATCCCGAAGGCATGGCTTCTTAAAGCGATCTGAAACCAAGAATGGTCGCAATGTATTAAAGAGAAGGCGCCAAAAAGGACGCAAGCGTTTGACTGTATCAACCTAAATTATGCTACCTTCCCACAATCGGCTCCGCGATTCCTGGGAAATCCAGACGGTTTTTCAAAAAGGGAGAACGGTAGGAGCTGATTGGTTGCTACTGAGGCTTTACCGAAATCCCCAGCGAGATGCAAAATCTCCCCGGATAGCTTTTGTGGTGGGCTTGAAATTTTCTAAAAAGGCAGTGACCAGAAATCGAGCTAAGCGAATTTTGCGAGAAGCAGTTCGAAGTCACTTACAAAAGTTCCCTCCTGGTTACGATGGAGTTTTTTTTCTTAGCCAGCAAGCTTCTCCCGAAAAGTTATCTTCTTCAGTGATTCAGGGTAAAGTGGAATTGATTATTGCCAAAATGAAACAAAAGTGCCTTGGAATCTAAAACAAGTTATCTACTAAAAAACTAAAAACTGCTCCGTGTCTCTAATTAAATCTTTTTTTTCGGTTACTGTTTTTCAGCCATTATTCAATGCGCTGATTTTACTTTATCTTTTGATTCCTGATCTGGGAGTGGCCATTGTACTACTTACGGTAATTATTAAGCTACTCCTGTTACCCACCTCTCGAAAGGCTATTGAATCTCAAAAGAAGATGCAGGAGATTCAGCCGGAAGTAAAAGAGCTCCAAAAAAAATATAAACATGACCGCCAGCTCCAAAGTCAGAAGATTATGGAGCTTTATCGCAAAAAGAATGTTAATCCGGCTTCAGGGTGCTTGCCGATGATTGTTCAGCTAGTTTTTTTAATAGCTCTTTATCAAGTTTTTCTAACAGGATTAGGCTCTGATAACATTGGACAGTATCTGTACGGATTTGTTGAAAGTCCTCAACAGCTAAATCCGATCGCCTTTGGATTCTTGGATTTGTCGGTCCCCAATAACTTCTTAGCTTTAGTGGTAGCGGCTTTGCAATTCGTACAAGGTAAGATGATGCTAAAAAAACAAGATCTCAAAAAGAGTTCTGATAAAAAAAAGCCGGCCAAAAAAGATTCTCAGAAGCCAGCTGAGCCAGAGTTTGCCGAACTTTTTCAAAAGCAAATTCTTTACATGGGACCCTTGTTCACTCTCTTGATTGGTAACAGCTTTTCTTCTCAGCTAATTGGCATTACTATTCCTTCCGGACTAATACTCTACTGGGGTATTTCCACGATTTTTATGATTGTTCAGCAATATCAAATTTTTAAAAAAGAAGGAGGTTCTCTACTGAAAAATACTTCTCAGTCTACTGCCCCAGAGAAAGCTAAATTGTAACTTTTAAGATAACACTATGAACTTTGAAGAAAAAAAGACTATCATTGAAAAAGTAGCCAAAGATTTATTGGAAAAAATGGGGTTTGAAAAAGCAGTTATTCAAGTTTCCACTAAAATATCACCCCGAGAAGAAGCTAGTCCTGTCCAGGTAGAGATAAAGACCAAGGATGCCTCCTCGTCCTATTTGATTGGTAAGCACGGGGTCAATTTATCTGCCTTGCAGCATTTATTAAGAGTCTTAGTAAAGAGATCTGCTCCTGAAAGTGAAATTGGTTTCAATGTAGATGTCAATGATTATCGCAAAGAACAACAGCGAGGTATCACTGACTTGGCTCGAGAGATTGCCGAAAAAGTTTCAATGGAACAGCAGTCCATGGCCCTGAGACCAATGAACTCCTTTGAGCGACGCCTGGTGCACACTGAATTGGCTAATTTTGAGGGAATAGAAACAGAAAGCTTCGGAGAAGGAGAAGAACGCAAAGTAATCATCCGACCGACCTCATAGTCTAGCGCCTAGTAAAAAAATGACTGCGATTCACCTTGGGATTGAGGCAGCATTTAATTATAGGCAGTCATTACAAGGCTATAAAATGACAGAAGCTAGCTTCGCTTGATATCGAATTTGTTTAAGGCTGTTTATTTAACAAGTAACGGGGACGGGTTTGTCGACTTCAAGAAAAGTTGTTTATAATGTGGCTATTTCTGCCGGATCCAAGATTTTAGGAACCATCTTGGGATTCGTGATTCTTAAGAAACTTACTGTTCACTTAGGCCAGGCAGATTTTGGTTATTACTCTGTCGCCTTGGCTTACTTCGCCTTTTTCAATAGTTTAGGTGACTGGGGAATCTACCAAACTGTTACCCGAAAAATTTCTCGACCCGGAGCAGACGAATCCAAAATTCTGGGGAATGCTTTTGGCCTAAGAATAACCATTTCTGCCAGCTTAGTTTTACTAGCTAGCTTAGTAAGCTGGTTTTTTTTATGGACACCTTTTTGGGAGGATAATATATATCCAGATAAGCTTTTTATTGCTATTGTTTTAGCCTCATTAGCAGCTTTCTTTTCTTCTTCTTACGCCTTTTTGAATGGCCTTTTTCAAAAAAAACTACTGACAGACAGAGTGGCAATAGTAGAATTTTTAGGAAAGTTAGTACAAGCGGGTCTAATAGTCTTGGGAGTAATTCAAGGCTGGGGACTGGTATTTTTTGTAGGAGTAATGGTGGTCTTTATGGCCTTTAATTGGCTAGGAATTTACTTTCAAGCTCAAAGATTGGTAGCCTTTCGGCCCAGTTTTAATTGGAGCTATTGGAAGAAATTTTTGCGACAATCTTTTCCAATTGGACTTTCTATTTTGGTAACTTTTGCTTATTTTAAAGCCGATACTATTTTGCTTTCTATTCTTAAGCCGGATAGTCCGGGAGATGTAGGGGTTTATCAGGCAGCTTACAAGATAATTGATAATTTAAGTTTTTTCCCGGGAATGATCGTAGGGTTGGCCACTCCGATGCTGGCATTTAATTTTGTTCAAAATAAAGCTAAGTTTCGGCGCCTAGTAAATCAAACCTTTAGAATTTTTAGTGCCTTGGTGATTCCTTTGATTGTAGGAACTCAACTTTTAGCGGAAGATATTATTCTGCTGATAACCAGCCCAGAATTTATCGACTCTGCTCTAGTGCTTAGGATTATTATCTTCGCGATTGGCTTTATCTTTTTTGGACAATTATTCAACAGTGTTTTAATAGTCAGTAATTTACAAAAGGATCTCTTTCGGAATTTATTAGTCTGTGCCTTCTTTAGCGTTAGCTTGAACTTAATTTTCATTCCTCAGTATTCCTACTTAGCTACTTCGGTGGTTTCGGTTTTAACGGAGGCCTTGGTGGTAATTTTAGGCCTGGTGGTAATTTATCGCAAAGCAAAACTATTTCCTTCTTTTAGAAAAATAGGGTCCATTTTACTTTCTGCTTTCTTGATGGGAGGATTTATTTTCTTGATTCGAGATTGGTTACCGGTGCTGGTAGTGATTGGACTTAGTCCCCTGGTGTATTTTTCAGCCTTAATTGTTACTCGAGCCGTAGAAAAGGAAGAGATTATGGAATTAGTTAGAAAAAAAGAATAGCTAGATAATTAAAATTAGCTATTTTGACAAGTTAAATCTCATGAAAACCTCTTCTCAGTTGGCAAAATGGACTTTCCACTCTCTTCAGCGAGGAGCTTGGGCCCCCTTAACTGTTTTTGGTTTGCATGTAATTTCGACCTTTGGATTTAAGTTATATCATCGCTTCCCTTTCTTGGATATCCCTACCCATTTTTTAGGGGGAATCGCGATTGCCTATTTCTTTGGGCAAAGTTTAGAAATAGCTTTAAAAAGAGGACTGGCCGGTCAACCTAGTCCCCTCTTGAACAAGGTCTTACTCTTGGCTCTAACCGGAATGGCTACTATTTGTTGGGAATTTGCAGAGTGGAGTTGGGATTTTATTTTTCAAGCTAGCGCTCAAGGAGGTTTAGATGATACAATGCTAGATATATTAATGGGCCTCTGGGGAGGATTAAGCTGGATAGGAGTACTATTGATTTTTGGTAAATCTCCTGGCACAATAAGTGACCCAGAAAATTAGCACCCGAATTTATAAATAGCAACATTTTTTATGACAACATCCAAGAAAAATTTATATCTCCTTTTTTTTCTTTTACTGCTCGCTACTTTTACTAGCCTATTTCTGGTAAAAGCTTCTTGGCAATCTCAAGAGGAGGAGCTAGTCCTCGATTCCGAGGAGCTTCAGGAGAAGCTAGCTGAATTAAGAAGATCAGATCCAGCAGTCTCTTCAAATGCGGAGACTGGTGATTCTGTCGCTGAAATCGATCCTCCTCGGCAAGAAGAAACTGAGGGTGTCGAGGATGTTTTAGTAGTAGGAAGCAGCCCTGAAACGGAAGAAGAGCTTGCTACGGGGAGTTTTTTACTAAAGGCAGTTCCCTTCACCTCTCAAGCTCCTTATGGCAAGTGGGATCTGGTCCATGAAGAGGCTTGCGAAGAAGCGAGCCTGATCATTGTCCACAGTTTCGCAACGGGAAGAACGCAGCTTACCAAGGCTTATTCCGAAGAGCAGATTCAAGCCCTTAAGGAGTATCAATTGAAAACCACTGGTCAATTTATTGATAGTGACATGGAAGAGCTGATGGAGATTGCTAAGGGTTTTTACGAACTGGAACTAGAGGTGGTTTATGATTTTGAACTAGAAGATATCAAAAAGCAATTACGCCGCGGTAGTCCTGTAATCATCCCTACGGCTGGTCGGCGCCTGGGGAACCCCAATTTCACTCCTCCCGGGCCGCTTTATCATAATTTGGTAGTAATTGGTTACGACGAAGATAAGAGTGAATTCATTACTCACGATCCTGGCACTCGCAACGGAGAAAATTATCGTTATGATCAGCAATTGCTTTATAATGCTATTCACGACTACCCTGGCGATAAAACCAAAATTGAAACCGGTCGCAAGGCGATGGTGGTCCTTAAGGAAACCCCTTCCTAAACTTCTTTCTGTTTGAGACTGAATTTATAAATAACCCTAAATTGGAATTGTTAGTCCTGGTTTAATCAATTTAAAAAAATAAAAACAAAATGCATTCCGAAATGTTTATTGAGTTGAGCAAGATTCTAGTCATTACTGTTTTGACTACTGGACTTGTCGGACTCCTGAGGCAACCCGCCATCATCGGCTATATTTTAAGCGGTATTATAGCGGGACCGCTGATTTTTAATATTATTGACTCCACTGAGACGCTGGCGGCCTTTTCTCAGATTGGAGTGGCCTTATTGTTATTTTTCGTAGGATTGAATCTCAATCCCAAGGTTATTAAAGATGTAGGAAAAATAGCTTTAATAACGGGATTAGGCCAAGTAATCTTTACTTCTTCTATCGGTTTTGTCATCCTGACGATCCTGGATTATCCTTCGATAACTGCTTTTTACATTTCCGTGGCGCTAGCTTTCAGTAGCACTATTGTGATAATGAAGCTTCTTTCTGATAAAAAAGACCTGGACTCTCTTCACGGGAGAATTTCCATGGGGTTTTTGATTGTTCAAGATTTTATCGCAATTTTTATCCTATTAATCGTCTCTTCTCTCGACAATGGAGGTAACTTGGCCACCCTGGCGGTAGAAACTTTCTTAAAAGGTCTAGGAGGGATTTTTGTGCTATTTCTTCTGGCTCTTTATGTGCTTCCTCGTCTCATGAAAACCATTGCTAAATCTCAAGAGTTTTTACTTTTGTTTTCTATCAGTTGGTGCTTTTTGGTGGCCGCTGTTTTTCATTATTTAAATTTTTCTATCGAAGCGGGGGCCTTGCTGGCGGGAATAACTCTTTCTATGTCGCCTTATCATTTTGAAATTAGTTCTAAGATGAAGCCACTCCGAGATTTTTTCTTGATAATTTTCTTTATCATGCTGGGGTCAGAAATGATTTTTGCTAATATTTTAGAAAATTTAGGAACCATTATCGGATTATCCTTTTTTGTGTTAGTGGGAAATCCGCTTATCGTAATGCTCTTAATGGGAGTTATGGGCTATACTAAACGAAACAGCTTCCTGTCTGGGCTGGCAGTGGCTCAGATTAGTGAATTCTCTTTTATCGTCGTCACTATGGGAGTGACGCTAGGCCATGTTTCCCAAGAAATTCTCTCTTTGGTTACCGTAGTGGGACTAATCACCTTTACAGGCTCCACCTATCTGATTCTTTATTCAAATAGAATTTATCCGGCAATATCAGATTACTTGTCGATTTTTGAAAAAAAAGGAAAAAAGGTTGACGAGCATCGCCATCACACAAATGATCAGTACGAAATTATTCTTTTTGGCTATAATCGAATTGGATTTGATATCTTGGAATCCCTGAAAAAGCTTAATAAAAAATTTCTTATCGTGGATTATGATCCGGATATTATCGCCAAGCTTTCTCGAGAGGGTTATGAGTGCCGCTACGGAGACGCTAATGATTCCGAGTTGCTTAACGAAATTAATTTTGCTGAAGCTAGGATGGTCATCTCTACTATCCCAATCATTGAAACTAATTTGCTTATTATTAATAAAGTTTCAGGAGTTAATAAGCAGGCAATTATTTCGGTGGTGTCCCACCAAATCAGTGAGGCGGAGAGGTTGTACCAAGAAGGCGCTACTTATGTGATTATGCCGCACTTTTTAGGAGGTAAGCATTTCTCGGCTATCATGGAAAAAAGCAAACTTAATATGAACAGTTTTCTTAAGGAAAAGCTCTCTCATCTAGAAAATCTAACTTACCGAAAAAATCTAGGGCATAACCACCCCACGCACGAAAATAAATGAGCCGGACTATTTCTTGGAATATTTTCTTGGGGAACTTTTACTCTCCTTTTTTTCTTCAGGTCTTTGTCAGCCTAAAGACCTCTTAGTGAAAAACCGGGACTTTCTGCGGAAAGCACCGGTTTTTGTTTTTGGTAAAATCCCCTTGGAGAAGCTAGTCTCCTCTTAACTTTTAACCTCCTCAAAAGTAATAAGCGATCCCTTCCCAAAAATTGATTTCGAATTTCCAAATCAGGAAGATCGTCAGCCCCAGATAAGCTATTATGGGGAGCATTACAAAGACGATTCTAAACTCCCAAGGTTTCAGATCTCTCTGAAAAATTCTTAATAATCTATTCAAGGCTACCCCCTTTTTTTAAGCAAAAATTAAAATAACGATGACAACAACGAGATAAAAACAGGAGAAATTAATGACCAATTTGGAATCATTAATACATTGAATAATCTTATTGTCTTTGAGGGTTGGAAATTACTATTTTTCATGGTCTCCTCCTTAACCAAAGCTTGAAATAATCCACAGAGCCAATTTCCAGGCAATAGGAATAGCTCCCAAGACTAACAACAGAACAACAAGAGAACCAATGATGGTCCATTTGAGTGTCAAAGAATTTTTCCAAGAAATTTTTTTCATCGCTCTCCCCTCCTTAGCTAGAGTTGTTTTTTTGTGTCAATAGTTTGAAATATTTAATAATTTTAAAGCCTCCTTTAAGATTTAAAGTTAAAAGTAGAAATTCCATACCAGGATTAGAGGATGACAAAATCGCACCTGACTACATAATCTACAAAAGTAGAAATTCCATACCAGGATTAGAGGGAGCTTAGTTTAATTTCTTTGATTGTCAATCTACAAAAGTAGAAATTCCATACCAGGATTAGAGTGAGAGAGAGCTATCAGACCAAGAATTATATCTACAAAAGTAGAAATTCCATACCAGGATTAGAGGAATACAAAGGAGAGGGAAAACAAGTAACCTCATCTACAAAAGTAGAAATTCCATACCAGGATTAGAGAAAAAAAATGAACATAAAACTCAATCATCTACAAAAGTAGAAATTCCATACCAGGATTAGAGTAAAATGGGAGTTCCTAGGCTACACCCATCTACAAAAGTAGAAATTCCATACCAGGATTAGAGAAATACAACAAAGTGCTAGAGCTGCAGGATCTACAAAAGTAGAAATTCCATACCAGGATTAGAGGATTCCACTTCTCAACAATCCAAGAAATCTACAAAAGTAGAAATTCCATACCAGGATTAGAGAGTCATATTTATTGCCTCCTGCTAAGAAATCTACAAAAGTAGAAATTCCATACCAGGATTAGAGACAATGAGGATTAGAAAAAAAAACACCAATCTACAAAAGTAGAAATTCCATACCAGGATTAGAGCTAAAAAAGAATTAGAAAGCTTATGACATCTACAAAAGTAGAAATTCCATACCAGGATTAGAGGAAAAAACAGCGAAAAACTGCAGGAAATTCGATCTACAAAAGTAGAAATTCCATACCAGGATTAGAGTTAAGACCCCCGCCAATGTAATCGAGATCTACAAAAGTAGAAATTCCATACCAGGATTAGAGCAAAGATACCACCAAGATAAAAAACTATATCTACAAAAGTAGAAATTCCATACCAGGATTAGAGCTAGGAAAGCAAGTCGCCAAAACCGCCGCATCTACAAAAGTAGAAATTCCATACCAGGATTAGAGAGCTAAATTTCTTTATTTAAGCCAAAAAGATGCAAACCTCAATAAAATTTAGAGGCGACTTTTTGGCTTAAATAGGCTCAGTCATTCTTATAAAGACTAAGGTTTTGGAATTTCTAAACAATCCTTTCATGAGAACTTACACTTTTGTGTTTCTACAATTAGAAGTATTAAGTTTTTAAGGTTCTTTGGTTAAAAGTATACAATCTCTTCTTCTTCGTGGCAAGCGCTGCCGTAACGAATAACTTTATTTTTGCAGGCTTCACAAGTTTGAAAAATTAGCACGCTAGACGAACCATCAAAGCGGTTTTTATATCTAAGTTCAATTTCTTTGAGAATGTTATTTAGAATTCTTCTGCTATTTTTAATTTCATAAACTGAATACTGCAGCTTTCTACCATAAGACTTGAGGAAATCAGAGAAGTTTTTGCGAACTTTGTCATCAGAAAAGTCATAGCAAATAATAATCATGGATTTTATTTAAATCTTAAATTGTAAGATATACTAGCGTTGTTTACAAAAATTGTTAGAATTTCATGCAAATGCAA
>CAYFUG010000011.1:0-47285 GCA_964346295.1 uncultured Bdellovibrionales bacterium
TTTGCATGAAATTCTAACAATTTTTGTAAACAACGCTAGTATATCTTACAGATTATTAATAGGACCACTATATAGACAGTCTTAGTGCTAAAATTGTTTTTAGCAGTTAAGAGATTAAGTATCCGACTGTAAATCCATAAATCAAAAAAAGTAGAACTGTCAAAAGAAAGTTTTTGAGATTATTTTTCAAAAATTTCTTTTTGTCAAAAACAAATCCAAGTCCAGATAAAATTATACAATAAAAAACCAGCGGTCGAAAAAACCAAGCAAAGCCACTTAGATACCCCAGCACATCCATGGGAAAAACCTCAAAAAATGCAACAAACGACCTTCCATAGCCAATAATTGGGACAGAAAATAAGTTCGGTCCAAAATCATCTGAAATCTCTGCGGTTAAAAATCCCCCTGTCTAAACCCCAACATAGGCCAAAACAAAGGCCACCGGCACTTTCCACCTCCAGGCTAAGTTGTTGAATTTTTGAAGAAGCTTTTTCGTGGTAAGAAATTTGATTCTTAACCCTCCTTAAAAAGATAGTCTGTACCAAAGCTTATTTGGACTCCTCTACTTCTTCCTTTTCTTTTTCAGGCTTTTTGGTAGTAGTCTTTTTGGTAGTAGTCTTTTTGGCAGTTTTTTTGACAGGAGCTTTTTTGGTCTGTTTCTTCCCTTTCTTTTCTTCTTTTTCTTCTTCTTTGGATTCTTCGGCAGACTCTCCAGTCTCCTTGACTTCTTCGACAGGCTCCTCTGTCGCCTCCTCTTTGGAAGCTGCCTTAGAACTTTCAAGCTCCTCCTCTGAAGCTTCCAACTCTTCTGCTCTCTGTACTTCGTCCTCTTGAACTTCTATCGCCGCTCCCTCTGCCTTTTCAGCCGCTAATTCCTCTCCTGCCACTTCCTCTTCTACTTTTTGCTGATCGCCTTCTTTATCCTCCACCTTCAAAGCCTCTACATCAATATCCCAACCGGATAGCTTCACAGCCAGCCGCACATTTTGCCCGCGCCTTCCAATCGCCAAAGAAAGTTGATCCTCCATTACAAAAGCTCGCGCCTTTTTTTCCTCTTCACCAATTACTTCCACCTTGATTACCTTGGCAGGAAGTAACGCACTAGCAATTAGCTTCTCAGGGTCATCACTCCATTCAATGATATCAATCTTCTCGCCATCTAACTCGTCAATCACTGCTTGCACTCGAGTGCCCTTTTGACCAACACAAGAACCAATCGGATCAATCTCCTCCTCATTAGAGGCCACTGCGATCTTAGCCCGATTACCAGCCTCTCTAGCCACCGATTTAATCTCTACTGTTCCAGCAAAAATTTCCGGGACTTCCAATTCAAATAATTTTACTAAAAGATTTGGATGACGCCGAGAAAGCACTATCCCTGGACCTCGCAAATCAGATTCTACTCGATCCACATACACTCTAATCCTTTGACCCACTCGATACTGCTCAGAAGGAATTTGCTCGGAAGGAAACAATACTCCCACAGCCTTCCCCATCTCAATGTAAACCTTCCCTCCTTCAATTCGCTGGATAGACCCACTAATAATTTCTCCTTCTTTTCCTTTGTATTCTTCATACATAGAATCTCGTTCAGCCTCCCGAATTCTTTGAATAATAACTTGTTTAGCAGTCTGAGAGGCTACTCGTCCGTAATCACTCCGAGATTCCAGAGGAATCTCCAAAAAATCTCCCGCTACAATCTCTTTGTCCACTTTTTTAGCCTCCTCCCAAAGAATATCTCTCTCTGGATTAAATTTAGGTAAACCTTCCTCTTCCTCTCCGCTTAACTCGCGAGCTTTTTCTCTCATTTTCTTGAACTTCTCTGCCAACTTTTCACTTTTTCGAGCCTCCTGAAAATTCTCCTCTTCCTTCTTAGTGTTTTTTTTCTTGGGATCCTGATCTTCACTTTCAGCATCCCCTTCCTCTTCTTCCATTTCTTCCATTAAACGCATCGACTCATCTACCACCTCCTTGAGCTGATAGAATTCTACCTCCCCAGAGGACTCTTGTAGACTAGCCATAATCAATTGGCCTCTTTTTCCATAATCTTTTTTATAAGCTGCAGCCAAAGCTGCCTCAATCGACTCCACTACCCGTTCCTTGTCAATTCCTTTTTCTTCGCAAATTTGAGCAATCGCGCTCCCAAATTGCCCCATTGCCGAAGAATCTTTAATAATTTTTGATGTCATAATAATTATTTAATTTATAATTTATAGTTAATACACTCAGCTCAAAATTTCATACCATTTCCTCTTTTTCTCTTTCTTTCAGATCCCCTGTTTCCCAAAAAAACAAATCCCGGTGGACTTAATCAAATCCATCGGGAAACAATCACCTCTAGCACCATCTCAACACCTCAAAACTCAACTAACTGAGAGCAGTCTACCGCAAAGCCCTCTCTCTGTCAACCTCCTGACCAACCAACCTTGTGCTATCAAAAGCCTTCTTTAATCATTTAACCACCCCTTCACTCTTGACAAAAATACTACTTGTGATAAAGTTAACTGTTAAAAAATTATTGAAATCAATTTACTACTTGGTTATTTTTTGAAAACTAACATTACACTAACAAAGTTCCATTAAAGCTTTGCCTATCTCATTCTTTACCACTAAGAGGTTAGAATCGATCAACAATTTCAGGCCCTTGCCAAAAAATCAAAGATCTTCTACAATTTCAGGCAAAGCTACTTGAATGTTAGCAAAAATCAAAAATCAAAAAATAACCAAAACAAAATTATGAAAGACTCTCAACAAGAAAGGGCGGATAAAATCAATTCGCTCCAGGAGATGATTGCCAACGCTGAGCAAACCATTTCTTCTGCTAAACAAATGCTGACTCACCTCCAAGGAGGAGAAAGCACCCCCCCTCCAGCGCCCGCTAGTATCCCTAGTACTATTTCTGCCGAACAACAAAATGGGGAGCGAGTTATCCACGGAACCTTCAATGGACAAATTATGATTGGGGAAGACGGTCGCAATTACCCGGTCCAAGCCAATTACGCTTCCAAATCTAAGTTAGTAGAAGGTGACATGCTCAAGCTAACCATCACCCCTGATGGTAATTTTATGTATAAGCAGATTGGACCCATAGATCGCAAATATCTGATTGGGATTGTTCAAAGAGATGACCGGGGAAATTTTATTATTCAGACTGAAGAAAAGCCCTACCGAGTACTTCTAGCTGCTGCCACCTACTTCAAAATAGAAGAGGGAGACGAAGTTACTATTGTAGCGCCTAAAGTCGGTCAATCCGAATGGGGTGCCATTGAAAATGTAGTTAGAAAATCTAGTGAAGGAGCTACCCCAGTTGCTCCTCGCCCTGCACTTCCTCAAGAAATTCAAGAAGAAAACATTCCATCTCCTAGTAGTGAAGCCCCTTCCGATCCTCATCCTCAATCCAAGAACTCCGAACCAGAAGAGTCAGAGGAGGAGCCAGCTTCCGCACTCCAAAGGCTAGAAGAAGAAATTGAGCAAGAAAGGCGCTCTACTCAAAAACAAGAGAAGGAAGCCGGAAGCTCAGAAAAGTTCAGCGGAGATCAAGAAGCTTCCCAATTAGAAGATGATGATTCCCTAGAGAAAGACTGGGAAGCAGAAAGCGATCAAATCGCCCAAAGTCTCAATGAGGAAAAACGGTAATTCAATCCTAACGAAACTCCTGCTTTCTGAAAATTAACTTTTATGGCTCAGCAAAAATCCAAGAAGAAGTCGGGTTGCAAACCTCAAGACGAAAAACAAAGTAAAAAAAAGGCGCGCTTAGTTAAATTAAAGTCCAAAGATTACGCCCTAATTTCCTTTATCGGGGTTTGTTTTTCTATTTTTCTAATCCCGATTCTCAAGAACATTCAGGCCGGATCTCAGCAGCTTCCTTTACCAGAAATAGACTTTATCTTTTGGGTATTAATCGCCCTGAGCACCATCGCTTTATCTAATTTGGCTCTTTATCTCTCTTTTCTTGTAGCCAAGAAGATTCCCGTCTTTCTTCAAATTGCTAAATTTACCGCAGTAGGTGTTTTCAACACCTTTCTAGATTGGAGTGTGGTTAATTTTTTAATCTTCCTAACTGGAACCACTGCTGGAGTAACCTTCTCCTCTTTTAACATACTCTCCTTCGTTATCGCCAACACTGCTAGCTTCATTTGGAATAAATACTGGATTTTCCAGTCCCAAAAAAAGAAGGCCTGGGAGGACTACTTGCAGTTTATCACCGTCAGTGCCCTAGGGCTGGTTGCTAAACTGGGAATTATCACTTTAATCGTTGATGTAATTGGTCCAGTCAATAATATCGATGATAAGATCTGGGCCAATTTGGCCTTGGTAATCTCCACTATGTTTTTCATGGTTTGGAACTTTTTAGGATATAAATTTATTGTCTTTAAGAAATAAAGAGCTAATGTTTAGTTTGTACCCTAGTCATCTTTTTAAATTTTACTTTTGCCCCTCTTTATTATACAGAGGGGCTTTTGATTTAAACAAAAAAAACCGTTATACTTTACCTTATCTGAAGCTAATCAACTGAAAACACCCCTAGGAAATAAGAATTACTGCCTTACAGACTAGACCTTGCAAACTAGACTCTTCCACTTAAAATCAAACACCCTATTTTATGTCCCTCTACCGTAAATACCGCCCCCACAGATTCTCCCAAATCAGCGGTCAAAAGACCGTTGTTAGAGTTTTGAATAACGCTCTAGCTCGCCAGAAACCTGGGCACGCCTACCTTCTTACCGGTCCCCGTGGTACCGGAAAAACCACTCTGGCTCGAGTTTTTTCTCAAGCAGTGAATTGCCTGGACCCTCAGCCTCAACCTGACCCCCAGGAGAAAATCACCTACCAAGAACCTTGTGGAAAATGCGCCAATTGCCAACTAATAGAGCAAAACAAGACTATCGATATCATCGAAATTGACGCCGCCTCTCATACTGGAGTAGAAAACATCCGGCAACTAAAAGAAGAGCTAGACTTGCCACCGGGAGCTCTTAAGTACAAGGTTTACATTATCGATGAAGTTCATATGCTCTCTATAGGGGCCTTCAATGCCCTCCTTAAGACTCTAGAGGAACCTCCTAATCATGCCATTTTTATTTTAGCTACCACCGAATTTCAAAAAGTTCCCGAAACCATCACTTCTCGCTGTCAAAACTTTACCATCTCCCTCCTATCTGAAGATCAAATCCTCACTCGCCTCCAAGCAGTTTGCCAAAAAGAAAACGCCGCCATCGAGAAAGAAGCCTTGGAAATCATCGCTCTCGAGGCGGGAGGAGGAATGCGGGATGCCCTTTCTCTTCTAGAAAAAATTATCCTCCTAGGAGGAGGTGACCAAAAATCCCAGCAGGCTATTACCGCCCAAGAAGCTAGCCAAATCCTCGGCACTTCTTCTAAGAATAATTTAATAAATTTTGCCCAAAGTTTAGCCGAGGGAGATGTGGCCAAGGGACTAGAGCAAATCCAACGCCTTCAGAGAGAAGGGATTAGCCTAGAGAGCTTTAATAAAAACTTTCTATCCTTTTTAAGAGAGCTGCTTCTGGTTAAAGCAGAACAAACTACCAACTCTCATCGCAATCAATCGATTCCAGTCAGGCCCTCCCAGGAAGCTTTAATTTCTCAGCTAACCCTCTCCCAGCTACTCTCTTTAATTGAAATTTTCCAAGAATCTTTAGGGGCAATTAGACACTCGCCTCTCCCTCAGCTGCCTCTAGAAGTGGCTACTATAAAAGTCTACTTACAAAAGAATCCTTCTTCTGATTCCTCCGCCGATCCCGATAAACCCACTCCTCCTCCGAAAAACCCTCCTGCTCCTCCCAATCCATCCTTAGATAAAGCTACTTCTCTTCAAAAAGACCCTGCTCCAACTAGTTATCTAGCCGCCCCTAACTCTTCCCCTAAAGACAATAATTTTTCAAAATCACCTCAAGGAGCTTCTCAAGAGACTTCCAAAAAAACTAAGGAGCCTGCAAATCCAACTGAACCTGCAAAACCCTCTCTGCATCAAAAAAATATTCCTCCCGCTACTGTCAATCATCAACAAGCAAAAAATCAACCTGGCGAATCTTCTACGCCACCTAACCCCGAGAAAATCAACTCCGAAAACTCTAAAAGCCTTCCCTTTCAAGCTGTCTTAGAGAGCTGGAATTCTATTCTTAAGCAAGTAGCTACCCACAAATTTTCCGCAGGAGGATCCCTGGCCAATTGCGCCCCTTTTGGATTAGACAAACAAAACCAACTTCTGATTCGAGCCCCCCGGGAATTCATCCGCAAGCAACTTTCCAACCCTGAAAATTCTAAACTTATCACCGCTGCTCTAGAAAAAAACCTAAGAGTCTCCCCGATAAAAATTTCCTTTTTCCTTCCTGCTGAACAAAAAAATTTAGAGATTATCACCGATGATCAAGTAATGGCCAACCAAAAAATCATTCATCAAGCCCTCAGGATTTTTGGAGGAAAATTAATCTCCTCTACCCTAGAAGAAGAATGGGAAAAAGAAGATTAGGAAAAGATAACATCTGCCTGCTTTTCCATGTCCCAGTCACCGCTTCTATTTTATTACTATTACAATCCAAGCTTCCAAAAAAACAGCACTGAGAGGCTGTTTTAAAAAATAAAAAGCGACAAATTAACCTGCCTCCCCATAGTACTCTCTGGTCAATCTCTAAGAAACTGACTCAAGCTTGATTTTCCCAGTAATTAATTTCGCGCGCCATACTTGAGCGAGACTTCCTGTCCTGTCCTTGAAAAAACTATTCCACAACATCGTGCGCCCCCATTGGAAAACTAGATTGAATAACCGAGCCGAGCCTACACCTCTCCACTTGAGCTATAAAATTTAATAGTCTACAGAAATGGTGTCCCTGGCAGGATTCGAACCTACGACCTCAGGCTCCGCAAGCCTGCGCTCTATCCAACTGAGCTACAAGGACAAATTTCAATCAAAATTCATTCTAACCCCTCAATTTAAAAAAACAAGCCTAAAGACTTTCTATTATACAATACAAGCTTCCTGCAGATACTAGCAACTATTCTCTCCAGATTTTTCAAATGCTATAAAACAGAGTCTATTCTCGCAACTCTATGAACTACAAACTTAAAGACTAAACACTAACTTTGACTTAGATATATTTTTCTAAAAAATCTACCACTCCTTCTTCGTGCTTTTCTTCTGGTAAAAAATTAATTAAAATCTCCCGAACCTCCACTGGATCCATATCTTTTAATGGTATCCTAATATAAGGAGAAAATATTTTTTTACTCTTCAAGGATAACTCCTTTTTCCCGTCTTCCTCTTTGTCGTAAAAAATCCAAAAGTTTTCTAAAGAATCATACTCGTATAGGTTTCCATAAGCCTCTACTCCTTCCCAAGTAATTTTAAACTTATACTCTCGAGCTTCTCTTCGTTCTAAAAGATAAAACAACAGCCCAATTAAAATTGCAATGATGCTTAATAGAAAATTATTAGTAAAAAATCCCCATACCAAAAAACCAAACAGGATTAAAAAAATAATCCCTTCTCCTAGTTTGTGCTGAGACTGGTTTCCCGCCTCCTCCTTTACTTTCCAGGCAGCCAAAACCTCTTCGGTTTTATCTTTTTTAGCTTTACTTTTTTTGGGATTTTCTTTACTCATAAAAATTCCTCCACTGACTAATTAATACTTATTTAAAAACTTCAAGAAATTCTTCTCTCTAACCTCTAAGCGCCAGACAACTGCCCCTAAAATCAAGATTACTATCAACAAAGTCCCTAAAATCAAATCCTTCCAATCCAACCCCCGAATCACTCCCTTCGAGCCCGAAGAAACTACCAAGCTAGTCTTTAGACTAGCAGTGGAACTTAAATTATCTTTTTTTAAAAAAGCCTGGTAACTTTCTGGAGATAATTCCCTCAAAACATCGGGGCGACTATTCTTTTGAGCTCTTACCGCTACCCAGTCGCTTTTAAAAAGTTCTCCTGGGGCCAATACCACAAACTTTTCTTGGTCAATTTCAGAAAAGGTCAACCCTTCTTCTCCTTTTTTAAAAACCAAAGTCATTCGAGTAGGTTTTCCAGTTACCCTAGCAAAAACCAATAAATCGTTCTCTCCTTCTTCCCAGGGCCGGAGGAAAACCTCTTCTATCTTTACCGGCTCATTTAGCTCCTTAGAAATCAGTTCCGAGTAGCTTTCTTGATCTCCTAGAGGAGTAGCGAATAATTGAATAGCGATTCTGGTCTGCTTGCCGTCAATATCTCCCTCTAAAACAGCCACTCCGATCTCACTATAGTTAGAAGAAATGATATTATCTCGATGAGTGGGACTTTTCATCCAGGCTCGATTTACCGCATCCGCCGCAGAAAAATCCATTGCTAAATTTTCTCCCGCATATTTATAATCGTAACCTACCACTCCAAACCAGTGCCAGGGCTCCACTCCTTTTGGAGAATCATGCGAAAAATAATCATTCTTTAACATATCCTCTCCCTTCATTTTAGCCGCCTTGTCCAAGACTTCACTCCTACTAAGCTCCCCCAGGCCAACCTTTAGACGATCCCGATTAGCCAACTCTACAATCTCCCCCTCCATCTCCTTGTTAACATCAACCTCTTGAGAAGTTGCCGCTAAAGCCCCAGGAGTTACTCCTAAAAATCCCCAACTTCCGGCCAATATCAGCATTCCGACTAATTGAATCAACCCGATCAACCAGCTCTTTTTGTTTTTATTTTTATGCATAAAATCAACAGAACAACAAATTTGAAATATCCGTTCGTCCAAAAACACCCTGGGTCCGACATTGCTTCTCAAAGAAGACAACTATCTTTCGTGAAAAGTTTTTAATAACAAAAAATTGCAACCCCAGCAACTAAACTAACTGAAGTTTAACCTGAGTCTATAATTCCTCCCTTAGAAACTTAATCCAATAAGTCAATAAAATAGAAATAGCCCACGATAATTGCATCTCTAAGTAGTATTATAGCCTAGCTCTTTAAGTTTTTCCAGGGCTCGCTGATAAACCCTTCCTCTTCGAGGAGATGGCAAGAAAATCAAAGCCTGATCGCTACATCGAATATCGGCATTTTTTTTGTAAGTCTTTGGATTCTTCTTGATTTTTCTTAGCATCACATCCTTAAAGAAAATATTCAATAGACTGCCCAACCCACTAAAATTCAACAATAACTCTACTGCTTGTCGAAAAAGCTTCACTGCTAACCAGGGCCTGACTGTTAAAAAATCACCTTCTAGCGAACGAGGTTGGAAATGAGGCTTTACCTGTTGAATCCAATCTCGATTTTCTCTTAGCAATTGTCGATGATAACTAATGCCCAATAAAGGAAGAGAAAGGGCTATCTCGCTAGCAGAATATTCACTGCGCTCCTCAAAAAAGAGCCCTCGAATAGTAAGAAAGTGGTTTAAACAAAAACGATCCTTGACTCTCTTGCCATGGCGACGTTTACCTAATAACTGAAGGACAGAACTTACTAAAAACCTTCCCAACCAAATTCGATCTCTTTCTAGAATAATCATAACATCCCAATCACTCGCCTTCTGAGCACTCCCCAAGGCCAAGGTCCCTGTCAAAAAGGCTCCTCTAAAATAAGGAATCGCTAGCAACACCTGAATTAATCGCTGAGCCTTCTTAATTTTATTTAGAGAGATTTTCTGGTGCTTTATGCGCTCTTCTGCCAAACTCTCTTCTCCTGGCAAAGTAAAAAATCCCCACTTCTTCTTAACAATTCTCCTCAAAGGCTCTCTTTCTAGTTTGTCAGTCAACTCACCAAAAGAAATCCTTTCTAATTCCCCCACTCTGATCAAATTTTCCCACAATTCCAATTCTGTTAAGGCTATATCTCGACAATTGTAATAAGCCAGTGTAAAAATAATACTCTTCTCTAAATCACTAAAATCACCTCCTTTTCCGGGAGAATTTCTAGAAAAGAAAAGTGCTTTTTCCCCACTATGAAGAAAAGGCTCCGAAGAAAAATTTTTAGGCTCACTGTTGTTAATAGACATATCCACGTAAAATATCATCTACCCGCTCCGGAGTGACCCCCTCGAAAATCGTCCCATTAACTTCCATAATCGGACCTCTTTCGCACAAACCAAAGCAACTCTCTCGCTTAATTTCTACCTTAGGATTAAACTCATCCTCTGCTCGCTGCCCCAAAAACTCCTCTACCTGAGAAAGAACGCTACTACCTCCCTTAGTAACACAATTAGCTCCGTCACAAATTTTCACTACCAAACTAGGAGCTTTCTCTAAGCACAACTCACTATAAAAACTCACCGTAGAAAAAACTTCTGCCTTTTTAAGATTAAAATAATTAGCCATTTTTTCAATAGCCTGCGAAGAAATAAAACCGTTCACTCGCTGAATTTCCTTAGCAGCTGGCAGAAGATTTTCCTTCTTTGCCTCAAATTGGAGTAATATTTTTTGAGTGTTCATTTTATTATCAATTTTGTTATAATTTTAAATAAGAATTTTTTCTAGTATACCATAAATTTTTTTTATGATATATTAAAATAAAATAATCCTCAATCCTTACTTAATGAAAATAGGAGAAAACAGGAGTACAAAAGACAACCCCAAACTAGTATCAGATGATAAAAACTTCAACTTTTCAAAAAACTAACAACTAAACTTTGGGATTTTCAGATTTTAGGAGATTTTGACACCAAAATTTTCAAAACTTGGAAGTCTCACCCAGAACCATGCCAAAACCAGAAAACAACCACCTAGGCACCATCTCCATCCTCATTAAAGATCGCTATGCCCAGGCCCCCGACATTAATCAAATTCTCACCAAACACGGCAACAAAATACTAGGCCGAATGGGTCTCAATTTGCAACCTCGCTGTTTGGAGCACTGCACCGCCATGATCAATGTAGTCGTTTACGCCCCTAAATCTGAGATCGACGAGCTCACTTTAGAAATCGATCAAATTTACGGCATCGTCGCCCGCGCCAGCATTGTAGAGTAAAAAATGATCAACCTCTTAAGTCGTAAAAAAATGAAGGGAGCTGTCCTATCCTTTTTAATCCTCGCCTCTGCTATTTTTTCTGGATGTAATAACTCCAGTAGTAAAGAATCATCACCTATTCCAGAAGGTAATCCCGAAGAACTTGCTTTAGAAAAAACCAAAACAGAAAATCCAGCGGTAAAAGAAGAAGTTTCAATCCAAGAAACTCTAAGCAATACTAAAATATATAATGATAAAGCATATTTTAGAATCAATAGATATAACTAAATAACTTCAATTAAAACCATGAAACAAAAAACTATCGCTTTAAAAAAATCCCTTCCCTGGGCCAGCACTTCTAGTCAAGATCTAGCCTGGACTGCCGGCTTGGTCCTAGCCGCCCTCATCGCGCCCGCTCTTTTGGCTCACGCTCCCGCTAATCAGATTCTCACCGGAACCCTCGTTAACGCCACCTTGTTTTTGGCTGCTTGGCGCCTAGGCGTAGCTAATGCCCTTTTGGTGGCCGCAGTGCCTTCTAGTGTAGCCCTTTTCAGAGGCCTCCTTCCCGCTCCGATGGCTACCTTGATTCCTTTTATTGTTTTTTCCAATGTTCTTTTGATGGTTGCCTTTGCTTCTCTCAAAAAATTTAACCTTCCGGGGGCAATAGCCGGTGCTGGATTTTTAAAGTTCCTCTTTCTTTTTGCTATCACCAGTCTCTTTTTTAGCTCCCTACCAACTCCTATCGCCTCTATGATGCACCTCCCTCAGTTGATCACCGCTCTAATCGGTGGCGCCTTGGCCCTAGGAGTAATCAAGGGATTAAATTTGAAAGAATCCAGGGAATAATTCACAGAAATGAAGCCCCTTAAAAAACAAGCCTTCTTAGGGCTTGTTTTTTTGTTGAACTGATTTTAGCAGAGACGCCCCGTCAGGTTGCCTTTACCTTTACTCTCATAGCCCTCACAAAATCATTAAAGTCATAGCTCAGAACCTCTGCGGACTAACTCAATCACCTTAGTATAAACCCGTAAATTATGAATAGTCGCCAAGCGAAAGGCTAGAGTTTCATTAATATTGAAGAGATGGCGCAAATAGGCTCGAGAAAAATTCCGGCAAGTGTGACAATCACAAAAGGAGCTAATCGACTCCGGTGATTCTTGAAATTTTTCCCGACGAATGTAAATAAACTCGTAATTCTGAGGGTTGGCTAATTCTTCTAGGCTCAACTGATCAGGATCTTTGGCAAAGTTATACAAACGCTTGTGTCTCCCGTCTCGAGTAGGCAAAGTGCAGTCAAAAACTTCCCAGCCCATGGCAGCACAAGCGGCAATCTCGTAAGGCTTCCCCACTCCCAAAGCAAATTTGATTTTATCTTTTGGAATAAGATCAACGATGAATTGAGCTAAATCAAGATCTAGTTCTCCGTTTTCTTTAATGGGATAACCACCCAAACCCAAACCATCACAACCGATTTCTAGCAATTTTTGAGCACAGTAAGCCCGCGAATCTCGGTTGTTGTGACCCTGAATCACAGACAACAACTTCGGTCGAGTTTTTTCGGTAAACTTTCTAATCTCTATCTGCCTGTCAAACTCCGCCTTGCAACGCTCCGCCCAGTGTAAAGTCCGCTCCACACTCTCTTTGATTTGCTCTTCAGTGGCCGCAGGAGAAGTAAAATCGTCTAAGCAAACCACCAAATCAGAGCCAATCTCAAATTGCACTTGAATAGACTTTTCTGGGGTAAACAGCTTTTTCTTGGCCCCTCCGATAGAAAAAGTCACACCCTTGTCGGTGATAGAGCCGGCGTTTTTCCTCCGATGAATCAAAGAAAAGACCTGCCATCCTCCACTGTCCGAGGTAATCAGGCCGGGAAAATTCATCAGCTTTTTAATGCCACCTAGTTTTTTGAGCACCGAAATCCCCGGGTCTGTTAGTAAGTGATAGGTGTTGACTACTGCCCCCTCCACTCCAGCCGCCTCCAAATCTCGAGCATCCACTCCCCGCACCACGCCCAAAGTCGCATCCGGCAAATAAATCGGCAGCCTGTAGAGCTTATTTTTAACAGTGAAAGTTTTTTTCATAAAACAATTAGAATTTTCTCAAATTTTTCAAGAAGCTCTTTCTCGAATTCCCCATTTATGAAAGGGGGTTAGAGGGATTAGACGGAATAGGAAAGATGCGAATACTCAAAAAATTAACTACAACTCTTCTTGTTGAAATATTTCTCCATTCGATGACCCTCAAAACCTACTCCGATTATTTCATACTTCTCCAGGCCTAAATCTTGATAACCCAGTTTCTGGTAAATTTTTCGCTTGGCCGTATAGACAGAAGCATGCAAATAGGTTTTTTCTAAGCCTGATTCTCGGGCCTTCTCTTCCGCTGCTTGAATCAATTTTTTACCATAGCCTTTACCCAAATGATCTTTGTCGACATAGAGAAAATTGATATAACCGCCGCTTTTCATCATCACAAAACCTGCTATTCCCCCCGACTCCTCTAGAACCAGCGTGATATTAGGCAGTTTCAATAATTCGTGAACCTTCTCTAAATCCTTAAAAAGGATCACTTTCTTTTGTTCATCGGTCAAATCCTCCCAGTTGTACTCCAGGGTAGTTTCATTGTAAATCTTGGCAACTTTTTCAATGTCAGTTTTCTTGTAAGTTCGGATTTTCATTGTAATCGCTTTTTTATTAAAAATTCTGCTATTGAATCATTTAAAATTGTTTAAAAATTTGAAATTAAAAACTGAAAATTAACCCATCTCCACTACTTCTGCCTCTCTCCCCAGCCCCTCTAAAAACCGCCGCAAACCCTCTCCAGAAAGCACCACCGAAGCCGTGTTCCGATTAGGATGAAAGCTTACTTGCTCCGCCTCATAAACCTCCCGATCAAAGTAAGGCTCCACCGCTTTTTGAGAGTCATTGATCAAGCCCAAAGGCGAAACCGCTCCCGGCTCCAGGCCTAATTTTTCTTTCAGTTCCTCGGGCTTTCCAAAAGAAACCTTCTCGCCTACAATTTTGCCAAAAGCTTTGAGGTCCGCCCGCTTGGCTGCCGGCAACACCACCAAAAAAAACCGGTCTTTTTTGGCATTGCGCAAAAAAAGATTCTTGCTAGCTAGACCAGGAATCTCTCCGCAATGCGCCTCAGCCTCCTCGCAAGTGAACACTGCCGGATGCTCAAATAACTGAAAGTCGATCCCTTGCTCGGTCAAAAAATCTTCTACCTTTTTGTTTTCCTTGGACATTAAGACAAAATTAACTTTTATCCCCCAATTTTCCCACAAAAAAACAGAAAGTCAACTGAAAACGAAGCTTGGGCGACCCAAAAAATTTAACTCTACTAAACATTCGTTGTTGACAAAAAATACTAACCGCCTAGCATTCAATACAAAGTTATAAACTTTGTATTTGACAAAAAATCAGACTTGAGGAGGCCTCGGATGGATTTCGCCGCATTGAAAGAAAATTTTTTCCTACTTATGGCACTGGCACTTTTCCTGACAACACCGTTCTTGCTCGGAACTGCCTTCCGAGATCAATTCCGGGGATCCTGGATAAGGTCATTCCTACTAGGCCCCCTGAAGATAATTGGACTTGTTTTTGTTTGGAGAAGGGGCTCAAGGATAAGTGGGGAAGAGCGTTTTAAGGGAGCTGCTTTTTTTATATTCCAGCTCGCCTGGGGGATACTAGCAGCAGGAGCTTTCTTGTACCCAGAGAATCTCTTTGAGCCTGACACTGGAATTTTATTGATTTTTGTGGCACTAGGAATCATTATAACGACCCTGTGCCACATCTGGGATTTCACAACAAAATTCCGGGCCAACCTTAGAAGAAAGGCGGCAACGAAAAAACTAAGCAGGTTTTATTGAGTCAGCCTCTCCTTCCTTAGTTTTGTCAAAATCCGGGTGAACCTCAAACTCTGAGGCGCCCGGTTTTTGTTTCTAAATTTGACAATTCCCTCTGTTCTGCTAAGCTCTCTCTAGAGTTTGGTTTACATTTTACAAATTGAATGTCCCTAATCGGCTTCGCCGCCTGAGTCTTAAGTATCTAAATTTTAGTCATCCCAGTCTACAGACTACGGACTAAAGACTACAATCTACAGACTAGCTCAGGACCTTGCCAAGCCACTCTCCATTGGGAAAGTTGTTTTTAACTTGCCTAATGGAATTTTATTTATCTTGTAGCATGTAACAAACAAATCCACTAACCACTGACCAAATTAGAAACCTAAGGCTTTTATTTTTGGATGCAGTTCTAGGAAAAAAAATCGAGCAGCGAAGCGAGGCGTACTGAGAGGTACGACGAGCGAGAAGCGGAGATTTTGACAACGAAATGCGTCGAAAATGGAAGTCCCCTAAATTATGAAATACGAAATTAACTATCTAGTCCTCCAATCCCAAACCGAAAACTTGGAAACCATTCAAGCCAAAGTCGCCGAAATGCTGGAATCTTTTGGAGCCAAAATTGAACAAACCCTAGCCTACAAAAAAAGGCGCTTAGCTTACGAAATTAATCACGAGCAGTACGGATTTTACACCGTGCTACGCTTTGAACTTAAGGAAGGAGAAAAAATCAACGAGATCAAGAAAGCTCTTAACTTAGAAGCTCAAGTAGCGCGTTACATCATCGTTCGCGCCGATGAACTACCGGAGCTAACCCAACCCGGAGAAGAAAGTGAAGACAAAGACGAGGATAAAGAAGCAGAAAAAGAAGAACCTATTTCTCCTACACCCGACAGTAAAACTGGTAAGGCTCAACCTGAAACCTCTCTTAAGGCAGTAAAAGAGGAAAAAGAGGAGAAGGAAGAGAAAGAGGAAGAATCCCCTTCTACTACCACCCAAGAGGAGAAAGAAGCAGGGTCATCTCAGAAAAAACAACCAGCGGCTAGCAAGAAAGATAAGGAGGCTCAGAAAGACAAGGGAGCATCGAGCAAAGAAGAGGTAAAAGAGGTAAAAGAAAAGAAAGACGATAAGGAAGAAGACGAGGATAAGAAAGAGTCCAAAAAGAGTAAACCCTCTTCCGAAGACGATCAAAACGCTCTTGAAGACCTAGATAAAAAACTCGATGAGATTCTTAATATCTGATTTAATCAAACTCCGACCTTCTTTCTAGAAACCCTAAAAGATCTGAAGTGACTAGCTATAACTAATCACCTCCTACCAAGAATCAGCCGGTCTCTCTTTCCAGCTATCAAGCAATTTAAAATCTTCTAAACAAGAGCTTATTGTTTGAGCAAAAAAACCTCAACGCCAAACACAAACAGCTCTTCAAAACTATGGATCTCAACAAAGTCATGTTAATTGGGAATCTCACCGAGAATCCCGAAATGCGAACTACTTCCTCTGGCCAAAATGTCGCCAACTTCACTGTAGCTACTAACCGCCGCTGGAAAGATCAAGCTACCGGAAACTACAAGGAGGATAGCCAATTCCATAGAATAGTAGCCTGGGGAAAGCTCGCCGAAATTTGCACTCAGTACATGAACAAAGGCATGAAAGTTTACATCGAAGGCCGCCTTACTACCCGCTCCTGGGACGATCAAAAAACTGGTCAAAAGCGTTACATGACGGAGATTGTGGCTGAAAATGCTATTATGCTCAGCGGAGGCCGAGGGGGCGGAAATCAACAAACAGGAGGAGGGAACTACCAACAAGGAAACCAATCCCAAACGTCCTCAAATGGTCCTGGTAATCAAAAGCAATCGAATCAACAGAATCAACAAGACAACGTTAACATTCCTCCGGCTGATCAGATTCCTACCATTGACATTGACGAAAATCAAGAAGAAATCAAAGTAGAGGACATTCCATTTTAATTTTAATGCATTAAGAACTAAAGACTAACCAATGGCAAAGAACAATAACAGCTGCCACTTCTGTCAAGAAAATACCGATGTAATCGATTACAAAGATATCATCATGCTCCGACGCTTTATCAACACAGTCGGAAAAATCATCCCCACTAAAAAAACCGGGACCTGCGCCCGCCACCAACGCACCCTCGCTCGCTCTATTAAGCGAGGTCGAATTATTGGATTATTGCCTTTCGTGGCTAAATAAATGGCTTTATTGAACAAAGAACTACTGCCATCCCGGATTGTTCGCAAAGAAGTCCGGGATCTTAGTTTATTTCAATTAGACTCCCAAAGCCTTTGAATCGAAAACTTGAATTGAAAAAGAGCTCTATGATCTTCAAGTAAACTAAGTTCTAAAGTCTAAAAATCACTCATCAAAAAATAGAAATGCTAACTCTCAATCAAATCAAAGTCGGCAAAAAAATTATCCTAGAAGGCGAACCTTTTGTGGTTCAAACCGCTCAACATTCTAAAATGGGCCGGGCCGGCGCTGTTTTGCGCACTAAATTGAGAAACTTGATCACCGGAGCGATTCTCAGTAAAACTTTCCAAAGTGCCGACCAGCTAGAAGAAGCTCAGGTTGAATCTCAAAAAGCCCAATATCTTTACCAAGAAGGAGAAAACTTCGTCTTCATGAACAATGAAAATTACGAGCAATTCGAATTGTCTTCCGAGGTTTTAAAAGAAAAAAAACAATACCTCAAAGAAGGCACCACTCTTGATATTCTGTACTTCGATGGACATCCTATCAATATTGAACTACCCATCAAGATGACCTTCGAGGTCACCGAAGCCCCGCCCTCAGTTAAGGGCAATACGGCCGATGGCGGCTCTAAGATGGTCACCCTGGAAACCGGATTGCAAATTACCACCCCGTTATTTGTCGAAAAAGGTGATCTGATTAGAGTTAATACCGAAACCGGCGAATACAGCGAGCGCGCCTAGATAATAACACTGGGTAACTTCTTTAAAAAACAGGCTCTCGAAGCCTGTTTTTATTTTGAAAGAAGAGTAAACCAACCCCATTAATAGCAGCCTTTGATTCCCTTTTGTTTTTAATGTAGTTGTCCAAAACTCCTATACCTCTCCATTAAAGCAAGCGGACCTATTGAAGTTTCCGAGACCATAATTCCGCCCAAAGGAATCCTGCCGCTCCTAGACTAATCAAAACATCCGCAAAATTGAAAATAGGAAAGCTCCCCAGGCTAATGTAATCCACTACACAACCCACCAGAATTCGATCTAAAACATTAGAAAAGGCCCCTGCTAAAATCAATACCAGCCACCAACGCCCCCTTACTTGACTCTGCTGGTACAAGTAAACCAATGCGCTAATCGAGGCTAACCAAAACAACCAAAACCAGCCCCCTTGCAAGGGTATTCCCCAAGAGATTGACTCATTGCAGGCCAACTGAAAAATTCCCTCCCCTTGCAGGGGAAGATTTTCTTGGGCCCAAAGTTTAATTAACTGATCAATTAAGATTAACCCTCCCAAAACCCCCACTTCTCTTCTGGAGGGCCAGTGAGTTCTCTTTTTTCCCTTATTCACAAATTAAGCGTTTCTATTTTAGCCTATCGTTTACTCTTCTTGTTGTTGACATTTGATGCATGTGCGAGCGGCTGGATTAGCCCGCAAGCGTTCCAGGGGAATCTCCTCTCCTGGGCAATTCTCGCATTGACCGTATTCTCCGCTATCCATATTACTCAAGGCCTCCTGAATCTCCTCGTAACGCCGATTAAGATTTTCGGTAATACTGATATTACTCAAATAATCAGAGACTTCCAGGGCATTGTCATCTTCTTCTCTTCCGTAATCCTCCATTTCTGCCTGGTATTCTCCGTCTTCTTTTTCCGCAATTACCCCCAATTCCTTTTCCAGACTTCGCTTTTCCTCTAGCAATTTTTGCCGAAGTTCTTCTTTAATTTGCTTGTCTAGCATGAGCTTATTTTAATTTTTAGAATATTACTTTTTATTCTTACCCCTTTCTGATCGTAGTGCTTTACAGTGCTTTCTTTTAGCCATAACCCCATTAGCATCACTGATGAATAACTACTAGACATCTTTAAAATCACTACCCCTAAAAGCTAGAAACTAATCTCTATTTCATCTCCAATCTTCACTTCATTCTGACGGGCCCAGCCTGCCGGCACTTCCAGTACCTTATCATAGTCAGTGGCCCCTTGAATCTCTCCCCGATAGTCCCAAGCCACACGCCTAGCGATGTCCACCACTCGACCTCCTTTGATAAAGATAAAATCCAAATCAAATTGCATTCCCCGCATCACATAGGCATATCTCCCGGGTTTTTCGTGAATAAAAAGCATCCCTGCTCCTTCTGGCAGCTCTTTTACCCCGCTCAAGCCTTGATAACGAGTTTTTTCGTCTTGAGCCACCCTCACTTCTAACCGCCCCTGGGCTACTTCTACTCTCGCTCTATCAATTTCCCCTTCTTGAGAAGGAAAAAAGAGTTTACTAATACCTAAATAAGTCAGCCCGATTCCCATCAAAAGCAAAAAAATTTTATCCCTGACTCTAAGATTCATCAAATTTACTAACTAACAATTAATTATCCAACAAGCTCTCTTAATTTTAATCTTGAAAGCTTTATTACTGGCTTAAATGCTTTATTAACTTTAACTTTCTTGACTGCAAATGACAAGCCGCCACTGCCAAAGCATCCGCCGCATCGTCCGGCCGAGGAATAGTACCCAAACCTAGAATTTCCTTCATCATCCACTGCACTTGGCTCTTGTCGGCTCGCCCATAGCCCGTCAAAGCCTGTTTAATTTGGAGTGGAGTATATTCAAAAGTAGCCACCCCCTGCTGGCCACAAGTCAGCAAAAGCACTCCTCGGGCCTGAGCCACCCCAATTACAGTTTTAGCATTCTTAAAGAAAAACAACTCCTCGACGGCAATCTCATCCGGCTCAAATTTTTTAATGATCTCCTTTAAATCAACAGCAATCTCTTCTAGTCGTTCTACCGCAGCCTTACCTTTGCAAGTTTCAATACAGCCAAATTCCAAAAGCTCTGGCTCTTTCTGGTGACTCTCAATCACTCCCCAACCAATCGTAGCAATCCCGGGATCAATCCCCAAAATTCGCAATTTTTTATTCATAAGATCTATTTTCTATTTCTATCTACAGCACGAAAATACGAACAGGGTCCTCTCGAAAATTTTTGAGAAAGACAAAGAGTTTGTAGGATTTATTAATGCGTTTTCAATCAAATTTAAGGATTCTTGAAAATATCTTTTGATTTGGAATGTTCTTAAATACTGGACTATAAAAATACAGGTCCTGGTATTTTCCAATGTACAACTCACCATCTTTCACAATCAAAGTCATCGACACGCTACCAACTAATTTACTTCTGATATGTTCATAAAAATTATTTCTAAAAGGCGTATCAGGCTCATCATGCTTTGTCCATTTTCCCCTTGGAGCCTTATCTTTTAGAAAGCCTTTTAAGTCTTCTAGCAAACCATCCTCCCAGCCAATCTGGATTAATGATGAAACTTCACGAGGAACCCAACACACTATATTAGCATTATTTAGACTGTTCTCTCCCACGAGAGATTCAAATAAACTCTTTACGGGAGTAAACTCCTCTTTCAATTCCAATTTAATTTCCTTATCAATGATTCTCATTATTACAGTAAATTAATTGTTTTTTACAGTAAGCCTTCTGCCCAAAATAACACGCAAGGCTTTCAAATTTGAGGAAAGCTCTAGGCGACGCCGAGGCTTTGGCCGAGCCATACTGATTAGTACGGTGAGGCCAAAAAGCAGGCGGCAACAACGAGACTTTCCAAATTAAAAAGGTTTAAGCTAAGTTGTCGTAGATCTCAAAAACATCCTCCTGCTCCTCCAATGCCTCCAGCAACCTCTCGTAAGCCTCCTTTTCTGCCTCACTAATTTCCACCGTATTTTTGGCTCGAAACGCCAACTGGGCCTCCGCTATTTTGAGGCCCTGATCCTCCAACTCCTGCTGCGTTTTTTGTAAATCTTGGGGCTGGGTATAGATCTGAAAAACCTCCTCGTCCTGCTGGTAATCCTGAGCGGAAGTTTCCAAAATCTTCATTTCTAGCCCTTCTGGATCCTGCCCTTCTTGCGACTCGACGATAATTTGGCCTACTTGATCAAACTGCCAGCTCACTCCGCCACTCTCGGAAAATTTACCGCCATTCTTGTTGAGCAGGTGCTTGACCTCACTCACCGTCCGATTCTTATTGTCCGTCACAGTTTTAATCAGCATCGCCACCTGACCCGGACCGTAACCTTCGTAAATAATTTCTTCTAAGCTAGCTGCATCCTTATCTTCGCCAGAGCCTTTTTTAATGGATCGCTCAATGTTATCCTTAGGCATATTAGCCGCCCGGGCTTTATCAATCGCCAATTTAAGCCTAAAATTAGTCTCCGGATCACTGCCGTTTTTAGCCGCCAAAACAATGTCTTTCGCTAGCTTGGTAAAAACCCCCGCCTTTTTAGCATCTTGAGCCGCTTTACGATGCTTAATATTAGCCCACTTAGAATGTCCCGACATATCAGAAATTTTAATATTAGACCTCTTAAGACATTTCTATTATACTCTAATAAAGGAAACAAAATCAACAACAGACCCTCTGATTTTTGAAATTTCTAGGTGGCCTCCCCCAGTTTGACGATAGAGACCAGTCCCCGCCTAATAATCAAATAATTCTAGTTATTTAATAAAAGGGCTTTCAAATTTGAGTGCGATTCTAGGCGCGGGCAAGGCTTCGCTTGAGCCGTACTGAATCGTACGGTGAAAGCGAAATGTAGCCCGCAACAACGAAGCGCGCCAAATTTGAAAGGCCCTCTACTCTCAATGAAAATCGGTGCTCATGTCTCCATATCTGGCGGAATCGAAAATGCCCCCAAGAACGCCCGCAATCTTGATTGCGAGTGTTTTCAGATTTTCTCCCGCTCTCCTCACGGAGGACCCGTGAAGGAAATTAATGCCGAAGCTTTTCAAAAGTCGTTAAAAGAAAATGGCTACGATTCAATTGATTGTGTCATTCACTCTCCTTATTTTATCAACTTGGCCAGCACTAACAAGCGGATTTTCTATGGCTCCATTACGGCCTTGCAACGAGAACTTTCCGTGGCTGATCAACTGGAAATTCCTTTTGTAATAACCCACTTAGGGAGTGCCAAGGATATTGCAGACGAAAAAGAGGCGCAAGCACTTACACTTAAAGGCCTACGAAAAATTTTCGAGAGTCAAAAATTCCAATCTCAGTTACTATTGGAAATCGCCGCCGGCAGTGGGCAAATTATGGGCAGTCAACTAGAAGAAATCGGCCAACTACTAGGAAATCTAAGAGAGTTTGAAGATAACTTAGGCTTCTGTTTAGACACTTGCCATGCTTTCGCCAGTGGCTATGATTTTTCTGGTCCCCAAGAAGTACCAGGGATTTTTAAAAAGGTGAAAAAAATTATCGGCAAAAATAAACTTAAAATTATCCACCTTAACGACTCCCGGTTCGGATTAGGCTCTCGCAAAGACCGCCACGCTCACTTGGGCGAAGGTAAAATTGGTGCTTCCGGTCTCCAGGCAGTTGTCCACTGGGCCCAAAAAAATGGAGTCAATCTGATTCTAGAAACCAAGCATGACAAAGTTCTAGAAGACCTGGAAAAGGTAAGGCAGTGGAGAGAAAAGTCCTCCTAGACCGCAACCGTCAAAAATCACCTCCCCAAAAACCCTTCCGGTAAAGAAGGGTTTTAGTTCTCCAACAATCAGCCTAAAACCTTCCGGTTGCTAACAAGGTTAGGGTGTCTTGGTAGTCTCCGGCAGGAGTAAGGCCAGAGATAGCGGTTTGACAGACTAGTTCTACTTGAGCGGATTCTACTGGTCCGGTAGATTTCCGTTAGGATTCTGAGGATACTGGAAGGAAGTTGCCCCTGCCTGAGGAATGGTTGCCAGGAGCATTGCAAAAACACCCATTAAAGAAAGTGTTTTTTGGAGTCGATTTTTCATTTTTGTTTTGATTTTTATTGTTTTTTGTTTAGAAAAAAGGTAAGTGATTATCATCATTATAGTAAAAATTTTCATTTGTGTAAAATACAGTCCTGATCTAGTGATATAAATTGTCAATGCTTAGCATTTTTCGAGGCATAACTTCTCAGAAACTACTCCCTCTCTAAGATCACTCCCACAAACTGATCCGTGTCTAACACCCCCTCCCATTCAACTAACCGCGAAGAAGCATCCATTTCTTGGGGATGTTGCCAAGTCACTTTTTTGTCTCCTGGGTATTCCAACTCAAAAATCAACTGAGATCCCTCTGAGCCAGACTGCTTTTGAGCTAAAAGAGAATAGCTGGCGACCCCTTCTTCATTCTCCCTAAAATCTAGCTTAAAAGGTAACTTGTACTTGTATTCGACTTCTACCGTCTCTTGAGGAGAAACATAAACCCAATTTGCAAAAACTGTCTTCCCATTTTCTTGGTAAATTCGCGTCCCGGTTTCTTCGTCCCTTGTCATACTAGACTCCTGAGCAACTACATCGGGGTCAGTTTTAAATTCTAAGACTTCATAATTCAAAGGATCCTCCACTACTTCTCGGGTATGACCAGAAGCCTCCAAAAGTTCGCTACCTTGAGGAACATAAACTCGCATATAATTGGCATTGACTTTGTTCCACCACTCATAATCCGTGTTTCCTCCATGATGGATTCTCTCTACCTTTGTAGTGCCCACCAAAGAACCGTCCGCTTCCACTTCCACTGCGTGATAAATTTTCTCTTCAATTACCCCATCTGTCTTATAGCCATTGATATTACTATTCACCACCATTAAGTAATCCTTATCAGTTTGCAAAACCTCTCCCGCCCAACCCTGTTGAGCAATAACTATTTGCACTTCTGGATTGGTAGAATAAAAAATAATATGACGCTCCTCTAAGGCAGAGCTCATGGTATCGGCCACCTCAGCCACCCGCTCTAAGTCTCGAGTAGCAAAAATTTTCTCTAAAACCACCGGAGCTAGATCAGCCAAAATCTTCTTGGGCTTATTTTCCTCTTTATCGTAATCAACTTCTACTTCGTATTGAGTTTTTTCTATAAAATTATCAGCATCAATGGTAATGTCATATTCATCCATTCGAATCGGGCCAGTAATTTTCAAGAGCTTCTCCATAACATTAGGAGTGATCGCGATTACTCCATCGATAGTCGGCCCTCCGGTCTTTTCGTAAAACCAAGCAATTTTTTCCGCCGACTTAGGAAAATGAGGAAACCAATTAGCATCATGAGTAGACCAGCCAGCCGAAATCTTTTGAATCGGTTTAGGAGGAATAACATCTTCTTTTAACTGCCAATCAGGGCCAAAAATCCCTTCGATGAAAAAATCCTTAATCTCTCCATTACTAACGCTTAAAATTCCGTAACTGCCAATAAAGCCTCCTGTAGCCCGCATCTCTTGATTATTCTGAAAAACCAACATGTACTTGCGAGGACCATTATCTCCTAGTAATTCCAAAAATATCTGGTGATTCCTCTCTAGTTCCTCTGCTATAGCCAAAAAACCGGGGAGAATTTCCTTTATTTTTGCAAATTTACTCCGATACTCCTCTGGGAGATCCTCCAATTTAACTCTTTGAGCGTAATTATTAGCTTCCTCTAGTGATTGTTTAACTTTCTTCACATGCTCCCAGGTACGAGAGTAATAAGTAAGTAAAGAAACTTCCGAATTCCCCTCTTCTGATTTCAGATCTTCTAGTTCTACTAAAATAGCAATCATCTGGGATATTTCCTGACCAGCCTCCGTCAGTTCATTACCCACCTCTATTACCGCCTTTCCAGATCCTACTTTGGATAAGTAAGGCAAACGAGAAAAGAAATCTAGCGTATCTCCTCCCATTTTATCCAGATCAGTTTGCATCTGTTCAAATTCTCCTAAAGCTTGCTGAAAATTTTGATCCACAGAAGCAAAATCCTGCTTCTCCAAAGCACTTTTAGCTTCTTCTAGGTGATTTATAACTTGACTTCCCTTTACTTTTACATCTTCCTGAAATTGAAAACCATAAGAAGCCCAGATTCCTAGGGAAATAGTTCCTAAAATTGCCAAAGAGGCTCCCGCAAATCCCAGAGCCGGCTTGAAAATACCCAGCCAACTTTTTCTCTCAAAAACACCATCCCCTGTCCTTTTTTTCTCAGAAGAAGTAGCTCCGGAGTTGAGATCTTTTTTCTTTTTAGGACTCTCTTTTCTAAGTCTACTATTCTTTGCCGCGCTTTTCAACACAAGCTTGTCCTCTTTTTTTTGTTTTCTTCTCAGTGATTTTTCCTCTGCTTTTTTCCGCCTCTTATCGGTTCTTTTTTTCTTCTTAATATTCTCCGAAGTCTCTTTTTCTTGAGACTCTTCTCCCTGATTACCCAAGAATTTCACTAGTTGACTCACTTTATCTTCAAATTCCGGATTTTCCACCAACTCCCCCTTATTCAACTGATAATCGATCTCTTCCATTTTGAGGCCCTCTCGATTCCCTTCGATTAATTCTTTCGTTTCCTTTGGTTTCTTTGATTGCCCCAAATCAGCCATAAATACCCCTTCTTCTGCTATTTTCCTGTCTATTTCTCGCTCCTTCTTTTCGGAAAAATCTCTGCCTAAAAAGTCCTGCCAATAACCGTCTCTCTCCTCTAAGGGAATAATTCTGGGTCGATTATCAGTCTCTACTTCTCCTACCAGTAAAGGCTTCTCAAAATCAAACACTTGAGATTCCTGCCAATGAGTATTTTTCTTATCATGATCCTCCTTTAACCAAGGAGCATCCGCTAAAACTCCCTCGTAAACATCAGAGGTTTCCTGGTAGTTCTTTTGTTGAGCAGGTAATTTATCAGGAGTAATTTTCACTAAATAAGGCGGCTCTTGCTCAAAAGAAAACTGCTTATTAAATTTGAGAGTAGAGGCTTTTAGTTGCTGAGAAAGTAAGTTTTTTCTTTTTTGATCTGCCAATTGAGAAAATCCCGCTCCAGAGAATTTTTGTTTTTCCGAATTTGACTGAACTTGAAAACCCTTTTCTTGAGAATATTTTTTCTCTCCAGAAGAAACCTGCGGCCTCCTGGTATTGGTCCTGACTTTAGAAATTTTAGTCTTTTGGTGAAAATGCTGCAGATAATTCGATTGGCGCTCTCGAAGCTTTTCAGGTTCACTATCACTAACTTGCGAGCTCTGCCCAATAGACCTTTTTAATTTTGAAGAAGTGCTCTTCCAAGGAGAGGAAACAGAAATTTTTCTATCGGAAGCAAGATTAATTTGCTGCTTACTCTCAGGAGGAACTTGGTCACCAGAGGATAAAAGCTGTGATCGCTTTTTATTCTCCTCTTTTGAGTCTTCCGGCTTACTGGGCTTAGAAGCCTTAGCTACTGCCGCCCTTCTAACTTCCGATTCCTTTCTTCTCTTGTCTTCTAAATAATTTCTGTAAGCATTTAAATAAATGTCCTTCTCTTGAATCTCTTTCTCTTTTTGAGCCTTTTTCCTTCTTAAAGCATCTTCATCTGGGGTGATTTTAGGTCCGGAGTGCATTACATCCCCTAAATGAGAAACTATCTTCCTCACCGGCTTCTTACGTCTCTCACGCTCTCGCTTCTCTAGTTCCTGCCTTTCGCAACCCAAAACTCGCTCAATGAGCGCTAATTTCTCAGTGTCAACTCGCCCCTCACTATCCGTGGGGATCAAATCAAAAACTGATCTAGTGGGTAATTTTCCTCGCCCTCTTTTAGGCATTTTTATTTATATATTTGGACTTTTTCTTTTTATAAAACAAACTCTCGATCTTTTTCAGTTGACAACGCCTAAGTCTATTAGCATTATTTGTCATTATTTCAAAAAACTAACATAAATCTTCTTCGTCTCCCTGGTCATCTTCCTCCAAGAAAATTTTTCCTCTAACTCAAAGACCTTCTTCCTGCCAACTATCCGCTTCTTTTTTAAAACCGCCTCTATTCTACCACTCATCTCTTTAGCACTGCGAGGATTAAAATAATCTGCCAACTCACCCAGTACTTCTTTCATGGAAGTTTCCGGAGAAGAAATTACAGGCAACCCTCTCCTGAGAGCCTCCAAGGGAGGGATCCCAAATCCTTCGTAGAGAGAAGGAAAGACATACAAAGAAGCCTCCTGGTAGAAAACTTCTAGTTCATTATCTGGCACAAAACCCGCAAAAATAACTCCCTGCTCTTTTTTTTCTCTAGTGAACTCCGTCAGTCTTCGATAAAAAAAATCTTCCTCTCCCACCAGTACCAAATTTAAATCAGGAAGTTTTCTTTTTAGATAACCAAAGGCCGTTACTAATCGTTCCAGATTTTTATGAGGATAAGCATTCCCCACATAAAGCAAGTACGGTTTCATTATAGCATACTTTTTCAAAATCTTCCTAATGAAATCTTGAGCTTTTTTGTTCCCTCCTTCTGGCCTTTTTTCCTGATAAAACTTCTCTAGTCCACAGCCTTCATAAATCCTAACAATCTTCTCCTTAGAAACCTTTAATGTCTTAGCAATGTCTTGCTTGGTAAAATCTGACACTGCTATCACCTTCCCTGCCCGCTTCACCGCCCAAGAAATAACCATCCGATAAGCCAATAGCTTGAAAAAATAGAACCATTTGCTCCGGGTGGTATTGCGCACAGTGGGATAGTGAAACAAAATCAAGTCGTGAATAGTGACCAAGAACTTCCCCTTGTAAAACAAAGGCACATTAAAATGGGTAAAGTGCATCAAATCCAGCTTAAAGCGCCGCAAGAAAAAAGGGTAAATTAGCTGCTCCTTGAATCCGTACCAAGCGAATTCGGCCTCCACTTTGTGAAAGTTGGAATGCTGAGGATGATAAAGATCCAGATTATCCTTTCTGAGGAAAATGAAGTACTCTCGCTCTGAGGAGCCGCCATCTACTTCCTCTAAATATTCCACTAGTTTTTGAGCATAGCGACCCAAGCCCTTTTGTCGAGGACCAAACAACCGGGCGTCAATCCCAATCCGCTGCTTTTTGTTTTTTTTATGCTTATTTAACATCTAAAACAAAACTCTTTGATGGAAAGATCATTTGTATTGGCCTTCAATAATCTTCTTTCCAATGAGCTTGACATCATTTAAATATTTTCCCTGATCTACGCAAAGAGACTTTAAGAAAAGCAACTTTTCCAAAGAGACCACCTTGCAATGTTCTTGCTCAATTGCATCTTGCGACAAATACTCATAGTCAAATCTTAAAATGCAACTCCAAATTTCAAATTCATGAAACAAAATCCTTCTGTCACCATACAAGTCTACTAATTCGGGAACATCCTTGAATCCTGACGCGTGCTCACCTTTTGGGTAAATTAAACCTTCTTTTTTTAACTTATTTTCAAGCTCCTCGTGATCGACCTTGCTTAATACAAAATCAATATCTTCACCAGCCTTTCTTAAGTCATAATACTCCATAGCTAAGCCACCTATAAGAAGGGGTTTTTGAGAAAACTTTACTCCAACTTCACTTGCTAAATTTGGTATATTCATGAAAATTTAATTCCCCAGATTCCAAGCCACCAAGCACTAACCAACCCGAAGAAACTTTCAAATTTTAGGAAATTTTTAGGTGCGATTGAGAATCGAAGTGAGTCATACTAGAGGTACGGCGAATGAGACTCGGAAATCGCAACACCAAAATTTTCAAAATTTGAAAATTTCCCACCCTAGTAGTCCATTAACTTCTCAATCCCCTGCTGCTCCCGAATTTTCTCTAGCGCTTTGGCCTCAATTTGCCTAATTCGCTCTCGAGTCACGCCAAATTCCTGGCCGACTTCTTCCAAAGTATGAGTAATACCGTCCTCTAACCCAAATCGAATTTTGAGAATTTTTTGCTCCCGAGGAGTTAACTGATCTAAAACTTCACCAATGTGATTTTTAAGTAGAATCCGAGCCGCCTCCTGATTAGGCATTACCAAATCACTATCCTCAATAAAATCAGCTAGCACACTATCATTGTCACTGTCACCCACCGAGGTTTCTAAAGAAACTGTTTCTTGTGAGATCTTCATAATGTGCCGGACCTTGTCTACATCAATCTCCATCTCCGAGGCAATTTCCTCTGGCAAAGGATCTCTGCCCAACTCCTGAGAAAGTCGACGCACTATCTGAATATACTTATTGATAGTCTCCACCATGTGAACCGGAATCCGAATGGTTCGAGACTGATCCGCAATTGCCCTGGTAATCGCCTGCCGAATCCACCAAGTGGCATAGGTAGAAAATTTATATCCTCTGCGATAATCAAATTTTTCCACCGCCCTGAACAAACCAATATTTCCCTCTTGAATTAAATCCAAAAATGACAAGCCGTGGCTTCTTCCTACATATTTCTTAGCAATAGAAACCACTAATCGTAAATTAGCCTCTGTAAGCTTTTTTTTGGCCATCTGATCTCCTTGTTCGATTCTCCGCGCTAAAGTAACCTCTTCCTCTGCCACTAACAAAGGAACCTTACCAATCTCTCTCAAGTACATCTGCACCGAATCACTAGACCCAGACTTCTCGATCTCCTTGATTTGAGCCAATAACTCTTCTTGAGTTTTCTTCTCATCTGTCTGAGACCGATCCACTTCTGCTTTAATCACATCCTCCGAAGTAACAATCTTAATTCCCAGCTCTTCTAATTTACCATATAACTCTTCCAGTTCCTCCAGATTCTCCTCAATATTGCCCATCAAATGAATGATTTCATCTTCAGTAACAAAACCTCTCTGGCGCCCTCTTTCAATCAAAAGCTCCACTTCTGACAAATCCTTGGCCTGCGCCTTATGCGCACGCACTCGTTTCTTACGAGCGGCTTCCAAAGCCTCTACATTACTTTCCCCTTTCTTTAGAGGCTTCTGGCGAGTACTCCTCCGCTTTCTTCTAGCTCCTGCCTTCCCTTCCGTATTATCATCAGCATCAACTTCATTACCTCCTGAATCCGCCGGATCATTTCCTTCATCGCCTACCTCCTCTGCTTGATTTTCGTCTTCCTCCACTAAATCTTCCGGTAAAGTGGTGCTATCTTGGTCATCTTTTTTGGTCATAAAAAATAAAATTACAATTTACAATAAAAATAAACCCGGCTCAACTTTTTGATAATTGACTAAAATGCTCCAACAATTTCTGAATCTCTTCTTCGTTGCCCGCCTCTTCTGCTCTCTTAATAGCTTGGTTAATCTGCTCTAGTTCTTGCTTGGTTCGCTCTTTTTTTAATTGACCCTTAAGATCAGAAAATTCTTCCCCTGGAGCCACTTCTCTTTCCGAAAAACCATCCTTTTTGTTATAATTGAACTGGAAACGAGCCGCTAGAGCATTGAGTTGAGAATTTTGAAAAAAATCGTCCTCATCCTTAATAACTTTCAACAATTCCCTGTTCTTATCAGAAAATTCTTCTAAATTAATCTCTTTGATTTCCCTTGCTAATTGCTCATGGCAAGTAACCATTAAACCTAACAATAACTCCTCCAATTGGCTTTGCCTAGACAGAGAGGATAAGTTAGGTTGGGATTTAGTATCAGATGAATCAGTTTGCTTAATTCTAGCGGAATCCCTTTGTTTTTTCAATTCGAATTTCCGTAAAATCTCCAGGAGTAATTCTTCTTCCACTTCCAATCTTAAAGCCAGCTTCTTAAGCCAATAATTCTTCTCCAAAGGATCGGCAATGTCCTTAATAATACTAAGTAACTCTTGAGTGATTAACTTTTTATTCTTAATAAGTTCCCCGCCCTCCTTTCCCTCTAAAGGATAATTCCGAAAAGCTTCTTGAAAAAAATACTCCATTACCGGGAAAGCTCTCTCCACTGAATCCTTCCACAGATTAGGGTCTTTCTGAACCACCTCGCTAACATCTTTCAATTGATCCGGAAGTAATATTACCTCCACCTCCATTTCCTTTTTTAAGCAAGCTTGAATACTTCTTAGACTAGCTTGCCTTCCCGCCTCATCTAAATCAAAACATAATTTTACATTATTAGTATAGCGACTAATAATCGATAACTGCTGATCGGTTAAAGAGGTTCCCGAAACCGCTACCGTATTAGTAAAACCTCCCTCAAAAGAAGCAATTACATCCATATTCCCCTCCACTACTATAACAAAATCTTGCTTTTTAATCTCCGTTCTTCCCTGATAAAGACCGTAAAGCAATTTACTTTTATCATAAGAGCTGGACTGAGGAGTATTAATATATTTAGCATTTTGCTCATCTCCTCCCGGTGCTACCCTAGCAGAATATCCAACCACTTGTCCGCTAAGATCTAGCACCGGAAACATAATTCGATCTCTAAAACGATCATAATAACGATCTGAGGAATTTCCTACCTGATTTCTTTCCACTAAGAGGCCTGTTTGAGCTATATCTTCTGGCGAATAACCTCGACTCTTTAAAAAATCCAGCAGAAAACTCCAACCTTCCGGAGCATATCCCAATTGAAACTGGTCCTGAGATTCCTGACTAACCCCCCTCTTTCTTAAGTATTCCTGGATTTCTTTCCCTCGCCTACTAGCTTGAAGTTGTTTTTCAAAAAAAGCTGTCGCTAAATCCAAAATTTCTCCTAAGCGCTGTTTACGACTTTTAGCCGCTTGCCAATCCTGTCCTTGAAATTTTTTCAATTCCACCCCCGTCCTTTCAGCTAATCTTTCCAGGGCCTCTCGAAACTCTAATCCCTCAATTTCTTGCAAAAAGGAAAAGACGTCTCCTCCCTTTTGGCAGCCAAAACAATACCAAAAGTTACGCTCCGGATTCACCATAAAAGATGGTGTATTTTCATTATGAAAAGGACAAAGACCCTTGAGATTACTCCCTGCCCGCTCTAATTTTAAATACTCACCAATTAGATCCGCTACATTGATCCGCTCTTTAATTTGCTCTATTTCATTCATAAACTTATTTAAAAAAATCTTGCTTGCTTGACCAAATAATTCTTCTTTGAGATAAATCCGATGAAAACCTTTAATGAAAGCCTTTTGAGTTAAAATAATCAAAGATCATCGCGCCCCTCGAGATCTTCCAGGCTAAAAGTTAGCCTAATCTTATCTCCTGTTATTTGGCTGATAGTCCGAATTACTATCTTCCCCACCTCCCCGGTAGTTCTCACATGCTCTCCTGCACAGGGAATAATGATCTCCTCTCCAATCAAAGAAAGCCTCACTCGGCTAGCTTCCTTGGGAAGCCTAGGAGCCTTACATCTTTGCAGGGCCTCTTCCCGAGAAACCTCCTGGAAAACTACCTCCTGGTCTTGAGCTACCACCTTATTAGCCTCTTCTTCTAATATCCTGGCAAATTCTTCCAAAGAGATCTCCAAATTCACCTTAAAATCACACCGGGTCTTATTGCCCTTAAAGCGCAGATCTCTCAATATTCCTCTAAATTTACTTTGTACCACTCCGTGGAGAATATGTTCCGCAGTATGATGTCGAGGATCAATTTGATGCTCTTTCATATTCTTTAATTATTTTTCCGAATTTCTAAGTAAAAATATAAAAATCACCTGCCGTCAATGATCAAAAGTAGTCCTTCTCCAGCCCCATTTCCCTTCATCCAGCAACTACCTCAAACTTTAAACGACCTTCCTTGCAACTCTCTCCACTTAACAACCATCCAAGAATTTAAAGTAAAGCTTTTAACTATCCCAGATTAACTGCTTCATAAAACTCTAACGCCTTACCAAATACCCCCACCATTCTCTCGGCATCTACCTTGCTGAGATTAAAATGAGGATCCTGGACAATTTTATTCTTAACTTTATTAGCCTCCTTAACTTCTTCTAAATTACCCAATTGAGCAGGTTGCAAGTGAGAGAGCCGTTCCCCTAAGGTCTCCCCCTCATAGCCAATGATTCCTAAGATTTCACTTAACATAGTAGCCGCCTCCAGTACTGCCGCCTTCCATTGATTAGGATCCGTAGAGTCTAGACGATCCTCTAATTTATTCCAACGCTTTTGCATTTTACCTGTAGTGACCGGGGCCTCCTGCCCGTACAATAAAACCTTCAGATACTGAAACTTTACTAACCGAATAATTATCAAAATCGAAGCCACTGTCATTACTATCAAATAAAAAGCCAGCACAAACTTCAGCCCCTTAAAAATAAAGGACTGCTCCAAAAAGGCCCCCGCTTGATCCAAATATTGAATTATTTGCTCGATGATTTGATCCATAGAATTTATTCAATTAGTCAACTTTCTCTCTTTCGCTCCCTTCAACCCCCAATCTTTGATAAGCACCCCAAAAAATATCGACTTGTTCTCCCAATTCTCCTGCCAAACGAGTAAGACTAAGGCGCGTTGGTTGCTCTTGTTGCTCAAAGTATTGATTCGCTCGCTCCAAAACCGCCATTAAACGGAAAATATAATCCATATTTTCCGCTACATTATCCTTATTAATTTCATCCCTTCGCTTAAACAAATCTACTATGTAATCATTAAAACTCTCCCATCCAAGCCTTAGCTCTGGATTCTCCTCCAGAAAACGAGGATAGCTATCCGAATCCCTCACCAAACCCCCATTATAAGCCAAAATTGCCAAGGAGATATTTCCGCCAACCCTTTTATCTTTCATTAAATCTTCCAAAAAACAAGCTGCTACTCGACTACCCGGGACCAACTGATCCACTTTCTTCAGCGTTTTTTCCCAGTCAATCTCTTTATTTTCCGGGGATCCTCCTCTACCAGAAGAACTACCTAGCTCTTCCTCAACAAATTCAATCCCTCGATTTTCAACCGGCTTAAAAACTAATATATCCCTTATTTCTGGATGCCTTAAGATAGTGTCCTTGGCTGTTGACTCCCGAAATTGCCAGCTTCCTCGAGCTCCTCTAGAAGAAACAGCGGCTGAATTTAACATAGACTCCACAATTGGAATTAGCGCCAATTCCTGAGGTAACTGCTTGCTAGAAAAATTTCTAGAAATTTCAGAAAAAACCTCCTTGTCAAATAATTTATCAAAGAGCGGTTCTAGATTGTCAAAGGAGTAGCTAGGGTGTTCCTGATAATAATAAAGAAAGATTCTGAACAAGCCAAACTGCCCCATCGACTCCCTCTCACTTGACGCGGCATTAAAAATTTGAAGAGCGCTAACAGGTTCTAGGCTTCCTCCCTGACTTAGATAGTTAGTCAAGTCTCTTTCCGCTCCTCGCTCTAGACTCGACCTTTCTTGTAAGAATTCTGCCAAGTAACTAAGAGTTCTTTCCTTTTTCCCATCCAATCGAAGCCCCCTCTTGACCTTACTCCAGGAACTCCTAACGGCACTCATATCAGGAAAAACTTCCCTGATTACTTCAGAGACTCCTCGAGGAGACCTTTCGTAATCTGCTTCTTCGCTACCTCGCCCGGCACCCAAAAAAGCTAACAAAGCCAAAAGGACTGCCCATTTCCCAGCAGGAAACCACTCCTTCTTTTCTCTCCTTCCAAGTTCCCTCCCTCCTGAAAACCTTTTCCAGTTTTCCATGCCCATCAAAACTTAGGTCTTAAGCATTAATTCTCTCTAATTTATCCAAAATTTCCTCTAGGCTATTCTTAGAATAGCACTCAATTACTACTTGTCCTCCTCCTCGAGATTTCTTTTTAATCCGTACTCGAGAACCCAAAATAGATGATAACTCCTCTTCCTTTTCTTGAGTTTCCAAATTCACCTCAGGCTTTTTTCTTAATTGAGAAGGCCGTTTTAAGCTTTCCGCTCGCTTTTCTGCCTCTCTCACTGTCAACCCCTCTCTAACAATTAAGTCCAACAGAGACAATCGCTTCTCTTCTCCCTCCAAAGAAAGGATGGCCCGAGCGTGACCTTCGGTAATATCTCCTTCCGAAAGAATTCTTTGAACTTTTTTTGGCAAATCTAACAAACGCATCGTATTAGCCACCGCGCTCCGGCTCTTCCCTACTCGGCTAGCAACTTCTGCCTGACTAAAGGAAAAAATGTCCTGCATCTTATGGTAAGCCCAAGCTTCTTCCATCGGATTAAGATCCTCTCTTTGAACATTCTCAATCAAAGCCCACTCTACTTTTTTCTGCTCATCCACATCTTTCAAGACTACTGGCACCTGCCTTAACCCCGCTTCTCGAGCTGCCCTTAGACGTCGTTCCCCCGCAATCAATTCGTGCTGACCCTCTTCACTGAAACTCACCACCAACGGCTGAATTATCCCATGCTCCTTAATTGACTGCGCCAACTCTTGGAGCTTCTCATGATTAAACTCTCTTCGAGGTTGATGAGGATTAGGAACTATAGAGTCCACCGGAACCTCTACCACCACAAGCTTTTCTAAAATCTCCTCATCGTGCTGTTGATGCTGATGAGCCTCTTTATCTAACTCAGTCTGGTGAACTCCCGCGATTGGCTTAAAATCCGCCCTCTCCTGTGATGGATAATCTTCTTTTTGTCTCTCGTCCCTCTTCTGATCTTCCGAAACATCTCCCGAGCTTAGCTCCTGCCTTGCGATTCCTTCTGTATCGTCAAATTGCTTTTTACTTGTTGACTGATTTATTGGTTGACTAGCCTGACTAGCTTGACTAGAACCACCGAATTGACCACTCTTAGTTTCCTCTTTCTTATTGGTAGGGTAGTCATCATCACTATTAAATCTGGGCAACCCCCCGTGCTGTTGATAATCCGCGTATTTTTTACTGGGTATCAGAGACGAAAGTCCCTTTCCTAGCCCTCCTGGTTTCTGCGCCATATTTTTTTGTATTGAAAATTATTGAAAAAATCTAAATTAGACTCACTCTAAAAATAAGGAAATTTATTCTGCCAGCTTTTCAATTCATCAAAAATTGAATCCTGAAAGCCGCTGGGCTTAAAACGAAAAATTGCCTGGGAGTTCCTCAAACAATATAACAATTCACCTTCATTCTCTTGAACAGAATACCACTTGTAACTATCAATAATATCAGCTGTTTTCACAATTAAAGCCTCCTCGCCATTATTCACACATCTCTGAATCAGCTCCTTGAGCTTCTCCTCTTTGTCTTGAATAGAATCATCCTTAGTACTAGCTAGAATCAACCTAACTACCTCCTCTCCAAATTCTTTTCGAAGCAAGTCCTCATCAACTTCCGACCATTCAATGGCATCATGTAAAACACCCGCCAAAACAACCTCCCTAGAGTAACCTTTTTCGCACAAATATGTTCCCACTCGAATATCATGGAAAAGTATCGGCTTTCGACTTCCTTTTTCTGAGACCGGAAAATACTCCACTAACAACCTAACAGCCTTCTCAAATTCGATATTCAAATCCAACAACTCTTCCTTCATACTCTAGAAACTTAGAAAATAATTAGTTTTGAAGCCTTGAAAACAAAGCCAACAATTCAAAAAGGCTTTCAAGCTCGAATGCAACTTCAGCGGCCAATTTATCAACCAATAAAGGCTTTCAAATTTTAGGAAATCTCTAGGAAAAAGCGAAGCTTGGTGCGAGCCGTACTGAAAGGTACGGTGAGTGCCAAACGCAACTTTTGACAACGAAATTTTCAAAATTTGAAAGCCGTCAGCCTAATCTTTCTCGCTGCGCTCTATAAGCTCCACCGCCATCTGCCGATACGCCAACGCTCCCTTGTTAAAATCATCAAATACCAAAATTGACTTACCAAAGCTAGGCGCCTCCGCCAGCTTTACTGAACGAGGAATCACCGCCTGAAAAACCTTCTCCTGAAAATGCCGCCGAACCTCTCGCACCACTTGTCGCGCTAAACGATTCCTCCGGTCAAACATGGTCAAAACTAACCCCCCTAATTGCAATTTAGGCTGGAGATTTTCTTGAACCAAATCCACGGTGTTGAGAAGTTGGCCTAAACCTTCCAGGGCAAAATATTCCGTCTGCACTGGAATCACTACCTCATCCGAGGCCACCAAACCGTTAATCGTCAAAAGCCCCAAGCTAGGAGGAGAATCAATAATGATGTAGTCGTAATCTTCCCGCAATTCATTAAGGACGGTATACAGCCGGTACTCTCGATGCTCCACCTCCGAAAGTTCTACCGAAGCCCCTGCTAAATCCTGATTAGAAGGAAGTAGGTGATGATGCTTACTCCCAGCCGCTAAAATAATATTGCGCGGGTGATCATTGAGCACCATGGTGTGATAAAGGCTCCGCTCCAAACGCCGAGGATCTACTCCTAGGCCACTAGAGGCATTGGCTTGAGGATCCAAATCCACCAATAACACCCGCCGACCCAAATCCGCCAGGTAACTAGATAAATTAATAGCGGTGGTAGTTTTGCCTACCCCACCCTTCTGATTAACCAAAGAAATAATTTTCGCCATATAAATTGCTAATTGATTGAAATATTTGAAACTTTATTTAGACCCCAAATTTGACCTCCAATCTTGTGGGCTTTTTATAATTTTGCCTTTGAACTTAAGTGCTATTTTGTCCTCCCTCCACATTAAATCAAAAAACTCTTCACTCTTCCAGCAATCATAAATTATCAAACCCCTCCCCACGCCATTAAAAAACTTACTCCTAAGAAGAATTACCGCCAGCATAATCACTAGATAAACCCATCCGAATTTCCAAACCAGAAAAACAGTTAGTGCTATCAATATCCAGTCAATTATACCCAAAAAATCCCTCGAGAAAGAAAGAAGCGCTGAATGCTTATCCTTGTGATCAATCCAATTGGTTAGTAGGTCTTCATGTAATCTAGACCCGAAAACTAAAAGCTCTACCCCGCCTCGACTCTTCAAATTTCTAAGACTCTTAAATTCACTACTGAATTTTTCTCTCATAATGTTCTTAATTTAAGGCTTCAATTTTGAATTTGACTTCAAAACAAAACTTGCCAACTAGATAAGGCTTTCAAATTTTAGGAAATTTTTAGGCGCAATTGAGTACCGAGGCGAGCCATAGTAAAACTACGGCGAGCGAGGCACGGAAATCGCAACACCAAAATTTTCAAAATTTGGAAGCCGCCAGGCCTAGTCTAGCCAGCCTCGTGCTTTCAACCCCTCCTCCGCCGCCTTCCTCTGGGCCTCCTGCTTAGAAGCCCCCTCTCCTTCTGCTACCTTTTCCTCTCCCAAAAACACTCCAATTACAAACCGTTTATCATGATCCGGACCCCACTCCTTCAATACCTCGTAATGGGGAGTAATTCCAGTCGCCTCTTGAGCCTTTTCTTGAAAATAACTCTTAGCATCCAAATAGCTTTTATTTTCCAAAATTTCCGGGAGCTTGGTCAGGATGTTGGCCTGAATAAACTTCTCTGCCGCCTGATAACCCTGGTCCAAGTAAATCGCTCCAATAATCGCCTCCACTGCATTGGCTAACAAGTACTGCCGGGCTTTGCCAGTGTCTTTCTTCTCTCCTTTGGACATCAAAAGAAAATCTTCAATGCCTATTTCCTGGGCCACTTGCGCCAACATCTCTCCGTTTACCAAAGAAGCTCTCCAATTAGTTAATTCTCCTTCTGGATTGGAGTAATTAAGGTACAAAAATTCAGTAGTCACCAGTTCCAGAACCGCATCCCCCAAAAATTCTAACCGCTCATTATGCTCAATTTTGTAACGCCGATTTTCGTTAAGAAAGGATCGGTGAGTCAGCGCCTCTCGAAAAAGATTGTGCTCCTTAAATCTCAAGCCTAGCTTCTTCTCTAAGGCTTCAAAATCAAATTTGATATCCATGTAAATAATTCATTCAAACTAAGGAGAAAACCATTAAAATCAACTCTTTTGATAATTCTCTCCTTACTTGAATTTTGATAAAAGAAAATTAGAAAATTAAAAACTGAACCTGGGAGATTTCGATTCTCCTCTCTACTGAATTCTTGCCCTCCTTGGTCTGCCTTTTTCATTTCCCTATAAAACATAAATGAACCACCAAGGTCACTCTTAATTCTTTTGAGGGATATTATCTTTTTTGCCGCTACTAGGAGCCTCTCTTTTAATCGATTTCTTTTTGATATCGGCCTTCGTGTTTTTTTTAGAGTCTTTCTTAATCTCTCCAGTATCCCCTTGAGATTCAGTCGCAAGTTGAGATTTTTTTTCCAACTTAGACTTTCCGTCTTCTCGCATCGGTTCCCCTAATTCTCGATAAACCGTTCCTAAAACTCCGTTCACAAACCTCCCGCTACTACCCCCTCCGTAAGTTTTAGCCATTTCAATCGCTTCGTTAATTGCCACCTTAGGAGGCGTCTCTTGATAATCACCAAACATCAATTCGTAGATTCCTACTCGAATAATGTTTCTATCAATTACTGTAATCTGACTCAAAGGCCAATCTGGGGCACATTTTTCAATAACCGGATCAATAGTCTTTTGTTTCTTAATAACACCTTCTACTAAACTCTCCAAAAACTCCCGATCTTGCTCCTGACGCTCCTTAGTAAATTCTCTTAAATTATTTTCCACAATCTCTCCTATATCTTTCTTTCCATTACTAAAATCCCACTCATACAAGCATTGCATCGCGATGGTTCGCAAACGGTGACGACTAGCCATAGATTTAATTAAAGAACTGTTATAAAGAAACTAAAAGGCCTAGTCTACTAGCTTTTTATTTTTGTAGTGACCACAATTAGGGCAAACCTGGTGGGTTGGAATTTTCTGCTCACAATTAGAACAAGCCACTAGTTTAGCTTGCTGCAAGCTGGAGTGCCCTCCTCGCCGCCTCCGACCTCGCCCACTAGTCTGTCTTTGCTTAGGTACTGCCATAAATCTTAAACAAGAGACTCTCTGCCGATACCTTCGATAGAGACTCTTTGATAATTTTAGAAATTAAAACTTACTCTCTTTAAAAATCTAACACAACAAATTACTTTTGGCAACGAATTTCCCCTTCTTTTCTAATTATTACCCCCTCTTAGCATCTCCTGAACTACCAGAAAATTCAACGCTTCTTCCTCACCTTCTTTTTATTAGTCTCTTGATAAACTTCTAAGGTCTCCCGCGCGCACTTTTCCCAAGAAAAATCCCTCGCTCGTTCTGCTCCTTCTTTTTTTAATCTCTTTCGGCAATCTTCGTCACTTATTAGCTGATGAACTGTACGAGAAAAACTACTCAAGCTATCTTCGGCAAAAAACAGAGCCGCCCTTTTCGCAATCTCCCTAAAGCAAGGATTTTTACTGCAAGCAACTGGCACCCTGCGCACCATCGCTTCTATTAAAGGCAAGCCGAATCCTTCGTAATAAGAAGGAAAAACAAACCCCCGAGAAAGGCTAAAAATAGCTGGCAAATCCTCATTAGAAATATATCCCGGAAAAATAATTTGCTTGAAAATTTCAGGGTCTGATTCTGTGATTTCTTCTAGAGTCTTCTCTATTCGAGGGTCAGCATTTTTTCCCCCGCGCTTTCCTCCTATCACTAGAGCTAACTCTCCCACCAAGGGATCCCCGGCATAATCCTTTTTCAACCTAACAAAGCCTTTTAACAGAAAAGGTAGATTCTTACGAGGTTGATGAGTACCTACATAAAATATAAATTTATCAGGTAATTGGTACTTCTTTTTGATTTCTTCTTCTTGCTCTTTGGTGAATTCCTTAAAAAAATCTTTCCCCGCACTTCCATTGTAAACCACCGTAACTTTTCTGGATTTTACCTGATAACAAGCCACGGTTTCCGTCTTGGTAAAATGAGAAACTGCAATTATTTGATCCGCCCGAGCCAAAGAGCGAGGAATAAACAAGTTAAGCAAAAACAAATCTTTCTTGGCAATATACTGAGGAAGTCGCTTAAAAGAAACATCGTGAACAGTAGTAACTAAACTGGTCTCAGAAGGCAAAAACCACTGAGGAGTAATATATTGAACATGCAAAATGTCCAAAGGATTTTTAGCCACCCAACGCGGCAAAGACCAGAGCGTCCAAGAAATTTTAGAATCTGGCAAGATAGGCACCACCCGAAAGTTATCCCCTTCCTTGTCCTTACTAAAGCCCAATTTATCCTTGATAGCTTTCAGGTCCTGCTCATCATTGGTGTCAGTAAATAAAAAATATTGATTATCCCGATCAATTTTAGCTAAATTTTGCACCAAATTCAAAGTATAAACTTCGTCTCCGGTCCGTTGTCTTCCCACTGCTCGAATATCAATACCAATTTTCATAAAAATAAACTAAGAATTGACTAATTTCTAGATTTAAAGAGAAGTAGGCCTCCACCTACTTCCTTCCCTGAAAACATTGGTTCAACAGTCCATCACCCAGTCCATCGCTGAGAAATAACCTCTAGCTCTTAACTCATAACTTCTAATCTCCAATATCCAAATTGTAGCGGCGAGAGGAATCGAACCTCTGACCTAAGGCTTATGAGTCCTTCGCTCTAACCAACTGAGCTACGCCGCCCTTAAATTTTTCTTCCTTGAATTTTAACTAAATCAACTATTTTTTGCAAATAAAAATCAGCCTTGAGCTGAAAAAATTGCTAAACTATTATTGGGAATCCCTTGAAAAAAGCGACACTCACCAGCGTCACCTGCAATACTAACCACAAACTCCAAATTAAAAACAGTGTTGCGGGGGGAGGATTCGAACCTCCGACCTGCTGGTTATGAGCCAGCCGAGCTACCAGACTGCTCCACCCCGCGATAAAAAACAGAAGCTCTGCGCTTCTTAGTTAAAGACAGTATTACACAGGCAAAAGAAGCTGTCAAATTAAATCCCTCCATTATCTCCAAAGTATTGTCATCGATAACCCTGACATTACCAACGCCCTTCGACAAATTCTCAAGCTCGCCCGAGAAAACCAGAAGGAGGAGTAATGTTGGAAATAGCTAAACTGCTTTTCAAATAGGCCTTCCCCGCTTTAGAAAAAACTCTAGGAACCGCCGAGACTTCGTGTTTGTAGAGACGCCCCGCCCGCGGAGTGTCTCTACTGATTAGCACGGTGAAAGCGAAACGCAGGCGACAACAACGAGATTTTTAAAATTTAGAAGCTACGCCCATACTCAACCCCCATAAAACCAGTAGTCATCTCTGTTGAGCCACCCGGCAAATCGGCAGAATTGATCTGGTGGCGAATAGTTGGATTTTTAACACCTAACTCTTCCATGGTAAGCATCAGGGTTACTAGCGAAGCTGGAGAGTCTAAATGATCACTTTCTAACTCCATTAAAGCCTGGTGGTTCTTAGTCTGAAGAAGATCTAGAGTCTCTTGGTCCTTTTTTTGAGCCTCTGTATGAGTTAAATAATGAGAAAAATCCACCGACGCTACCAAGGCAACCTCTTTTTCCTGGGCAATTCGAGCAAGCTCCTGCCTTAGCAGCCGAACCTCCTCTAAGGTCATTTTTCTACTAATCGCCAGCGGCACCACTTGAACCTGAGGTAGGTAGCTTTGAAGAAAAGGAATCAGAGCACTCCAATAGAGTGCTCCTCTTCTAGAATCGCCTGCCTTTCTCGAGCTAAATTAGCTTCCAGTAGCTGGTTAATAATTTCTTGATCAGCCCGAACCACTCCTCGAGCAGTCTGCCAACCCGCTCCAGTGGTAAGCACCGGAAAATCACCTTTTTCTTGGTGATTAGGGCCCAAAATAATCACTGTTTCTGGAAGTTTTTGATTCTTACTGAGGCGCCTAAAAAAATCCGCCACTATGAATCCTGCCGGTAAATGATGGGGCACTACTCCTCCTTGAATTTGAAGAAAATCCTCTTTCCGACCTTCCTGATCACCAATCAGGGAAGCCCTTTTAAAGCTCGCCTGCAACAATTCCTCTTCCAGAAAACTCTCTCCGTCAATTAATTCCCCTTCTTTAACAATCTCCCTTTCCGCGGAGCGCTCTTCTGTTAATCGCGAAGAAGATAGCACTTTATCAGGAATAGAACCCGCCTCTCCGGATTGCCCAAAAACTATTGCCAAGGCTAGCATTAAAATCAATAAAATCAGGGTCAGCCAAGCCAAAAGTGATTTCTCAGTACTAGCCCAATCAGAATTGACACCTAATTGTTGGCTATTTTTTGTTCTCATGCCCATGAAATTCTTCGGGAGAATCTAAAATTCCCTTGTAATCGGAATGATTAACTTCTTCCTCTTTAATACTCTTTTCTTTTCCTTTTTGGTTCGAAGAATTTACCTGGGATTTTGAAGAGGATTTTTGATTTTTTTTACCTCCCCTGGAACCTCGAGAACCCCCTTTCGGACCTCGACCGGAAGAAGTTCCTATCAACCAGACTACTCCCACTAAAGCAATTGCTATCAAAGGATAAGCATACCAAGGCAACTGAGTTTTTTCTAACCCTTCTCCTTGCGAAGATTTATCCTTTAAACCTGCTTGCTCCGCGGAACTTAAGGGAGAAGCTATTGCTTGACACTCCTCACTTGTTTCCTCCGCCGCCACTGTTTTGACTAACTGAGCTGAGGTATAAGCATTCACCTCCGGAGCATACATGAATTCTGCTCGGGCAGGAGGAGCGAAAAACTCTCCCGCGCTCACCACTCGCGCCTTGTATTCATAGACATCCCCTCCTTCCATCAAGCGATTAATGGGAATGATAATCCCGTTCTCAGTTACTTCTCGGTTATACCAAGAATAGTCCCGCGCATTACCTCGACCATACTGTTCATTTTTCAGATGAGGGTTAACTGGGACCAATCCGGCCGGCAATTGATCTTCAATTACCAAATAACGCGCATTAGATTTTATTGCCTCTCCCGAAATTGCCAACCTCACCAGTACAATATCCCCTACTCCCAAAGCACACTCTCGATCTTTCTGATTGACATACTTTCGAGTGATTTTAAGCTCTTTATTTTGCTTAGCGGAAGCTTCTCGATCAGTAACCCACTCTTCTATAGAAAGAGTAGAATAAATTTCTCCTGGGCCTTCCTTGCGAACTTCTAAAACATGCTTTTCTTTATCTCTGAGCGTTAAAGCTAAGGTCTTAACCTTCCTGAAGTCAGTCATTTTTCCTTCCCATATCACCCTGCTGTCCAAGGTCACCTGATAAGTATAATTAGGATTTAACTCTTCTGTTGTCTTAGAATAGTCAGTAAGAGCTTGCACCACTTGAGCGGTAGCAAAAGTATTGGACCAATAGCGATTTTGCCGAGTCCGACTCAGGTATCGCGCCGCTTTAGCAGCCGCTGGATTATCCGAGTCGACTACTAACATAGCCTTTAAAGCTCTAGCGGTAACCGAATGCCGAGATCCAAAGCTAAGCTCACTTTCCCAATAAAGGCCCTCCCCTTCTTTTTGAGCCATCGCTAATAACTTATTGAGTCCACTTTCTTCTACTCCAGTGTAACCATTCCGAGCGTTAGCAATTACCCCTAAAGCCACCACATCAGCACTCACTCCCTCAAAATCCGTAATCTTCTTCTGATCTCTTGCTTGCTCAGAATCAAAATTGGTAAAAGCATACGCTTTTACAATCCCCTCCTCCTTAATACTCTTAGCCAGATATTCCTTATTAGCCTGATTAGAACTATTACGGGAACCTCTCTCATTCTCAAAATATCGCTTCGCTCGAGACAATGCCTCCTCTTCTACTTCAAAGCCTAGCTCTTGAGCCTTCAATAAACTCTCTAGAGCATAAATAGTAATGGTGTGATTACCGCTACCTTCTCTCCACCAGCCCCAACTACCATCACTGTTTTGCAGCTCCTCCAAGCGCTTAATGCCCTTCTTGGCCATTGCGTCTAAATCTTTATCTTCAATGGCTCCTTTAAATAATCCCGGATTCTCCTTGGCCACCAAAACTGGAATCAAGCGACTAGTAGTTTGTTCCACGCATCCGTAAGGATATTCTGCTAAATATTCCATGGCTTCCGGTAAAGTTCCCAAAAGCGTAGGAGTAATAGTTAAGGCAATTTTGCTCTGAGTTAAATTCGCCTCGGGAGAGATTCCCACCTCATAACTACGCGGCTGACTACCAGCCTGGGAGTCCTTCCGCCAAAATCCAAATTCCCAAAGAGGGAGTTCTCGAGAAACAGCATCCGCGTTCTCTGGATTATCCCGGGCAACAGCCGAAAAAGTCACTCGAGAAGTTTTGGTAATATCATTGGGAGCAACTGACCAGGAAACCACCTCACTGCCTTGGCTAGCCACAGTCACTTGCTGCTCGGGATTCTTTACCGCACCGGAATCAAAGTCCATCTTCACCTGAAAAGTCTGGGGCTCGGAAGTGAAATTTTGAACTCGAGTAGCCAGTTTCATTTGGTCCCCGCCCCGGAGAATATTAGGCATCATCGGGCGGACAATCACATCTTTAGTAACTTGAAATTGGCTATTACCCTCTCCTACCTTAGTGTCAGGAGTAGCCCCGATTCCCACTACCGCCCAAGTAGTCAAATCATCCGGCAATTGAAAAGAAATCTCCGCCTCCCCGTTAACTCCCGTTTGCACAACCGGATTCCAAAAAGCGGTATCCTTAAAATTATCCCGCATATAACCGGACCCTCCTTTTCCGTTATGAACCCAGACTCCTTCTGCAAAAAAAGAATGCTGCTGCTCTACTTCTAAATTATAAACCGGAACAGTTTTTCGATTCCATCTTAAGGAATTCACTTCAACTATCTGCCCTTGGCGACTCAATAACTGGTCTCCCACTCTCAGATTTCCTGCCAACTTCCAACTATTATTGGCCCACACTACATGCCGAGGAGTAAGTTTTATTTGCTGGTTAATAGTGAGATAGCCCCTCTCTTCAGCTTGATGAGTTTTAACTACTTTCGCTTCCACTAAGCGCTTAGTTTGACCGTTCTGAAAAGTAAGCACTTTCTCTCCTGGCTTTATTTCCTCGATTTTTTTAGTAGTTTCGTCTGCCATCTGGACCTTGGTTCCCGCCAAAAAGCAACCGCCTCCCTCTGCCATCTCCACAAAGATTCCCTCTAAAGAATGGGCTTCTTGCGTTTGATTATAGCGTTGGTGCCAAAAAATCTTAAAAATATCCCTCGTTTTACTGTCAGCTAATTCGAAAATTGCTTTGTCCACTGCCCAAACGGCCACTTCAGCATCTATCGGCTGACCATTACTGTCGGTGGTTTTAACCTTTATCGAGGCCGTTTCTCCGGGTTGATACTTTTCCTGACCAGGAACAATCTCTACTTTAATCTTCTGCCCTCGGGGAGACACGGGCACTCCCTCGGTACTGGTGTCCAATTTGTCAAAACCAAAGCTGTTAGCACTAACAAAAATATTGGGCATATCCGTAGACTCCAACGGAACCGCTATCTCTTTCACCTTACCTTCTAAACTCACCACCTGATAATCTCTTACACTTCCTCGCTCCCAGGTTACCAACACATCTCGGTTTGGAATAGTAGAAGAAATAGTAAAGTGAGCGGTTTCTCCGGGTTGATACTCAGCCCGATGGGCCTTAATCACTACTTGACTTTTATCTTTTTGATCACTACCAAACCCATAATAGGCTCCTGCTTGATTGCGCACCCATAAGTTAAATTCCTTCTGAACCACATTACCCTGAGAATCCTGGCCCGAAACTACAATCTCGTAATCTCCAGGCTCATTAAAATCAAAATTGAAAGCAGCTTCTCCGGATTGATTGGTGGTAGTTTCTACTTTTCCATAAGTTTTCTCCTGGCGCTCGCTTCGACGGCCACTAGCATCCCGTTCCCACCAGTAACGCCTAATTTCCGCCGTCAAAGTGGTCCCCTGAACTACTTTAGAACTAGCCTCTTCCGAAGTCACCAACACTACTTCGAACGCATTTTCCTGACCAACCTGAGCCCAATAAGTCCGATCTTTTTTATAAATTCCAAACTCTCCCTCTCTAACCAAGAGATTAGCTGAACCAAATGCTGGTCGGGCGGATTGGTCTTCTAAGGTGGCTTTAATAGTAAAAATTTGGTTCTCACTGCCTCTTAAATCCACTAATTGAGCTGGCAAAGTCACCCGGGATCGACCTTGTTGATCTAGAACTACCTGGCCGGACTTAACTTCCTTGCTAGCATAATAACCATAACCATAATAATCATAGTAGCCTTCCTCTCGATCCAATTGCGATTGCAAGGCAGAATAATAACTAGGATCATAAGTATTGCGAGCAGTGATAGTATAGGTCGCTGTTCGGCCCGCCAAAGGATGCCCAGAAAAATACTCTCCGATTATCTCAAAACTAAACTCCTCTCCGTCGGTCACAGAAGCCTGCTGAGTGCTCACCTCCACGCTATATTCCGGCTTCTGGTAATGCTCCACCCGAAAATTAGTAGAAGATCCTCCGCTATAATAACCATAAAATCCACTTCCTTGCTCTCCTTGCCCCTCTTTAGTAAGCCTTACAGTAAAATCATCCGAGCTAAGATCCGCTGGCAGTTGGAATTCTCCATCCAAAGATCCATTGGCAGACAAAGGGTAGCTCTTTTCAAAAATTACCTCCTCTCCGCCTCTATCCCAATGATAAATTTTCACAGTTGCACTCCCTTGAGGCAAACTATATACTGCATCGTTATCTTCTCTGACAAAAGCCTTAAAGCGAACTGAATCTCCCGGTTGATAAATCGGCCGATCGGTAAAAATAAAGCTCTGCGAGTCTTGAGGAGAAGGTCCAAATCGGCTATTAGAATAGCTATAATCCAAATTCTTTAGATTCAGGGGAATCAAGGCCCTTTCCGATCC
>CAYFUG010000012.1:0-46865 GCA_964346295.1 uncultured Bdellovibrionales bacterium
ACAATTTCAATAATTAACTCAAGGAAAGTTTAAACAACGCTGGACAATCTAACATCTTAGTTTAGAAACTTCTGATTTTTCATAGCTTCCTAACTAGGGAAGGTCTGGATAGTTTTTTGTAATCAAGGAGATTGGAGGCCCGATAATAACTTAAAATAAATTTTGTGCAAATTTTACCTGACGAAACTCAATTTAATTCAGATCAATCAGCGGGGCAGGCTAACTCTGGTAAGCAAAAAATCTTAGTGGTAGATGATGCGGAAGGAATCCGCAATAGCTATGCTCAAGCCCTTAGAGAAGGAGGATTTGAAGTTCTGGAATCTCAGGATGGAGTAGAGGGGCTGGAAACTGCCCTTAAAAACCCGGACTTGGCTCTAATTTTTACCGGTATTCAAATGCCGCGTTTGGATGGTTTTGGTTTAGTGGAAGCTCTTAGGGAGCGCTCGGAGACTAACGAGATTCCAGTCGCCATTAATTCTCACTGGGGAAGAGAAGCGGATCAAGTTAGAGCTCAAGAATTGAGAGTGAGTGACTTTGTAATTCAAGGGATAACCTCACCAGAAGAGTTGGCGGAGCGTTTTAGAGCATTACTCAAAGAGAAGAAGGAATATGTTTTGGAGGTAGCTTTTTCTCAGAAGGACGGCTTTCGATTCCTTTCGGAAGAGTTGAAATTGACTAGTGGCGGAGAATGTCAGTTTTGTGGAGGGGATTTGGATCTTAAGGTGGCCTCTTTAGACCAGGCCGGGGCTTATTCTTTGGGGGTGATTTGTAATTCTTGTCGAAGAGAAGATCTTTCTTCTCCGGAATAACTTTTTTGCGTAAGTAATTATCAATTGAGAGTAATTTCTAGGGGGTTGTTTAGCGGCTTTACTAAAGTCATTAACTTCTATATTATTAAAAGTATGGCAGAAGCAGATTATCAACATATTTATCGAAATTACAGTTTCTATGGAAAAAGGAAGGGTGAGGAGATCATCTTGCTTTTGCGGCGTCACTGGATTATCCTTTTTTTGAAACTTTTCCCCTTGGTGATTGCCTTTGGATTAATTACTGCCGGTTTTTTTCTTGATTTTGGTTTCTTGGGGAGTTTTTTAGTGGGACTGGATCGGGAGTTGTTTTATTTAGTGTATTCTTCTTTTGTTCTGTTTTTCTGGTTAATTACTTTTATTGTTTGGATTGATTATTATTTTGATGTCTGGGTGGTGACTGATCAGCGAATTATTAATATGGAGCAATTTGGTTTGTTTCGACGGGAAGTGAGTGAGTTAGAGCACAGCAAGATTCAAGATGTAACGGTAGAAATTCATGGGCTCTTGCCTACTTTGATTCGGTACGGGTATGTTCACATTCAAACGGCCGCGGAAAAATCTCGATTTATTTTCAAGCAAGTCCCTGATCCTCAGCGAGTAAGGATTATTATTATGAAGCTACAAGAGCGAGCTATCGCGGAGGACTTAAAGGAAGAGAGTTTGATCATGCGAGGAAAGGCCTAGCCTGGTTTTTAGTTGGTAGTTCGTAGAATATTAGAGTTGTAGTGATTTGTTAATGGAAAAATCATGGAGAGGTATCCCAATAAAATAAGAGAAGAGAGCAGACCTGAAGAAGGAAGGCTAGCTCGAGAGACTCGAGAGTTTCTCAAGGGGCTTTGTCGGGATTTTAAAGATCCTCAAAAGAGAATCAGAGAAATTCGAAAGAGACTTGATCTTTTTGATACCCCGGAAACAGATAGGGTGATTTCACAAGAAGCTTTGCAAGAAGTAAGGGCAGATGTAGAAAAGTGTGGAGAAGTTGAGAGTCCGGATGCTTTTATAGAAGCAGCAATGAAGGCTTTAAGGTCTATAGTTGATATTGCCGAGAAGTACCCTAAAGAATTTGAAGTACTTCAAGGAGAGCTCATAAACAGAGAGAGGCGTTATATTCCCTTGAATGACTTGGTTTCTTATGGAAAGTCTGGTGATAGAATTCATCTTCACCATACACCAGGAAGAACAAAGGGGGTTAAAGAAAAAATAACTACCTATAAATCAGCCCTGGAGAACTTAGCCAGAATTGTAAAAGAGGACCCCGAGATAAGGCAAGTAACTGCTACTTCTTGGATTGTGGGAGAGCATCCAGTTTTATTTTCCCGCTTTGGATTTACAATAAGTGGAGAGGTGACAAGTGAATTCAAGAAAAGGCATTTTCCCGGAGAAACTAGCTCAGTTATGGAGGCTATTATGAGCAGAGAAGATTTTTTGGAAAGATTCTTAAAATAACTTGTTTATTTTTATTTAGCCTTAATGAAGATTAGTTTTAAAATTGTTACTCCTCAGCGAACAGTATTAGAAAAGAGGAGTTTCTAAATCTTGAAAGCCTTAAAATGGCGTACTTGACAGAGGATGGTTCTTGGAAAGTTATTTAAAACTTAATTTTGATTAGAATGAAAAAAGCAGTATTGTTTTTTAGTTTACTGGGAGTATTAGCTTTTAGTGGTTGTTGGAATAATACTCCTCAAGATGATGCCTCTAGCTCTGATTTAATCAAGGGCATTGATGAGGAATTGGTTAATGATATTCCCCAGGAAGAAGCTGAAGGTTTTGAGGTGTCTTCTGGTGGCAGTGAATTAGAAAAAACCGATGTCGAAATGGCCGGGGAGGTCGTAGTTGATTTTTTTGAGAAACTTGAGGCCAAAGATTTTGAAGGTGGCTTAGAGATTTTTGAACCAGAAGATTGGGAGGCGATGGCGAGTTTTTCTGCAGAGGAAGAGCAAGGCGACAAAGCAAAAGTTTTGGAGAATTATTGTGCTTCAGTAGGAACTTGTCTAAAGGCGAGAGTCTTGAAAGTGGAGGACCGATCGAACGGGGATTTTGAAGTGACAGTGAATCTCTTGAGTGAGGACGGAAGTAATTTTGTCTTAGGTCCTTGTTGCGGCGCTACTGAGGAAGAAATGTCGCCTCAGGAAGAGTTTAGTTTTCTCGTTAAAAAGACTTCCGAGGGTGATTTTGTAGTAGTTTCGGCGCCTCAATATCGGCCTTAATTTTTTATATTTAGCCTTAAATTAAACATAATTTAAATGCAATGAAGAAAACAATTCTATTCTTTAGCTTACTGGGAGTATTGGTTTTTAGTGGTTGTTGGAATAGTATTCCTCAGGATGAGGCTTCTAGCTCAGATTTAATCAAGGGCATTGATGAGGAAGTGGTCAATGATACTTCCCAGGAGGAGCCAAGCGTTTCTCAAGCACCTGAAGATGCTTCTTATTCTAGCGCTCAAAAGAAGGGATTTGAAATAATTTCCTTGAATGAAGAGTGGAACCTTTACAAAAATTATGATCAGGGTTATCAAATTAAGGTGCCTAAAACGAGTGGCAAGGAAAGAGCTCCGGTTGAAATTGAGGTGGATGGTGAGGTTACTTACATTTACGATATTCGGAACTTCAAATATATTGCGAAAGCGAAAAAAGAAAAAAGCAAATACGATAGGGCTAGTGGTTTCACTTATATTATTTTAGTTGAAGACGGGATTGATAGTGATCAGGAATTGGAGGGTTTTATTCAGAGGAACTTTGGTTATAAATGTAAATTAGGAGCAAAAAAATCTTCTTTCAATGAAGGAATTTTTGATGTTGGGTTGGATATGAGTGGTGCGGAATGGCAGACACTGGAGGGCTGCCGAGTCAATGGTGGCGTTGTAATTAAATATTCTCCTGAAAAAAATAAAGTTGCCACCTGGGGTCTAGGTCAAGACAGAAGCTTTATTGATACTAATGGTGCATTCTTGGATCAGAAGATCAATGATAGCTTTGAATTTATAAATTAAGTTTCCAATTCAAATAACATGAAAATTAATTTTAAAATTGTTACTCCTCAGCGAACAGTGCTGGAGAAGGAGGTGGATCAGGTGAGTATTCCTACCAAAGTAGGAGAGGTAACTTTGCTGCCTAATCATATTGACTACATTACTTTGATTGCCCCGGGGATTGTAGAGGCGAAAAATGATTCCGAGCTAACCTCTATGACAATTTCGGAGGGATTCTTGGAATTTCATGACAACGAGTTGACTGTTTTGGCTAATACCGCCGAAAAGGCAGAGGAGATTGATCTGGTGCGAGCCGAAGAAGCTAGAAATCGAGCGGAAAAAATGATTCAAGAAAAAACCCGTTTACTCAACGAAGAGCAGTACGCAGCGGTAATTTCTCGAGTAGAGAAACAAACTGCTCGAGTAAAGCTAGCGAAGCGTTATCACCCGCGGACCTCTCGTCGTTAGTGGGGGAGAGCAAGTTTCGAAAGTTCTAGAAATAGGCTCCCGGGCTTTTCTAGTGAGATAGCTTGGTGGGACAGCAACTCTTCCTGAGTCCCATAAGGCCTGAAATAATTAAAAATCCTCGGAAAGGAAAAGCATGCTAATTTCACCAGATCAGTTGAATAAATTGATTCAGGAGCAACCAGAAATACCGCTCTTGGACGTGCGAGAAGAGTTTGAGTTTCAATTTGGTCATTTACCAGGAGCGCAATTAGTGCCTACTTCTAATTTTTGGGAAGAGTTTAAGCAGTTAAATCTTCCTAAAGAGCAAGAGTTTGTTGTTTATTGTCGAACTGCTTCTCGAAGTGGGATGATTACCCGGCAATTGGAGCAGCAAGGATGGGCTAAGGTATGTGACTTAGCAGGAGGGATTCTTAATTGGCAGCGGCAGGGGTTGACGGTAGAGAGATAATTTTATTTCATTAATGGATAAAATGGATAGATTTGACGAAAAAATGCTTGCTGGAAAAAGTCCTTTGATTAGGGAGGCGGAAGAGTTCTTGAGAGAGGCGAGTCTCCAGGATACAGAAAATATTGTGGGAACTCCTAAATGGGAGGGGGAGGATGGAGAACTGAAAAGGATTGAGAAAAGAAAAGATTTAGTCAAAAAAGCCTTTGCTTTAAAGGAGAAAATTTTAAGTTCTTTGGAGGCAGAGCAAGCTTCTTCAGAAATTCAGCAACTAAATGAATTCATTGGCAAACATAACTTGCGAGTGTTTGCTTTTCTGGAGCTGGTGGATGAATTAGAGAAAAATCTCAGGGAGGGCAGCGAAGAAGAGAAAGAAAAGGCTAGGAAGAAGTTGGCTAATAGTCAATATTTTATGAAAAACTACCAACCCACCCAAGAAGAGCCTGAGACGTCTCGAGCCCGGAGTGAGCTGATTGAAAAACTGGAGAAATTAAAAGAATTGTAGGGATTGTGATTAGTTTAGTAGGAAGGGAGTCTTTAGGAAGGTTTAATTTATTTTTAATTTAGCTACCAGGCGGATGAAGTTTTTAGATAATTTATTTGGCAAAATCTCTAAGGATATTGGAATTGACCTGGGAACGGCCAATACTTTGGTTTACGTAAAAGGACGGGGTATTGTAATCAATGAGCCTTCTGTAGTGGCTGTCAATAACAAAACCGGCCAAATTTTAGCGATTGGAAAGGTTGCCAAAGAGATGGTAGGGAAGACTCCCGGGCATATTTCTGTTAATCGCCCCTTGGTAGACGGGGTGGTTTCTGATTTCGAAAGTACTGAAATGATGCTCAAGTATTTTATAGAAAAGGTCCATCGAGATTCATTTGCTCTTCTCCCTCGACCCCGGGTTGTAGTGGGGATTCCCGCCGATGTTACGGAGGTGGAAAAAAGAGCGGTAATTGATGCTGCCATGAGCGCGGGAGCGCGGGAGGCTTATTTAATCGATGAACCCATGGCGGCAGCTGTAGGTGCTCGACTTCCGGTTCATGAAGCGGCTGGTAGCATGATTGTCGATATTGGAGGAGGGACTACGGAAATCGCCATCATTTCTTTGGGAGGAGTAGTTTCGGCTCGTAGTTTGCGAGTGGCGGGAGATGAAATGAATGAGGATATCGTGAGATTTGCTAGGGATCGGTATAATTTACTTTTGGGAGAAAAGACCGCCGAAGATATCAAACTTAAAATTGGTAACGCCTATCATAGTGAGCAAAAAGTAACTTCAGTGCTGCGGGGCCGAGATATTATTAGTGGATTACCCAAAGAAGTGGAGGTTTCTAATCGAGATATTCGAGAAGCCCTGTCTCGCTCTTTGAAAATCATTGTTAATTCCATTAAGGCTGTGATTGAGGAGACCCCTCCGGAATTAGTGAGTGATATTATGCAACGAGGGATTATTTTGGCAGGTGGTGGTGGTTTACTTCAAGACCTAGATAAGCTGATTGCTGAACAGACGGAAATGCCGGTTTGGCGAATGGAAGATCCCCTAACGGCGGTGGTGCGAGGAACCGGAATTATTCTGGAAGATCTGGATCGTTTGAAGGGTGTTTTGACGGACGCGGGAATGGATCGGAGATTGCGGTGAGGAGCTGGGCTTTCTGTTTCGAGGGATTTTTACAGCTCCTTTGGATTTGAAATTTATGATGTATAAGGCTCTATTGGATAAGAAGAGGAGAAAAGAATTGCAAAAGATAATTTTCGATAATGGGCGGCGCTTATCCGACGTTTTCTAAGACAAAAGTTTACTTTTGGATTGGAAAATGTAGCGAAGCGACGGATAAGCGTCAGTTGTGCGATGTCGTGAAGCGAAAGCGAGCGACGAGCTCAACTGACGTCTAGCGACGCCCATTGTGCAAAAAGGAGCGAGCGGTTCCGACCGAAAGGGAGGAATGAGCGAGCGATTTTGCACAATGATTTATTAGGCGGACAAAGATAGTTCAAAATCTAAAATCAAAAAACGACAAGGCATGGTTTAGGATTGCCTTGAGGGGAGAATAAAATAAAATAGCCAAATGAAACCAAAAACCAGAAAAATCTTTTCTCGGATCGGGGCGGCTTTGATGCTGGGTTTGAGTTTATTTAGTTTTGGGATGACTCTTAAGGGGCAAGGAAAATCTCGACCCAAAAAGGCCAAGAACATTCGTTTCAAGGAGCAAGAAAAACTTCAGCAAGAACAGCAACAAATTGCCGATGTAGCAGAGCAGGAAGCGTTGGCAGTACTCGAAGAAGCTCAGACCAGTGAAAGTCAGGAACAACAAGAGCATCAGCGACAAGCCCAACAAGAACAACAGACTCTATTTGAAAAGGTGCTTCGCTATGGAGTGGTAGGGGTTTGGGCGGTTTCGGCCACTCTCTTTTTTACTTCGGCTATCTTTAATAAGCCCTTTGGGCTAGGAAAAGCCGCGTTGTCTTTGTTGCCAGGTAATCCTCATACCGCTATTATCAACCTTCAAGCGGAGAAGTCTTATTATCAAGAAGGAGATTCTATTGAATTGCAGGCTTGGATTAATAGCAATGGCGAGCCTCTAGAGTTTGTGAAATTGTTTTTAATTTTTGATCCGGAAAAAGTCGAGTTTAATAACTTTAAAATTAGAGAATCCGCCTTTGATTTAATTGCGGAAAGAAAAATTGACTCAGAAAAAGGCACGGTAATGTTAGCTCTTAGAAAATCCCAAGGAGTTTTAACAGCAGAAAATCAAAAGATCGCTTCTTTCTATTTTCGAGCTAAAGAGAAGACCGCGGAAACTCCCGTGGCTTTAAGTTGGGAGAATTCTTTGGCAGTTAAGGATGAGGTAAAAGGTGATTCCAGTTACAATATCCTAGGAAAAACTGTTCAGGCTAATTTTAAAATTATCCCTAATACCAATTGGCAAGTAGCTTGCCGGTCTTTTTCCCTAGCTCAAATATTAGAAAGAAAGGAGTGGGAGCGGCTCATCAAGGGGTCTCCTCTTGATGAAAAAAGTGATTGGGTTCAATTAGAAGAGATCCCCGGAGCATTTTTGTGTGGATACACCGATAATCGACTAATTCTTTTGCTTAGCTTTCCTCAGGAAGAGGGTTTCTATTCGGGATTAGAATTGCGGTTGGGTGCCGAAAAGCAAAAAAAGCAATTCTCAGAGCGGTTAGATGAGTGGCAAGAAGGTCAGCGTCAGTATCTGCTTTTTTCTTTTAATCGCCTAGAAGACAAAAATCTTCAAGAGGTTCAAATTAATTTTTTCAATAAAGACAATAACAAGGAAAGTTGGCCTTCGACAGGTAGAGCTAGATTAATTTTGGAGCAAGACTAGCAACATCAATTATCCAAGAATCAAAGTTATTCAAAGAAGCTTGCATTAGTATTTTAAAGCGAAATGGAATTTAAAGAACTTAATCATTTCCCTGAAGGAAGATTCCGAACTATTTATGAATTAGAGGCTCAGGAATTTAAGGCGCCCCCTTCTCAGCAAGATAAGTCCTTGTCGGGGCTGTTTTTATTATTGTTTAAGGCTAGTGGAATTTTTTTTCTAATTACTTTTATTATTTTCGGAATTGTTAACTATCAATTTATTAGAAACCAGTTGGTGGATTGGTGGGGAGGCAGTGGTCAGCAAGAAAGATTTGTGGGAGATAAAAATGAAAACGGCTTACCTGACTGGTGGGAAAGGCGCTATTTAACAGGAGGAGGAATGGATCCATTTGGAGATTTGGATAATGACTTTGCTATTAATCTTTTGGAATATCAGTTTGGCACTGATCCGAATAATCCTGACACTGATGGAGATGGGTACTTTGACGGAGAAGAGATTATCAAGGGCTATAACCCTAATGGAGTAGGACGGCTTGACAGTGACAAGGACGGAATTTATGATTGGCAAGAAGACATTTACGGATTAGACAAGGAGGATCCCAATGACGCCTCGGGAGATTTGGATAATGATGGACTGACCAATGCCGAAGAAATTCATTATAATTCTGACTTGAGAAATCCTGACACTGATAACGATGGAACTACCGATGGAGTAGAAGTGGCTCAAGGAAGAAATCCTTCCGGAGAAGGAAGGCTAAGAGAGGTGCTTTCTAGTGTTACCAAAGAAACCGAAAAAGATTCTGATGGAGATGGACTGAGTGATATCCATGAAGAATTATTTGGCACTGATCCGGCTAATCCTGACACCGATGGAGACGGGGAATTGGATTTTGAGGAGGTTTCTCAAGGAAGGGATCCCACAGGGGAGGGCTCTATCAAAGCTTCGATTGAACTGCCTTCCTTAAAAATCAAAGCTCCTTTGGTTTGGAGTCAGGCTTATACCGAAGAAGAAATTGACAAAGATCTTCTTTCCGGGGTTATTCATTTTCCAGGGATGGCAATTCCCGGCCTTAGAGGAAATAGTTACATCACTGGACACAGCAGTTATTACAGTTGGGTAAAAAGTGACTACAAAGAGATTTTTAAGGATTTAGATGGTTTGAAAAAGGGGCATCAAGTTATCTTTCACTATGAATTATCTAATAACAAGCGAGTAGATGTTATTTATGAAATCACTTCTTCTGAAGTAGTATTGCCAAACGACAAGCGTCTTTTCCGAGATTTCGAAGGTTATGAAGTTACTCTAGTTACTTGTTGGCCGGTAGGAACTGATCTAAAAAGATTGATGGTTAAGGGTCGACTAATCCAGCCGGATATAGGAAATTAAGGGTCCTTTAAATTTAAGGGCAACGCTTTATTATTTTCGGGATTTGGAATTTTGTTAAAAATTAACTTAAGCCAGCAAGAAATTAGCTCCAATAAAACATCAATTAATTATTTTCCAACAAACCTATGTTTAATCCTTTAGTGGTTCTATATATTTTTCTGATCATCTTTTTTGTGGCAGGAGTACTTGCTGTTATTTACCACCTAATAGCCTATCGATTTAATTTACAAGTGTCTTTGTTTGTCATCACCTTCTTTTTGCTGGGATCCTTGGTTCTCTTGGGATCTAACGCTTATTTAGCTCTTCAGGTGGACTGGTCTGTGATTTGGGAGGGACTCATTAATCCGGAAATGAATTACCCCGTCTAAACTAAATGATCGAGATAGGAAAAGAGAGGCTTTTTGGTAGTACAAATCCTACTTTTTAATAGAATTTATTTTGAAACTAGCAAAAAAAATTAAGAAAAGTGCGATTCCCAAAAAACAATCTCTAGAGGCTTTTTTGGCTCAAAATTCTAGAGAAGGAGGTTTTTTGCAGTCGGATCATTGGGCCAAATTTCAACGTTTTTGGGGTAGAGAGGTAATAGAGATTTACGACGGAGGTTTCTTTCGGCAATCAATGGAGTTTCATTCTCTGCCAGGAGTTAGAGGTTATTTCTTTATTCCTCGAGGGCCGGTTTTGGCTCAAAATTTATCTTTTCAAGACAAGCCCGGTTTGGTAGATGAGAAGCAGATCAGGAGGCGATTTTTGGGCTGTATCACCGCTGCTCAAAAAGACCAAGTGGCTTGGATCCGATTAGAGCCTCAGGATAACTTGACTTTGAATTTTATTAAGAAACTAGCCAAAGAAAACAAATGGCAACTGACTAAATCCAAAAAGAATCATCAACCTCCTCAGACTTTATTACTAGAAGTTGGGAAAGGCCAGGAACAACTCCTAGTAGAAATGAAATCTAAAACTCGCTACAATATTCGTCTAGCTGAAAAGAAAGGAGTGGAGATTCGAGAAATTTTAAGGGAGGACTCTCGGGGAGAAAAATATTTTTGGGAGTTATCTCAAAAAACAGCCCAAAGAAATGCTATTAATTTGCATCCTCGAGAATATTATCAAAAAATGCTAGAAGTTATTCCAGAAGACAAGCTGAAGCTTTACCTGGCTTATTATCAGGACAAAGTTATTGCTGCGGGCTTGTTTAGTTTTTATGGATCTGTGGCGACTTATCTTCACGGAGCCTCTGATCATGGCTATCGTAATTTAATGGCTCCTTATTTGCTTCAATGGCGGGTTATTTTAGATGCTAAAGCTAAGAAATTTCGAGCCTATGACTTTGGAGGGGTAAAGATAAACTCTCAAGGGGAGCCTCAGGCAGGAGACTGGGAGGGTCTTACTCGTTTTAAGATTGGTTTCTGCCCTCAGAATAAAGTTACGCAATTTCCCGGCTGCTATGATTTAATTCTCAACAAGAGAACTTACTGGGTTTACCGTCGCCTGCAAAGTTTAAAAGATTTCTCTCGAAAGATTTCTTTTAAAAGGCGGTAGTTTAAGTTTTAGGAGAAGATGCTTGAAAAGTTCAGCATAACTTTAACGCCTTAGATTAATCCAGATTTTTATCTCCGCCTATTTTTTCCGATTGACAATTTTGTTTAATCTGCTTATATTTATTAAGAGTCCTCTCTGGAGGAACTATTTTTAAATTATAATTATTTTAATAATAAAGTTTGTTTCGAAATAATTCGCAGCAAATCTTTTAGGAAAGTAACGTGCCAACTATCAATCAACTTATCAGGAAGCCTCGAAAAGTTGCTCGCAAAAAAACCAAGTCCCCCGCCTTATCTTTTGGATATAATACTATTCGAAATAAACCGGTGGATTATCCGTCTCCTTTTAAGCGGGGAGTCTGTGTTAAGGTGGCCACCAAAACTCCTAAAAAACCCAACTCGGCCCTGAGAAAAATTGCCCGAGTCAAATTAACTAATGGCATGGAAGTAACAGCTTATATCCCTGGGATTGGCCATAATCTTCAAGAGCACTCCATTGTTTTGGTAAGAGGGGGGCGAGTAGCTGACCTTCCAGGTGTTCGTTATCATGTAGTTCGAGGGGTGTTGGACGCTGTAGGAGTAACTGATCGCAAGACTAGTCGATCTAAGTACGGATCCAAAAAACCTAAAGGAGAATAGATAAGGCGGTCAGTGAGGGTTAAGTAGCAAGGAATCGTCCTTAGGAATTGATTGTTTAGAATTTTAATTCAGAGTGATATTTAATTTATCAATATTTAGATGAGAAAAACACGAGTATATAAAAAGCATTGGAAGCCGGATACCCGCTACGGATCTCTTTTGGTGGGCCGTTTTACTGGTCAACTGATGCAAAGAGGAAAGCGATTTACCGCAGAAAAAATTATTTATGACGCCTTTGAGGTTATTCACCAAGATTCTAAAAAAGGTGGCTTGAATGTTTTTGAGCAGGCCATTAAAAATGTCTCTCCTTTAATGGAATTAAAAGGCCGGCGAGTGGGGGGGTCTAATTACCAGGTGCCAGTTCCGGTTGCAGGTGATCGAAGAGCGACCCTGGCAATGCGTTGGATTTTACAGGCTGCGAAAGCTCGTAAGGGAAAGCCGATGTCTCGTCGATTGGCAGAAGAATTAGCGGAGGCAGCTGAAAAAAAGGGAGCTGCTATCAAGAAACGAGAAGACACTCATCGAATGGCAGAGGCCAATAAAGCCTTTGCGCACTTTGCTTGATTAGTTGGTCTAACTCTTTGCAAGTTAAAAATGATGAGTTGGAAAGCAAAAGTGCTAGAGCCTGCTTTAAAGTAAAGTAGGCGCTTAAGTGTTATTTGAAAAATTCAAATAAAAAACCCTGTTTTAAATTCAAGACAGGTTTGGTAGGTGAGAGGCAGTGGATTTAAAAAGTTAGGCATCATACAGAAGGAGATAGGAGCATGGATAAGTTCGCATTAAGGAGATTCAATTTGCTGGAAATAGGCTTTTTCTATAGATTCCAGGATGCTTTTACTCCCTTACTTTCTAAAAACAAAGGGAAAATTCCCAACGGTGATTGCGTGGGTGTTTTGATTGCTAAATATTGGGAAGAGGGAATTCTAGTTGTAGTGTTTGTCGATGAGGATAAATTGGAATTGACCGGCTCTGATCCAGTTACTGGGGAGGGTTATGGATTAAGTGAGGATGATTTAGTTGAATTGTTTATTAGTGATGATACGGGCCTTATTATTTCCCCTTATCATCCAGAAGTGGAGAAAGATCGTTTAAGGCGGCAAAGGGAAAGAAAGAAAGAAGAAGACTGAAGCGCCAGTATTTTTTAGAAAAAAAAGGGGGGGGTGATAAGTTAAATTCGCCTCCTCACCTTGCCTGTAAAATGCAATATAATGGGATAATTTTTGCCAATTCGATTTTGTTATCTGAGGCAAGGTAAGTTTAGTTACGAAAATCTAAATCGTTTCAAAATATTAAAATGATTGTCACTAATATTGAGACTGTTCCCGGTAAGCAAGTGGTGGAGTCTTATGGCTTGGTGAGTGGGAGCACAGTGCGGGCCAAACACTTGGGTCGCGATTTTATGGCAGGTTTAAAGAATTTAGTGGGAGGTGAATTGCGAGGCTATACAGAGCTCCTGGAAGATGCCCGCAAAGACGCTACTCAAAGAATGATGAAGTCTGCTCAAGAAAAAGGGGCTAATGCTATCGTTAACGTTCGTTTTTCTACTTCTTCGGTAGCGGCAGGCGCTTCGGAAATTTATGTTTATGGTACGGCCGTTAAAGTAGAATAAGTCTTCAGTGGTAGTTCTTGATGAATCTTTTACAAAAAATTTTCATTTATAAAATTTCTTCGTTACGAGAGTTTGTTTGGCAAGGTCCTTAGTTGAGTTTAGACTTATATTTATTATCATATCGCATGGAACCTATTTTGGTGATTGTGATTCAGTTGGTTTTTTTGGTAGGAGCTTATTTAATTGGGACCCGCTGGATCGAAAAACGACATTACGAGTCGATCAAGCGTCGAGAAAAAATCGTAATTCATAAGCTACCTACTTTTAATATTCAAAAAGAGGTGGACTTGTCTCAAGTGGATCAAGTTTGGTTGGTGACTGGCAGTACAGTTATCTCTATTGATGCCTTCAAAAAATTCATTGCTGGTCTGGTAAATTTAATAGGAGGAAGAGTAAAAGTTTACGAAAGTTTGTTGGATCGAGCTAAGCGAGAATCAGTCCTGAGAATGCAAGAGCGAGCTATCAGGCAAGGGGCCTTTAGTATTATTAACGTTAGGATTGAAACTAGCCCTGCCGCTCAAACTTCTAAAAATACAGTGGGAAGTATAGAGGTGCTAGCCTATGGAACTGCTCTCAAGCGTCTTTTTAAGGAGGGCTCAGAAAAAAAAGAAGGGTGATTTTAAGTGGCTGAAATTATTGTTCTAAAATTTCTTATGTCCTGGTAAAATTTAAATAAGACTAAGAAACTATCTGGAAAGTGCTCTTCGTCGACGAAATTTTCATGATCTCGTGCGAAAATTTTGAAAATTAAGAAAGTCGTATTCTAGGCTACAGTGAAGAGGTTTGAGATAGTTGCAGTAGGATTTTTTAGATAGTCTCTAAGAACTCGATGGAGAAATTGGTTCCTCGCGAGTTCTTTTTTATAAGGAGAAATTAAATCGTAATCTAAAAACATGACAGAAATTAAAGTTCGAGTTCTAAAGGCGAATCAGAGTAAGCTCTCCAAGGACGAACAGGCTTTAGAGGCTAACTTGGCTGAACAAAAAAAGCACGACATAATTTATAAAACTTCTCAAGGAAGCGAGTTGCGACTGGGAGTAAAGGATAAAAATAAGATTAATCGGCGTCAGCTGGTTATCTTGGCTCGTAAAGTGGTCCAATTAGCTGCTAAGAATAAGTACCAAAAAGTTTTTCTTCAACTAAAAGATTTCCAGCTAGAGCACCTCGGAATTCCTGCTAAGGATCTAGTAGAATTGTTAGTGGTTAATTTTGAAATGGCCAATTATCAGTTCAACCGTTACAAACAGAAGCCCAAAGAGGGATTTGATTGTATTAAAGAAGTAGAAATTTTAGGTGAGGTTAGTTCTTCAGAGTTAACTGCTCTTAAGAAATCTGCCCAGAAGGGAAGTATTATTGGTCAAGGGGTTAATCAGGCTAGAGAATTAGCTAACATTCCCGGAGGAGATATGACTCCCCAGCTTCTTCTAAAAGAGGCGCAGAGCATGTTCGCTAGTTCCCCGGATGTTAAGTTGAAGGTTTTGGATAAAAGGCAACTCAAAAAAATAGGCGCGGGAGGAATTTTAAGCGTGGCGCAAGGATCTATGGAAGAACCCAAATTCTTAATTCTGGAGTATCAAGGAGGAGAAAAGGGAGAGAGCCCAATTGTTTTGGCTGGTAAGGCAGTTACTTTTGATACAGGAGGCCTTAACCTCAAGCCTTCTGAGGGAATGGGAGGGATGCATATGGATATGTCAGGAGGGGCCGCAGTATTAGGGGCTTTAGCAGCGATAGAAAAGTTGGGCATTCAGCGTAATGTTGTAGCTTTAATTCCGGCAGTAGAAAATATGGCCTCCGGAACTAGTTATCGTCCCGGAGATATAATCAAAATGCTTAACGGGAGAACTGTGGAAATAGGCAACACTGATGCGGAGGGTCGAATTATTTTAGCAGATGCCTTAACTTACGCAGAGCGTTATAATCCTAGCTTAGTGGTTGATGTGGCCACTTTAACGGGGGCTGCCATGGTAACTTTTGGTTATCGAGCAACGGCTTTGTTTGCTTCTGATGGCCAGAAATATCATTCTCGAGTTCAGGAGTGGGGAGAACAGAGCGGTGATTATGTTTGGCCCATGCCGCTTTGGGAGGAGTATGCCGAAGAAGTTAAGGGAGTCTTTGCTGATCTGAGTAATACGGGGAAGTTTCAGCGCTGGGGCGGATCTAATACAGCGGCAGCTTTTCTGTGGCAATTCGCTAAAAAATATCCCTGGATTCACCTGGATATTGCCCCAAGAATGATCAGCGTAGAAGGAGAATTTTTAGCTAAAGGGGCAGCCGGAGCTCCTGTTAGGCTCTTGGTGAAAATGATAGAAGAACTCTAATCCATTAGAAGTGATTTTAATATAGTTGGGCTAGAAAAGGTTTTTCCGGTTCAAAAAGCGTCCCCTCTCGGGCACTTTTTGATGGCTGGTCGACAGTTGATCTGCTTGGCAAAAAGGAATATTTTGATTAGAATGAGTCCAGATTATTATTTTAGTAAGTTTTAAATTTTGAAAATTAAACAAGAACTTCAAAAAACATCCTTTCTGCAGGGTTTACTGTTGCTAAATTTTTGGCTACAAGTGCTTTTGGCGATTGTCTATGGAGAGAATTTTTTAGCGAGCGGGTCGCTTTTCTTAGGAAGTTTAGTTTTTCTGTTTTTGGTGGAGGGAATTAGTCGTAGAAATAAACAGATTTGGTGGGCGGGAGTGGCTTGGATGGGATTGAATTTAGTTTTATTGCCAGGATTTCTTTTTCAAGAAGAATCTTTTTGGATGGCAAGTTCCGCAGTTTTTCTTAGTGGGTTAACACTGATTTTCTTAATTATTGATAAATCCAAAATTTTTAGTATTAGTGATTAGAAAAGAGCAGAAAAAGCAGCTAACTTTTCTAATTTAAACAGTTTTGAGGGAGATTTATCTCGATAATTATTGAGAATGAATTAGGAGAGTTGAATTTATTTGCTAGTTAATTTTACAATAAAATTATGGATATCAAACCTAGAAAAAAAATTTCCTCTGAAGAAGACTCCCAAGCCAGGTCGGTAAAAATCACTACCGAAAAAACAGAGCACTTGTTTCTAGGAGAGGAAGCCCCCTCTTCTTTAGATCAGAAAGAGGGCTTTCCCTATAAAAAAGAAACGGAAGATACTGCCAATAAAAAATCACTCCCCAAAAACCTTGCTAGCTCTGAGGAGTTGAAGTCAAGCGAATCCCGCAGCAAATTTTGGCGGGTTGTTTCGGAGAAAAAGAATCCGGCTTTCCATTTGTTTCTTTACTTGACTTTGTTTATTTCTCTGAGTTTTTTACTTTTTGGAATGATTCAAGCAGGTTCGGAGATAGTTAATCGTCAGATGGATTTGGGCCCCCAGCAGGATATTTCTCGGGAGGATTTTTTTGATCAGACTGAACTTAGTTGGGCGCTAGCTTTTTTAGCGATCGCCATCCCCATTTTTTATTTTCTGGATTGGTTGATTCAGTGGAAAATTGTCAAAAAAGAAATAGCTTTAAGTTCTTGGGTGAGGAAGGTTTTGCTCTATCTGGCTCTGGTGGTTTTAGTGATTATCCTTATTGGGGCTTCCATTAGCTTAGTATTTGGTTATTTTGATGCTCGCTTGGTAGGTCGCTCCTTAGGCCGTCAACTAGTTTTTTGGTTAGTCATATTGTTTTTTTCTGGTTATCAATTTTGGGAAGCTCGTCGCACTCGAGAGAAAACGAGGTGGTTTTATCTTTGGTGGGGGGGGTCTTTGGTTATGGCGCTAGCGATCTTCTTTTGGGGGAGTAGAGTTTCTGACTCTCCTCAGGTAGTAAGAGAAAAGAGGGCTGATCAAAAATTGGTTTCTCAGATTCAACAAGAACAAAGAGAGATCGATAATTTTTATCAAAAACATGGTCGCTTGCCTTTTATCAGTGATCAAGAAGTTAAAATTACTCCCAAAGTAGAATATAAGCGGCTAGGCAATGAAAACTACGAGTTATGTGCTTCTTTTAATCTTCCCACCGACGAGGATTATTTTCAGAATCGCTATTACTACTCCTCGGAAGAGAGTGAAAAGTGGAAGCACTCAGCAGGCCGTCATTGCTTTGAGCTAGAGGCTCCTCTTCCTAATAATAATCCTGGTAATCAAATTAAGAGCTTTCCGCCCAGAGTTGACTAAGTTGGATTGAGATAAAAGAAGATGCACCCTTGAAAGCTTTCTTTTTTTGTGGTAACTTTTACTAGGCTTTCAAGAGTCTTATTTTAAGTTTGAATCTAGGATATTTTGACTCCCAGAGACCATTCTCTTACTTGTCTCTCTCAGGCTCCTTCCCATGCTAGTTCCCAGTTAAAGTTTACATGGCGGCTATAGTTCAATGGTAGAACACCAGTTTGTGGCACTGGATATGAGGGTTCAATTCCCTCTAGTCGCCCCCACCAAAAACGCCTTTAGTTTTACGCTAAAGGCGTTTTGTTTTTTCTGAGATAAAAATCCAACTTAAAACCAGGAGGTCTGGTGGGGTCTACCTTAGAGTAAGATTATCTTCGCCTACAATTGCTCGAGCTTCTTCAAGAGTGCTTTTTTGAGGGGAAATCTTGAGGGGAGTGTAAAGAGTTTGATTTTCTCCTGGAGTGACCATGGTTACCAGGCAATCTCCGCTAGGGGATTCGGAGAGTATTTGATGGAGCTTTGAGAGCTGCTCCGAGGTAATTTCAGGATCAAGTTGGATGACTAACTTTTTGGAATCCAAGGATTTTGCCCCCCCATTTTTACTGCTATTTTTAAAGGCACTTCCTTGAGGGTGGGATTGGTATTTTTTCAATTCTTCTTCGTCCACCAGGAGACCTTCTTCACAAAGCAACTTTAACTCCTCATCTTTATTGGATAGCTTTCCTTTGGCTAAAATAATATTCTCTGATTCCCAAATCTCCGGATTCCTTTCTAGAACTTTAGGGAAAATCAGTAATTCCAATTTTCCGAGGCCGTCCTCTAAGGTTGCAAATAACATAGTTTGTCCCTTTCGAGTGTTTATTTTTTGAACCTTTTCAATGATCCCCCCTACGGTGATATTTTGATTAATATGGTGTTTATTTAATTTAGAGATAGGAGTAGATTTGGCAGTAAAGTAATCTTGGTAACCTCTTAGGGGGTGATCTGAAATATAAAGTCCCAAAAGAGCTTTCTCCCAGCGAAGTCGTTGGTTTTTGGGAGCGGGATTGGTTTCCACTAGGCTTATCTTGGGAGTAGTTAGTTTTTGGTTAGTGTCCTCTCCACCCAAGGAGAATAGGGAGGATTGACCAGAAGTGGCATTTTTTTGAAACTCTTTAGCGTAGTGCAGGATCGTTTCTATGTTCTTTAAGAGATTATTGCGCTCTATTAAAGAATCTAGGGCGCCTGACATCGCTAGCGCTTCTAGAGATTTTTTGTTGAGGTCCTTATCTTGGACTCTTTCTATTAAGTCAACAATGTCTTTAAAAAGACCATTTTTCTCTCGTTCACGAATTAATTCTTGAGCAACATGCGCCCCTACTCCCTTAATAGCTTCCAGTCCAAAGCGGATACTTCCTAAGAATTCTCCTTGAGACAGTTTTTCAGCTTGGGATTTGTTGGATTCTTCGGTTTGATCTTGCTGAGAATTTACTACCGCGAAATCTTTGAAGCTTTCATTGACGCTAGGCGGAAGTACCTCGATATTTATTTCTCGGGCTTCTTCAATCTCAATAGCAATTCGATCAGTATCATTCTTGTCGGAATTCATCAGAGCAGCCATGAATTGAGTAGGATAGTGAGCTTTAAGGTAGGCGGTTTGATAGCCGATCAAGGCATAACAAGCAGCATGAGAACGATTAAATCCGTAACCAGCAAAGGGCTCAATGAAGGCAAATATTTTTTCGGCCAAGTCTTTGGTCAGTCCATTTTTGACAGCTCCTTCAATGAATTTCTTTTTCTCTCCTGCAATTTTTTCTATGATTTTTTTACCCATTACTTTTCGGAGGTTGTCTGCTTCTCCTCCGCTAAAGAGGGCAATTTCCTTGGCAATTTCCATCACCTGTTCTTGGTAGACAGCAACGCCATAAGTGTTATTGAGAATTGGTTCTAGCTTAGGATGAAGGTAGGTAACCTTTTTTTCCCCGTGTTTTCCGGCAATAAAATCAGGAATCCACTCCATGGGACCTGGCCGATAGAGGGCTACCATGGCAATAATATCTTCAAACACCGTGGGCTTAAGCTGCTTAAGGTAGCGTTTCATACCCGCGGACTCTAATTGAAAAATACCAGTAGTCTCACCTCTTTTCAGCAGTTGGTAGGTCACTTCGTCATCCAGGGGAATTTTTTCGATGTCAATCTCTTCTCCGGTGGTCTTTTCTATGATCTTAAGAGCATTTTCTAGGATGGTTAAATTTCGCAATCCCAGAAAGTCCATCTTTAAAAGCCCAATTTTTTCTACGTAGGAAGATTTAGAAGAAGCGGCGTATTGAGTGACCACAGCTGGCTGCTCCCCCTTCTTGCGACTCATTAATTGCAAAGGAGAGTAGTTAACTACTGGCTCTTTAGTTATTACTACTCCGCAAGCGTGTACTGAGGCGTGCCGAGCGATCCCCTCTAGTCGTAAGGCAGCATCAATTATTCGTTTGGCGTTAGTGTTATTGTCATACTCATCTTTTAATTCTTTGGTTCCCTCTAGGGCTTCAGATAAGGAATGAAACATGGGGACCATCTTGGCTAATTTATCGCAATAGGCGTATTCTACTCCTAGTACTCTTCCGGCATCTCGAATGGCAGCTCGGGCGGCCATGGTCCCAAAGGTGATGATTTGAGCTACTTGATCAGAGCCGTATTTTTCTCGACAATATTGTAGCACCTCGTCTCGGCGATGATCAGCGAAGTCGGCATCCACATCAGGCATAGAAATTCGATCGGGGTTTAAGAAGCGCTCAAACATTAAGTTGTATTTGATAGGATCAAGATTGGTTATTCCGGTTAAATAAGAAACAAAGCTTCCGGCCGCGCTTCCTCGACCGGGACCTACTACAATTTTTTGTTCTTTAGCCCAATTCATGAAATCTTGAACAATCAAAAAGTAGGAAGAGAATCCCATTTTGGAGATAATTCCTAATTCATAGTCTAGGCGCTCTTGATGAGTGGAAGTTATTTCTCGAGAATCAGGATAGCGCTCCTGGAGGCCTTTTTTGCAAAGTTTTCTTAGGTAAGAGTCGTCAGTTTCTTCTTTGGGGACCTTAAAATAAGGGAGAATAGTTTCTCCAAACTTAATAGTAACATTGCAGCGATCGGCAATTTTCTGAGTATTCTCTAAGGCCTCTGGGATGTGCTGAAAATTATCCCACATTTCCTGGGGTGATTTTAGATGAAGGGCGTGTTCAGTCATGCTGAGTCGATTGGTATCGTCCAATTTTTTATTAGTTTGAATACAAACCAGAATATCTTGCACCGAAGCGTCTCCAGGGGAAACATAGTGAATATCGGCTGTAGCCACCAAGGGAATTCCTGCTTTTTGAGAAATTTCCATTAGTCCTTGGTTAACTTTTTCTTGTTCTGAAAAATTAGGTAAATGCTGCATTTCTAAATAGAAGCTGTTTTTTTCAAAGATGGCTTGGTACTCCCGAGCTTTTTTTCCGGCAGTTTCTAATCCCGAATTCAAAATCAACTGAGGAATTTCCCCTTGGACACAAGAAGTGCAACCAATCAAGCCCTCGGAGTGTTTCTCGAGGACTTCCATATCAATTCTGGGCTTGTAATAGTAGCCCTCTAGGTGAGCGATAGTAGCCAGCTTCATCAGATTGCGATAGCCCGTGTTATTTTTAGCTAGTAAGATCAAGTGGTAGCGACTTTCATCGAGTCTAGGACGCTTTTTCTCTAGGCCGTTGGGAGCTAAATAAAATTCACAGCCGATAATTGGCTTGATCCCGCGAGCAGTGGCTTTTTCGTAAAATTCAGGTACACCGTACATTACTCCGTGATCGGTAATGGCAATAGAGTCCATCCCTAATTCTTGGACTTTATCTAAAATATCGTCGATTTTCCCTAGGCCGTCTAAAAGGCTATAATGAGTGTGGGCGTGTAAGTGAGTGAATCTAGGAACCTGACTTACTGACTTATCGATTTTTTTGTTTTGTGGTTGAAGAGTAGGCATATTGAAGTTTTTAGGAGCTTGTTTTAAAATTGTTTTCCCAATGAAATTTAGAAATTATACTCTCCTATTTAGATAATCCCTGTAATACTACGAGACTTTCAAGAAGGAGTATTATCCTAAATAAGTTTAATCATAGACTTTGATAATCTAGGTGGAATTCGGGTGTTGAAAGCGGAGCGCTATACAGCGGAAGATAGGAGAAGTTGGATTTCTAAAGCAGTCCTTAGAATAAGTATTTACATTATTATTTATCGCACATGCTTGATTTATTTTTGAAAAATTTAGTAGTGGAATAAAGTTTGGCATACTTCTTTGAATTTATCAAACTGTTCACTTTTTGCTTGGATCGGGGATTAACCCTTCGAAAGAAAAGGATTTGAAATTATTATTTGGTTGTGTTATGGTCGCTTTTAAAGGGAGTTATTCCCGCACGGTTTTAGTTAAATATTAAAAGTAGTTGCTATGAAAAACGAAGAAAAAGCATCTAGCGAGTTTGGGGGAGAAGAAGCTGAAAAGGAAGCTCGAGCTGAGACTAACTACACTGGTCTCATAGGCTTATTAGTTCTGGGGGTCGTTCTGGGAGTGTTCCTCAAGGTTGTGTCGGCTAATTACATTACCATGGGATTTGATGATTATCGCTTGGTAGAGAATCAGAGTGATTTTGATCTTAGCCCTGAGGAGCCTGCGGAAGAGGAAGGGGAGGAGCTCGAGGATGATGGCGAGGAGAACGCTGGCGAAGTTATCATACCTGAACAACAAGAGGGTGCTCAAGAAAATCAGGGCCAAGAATAAAATCAAAAAAAGAGGATCGATAGCCATCAGGCAGGTCCTTTGAGGTTGCGAGAGTGATTTTAATATTTTATCAACTAATTAAATTAAAGATAACAAAATCTAAAAATTTATGGAGGACAAAAACATCCGGGGGGATCAAGAAGGGGGAGAAGAAGTAAAAGGTCAAGAGGCCGTTGATCAGCAAGAAGAACAGGAAGAAGGCCAGATTGACATAAAGGACCATCAAAGGATCACCAAGAAATTAGTAGCCTGGATCATTATCTTGGCGGGAGTTGCCGTGGGAAGTCTTTTTATTGATATCGCTCAATTTTTTGCTGGAAATGGCTATTCTAGGCGAGCTTTAAACGATAGCGAACTTTTTGTTTTAGGTGATAAAACTTGGGTGGCCTTTGAAGATCCGCGAGTTGAAGTGCAAGTTGTAACAGCCTCTGAAGAAAAATTAGCGGCTTGCCAAGACGAGGATCAGGAAAATGATCCGACTGATCTCACTGTCACTGAGTGTCAAAATTTAGAACCGACCAATGTCTTAACTTGGCTCAAGAAGTTTTTCCCAACCATGGTTGCTCAGCGGGTAGACATGGAAAGTGAAGAAGGCCAACAATTGATAGAGAAGTATAACGTCAAAACCGTCCCGGCTTTCATATTTGGTTCCGAAGTAGAAGAGGTTGATTCTTATCGAGAGGCCCGACAAATTTTCCGAGAAAGAGAGGGTTCTTTTGTTCTGGATACTACTCAAATGGGAATTCCTCCCGGGAAATATGTAGAAACTCCTGCTATTAATGAAGAAGATCCGGTAATTGGAAACCGAAACGCGGAAGTAAAAATCGTAGTTTTTTCTGACTTTCAATGCCCCTTTTGTAGCCGCTATTATAACGAAATAACTAGCGTAGCCAGAGAATTTGATGGCCAAGTGGCTTTAACTTACAAGGATTTTCCATTAAGTTTCCACGCGCACGCTCAAGCAGCCGCTACCTTGGCTCATTGCGCGGGAGATCAAAGTCAATTCTGGGAGATGGCTGACATTCTTTACGGAAACCAAGAAGAGTGGGGGGAAGTAGAAACCGAAGAGGCTCGGAGAAACATCTTCTTAGGCTATGGAAGATCAATAGATTTGGACACTAACCAATTGGATCAATGCTTAGAAAGCGACAAGTTTGCGGAGAGAATCGCCAGTGATATTCAATTAGGCAGAGACTTCGGTGTTTCCGGTACTCCGGCTACTTTTGTGAATGATGAGTTTGTAAGTGGAGTGGCTACTGCTAATCAAATTAGAAGCTTGATTCAAGAACAATTAGCTGAAACTGGAGAAGAGCAAGGAGCTGCTCAGGAAAGTACTCAGGAGCAAGAAGGTGAAACTAATCAAGAAGAGCAAATCGAAGAATCTTCCACTGATCAAGAATAAAAGGTGATTTCAAGAGGTGTTGTTTCGTAAAAAACTGCCCGTTTCTCACGGGCAGTTTTTGTTTCCTCAAAGCAGGCACCCAGAGGTGGTTTGGTATTTTTTAAATTTGTGCTATTATGGTAAAAGTTCATTTCTTAGTATTTCTTTCTCGGTGAGCTGGATTTTGTTTCTAATAAGGACAATTTGAAAATTTAACTATTTTTATGCGGGCAAAAAAAGAGTACGAAATTGTTATCCACGGGCGAGGTGGGCAGGGAGCTAAAACTACTGCTGAAATCTTAGCCCAAGCCGCTCTCTTGGAAGGGAAGAAAGTGCAAGCTTTTCCAGAATTTGGACCAGAAAGAAGTGGGGCTCCGATGCGTTCTTATGTGAGGATTTCCGAGAGTTCTATCCGCACTCATCAGCCAATTGTCACGCCTGATTGTGTGCTGGTTTTAGACGAAACGATCTTAGATGTGGTGCCAGTGGCCAAGGACTTGAGTCATCAGGAGCCAGTGATTGTTAATTCCAGGAAAACTCGTTCTCAGCTTGCTCAAAAATTAAAAAATCAAGGCAAGGCTTCTCCGGTGGATGCCAGCGGAATTTCTCAGCAAATTATTGGAGAAAATCGACCTAATACAGTGATTTTAGGCAAGTTTTGTTTTGTTAGTGAAGTTATTAAAGTGAAGAATGTGGTAGAGATTTTTCGTAGAAAGTACGAAGGAAAATTGGGGAAGGAGAAGACAGAGAAGAATTTGAAGGCAATTAGAGAGGCTTACGGGGTTTAGGGCTTCCAAATTTTGAAAATTTTGGTGTTGTGATTTGTGTTTATCGCTCACAGTACCAATCCAGTACGGCTCTATACCAAGCAAGTCTCGTTTGCGCCTAAAAATTTCCTAAAGTTTGGAAGTCTCTCACCTCTTTTTTTGTTAAACATTAATTTTAGTATAGTATGAGAAAAATATTTCTTGTGATCTTATTTTTGTTTGTGTTTATAGGTTTTAGTGGTTGCTGGAATGATTCCTCTAAAAAAAATGAAACTGCTGACAATGAAATCGAAGACTTTGGTATAGCGAAGGAGGATGAAATGACAGGAGGGGAGTCTGGCAAAGCTAAGAGTAATAGAGTTTTCAAGTCAAAATTAGTGGATTTGAGTTTTATAATGCCAGAAGGAACTGAATATGTGGAGGAGAATGCATTTTTAGATGAAAAAGAAAGAATGGACTATGAAGGGAAAAGCATCATCATTTATGATAATGCCAAGAACAGAGAAAGGGTATCTGCCTTTGTGTTGGTTACTAAGGATTATAATTATAAAAAAAAGGATGCTGAGGGCTTCGACTCTCATGAAGCCTATGATACTATCGAACTTTCTTCTGATGCCAAGGAGCCAGTTCATCATGTTTTAAATCATTCTGATAGCGAAAGAGTCATAAGGAGAGGAGAGGACACCTATCAAATCATTGGCTTTAGCGATTATGAATGTGATTCAAATGTTGCTTCTTATTTAGTTTTTGTTTTTCCAGAAGAATCCGAATTGAAGTATGCGACATTTTATTTGGGTAGTTTAAGTGATTTTAAGAAGTTTGATTATGAGGAGAGTTGTAAGCCAAAAGATTCAGCGATTGAGGAACGAATTGAGTTAATCCAAAGTGGTGGAGTTGAGGAAATTAATAAAAACTTGGACAGGGCAATGGAAATCGTGAAGAATTTTGAGTATTGAGTCCATCTCTGATTTAAATCTAATGTGCTATGCAAAAGCAATCATTTAAAGATAAAGATCACCGGAAGGTGCCTAAGAAGGGGTCGGAGCCGGGGGCGGTGATTGAAAATAATCCGGAAAATTATCCGCTAACAGGAGAATGGCGGGATCAAATTCCGGTGATCGACAAGGATAAGTGCATTGGTTGTGGCAAGTGTGTCCGGTTTTGTCCAGAAGCGGCGATTGAAATTAAGGCTTCCAGTGGAAATAAAAAGGCCCGAATTGATTATAAGTTTTGCAAAGGAGAAGGTATTTGTGCCCAGGTTTGCCCGGTAGGAGCGATTACAATGAAGAAGGTGAAGGGTTAACTCGCCGCTCGCCGGTATTCTTGGTTATTAGGTCAGATTTATGCTAGACACCTTTATTATTTTACTAGAAGGCGCTTTAGAAAATTTATCAAACTAAATGGCTAAAAATCCCAACAAAAGAATAGTTTTGACTGGCGGGGGAACTGGAGGACACCTCTATCCTTTGGCGGCGGTGGCTCAGTATATTCGAGCAAACACTACGGCGGAGATTGAATTTTTGTTTCTAGGTCCCAATGGACCCATGGAGCAAAAAGTGATGGATGAATACCAAATTCCTCGTAAAAAAGTAGCTAGCGGAAAATTGCGACGCTATTTTTCTCTTAGTTATTTTCTGGACATTTTTCTTTTGCCCTGGGGATTTTTGCAAGCTTTAGGACGGCTACTCTTTTTTATGCCGGATGTAGTTTTTTCTAAAGGAGGTTTTGCCTCAGTCCCAGTGGTATTGGCAGCGCGTTTTTATCGAATTCCTGTCTTGGTTCACGAATCAGACGCCGTGCCTGGCTTAGCTAACCGTATCTTGGGATCTCTAGCCACTCGGATTGCTATCAACTTTGAACGAGCTGCCATGCATTTTCCAGCTTCTAAGGTGATTAAAACCGGTGTTCCGGTTCGACAAGAAGTTTTACAGGGCAATGAAGAGGCGGGAAGAACTCTCTTGGGAATGAAGAAGCAGGTAAAGCCGGTAGTATTAATTCTGGGTGGTTCTCAAGGAGCTCAGGCTATCAACAATGAAATTCTTTTTAACTTAGAGGAATTATTAAAGAATTATCAGCTAGTTCATCAAACTGGAACTGCGCACTATCATTTTGTAGTGGAGGTAGCTGAAAAAAAAGGTTACAAAATTGGTTATAGTGATTACTATCCTTTAGCCTCTTATCAAGGAGGGGAAGCGGGTAATCTTTTAGCATTGGCTGATGTGGTAGTTTCTCGTTGCGGAGCCACGGCCATTTCCGAAATTGCGGCTCATCGCAAACCGGCTATTTTAGTGCCTATTAAGGAGAGTGCTAACGATCATCAGAGAATTAATGCCTTTGAAGTTGCTAAAAAGGGAGGAGCGGTGGTCTTGGAGGAGGGTAACTTTAGGAAAGGTTTAATTTTTTACAATTTAGAAAAATTAACTCAAAACGAAAAAGTTCGAGAAAATCTAGGGGAGTTAGTTTCTCAATTTTATTACCCTACTGCCACGGAAAATATTGCTAGGGTATTATTTGAAATCATGAAGTAGTTAATTTAATTTTAAAAATTTATTTAAGCGCCTTCCGAAGAGCGATGTTGATAAGCTAGTTTTTGGGAAGGCAACCATTATTGTTATGTCTTTAAGTAAAAAGATTAACCATTACTGGGAACGAGCGGGGATCACTGTTCGGGTGAAAAGAGGATTAGTAGCCTTGACCGTGGCCGTTATTTTGTTTTCTTTGGCTGGATTGGGCCTTTTACTGCAAAAAAAAGAAGATAGTCTTAAGTCATTGCAGCTTCAATGTGAACAGATTATTACTAAAGAAAAGGAAAAGGCTTCTTTGTTGAAAGACAAGCAACTCAAACTAGAGGCAATCGCTCAAGCTCGAGAAGAGCAAGTAGCAAAGGAGTTTGTAGCCTCGGAAACTTTTATTAAAAGTGGTCTGACTACCAAGACTAAAGTGGAAGTAAAAAGAAAAGAGCAGCCTTTGTCAGTTTTTATTGATGACTCTTTTAGTAATCCTAGGATTATTCGTAAAACAACCACTGATTTATATGTAGGATTACTTTCTGAGGGCCGAGGGACAATTGGTTATGAAACTTTCCACACTGCTTATCGAATTAATTTGACGGACGGAAGCGCTACTAAATTAAGAACTCAAAAAACTATTCTTCCTGGAAGCAAGGACCGACTCTACATTAATGATATCTCTCCCAATGGACAAAAGCTTGCTTATGTAGTAGGGAGGAGAATTATCGTGGAAGACTTATTACGAGGAGAGATTCAGGATGAATTTGAAATGAATAGCAAGTTTCCTCACCTGGGAGGGGGGATCTTTTCTTCTGACTCTTCTAAATTAGCTTATGGAGCCACTAGTAGCTATCAAAGTGATTCTGGAGAGGAGGCCAAAGTTTTAATGGTGGATTTAGCTACCCATGAAAATCAAGAATTAGCTCGGTCTAATGGAGGATTCTACAATTTAATTAGCTGGGAAGGTGATCAAGTTCAAGATCTTGAGTTTGAACTTTTAGCGTTATAGAACTCTCTTGCTTTTAGCTGTTTTCTTTGTTAATTTTTAATAGGTTTTCTAGGAAATAAATCTTCCTTATGAAAATTTTGAAAATTAAAGAAGCTCTAGCTTAGACTATGGTGACAAGTCTTGAGATTTATGTTAGCTGGCATTATTTCACAAAGATCCTAATTTAAAAGCAAACTTTGTGGCAACCGTTACTTCACTTGCTGATATAAATTTCACAAATCATCACTTTTAATAACATTCCTCTAATGGCAAAGAAAAGCATCACCAAGAAGAAGCCCAGAAACAGCAAGAAGACTTCTTTTTCTAAGGCCAAAAAGATCCAAAAGAGTAATTCCCGGGATTCTAAAAAAAAGACTTCTAGTGTCAAGAAGACTTCCGTTACTAGAAAAAAAAACAGTCAATCCCAAAAAGATCCCTCCGGAATTAAAAAGAAATCTACCAAACCTTTTCTGTATACTACTGGCTATTTGGGAGTAGGCCTAATGCTGATCTCTGTTAGTATGGTGGCCTATTTCGCTGTTGCTTTAGGAGGAGAAAAATCTCAACTAAGAACGCAAATTGATTCCTTGGAGGGGGCGGAGCCCGGAACTTACCAAGAACTATCCAGGAATTTTTCCTTGTTGCCAGAAAAAGAAGACGCCGGCCAATCTCAAGATAGAGCCCTTGAAATTGACTTGGACACTACTAAATGGAAAACTTACAAAAACACTCGCTATTTATTTCAGATGCGGTATCCTCATTACTGGGAAGATCCTCAAGTGGAAGAGCGCTTTATACCAGGAGAGGAGTATCAGTTTAAACTTTCTTTCACTCGTCAAGATCCGGATGGTAAAACAACAGGAGTAGATGTTTTAGTATATCCATTTGCTTACTTTGAAGTCGAAGATACTAGTCCAGTAACAGAGAAAGAGTTTGTGACCAAAGAGGGAGTACATTGCCCTCCTATTAATGAGGAGGTGACTATTGGGCAGGCTGATTATTCTGCTAAAAAAGTTCTCATTAAAGAAAACAAATGCTACGATGAAGCTTATTTTTTCAGTGCTCATCGGAATGGCTATTTGTATAATTTTGTTCCAGTCCCTCGAGATGGTTACAATTATCCCGGCTATGACGGAGAAATAGAGACTAGATGGGATATTCCCGAATTTGAAAAAATGCTAGAGACGGTTAAGTTTCTTCCTAAGCCTAAGCCTAAGCCAACCGCCAAAAAGCCTGTTAGTGCTAAAAAAGTAGGGGATAAGTATGTATGTGCCGGGGATGATGCTACTAAATGGAGTTTGCAAAATCCTCCCGGTCACCTAGATACCCAGTGCTGCTTGGATCCAGACGAAACGCCGAATCCTTGGTGTAGTTATACACAAGAAAATTTGGATAAAGTAGCGAAAATGAAAGCGGAGGGGCCGCCGGATGAGTGGGAGGATAAGTGGGACTAGAAGAGAGACTTCCAAATTTTGAAAATTTTGGTGTTGCGAATTCCGAGTTTCGTTCACCGTGCCAGTCAGTACGGCTCGCTTCAATTCTCATTTGCGTCTAAAAATTTCCTAAATTTTGAAGGTCCTTGAGGATTGGCATTTGTCCTTTAATTATAATTTCCAGAGAAAGTAAATATCATGAAACAGAGGATTTGAGTGGCTGCGATAATTGTTGATAAAGAGAGGATTTTACTTGTAAGGCATGTTCATCCGGACTCAAAATTTGCTTGGTGGGTGCCTCCAGAAAGTGTATTTAAGGAGGCAAACTTGAAAGATAAAATCGAATAATGATTAATTAATTTTATGCTAATTAAAAAACAAAAAATTATTGGATTTTTGCTGTTGGGAACAGCGGTACTATTCTCTGGTTGTTCTCTTTTAGGAGGAGGAGAAGACAGCAACCAACTTAGTCAGGGTGGCGTCTATAAATCTAGTGATGGGGGACTAACTTTTGAACAAAAACCCAAAGTAAACGGAGAGTTTTTATTGGATAAGGCTAATGTTTTGTATCTTAGGATAGACCCTCAGGATCCCCAAACTATTTACGCTGGAACCCCTGGTTTGGGCTTATTGCGCACAGAAAACGGAGGAGATAACTGGAATCGCAATCAAGCTAACTTTACTAGGGCTACGGATATTTTTATTAATCCTCAGAATTCTCAGGAAATGTACGCCCTAGCTCGGATTCCGGAAGTGGGAGGAAGAGTTTTAAAGAGTACTGATGGCGGTAGTAACTGGAAGGAGGTTTTCACTGATCAAACTGGACAAGCTAGTGTCTTGAGTTTTGCCATGGATCCTAATAATCCTCGCACTCTCTACATTGGAGACTCCGAAGGAGGGGTGTACAAGTCTATCAATCAAGGAGAGACCTGGAAAAGTTTAGTCTGGGCCAAGAGCGGAATCAGTAAAATTGAAATTAGCTCGGTTGATTCTAAGATTGTTTACTTCGCTACAGCTTCCTCGGGCTCTTTTCGAACCGAAAGTGGAGGAGAAGCTCCGGCTCCCTCCGGTAATTCCAAGGAAGCTGAAGATCAAGGTGACTCTACTAGTCAAGGAAGCCAAGGCCGCAAGGATGCTTTTACCGCCCTTAATACCGGTAATAAAGTTTATAATATTATTGCTCATCCCTACAAAAAGGAGGCGGTTTATGTTAGTGATAATCAAGGAGTTCGTCGTAGTGATGACCTAGGGATGAATTGGGAGACACTTAACACCTTAGTGAAGCCGGATAATTTGGCCACTCGAGGGTTAGCAATTAATCCTCAAAATGACCAAATTATTTATTTGGCTTCTCGAAATGTATTTTATAAATCAACCGATGGAGGGCAAACCTGGAAGCCAATTTCCCTTAACATTGATCGGATCATTAAGGTGATAGAAATAAATCCCCAAAACCCTCAAGAAATTTATTTAGGAACCTATAAATTAGATGAAGGGGGAGGCCTGAAGTTATTTCCTTTTTGATTTTGTTTGTTTGTATTTTGCGGACAGATTAATTTTTAATGAACTATTTTTTGTATGAGTGATTTTCCTCAATTCAGAAAAAAATTAGACCAAGTTGTGGAGAGATTCCAAGGAGAACTGAAAAACATTCGAACTGGACGAGCAACTCCCGCCTTAGTGGAGGATTTGTCGGTAGACTATTACGGAGTGCCGACTCCTATTCAGCAAGTAGCATCTATTACTGCTAGTGATGCTCGGAGTTTGGCAATCACTCCCTGGAGTAAGGATCAGTTAGCGGCTATTGAAAAAGCTGTTAGAGATTCTAATCTGGGGTTTAACCCCGTCAATGACGGCAATGTTATTCGAATTAATTTGCCAGCTCTTACGGAGGAGCGTCGTAAGGAGTTAGCAAGACTAGTAGGCAAGGAAGCCGAAGAAGCCCGAATTAATTTGCGCAAAACTCGAGAAGATCAGTGGTCAGAATTACAAAAACAAGAAAAAGCGGGAGAAATTTCGGAGGATGAGAAGTTTCAGTTAAAAGACAAGTTGCAAAAGGTGGTGGATGAGTATAATCAAAAAATTGAGGAGATCAGTAAGAAGAAGGAAGAAGAGGTGATGAAAGTTTAGAAGTTTTAATAATGTCTTATAATTAAATAAAAATGGAAGATCTTAAAAAATCTATAGCGCCTAGATACGAGAAAGAAAGAGGGAAAGAAAAAATGATATTCCCAAACCTCAAAGCTTACAAAGGGGATTTTATTGAAATAGCGTTAGGAGAAAATCAGTTTGATTACTCATTTCCAAAATATTCTAAAGGCGGAACAGAAGCTCTAAGTAAGAAAGAGGGAGAGATCGAATTTCCTCGAGGCTCAGCATCAATGGTCAAATACTTTCGTTTCTTGTTAGATCATTTGGGCGTTGAATTTCCGGAAGGGTTGCCCTTGCTTGAGATTGGTGGTCCAACTATAGGAGCTACAGAAAGGGATATTTATTACTCACAGCCTAGTTTTGCGGTTATAGAAAATATCCAACCCAGAAGCTCATATTATGAACTGCTCAAAGAAGATGATAGCAAAGATTCGCCAGTTAGAGGCACTGATTGGTTTTGTATGCAACAGGAGAAACTATCGTTTTGTGGTTCAATTAAGGAGGCTGGAGATAAGGCTATCCAAGTTTTAGACAAGGCGATTGACGAAGATGATTTTGATGGTTATCTTAAGGGTGAGTTCGGCTTAGTTACGGCTTATGGGGTTTTTGGAAATGAAAATGCGACAAGCTTCAGTTCTGCAGACTGGGGGCCAGATATGAGTAGCAATGAAAAGCGAATGAAGATTCTTAACAATATAGCCAGTGTAATGAAGCCAGGGGGCTTGTTATTTTTATCGATTAATAATTGCAGCAAGGGACAAAGATACTGGGGATTAGATGAAGAGGAATCTCTTGAGCGGATTGATGAAATAAAAGAACAAGAAAAAGAAAGAAAACTCAATTTTCAACCGGGATTTGAACCCAAAGAGTTGATGGAGGCAGGATTCTCAATAATAACCAAATTGCCCTATAGAGACGGCATGTTTGTTTGTCAGTATGCAAGAAACTGACTCAGAGAAGAATTCTCTTAACTTTTAGCTTGAAAATAAAAAACGACCTAATTTGAGCCATGTGAAATAGGCAGAAGTTTTTCCAACATTTTCTCGGGGGACCCTTCTGGTTTTTTCTGGTCGAGCACGGCTTAAGGGTGAAGCATTAATAATTTAACATTAAAAAAATAACTATGGATAAAATAGACTATCTTCAAATCAGTAAACTTGATAGCGATAAGGAGGGGGGCAAAAAATCAATTCCGGTAAATCCAGACGAAATTGATGCGAATTGGCTTGTTGCACTTAATAACCAAGAGAGTGGTTTTCCAGATGTTTTACTCTGTAAAAAAGGCGAAGGAGAAGAAGTAAAAAGAAGGCTACAAAAAGCGAATAGGGAAGCCGGAACTTCTTATGGCCGGGGTGACTACGGCTTGCTTGATAGAGATCCTGAAATAAAAGAAGTGGATTAATTTCCTCTAGAAGCAAGCAACCCAATTTATTATCTGCAACAAATCGTTTTTGGTATTTTTGGTAATGGAAAATTGACGATAGTTTCGTTTCGTCGTGGCGTCAATTTTCCTCTGCCCAAGCTTTCATTTCTTTATATAAATGAAGACTTGGATAGGGCTAAATTATGCTGCTATTAAAATCTAAACAAACAAATTAACAAATTATGCTAACTTTTATTATAGTCCTCTTAATTTTTGGTTCTTTGGTATTGGTGCACGAAGCCGGCCATTTTATAACTGCTCGTCGCAATGGAGTGATGGCAGAAGAGTTTGGCTTTGGTTTTCCGCCGAGAATTGTTGGTACTTACAAAGACAAAAAAGGCAAGCGGCGCTGGGTGTGGGGCAGTAAAAAAATTGAAGCAGAGGTCAAGGAGCGCGAAGAAACCATCTACTCCATTAACTTGATTCCTTTGGGAGGTTTTGTAAAAATCGAAGGTGAAAACGGGGAAGGCAAGGATGATCCTAAAAGCTTTGCTTCTAAGAGCGTTTGGGTCCGCTTTAAAATCCTATCTGCCGGAGTAGCCATGAATGTGGCGCTGGCTATTTTGCTGCTGTGGATTGCTTTTATGCTAGGGGCTCCCAAGGTGCTTCAAGAAGACACTGGTTATCAGCTAAAAGTAGATAAAGTGCTTTCAGGAGGTCCAGCGGCAGAGGCTGGACTCCAGCAAGATGATCAGATTTTAGCCGTTACCCCGCAAGCCGGGGAAAATTCCGGAGAAGAGATCGCGATTACCGCTCCTGGACATATCCAAGAAATTCTAGGCAATCACAAAGGAGAGGCAGTGGTATTTGAAGTGTTACGGTCTAATGAGCGCCAAGAATTGAAAGTGGCCGTTCGTTCCGAGGCTCCCGAAGGCCAAGGATTAACCGGTATCGAAATCAAAAACCTCTACCAGCGTTATGGACCATTAGAATCTTTGGGATTAGCTTTTAAAACTACGGGCTTGGTGGGCTGGAAGATTTTAGAATTTTTGGGAGACTTATTAGCTCGTACTTTTGGAGAACGACCTGTGAAGCCGGCTGTTAAGGATGTAGCGGGGCCGGTAGGAATTATTTATGTAATCAATTATTTCACTCAAGGTCTCTTAACTTCAGTGAAAGAAGGTCAAATTGCAGAGATTATGCAGAGCTTGGCAGTGTTGTTTCAATTTACCGCCTTGCTTTCAGTTAACTTAGCAATCGTTAATTTTTTGCCATTGCCAGCCCTAGACGGGGGGCGAGTAGTTTTTTTGGGAATTGAAAAAATCAAGGGTAAGCCGGTAGATGAAAAACTGGAGGGATTGATTCACCTAACTGGCTTTGTTTTACTTTTAGGTTTAATGGTCTTAATTGCCTATAATGATTTTATTAATTTCTCCATCATTGAGAAGATCAAGGGATTATTTGGTTAGAAAATTTTGGCGTTTTCGTAGCAAATGGCAGGGACAAGAAAATCTTCGCTGCTCGTTCATCGTATCCCTTAGTATAGATCAGTGAGCTCCTATTTGCTTCTTCATTAAAAATTAAAATAAAAGATAAATGTATCTTGAGATAATTAAATCACTAGTTATTATCTGGCTAGCCTATTCTTTTTCAACAACAGTTTTGTTTGATAGTAGCCGTAGCGCAGAAAGCGCTCCAGAGAAAATTCTTGCAATTATTATTGTTATTCCTATATTGACAGTTCTTTTTATTCGATCAATTACTGTTTATAAAAAAAGGAGACTAGAATTTTCAGAAAAAGGAATTCTCTTTGAGATTTATAGAAGCGTCTTTTTTCTGAGTGCGTTAATAGCAGTAGCTGTTCTTTCTTCTGTTGTCATAATCCTGGGCTTGCTTTTCCTTGGGCTAGCCGGGGTTTTTGGTTGATAAAATTTTCAAAAATAACCCTCATTGTTGCTGGAGAGGGGCTGGTCCCCAGTCTACTTGGCGACGCAAATAGGATTTCGATTACAAGAGTAGAGTTGGGATTTTAACTCCTGATCAGCAATAAAACTTCTGGTAAATAATAAGGGTTAGCTACTGGAATTTTAAGCGAACCGCTTAAGTTATTCACAGGAACTGAAATAAAAAGTTAATTAATATTAAGATGCGAGTTGTAATTTTAGCGGGAGGCAGTGGGAGTCGATTGTGGCCGATGAGTCGACAGGACAAGCCCAAGCAGTTTTGTAAATTGATTAGCGAGAAAACCATGTTAGAAGAGACCCTGGATCGGTTTTCTAGTTATTCTCAGGAGAAGATTTTTATCGCCACCACCAAAGAACTTTTGCCGGAAGTTAAAGCAAGTTTAAAGGATTTTCCCGAAGAGAATATCATCTTGGAACCGGCTCGACGGGACACCGGACCGGCGATGGGGTTTGCAGCTCTTAAGCTGAGTCTCTTGGATTCAACTGAGCCGATGGCCTTTATCCCCTCTGATCATCACATTGGTCGGGTTGATAATTTTTTGCAGTCGATTCGCCAAGCGGAAAAAGTAATCTTGGAGACTGGTAAATTGTTGGATATTTCTGTTCATCCTACTTCGCCTAATACGGCCCTAGGATACACTAAGGTAGGGCAACGAGAATTTGAAAAAGAAGGCGTGCAGTTTTACCAGTTCCTGGGTCACACCGAAAAACCGGATTATAAGACTGCTCAAGGATATTTAGAAGAAGGGAATTATCTTTGGCATGCTAATTATTACATGTGGACTCCCGAGAAATTCCTAGAGGCTTATCAGCAGTACGCACCGGGGATTTTTGCTCAATTGGAAAAAATGAAAGCGATTCTAGAGAAGGGTTCTCAACAGGAAGAAAAACTAGCCAGTCAACTGGAAAAGCTGTATTGCGAGATGGATAAAATTTCTATTGATTATGCCATTACTGAACAAATGGATCCGGAGAATGTTTTGATTATTCGAGGAGATTTTGACTGGAAGGATATTGGGGCTTGGGATACTTTGCACGAGAATTTGATGACCAAAACTGACGAGCGGCGTAATTTGGTGAGGGGAGAACGCTTGAATATTGATACTTCGGGGAGTATAATCTACGGCAAAGACAATAAGTTGATTGCCACTATCGGGGTGGATGATTTAGTGATTATTGATACTGATGATGCTTTGCTGGTTTGCCCTAAATCTCGCTCGCAAGAGGTCAAAAAAGTGATTGAGGAGTTAAAAGAGCGAGGCGGAAGGTATGTCTAGTTAGTTATTTGGTGATTTGGAAGTAAGTAAGAGAGAATTTTGTAGCTGGATTTAGTCATTTCATTAAAAATTTACAATTTAAATAGAACCTACTAGAATCTAGATGGCTAAAGTTAAAACTAAACCAAAATATAAATGAAAAGAAAAGATTTCCATCTTCACAAAACCGAGAAATATCTAGGGATGTCCTTTATGTTTTTGTCGGCAGCGCTAGTTTTTTATATTTCTGCTTTTGCCTGGGTGGAATTACAGTCACCAGAAGATCCCTTAGCGCGGGTTGTCTCTCAGCAAGGCCCTCTTGTTTTAGGAAGTAGAAATCAGCGAGAAGTGGATCGAGGGGATCAAAGAGGGCGGTATTTTTTGATAAGTAACTCCCTTGATCGTCAGGGTCAAATAGCATATCCCAGAAATTACTTTGGGGAAGAGGTGGAAGCTGTCTATTTTGAAGTAGGGCTTCAAAGCCAAAATCACTCCCGGGTTAGCCTCCGAGTGCACTACCTAGAGGACGGGAAAAGTGGGGCAGAAGTGCCGATTTTAGAAGAAGAAGTTGAGACTTTATTGCAACAACCGGCTGTCCAATTCGAACTTCACCGGCCAGGAGCTAGCTGGCAACTAAAGGGCATTTTTCGGGCGGTAGCGCAGGTTTATTCAGCAGAGGATGAATTGATTCGAGAAGAAGAGCAGGTGTTTGAAATTTACTAGCCTAGGCTAGTTTTTAGTGAGAAGAGGACTTAGCGATTAATGATGATCAAAGTTAAAAGAGCATGTCGATAATTAGTGTAAGTATCAGATTTTTTCGCCTAAAATAAAATCAAGAAGTTGATAGTAATAAATATTTATTATCTATAACTATGTCTTGGGAGTGGTGGCAAAATTTACCCTTGAGAATTGATCCGATTGCTTTGGAAATCGGATTTTTTTCTGTTCGCTGGTATTCTTTAATGTACCTAGTTTCTTTTGGGATAATTTTCTGGCTTCTCTTGAGGAGATTGAAAAAAGAAGGACAGTTTCGAGCTTTAGTAAAAAATGAAAAATCGGAGGAGTTTTTGGAACGCCTGGTGACCTGGATAATTATCGGCTTATTTTTAGGGGCACGGTTAGGTTATGTAGCTTTTTATGACTTTGGTTACTTCGTTCAGCATCCCCTAGAGATTATCTGGCCCTTTCGAGAGGGGGATTTTACGGGAATATCTGGGCTTTCTTTTCACGGGGGACTAATTGGTATTTTGCTGGCAGGGTGGCTATTTTCTCGTAAGCATCAGAGGAGTTGGTGGCAAATGGCAGATCTGACGGTGCCTTTTTATCCTCTGGGAATCTTTTTGGTTCGAATTGGTAACTTTATTAACGGAGAGCTCTTCGGCAGGCCAACCGAAGTTCCTTGGGGAATGCATTTCTCTCAATCAGAAAATTTTTTGCGCCATCCTTCTCAACTTTACGAGGCTCTAGGAGAAGGACTGTTGTTATTTTTGTTTCTCTTATGGGCTAAAAATAAAACTTGGGCCCGAGGTCGACTTCTCTCTTTCTTTTTGATTGGCTATGGGGCGATTCGTTTTGGAATAGAGTTTTTTCGGCGGCCGGACCCGCAACTGGGATTACTAGTTTTGGGATTGACAATGGGGCAAATATTATGCTTGACTATGCTTGCGGCAGGAGTCCGTCTGTTGTTGCTGAGAAAACATCAAGAATATTGATCTACTTACTTAAATAATTGTCGCGTAGCTTAGATACTTAGGAGGGATAGTGTGATTTAAGCCTTAAATTTAAAAAATGGCGAGAGAACATCAACTTTTCCCTGACTCCCACCCCGTAGAGGAGAAGATTCGAGGGCAAATTGAAACTAAAAGTCGTAAAAGAAAATATTCTGTTACTCCGCTAGTGTATTGGTCAATGGCACTGGCTTTTTTTGCGGTGATATTTCTCTGGGGTTTTTGGAGTAAAGGTACTCAAGCCTTAGGGTGGAATTTTAGTATCTTCTCGATTTTGTTATTAGTAATGTTTTTCCACCTTACCAAAAAAGATCCTCGGGAAAAGAAGACTTTATTTTGGCTAGTACCAGCTGGAATGATAGTTTTAAGCTTTGCTCTTTTTGAAAATCCCTTTCTTAAGAATATCAACTTCTTCTTAGTGCTACCTCTTATCGTGACGCTCTTTTTTGCTTATGATTTAACGGATAAGACTTCTATTAGAAGGTGGAATTTTGAATTAATCCTGCGCTTGATAGTAGAGAGGATTTCTTTTTTGGGGGATATTGGGAGGTGCTTTAGCCAATTCTTTGAGATTTTAAGTCCTCTCAAGAAAAAAGTAGCCTTTAAGAAAGTACGGAGTATTTTGCTGGGTGTGGTAATTTTCTTATTTCTAGCTTTTGTAGTGGTGATTCCCTTGCTTTCTTCGGCAGACCCGGCTTTCGGAAGTCGTTTAAAAGAGATAGTGGAATTTTTAGGAATCGCTGCCTTCTTTAGTTGGCTGGGAGATCTATTTCAGGAGGGTCTTTTCTGGCGAGTAATTTTCTTTTTGTTTTTAATTCCCACTTTAATGGCCTACTTCTACGCTCTTCCTGGGAAAGGTTCCACTATTAAGTGGTGGACGATTAGTCCCGTTAAAAAAACTCGGGATTCAGTAATAGCCGGGATCGTGGTAGGAGGAACTTTGCTGCTCTATCTTTTGTTTTTGTGGGTGCAACTAGAGAGTCTTTGGGCGATCACCTTACCAGAAGAATTTAGAAGCGTGGAGACGATTACCAAGAAAGGTTTTTGGCAACTATTTTTCTTATCTTTGCTTAATATTTTCTTTTTCTTTTTTTATTATCGCAAAACCAACTCTGTCGCCCAAAAAATCCTCACTGCCTTTACTGTCGCTTCTCTGGCTTTGTTGTTGCTGGCTGGTAAGCAGATGTTTTTGTATGTCTTTTATTACGGTCTAAGTTATGAGAAATTTTTTGCTGCTTATGTAGTTATCTATTGTGCGGTGTTGTTTATATGGTTAATTAAGCAACTGCTTAGTCGAGAAGATCAGGATGTAGTGAAATTTTTAGTTTTTTCCTTGCTTTGGATGTATGCCATTTTGACAATTTTGCCAGTAGAGCGTTTCATTTTTACTACTAACGCTAGTTTGGTGAAGCAAGAGGATAGCCGGATTAATATGTATGAATTACAGATGCTTTCTTCGGATGTTTATCCTCTAGCAAGCGTTTACCGAAAAGATGAAAAATGGCGAGAGCACTGGTCCGGTTGGCATAAAAAATGGCGCTATATTAGTAAAAACAAGCACTGGTACGAGAAAAACCTGTCGGACTTGTGGATTAAGTAGAGAGGACTTTTAAATTTGGCTTCGTTGTTGGATTCTGCGGTTCGCTTTTACCGCACCCTTCAGCGCGTCTCAAGCGAAGCCCTGAATTCGCCTAGAATCGTATCCAAATAAAAGAGTCCCAATCAGTTAAAACTGATGATGGTTGGCGAGTTGACGAAACTCTTTGCCAGAATGGAAGCGGAATTCATAATTAGTCTGTAGCTGGTAGCCCGGAGCCCTTAGTTTTTAAAAGTTAATTTTTAGTAAGTAGTTTTGAAAATCTTAGCAATCGAAACATCTTGCGATGAAACGGCAATAGCGATTTTAGAGGGAGGTGAGGAGCCTCGGATTTTGGCGAATGTGGTTTCTTCCCAAGGGGCAGTGCATGCGCCTTGGGGCGGGGTAGTGCCTAATTTGGCGGCCCGGGAACATCTCAAAAATTTGCCACTGGTGCTGCAAAAAGCCTTGAGTCAGGCCAGTTTAAAGCTTAGTAAGATTGACTATTTAGCCGTTACTCAAGGACCAGGCTTGATTCCGGCCTTAGTTTTGGGGGTTAATTTTGCTAAAGCTTTGAGCTATACTCTCAAAAGGCCTTTACTAGGAGTTCATCACATCGAAGGCCATCTCTATGCTAATTTACTCCCTTCTAAAGAACCTAGGAGGCTAGTAGCGAAGGCAAATTCTTCTCAGTCTGAAATAAAAAAGAAAGAATGGTTGCAATTTCCGGTGGTGGCATTGGTGGTCTCCGGGGGGCATACTCAATTGATTTTAATGAAAGAGCATTTACAGTATCAAATTCTAGGCCAGACTCAAGATGATGCAGCGGGAGAGGCTTTTGACAAAGTGGCAAAAATGTTGGATTTGGGTTATCCGGGCGGGCCGATTGTTTCCAATCAGGCCCAGGAATTCCGAGAATTACTTGCCAAAAAAGATGCTTCCATTTTACCCGAAATGAAAGAACTTACTTTTCCTCGTCCCATGCTTAACAAAAGGAACCTGGATTTTTCCTTTTCGGGACTCAAGACGGCCGTGAGTTATTTTTGGAAGAAATTAGAAGTTCGTGAGTTAAATGAAGTGGAACTGAACCGATGGAGGACAGTTATTTGTTGGGCGTTTGAGGAAGCGGTAGTAGAAGTTTTAACCGCTAAGAGCTTGCGAGCGGCACAAGAGCAGAGAGTGGAAACCTTTCTTTTGAGTGGGGGAGTGGCAGCTAATGAAAGGCTAAGAGGCAGATTACAAGAAATCTTTTCTGAGAAAGCTTCACAAGTAAAAATACTAATGCCAGCGCTGCGTTTTTGCGGAGATAATGCTGCAATGATTGCCAGGGCGGCTTATCAGCGAATTATCCAATTTCAAGCTCAATTGCAGCTTAATCTAAAAGGCACTAGACCAAAAAGCAACCCGAAAAAGGTTGCCTGGGAAGATAATTGGAAAAACTTAGAGGCAAAAGCAAATCTAGAATTAGGCTAATTTAATCTAATCCGTTTAATCCAATTTTTGGATTTTAGATGATTGCTAAATTTATCAGTAACTAATAACTTGCTTTTACCAAAGTGCCCTAATCTAATCAAGGGAGGTTTTTTAGTTTTCAATCTCTTGGCTTTCGACTTCAGGATCCTTTTTCTGGTCTTTTTGAGCTGACTTCTTGAGGGGCTTTGTTAGATTAACTAGGGCCAAATATCCCAAGACAACTATCCCAAGGGCTAAAACAGAGTACTCCAAGAGTAAGCTTTCTTGTTCTGCCTGAACTACATCCCAAAAAGCCAGTCCACTTAACAGAAAAACTACCATTACCACGATAAGAGTGAAGAATCTTTGCATATTTTTGTTTTAAAGATTGTTTTATTAAAAATTAATCTTTTCAATTTTCACTTGAGTAAAGGGTTGCCGGTGGCCCTGCTTCTTTAGCTGGCGCTTTTTGGCTTTGTGTTTGATGATGGTAATTTTGGGGTAACGAGCTTGCGTAACCACTTTACCGGTTACTTTAGCTCCTGCTACTAAGGGAGCGCCAACCTTAGGGTCTTCGCCTTCCTCTCCTGCTAAAAGAACTTCTTCAAAGTTAACAGTTGCGTTTTCTTCGAGGTCGAGTTTCTCTACTTTAATCAAGTCACCTTCTTGAACTTTGTATTGCTTGCCGCCAGTTTTGATTACTGCTACTTTCATAATTAAAATTTAATAAACTTAGAATTTCAAACTTTAGTATGCCAAGCTCGGAGGAAAAAGTCAATCGGAAGTCGAGCAAATTGGCTTTCCGGGTTGTCTGAGGAATCTAAATTTCTTTTACTAAGTGAAACAAGGGAATAGTAGAATGTTTGCAAGCATAAAAGCCAGCCGCTTTATAATCTTTATATTCGCCAGAGAAGAGCCCGTCGGTTCCCTCATCTACCATCCACTCCTTTCCTTTAGGCTCAGGGTCCGATAGTCATTCTTCGTCTTTTTACCGACTAAAGTTACTTGCGTTTAATTAGTTGCTGTTCTTCGCCTCGGAAACTTTTTTCTCTAATTCTTGATTAATTTTTTCTAGCAATTCAGTGGGGTGATAATTTTGATAATTGCCCACAAAATCCATATCTAAAATTTCCTTTAGCTTTTTCGGGAGTAACTCCTTGACTTCAGTAATAGTGTGGCTAGGAACAAATAAGTACAATCGGCCCTCCTGAGAGGAGTAATCTTTATTTAGGGTGGGGAGGTATTTTTTAAGCTCTCTCATCAAGTATTTCTTTTGGTCTTTGTCGCTAATCTCTTTGACCGCTCCAGAGCGATAAACTTGACCCGGACCGCCCGATTCTCTCATCATTCCTTCGTCATCCGAATAACGAATATTCTCTGTTTTAACTTCCTTAATTTTCTCTATTTGACCCTGGTAAGCTCTATAAAAATGAGCTTCTTGCCGGGAGATAACTGCTAGCAGTCCGGAGAAGGTGTTGAACTGGGGGAGCTGCTTGGGAATTTGCATAGTGTTTGATTTTAAGGATTAAAACTAAAAAGAACTGCTTGCTATCTTTATTTAAACATTTCTAGGCTTTAGTTGCAAGTAATAATTACAAAAAACAAGCCAAAAGCGCCCCGAAAAGGGCGCTCTGGTTAGAGTTACTATCTAATCAAAAAACTTTACATCATCGGCATGCCGCCGCCCATTCCGCCCATGCCACCCATTCCGGGGGCTCCAGCTCCGGCAGATTCATCTTTCTTCTCAGGAATATCAGTAATAGCGGCTTCGGTAGTCAAGAGCATGGCTGCGGTAGAGGCGCTATTTCGTAAAGCCGAAGCTACTACTTTAGTAGGATCGATAATTCCCGCTTCATACATGTCGGTGTAAACATCTCGAGCGGCATCGTAGCCAATATTGAAGTTAACTTCACCCTTCTTGCGCAAAACCAGTTCAACTTTGCCATCGGCTGTCTTTTTCTTTTCTAGGGCATTTTGGTTGTCCAAGATATTGTTCACCACTAGATCAGGAGAAAGGCCGGCGTTGGTAGCAATTTGCTTAACAGGAGCGCTCAAGGCCTCGATTAAGATATCTAAAGCGGCTAACTCCTCTATAGAAGCTTTACCTTCTTTTTGCTTACGCACCTCGGCAAGCTTGGTGGCTTCGTTGAGCAATGCCACGCCTCCTCCGGGCACAATACCTTCTTCGATGGCGGCTTTAGTGGCTTCCACGGCATCTTCGACCCGGTGTTGCTTTTCTTTTTGCTCCACTTCGGTAGCGGCGCCTACTCGAATAACTGCCACTCCACCACTCAATTTAGCGAGGCGCTCTTTGAGTTTATCCTTGTCAAAGTCACTGTCGCTTTGTTCAATTTGAGCCTTGATTTGAGCCACTCGAGCCTCTACTTCTTGCTTAGCTCCTTTGCCGCCTACGATCATAGTGTCATCTTTGGTAGAAACCACTTTAGTAGCTTGACCCAAGACGGTAATGTCACTTTCTTCTAGCTTCATACCTTTTTCCTCGGCTACTACTTCACCTCCGGTTAAAATAGCAATATCTTCCATTAAAGCTTTTTGGTTGTCGCCAAAGCCAGGGGCTTTAAGAGCTAAAACATTTAGCACGCCTCGGAGCTTGTTAACCACCATAGTGGCTAAAGCTTCTCCTTCTACATCTTCGGCAATGATTACCAATTCTTTTTTGCCGCTAGAGGCAATTTTTTCTAAAAGTGGCAATACTTCATTCAAGGAAGAAATTTTCTTGTTAGTAATCAGGATGTAAGGATCTTTGAGTTCGGCTTCCATTTTCTCGGTGTTGGTCACCATATAAGGAGAGATATAGCCTTTGTCAAACTTCATGCCTTTTACCACTTCGTGCTCTAGGCCAAAAGTCTGAGATTCTTCTACGGTGATAACTCCGTCTTTGCCCACTTCTTCAATGACCTTGGCAATAATTTCTCCTACGGCCTTGTCTTGAGCAGAAATAGTAGCTACTTGAGAAATAGCGGCTCCTTCTACTTTTCGAGAAACATCGCTTTTCTTGAGGTCCTCAATGATGCTTCGAGTCTGAGCCAAAAGATGATCCTTAAGATCAATTACATTCACCCCCTTAGAGACCATCCGAGCTCCTTTTTGGGCGATAGTTTGAGTTAGAATAGAAGCGGTAGTGGTTCCGTCACCGGCATTGTCAGCGGTTTTATTGGCGACTTCTTTTACCATTTCGGCGCCAATGTTTTCGTACTTGTCTTCTAGCTCGATTTCTTTGGCGATAGTCACGCCGTCATTGGTAATGGTAGGACCCCCAAATCCGCGGTCTAAAACCACATTGCGGCCTTTCGGCCCCAGAGTAACTTTAACAGTGTTGGCCACCTGATCGATTCCCGCCATAATTTCTCGACGGGCTTCTTCGTCAAATTTGATTTGTTTAGCCATTGTTTTGTCGGTTAATTTGTTATTTTTTGAGAAACAGCCCCTGGTTTAATTCAAATTTAGGTTGAGCTTTAAGGTCTCAACTAAGCTTTGCTTAGCTGGATAGCTCAGCAAATCTGAATTAAGTTTAAGTAGCTTGCTTCTCAGTAGACAGAGTAGGGAAGCCTATTAGGACTAATCCGCTAATCATCCTGACTAAGTAATGAGACAATAGACACTAAATAGTAGAAGAAAAGGGATTAGCTAATTAGCACTCCCGACCTTAGTCTGCTAATCAGTCTTATTCTAATCAGTTTGAGAGAAAAGTCAAACGAAAGTAATCGCAGATAGTTTCTTGAAGAAGATGATCTTTAAATTAAGATTTTTTAAGTTGCTTAAAATGAGAGAACTGATTAGAATAAAGAAGGAATAACAACTTATCTTCATAAAAAATGGAAAAAGTAGCGCCTGAGAAAAATTTTTCGACATTTACTAATTTGTATTCTCTTTCCAAGACGCTAAGGTTTGAACTCAAACCCTATGGAAAAACTTTGGAAAATATGAAAACTCAACTGGAATATGATCCGGAAATGCGTACCTTCATGAAAGATCAAAGAATTGAAGATGCATATCAGAGACTAAAGCCGAAAGTTGATGAAATCCATGAATGGTTTATTACGGAAAGTTTGGAATCAGAAAAAGCGAAGAAGATTGATTTTGGAGAATATTTTATAGCTTATCAACGCAGAAAAGATAACGAAAATATTTTAGAGGCTCAAGAAAATAATCTTAGAACAAAAATAGGTGAAACTTTTTTGGAAGGTGGAAAAAAATTAAAAGCAAGGTATCCAAACTTAAAATGGAAAAAAGGTTCTAGTGAAGCGACAGGATCAAAAATGCTTTCATCTCAAGATGTGCTGGAAGTTATACGAGCTGAAAATCAAGAAGACGAGCAAATTCAGAAAGATTTAGATATATTCAAAGGATTTTTTACCTATTTTAGTGGGTTTAATCAAAATCGAGAGAACTATTATGTCACCGAAAAAGAAGCCTCTACTGCTGTAGCAACTCGTATTGTGCATGAAAATCTTCCAAAGTTTTGTGATAATATTGTACTTTTCGAAAATAGAGAGGAAGAGTACTTAAAAGCCTACGATTTTTTGAAAGAGAAAAATATAAATTTAGTTGATAAAGAAGGTAAAGAGCTCTACCCAATTTCAAAAGAATTATTTGATATTTCATACTTTACTCAATGTCTTTCTCAGCAACAAATTGAGGATTATAACGCTCAAATTGGAAACGCAAATTTTCTTATTAATCTTTATAATCAAGGTCACGAGAAAGGCTTTAAAAAAATTCCCAAATTTAAAACTCTCTATAAACAGATTGGTTGTGGTGAAAAAGATGTTTTATTTTTCAAAATAACTCATGATACAAAAAAACAGTCAGAAGAAAATATAGAAGGTTATTTAAAGCCATATTCTGTAGAACAAGTTTTAAATGATGCCAAAAAAGCTGGAGAAAAATTTTTTTCCAAAAAGGATCACAAAGAAAAAACGGAAGAAGATATAAAAACTATTTTTGGGCTTACAAGCTGGCTTCGAAATATTGAGAACTGGGAAGGTATTTACTGGTCGAAAGCGGCAATTAACACCATTTCCAATAAATATTTTGTAAATTGGCATAGTGTTACTGATAAACTCAAAGAAAAAAAGGATAAAACTGTCGCTACTTATACCAAAAAAGAAGGTGGAGAGGTGAAAATACATGATGTTGTGGAACTTCAGGGACTTTTTGAGGTCATTGATGAATTAGGGCAAGGTGAAAATTGGAATAAGCATTTTTTTAGAGAAACAATTTTAAAAGAAAAAAGTATCGATGAAGCTAAGTCTCCCAGCTGGAACTTGATACAAATGCTCTGTGAGGATATTGAGCAAAATGCAAAAGATTATTTACAAAAATCGGAAGAAGTCGTGGCTTTGTTTGAATACAAATCCGAAGAAAGCAAAAAATTAATCAAAGAATGGATGGATCATGCTTTGGCGATAAACCGAATGCTTAAATATTTTCGTGTAAAACCAAATAAAACCAAAGGGAAAGATATTGATTCACAGCTTACAACAGCACTTGATAATTTACTAGAAACAAAAAATGGTGCGCCTGATTGGTTTAAGTGGTATGATGCGCTCAGAAATTATCTGACGAAGAAACCGCAGGATGATGCGAAGGAGAATAAATTGAAGTTGAATTTTATGAACTCTACTCTTGCAGGTGGTTGGGATGTTAATAAAGAGTCTTCTAATTCTTGTATAATTTTGCAAGATACAGAAAATAAAAAGTATCTCTCTATAATGAGAAAAGGATACAATAATCTTTTTGAAAAAAGCTGGATTACAGGAAGAGGAAAAAATAAAAAAATTGAACACAATCATTTATACAATATTGATGGTTCAGAATTTTGGCGAAAAATGGAATATGATTTTTGGTCTGATGTTTCTAAAATGATCCCCAAATGTTCAACGCAATTAAAGGCAGTTATTAAACATTTTCAAGAATTTGATGAAGACTTTATTTTTCCAATTGGATACAAAGTAACTTCGGGAGAAGAATTTGTAGAAGAATGTAGAATTACAAAAGAACAATTTGAATTAAACAATAAAGTATACAAAGAACAAGATGGCACTATTATTTCTGCTATGCGGCATGACTTATCAAGTGCACAAGAAAAAAAATATATAAAAGGATTTCAAAAGGGATACTGGGAAATGCTTGTGAAATTGAATAATCCAGAAATTAAAAAAGATGAAATTGCTAA
>CAYFUG010000013.1:0-46504 GCA_964346295.1 uncultured Bdellovibrionales bacterium
TTTAAATGATTTACCGACTAGGACTTGGGTTAGATTTTGGATGATTTACTTCGCGGCCTGGTGCTGATATTGCAATTGTTGTATAATTGGCAAAAGTTCTAATAATCATTTTGCCCGCTTCTGCCAGCTCTGTCAATCTAACTGTCCACAATTTTGTTGACAGAATTAAATTTTTATGCTAGTATTTTATGATTTGTCGACTATTTAAGTGACAAACTTAAAAATTTAGTTTAAATTTATGCTGGATGAGAATTTCTGGAAATGTTATTCTCCTTCTGGTTTTCTTAAAAACATGAGCCATTCTAAGAATCTTTCCGCCAGGGAAAAGACGGTCGGATTAAAGAAATTTTTCAAAAATCACTTGAGAAAAATTATTTCTTCTTTAGTTATAAATTTCTTAAGTAATAAATTATTCTTTTTCTGTTTAGGATTTATTAATAAAAAAATATTCAAGGAAAAAATCACTACCCTATTCATGATTTATCCCGCTACCCAAAAATATTCTCGGGCTTATGTCTATGATTGGCAAGCCCAGAGAATGAAATGCCAACCTAAATTAGTGGGGATCTTTTCTCAAAAAAGAAAATGGGGATTGATTTTTGGAGTTTCTCTTACAGAAGAAGAAATCTTAGCCGAGAAAGGTTCCTATCACCTTAAAAAAATAGAAAAAAAGTTTGAAAACCTCAGAAAAATTATAGGCGCTGAAAAGAAGACCTATGCCGGAATCATTCCAGGAATAATGAGGAAAAGGTCAATCAACGAAAGCTCCTCCGACGCAGAATCCACGGCAACCGCAGTAGTAGAGGCCACTAAAAAAATTATCCACGAAGAAGCGATTAGTCCTAAGACTCCCATTGTAGTCTTAGGGAGTAAGGGTTTCATTGGAAAAACAGTAAAAGAAAAACTTCAATCAAAAAATTACTCGGTTTATTCTATTGATTATGATCCTAAAAAAAAGCAACGAACAGGAGAATGGCCTCGTAAATTAAAAAATACTCCTTTAATTGTTTTAAATGTAACCAAAAAAGGTGCCCTTCAAGAATACATACCAGAAATTTGGCCAGGCACAATAGTTATTAATGAAGTCTACCCGGAACCTTCTAAGAAAGAAATTTCCCAGATCAAAAAACGGGGAGGCAATTTTTATCATATAGTAGGCACCGAAGGAAAAGCCTTCCCTTCCTTTCCCAGGGCTTATAAAGGAGGTATACCCTGCTGCGCCACTATTTTCGATACTACCAATCCAGAGAATTCTCCGGCTATTATAACTAGCAAAAAATAACACTACTACAAAAACAAAATGCCCCTCTTTGTTGACTGGAAAAATAACCTCCTCTTTCTTGTTGTTGCCGTTTTTACTTTCTTAGGACTGCTTATTTACAAGAAAGGAAGAAATCGGAGAGTAAAATATTCCTATATTCTTGTCATTCTCAGCGTGGTTCTATGGACTTTGGGAATGATATTTTATCGAGCAGCAAACAGCAATAACATCTTCTTTAGAACTGAGATCTTATATGTCCTGGCCACTCTCACCGCCAGCTCTTTCTATTTATTTTCCTTCGTCTTTCCCGAAGGGAAGTTTCCTTCTAAAACAAGAACTTTTACTACTGCCATAATTAACTCTGGCATTATATACCTCTTACTAGGAACCGACTTAGTAATTAAAGGAGCTGAGGTTGGAGAATTCGGAAAAGAAAACCTGATCTACTGGAACGCACTCTACCCTCTTTACATAGGATACATTACCACCTTTTTCCTTCTAGGACTCTGGAATCTCTTCAAAAAAATACTTAGAAAAAATGGAGTGGAAAGGCTCCAGATACTCTATGTATTTTGGGGGTATTTCCTGGGATCAAGCTTGGCCATGGTAACTAACTTAATCTTACCCTGGATCAATTACTTCTCTCTTAACTGGTTTGGACAAGTGGCCTCCCTATTCATGGTAATTTTCACTGTTTACGCCATTATTCGTCATCGCCTCTTGGGAATTCGAGTAATCTTCAGCAAAATACTGACTTATTTAATCCTCTTAATTTTTATCTTTGTTTGCTATTACTTAGTAGTAACAATTAAATTTGTCTTGTTTGGAGGACTACAGGGGCTTGGCCCTTTTCTCTTCGGAATTCCTGTCGGAATTTTGTTCATCTTCCTCTTCCTAAGACTACTGCACTACTCTCAAAAGCTTTCTGATCAAATATTTTTCAAAGGTCAAAATCCTCAAAAAATCATCAAGGATCTCTCCGTGCGCTTCAATAGCGTAATCAAGATCAAAAATCTCATCCGAGTAATTATCCGAGAATTTGAAAAGATCCTATTAGCTCAAGATATTCGAATTATTTTTCTGGCCAGTGGAAACTTCGAGCAAGCTCCCCAACCCAAAAATGGCCGCCATTTCGATATTTACATTGGAGAAAAAAATAGCACCCGCAAAGCCACCCTGGACAGTAACAACCCTCTCTATCAATTTCTTAGTAGCCATACTGTGCCCGTGTTAGTAAGAGATGAATTGAAAGACCAAGAACTGATCGACATCATGAATCATCACCAAGCTAAGGTAATTGTCCTATTACGAGTGAAGGCAAGAATTGTGGGAAGTATTCTATTGGGAGAAAAAATTGACCAAGGAGCTTATACTCAAGAGGATATTGAATTTTTGGAGATCATGAGCAATCAAGCCGCCATCGCTATTGAAAACGCTCTCCTTCATCAAGAAGCAATTGATTTTAACAAAAAACTTCAACAAGAAGTAGATCGGGCTACCGCAGAATTAAAAGAAGCTAATACTCAGCTCAAAAGCTCTAACACTAAAATCCAAAAGGCTTACGAGCAACTCCAAGTTTTAGACAAAGCTAAAACCGACTTTCTCTCGATTGCCTCTCACCAATTAAGAACTCCCTTGACTTCTATTAAAGGCTTCCTTTCTTTAGTGCTAGAAGGCAGTTATGGCAAAATATCTAAGCGAGTTCGAGAAGCCCTAGAAAAATCTTTCTTATCCTCCCAGCGGCTTAATGACTTAATCGAAAACCTGCTAAATATTTCTCGGATCGAATCTGGTCGGATTTCTTTTGACATCACTCAAAACGACATCCTCAAATCACTGGATAAACTAACCTCCACTCTCAAGGTAGTGGCGCAAAGCAAAAACCTCGAGTTGATTTATCACCGACCCAAGAAAAAAATTCCTCCCTTTAATTTTGATAAAATCAAGATCGAAGAGGTTATTTCTAACTTAATTGATAATGCCATTAAATACACCAAAGAGGGTCAGATAGCAGTATTCGTAGAATACCATAGCCGCAAAAAAATCCTCGAAGTAGGAGTAAAAGATACCGGAATGGGAATCAGAAAGGATGAATTGGAGTATATTTTTGAAAAATTTCAGCGTGGAAAAGACACCAATTCAGTTTATACCGAGGGGATTGGTCTGGGTCTCTACTTTTGCCAAGAACTAGCCAAGGCTCACAAAGGTGAAATTGAGGTGTCCTCTCCCGGAATAGGCAGGGGAAGCACTTTTAAATTAATTTTACCCACCGATCTCAAAGAAAAACGAGATAAAGATTTCAAAACAGAAGAATACATCGAGAAAGCCAAAAAGAAGAATTAACCCGGCCAATAAAAAACCTTAAAACTGAGAAGGCCTTAGATTGACATCTCCGAATTGCTTGGTTATTATTAGCTAGTAATCGCCCGCCTCGGTGGCGGAATTGGTAGACGCGCACGACTCAAAATCGTGTGAGATTTTCTCATGAGAGTTCGATTCTCTCCCGAGGCACAAATTTCAGATCTCTAAAAACAAGATTTGGACTAATCTTCGCAAAAAAACAGCCTTCTTTGGGCTGTTTTTACTCTGTTTTTACTTCTGCAATTTTAATCCTGAAATTTAAGCTATCTTAAAATCAGTACCCGCCCCACTCCCTTTTTGCTCGGAGAACACCTGCACTTGAGCTTCGTGTGAACACAACTGGCTAACTAATTCAAGTGTTATAAGATCATGGTTCATGATCTCCGCCTTGTAACCACCGCCCCAATTCCTAAACCTTGTACATGCTATATTTCCATAAGGCTTTTTATCGGGATTTTCTGTGAAAAAATAAACCGTTGAAAAATCCTTATTCGCCACTACCTTAAAATTCTCAGGCCAAGCCCCTTCTCCCTCCAGGACATTTCTCAAAGGGACTCCGTAGGTGGTAACGCTCCCCTTAGTCGCTTTAATTATCTCTTCTTTAATTTTATCTGGTAAATTTAGAAATTCTACCTCCTTAAGACCAAAATGCTCAAAAACTTTCAGAGTTTCAACACCTATATAGCTGCCTTCCCCATTAGAAAAACTCTCTCTAGCCCCCCCCTCAAGATTCTTAGCTATCTTGGAAATTAATGGATCGCCAATCTCTGGGATCTTTTTGATTTTTTCCATAAGCTGTAAGTTGTTAGATTTATCAAACAATGAATAAACCAGAGCAAAGCTGTTAGCCTCTAACTTCTAACTTCCATTTGGTGGGCGATCCAGGAGTTGAACCTGGGACCTCTACATTATCAGTGTAGCGCTCTAACCATCTGAGCTAATCGCCCGAAACAAAATCACAAGGCTGTGCCATTGGAAGCTTTAGCGAAGAATGGTGGATGCTGAGAGATTCGAACTCCCGACCTACTGGGTGTAAACCAGTCGCTCTAACCAACTGAGCTAAGCATCCTTAAAAGTAACTGACTTTGCCTATATTCAGATCATAAAATCCATGGGCTAGACAGAAAAGATCTTCCACTCTGCCTTTGGCGGAGACTCACTAATCGCCTCCGAACCACAACTAACATCTCAAATTTAGTGGACCAGACAGGATTTGAACCCGCTACCTCCTCGGTGCAAACGAGGCGCTCTACCAATTGAGCTACTGGCCCGAAATCTAAATCTAGTTGTCTAAATCTTCTAGTTGCTTGGCATAACCTAGCTTCTAGATAGCCTACTTACACTCTGTGATCAGTAGAAGGTTGGGAAATGCAGCCTCGTAACCTAAATTTGAATCCTCCAATTCTCTTTGGCATATTGACATAAAAGAAATAAAAAATAGAAAATCAAGACAAAGCACCAATAAGAAAGCAACTCACAAAACACCTGCTATCCATAATATTTTCTTTCTGGAAAAAAGTCAACAATCCAGGTATAATGAATCTTAAGAGTTTCTCGAATTAACCATTCCGATTTATTCCAATTACTCTTTGGAATATCCTCCTTAGGGTACTCTCTCCGGTTATTATACAACACCCGGTTTTTCCACCGGTAAATTCAGACACCTTAGACTTTAAGAACTAGCGACTAACTAAAACCAATTATGACTTTATTTCAACGCCGTCTTTTTATGCTCTTCTTTGTGGCTCTATTTCTCCTCACCGCCCCCTTGGTAATCTTTATGGCCCGAGGCTACCACTTTGATCGTCTTAGTGGCGTATTTGTTCATAGTGGCGCTGTCACCATCAAGAGCCTCCCTCGCGATATTAATATCTACATCAATGGAAAAAAGCAAGACAAGGGCTCTCTAAGTCTAATCAATGGAGCTTACACCATTAATTGGCTTCGACCCGGAAAATATACCATTCGCTGTGAAAAAGAAGGTTACACCTCCTGGGAGAAAACCATTTCTGTTCACTCAGGAATTTCTACCGAATTCTGGAATGTGCTTCTTTTCCCTAAAGCAGAACAAGAGCTAAAATCTTATGTCACAGAAAATGTGAAAAGTTTCTTTGTCTCTCCTCGAGAAGAAGGGGAGATAATTTTCCTTTCAGAAGAAGAAAACACTCGTAAAGTTTTTCTTTTGAATACCCAAGAACGCATCGTGAGGGAAATTTATGCCACTCAGGAATTGGAGTTTCTCCCTCCTGACAAAGAGGAAAATATTGAGTGGAGCAGCGATAACCAGCGCATTCTCATTCCCTTTTGGCAACCCAAAACCCAAACTCGAGAATACGTATTAGCCAGAGTCAAACGCGAAGGATTAAGAGACTTTCTTAGCCTCAGTCAACTTCTTAATCAAGGCCAACTGGAATTGCCTAATTCTCCCCTTCAATCATCCCCTGAATCCCCAAGGGATTCATCCGAAATCGCCTCTGAACCAGATTCTCAGTCAGAAATAGAAACGCCTCTCTCTCCTGAAAAAAGCCCTCTGGAAATTAAACAGGCTCGCTGGATGTTTGATGAGAATAAAGAATTAGTAATCCTCACCACTGATCATCAACTTTATTACCTCAACATCGAGAATCCCCAAGAAAAGATCCTCTTGGCAGAAGAAGTAAGTGGCTTTGACTTCGCAGGAGATCGAATTTATTACTCTCAGCTTCCCAACAACATTGTCTGGGAAATTAAAAGGAATGATGTTGGCTCTAAAGAACAAATAACCACTACTCCTATCGAAGCCCCTTCTTCTGGATTTCTTAAAATTATTACCTATGATCAGTATCGAATCGCCTTGTTAAATTCCCAAGAAGACTTATTTGTATTTAATAACGAAAAAGAAACCGGGGAAATTAGTATGGAAAAAACTGCCTCCGGCGTCAAAGGAATACAATTCAGCAACGATGGAAAAAAACTTCTCTACTGGACTGATAACGAGATTTGGACTTTAATGCTACGAGACTGGGAAGTACAGCCAATCCGCGAAAAGGGCCAGAAACTTTTCCTTACTCGCTTCTCTACTCCTCTTCATAATGTTCAATGGTTGGATAATTATGAACATGTCCTTTTTTCAACTGGCCAAGAAGTTAAGGTAGTTAGCTTGGACCTACGAGGTCAAGCAATAATTATGGACGCCACCCAGGGGGAGTGGAATTTTCCGGAAAAATCTATCATTTACGATAAAGAAAGCCAGCTACTCTACTTCCAAGACATTAAACAAGTCGCTCAAGATTCCTCTCCTGATGAATCAGAGAATTCTTTGCAACTTAAATCGATGCTTTTAATCGATCGACCCGCATTCTTACTAGGATTTTAAAATTTTCTGGTTCTGGTTAATACTTTTGACTCCATGCCAACGAAACTTACTAAAACAATGACGAGAGACTCCTCCGGCCTACTACCAATGAAAAACCCTCTCCTAAATTACGATTGGGGGTCCACCACCTTGATTCCCGAGGTCTTTGGTCAAATGCCCGATGGAAAACCCCAGGCAGAAGTTTGGATGGGCGCTCACCCTAAAGCTCCCTCGGAAATTCTTTGGGAAAACCGCTGGATTCCTCTAGATCAAGCCCTTCAAACAAAGCTTACCTCCTTAAACAAGGACCTCCCCTTTCTTCTAAAAATCCTTGCCGCTAAAGATCCCCTTTCTATTCAAGTTCACCCCAATAAAATTCAAGCTCAGCAAGGCTTTAAAAGAGAAAATCAACAGCAAATCCCTCTGGATGATCCTCGGCGTTCCTACAAAGATCCCCGCGCTAAACCAGAACTAATCGTGGCTGTCAAAAATGGTTTTACCGCCCTTCACGGCTTTCGTCCGCCCCAAGAAATTAAGGCCCTAGGCCAAAAAATCCTTCCCTCGGAACTACTAACCGCCCTCGAAGGAGAAGAAAAGGGTCAAAACTTTGTTCTGAAAAGTTTTTTGGAAAAATTCTTCCAGCTCCGTGCTGCCACTGACCCTAAATTTTTAGCAGAAAAAATTAAGACTATTAGGCCAAAAAATAAGTCCGAACAATGGGTTCAGCACCTCCACCAACTCTACCCTAATGACTTGGCAGTTTTCGCCCCTCTCTTCCTTAATCTTATCGAACTTTCCGCGGGAGAAGCGCTATTTTTGCCTGCCGGTATTCTACATGCCTACCTAAAAGGCATTGGCATTGAGCTAATGACTAATTCTGACAATGTAATCCGGAGCGGCCTTACTCCCAAACATATTGATATCCCAGAGCTCCTAAAAATCGCTTCTTTTGAAGTTTCTTCCGATCCCATTACTAGTAAAACTACCTCTTTTGGCCAAAAATTCTCCCCTCCTGCCAACTTCTCCCTCGATATCATCACCTTCCCAGAAAAAACTCACACTTCCGATGGCTTTGAGATTCTCCTTAATCTTCATCAAAAAAACGCCACTATCTCCCAGCCAGGGAAGCCAGCCATTACTCTCGCTCCCGGTCACTCCCTCTTTGTTCTGCCCAAAACTTCTTATCAAATCAAAAGATCATCTCACCTTTACCGCGCCACCACTGCCTAGAACAAACTTTTCTCGAGCCTGCATTCGGAGATTTAAATAAGGATTACTAATTAACTCAAGCTGGCAAATAAAACTAACGGATACAAAAAACAGCTAGGGAAAGCTGTTTTTCTAAAAAGGCTTGTAAATCCAGTGGGGACGGGGAGATTTGAACTCCCACCCTCGCAATGAGGACAAGCCCCTCAAGCTTGCGTGTCTACCAATTCCACCACGTCCCCTTGCCCCATCGTTATTATTCAAATCAGAATCACTTCTTTTTTACTAAAATACGGGGGATATTAAAACTAGGCTGGATGCTCTTATTTTTGACTTTCCTCTTTAGTTTTCTCTTTCTTTTTACTATCATCCTTAACTGAATTGGCATAAATTTCCTCCATTTTTTTCTTTTCTTCTTCAGAGAGATTGACCACTTTCATTTTAGCAGCCTTGCCAGAACGTTCTCGCATATAATAAAGCTTTTGTCGCCTTACTTTACTATGGCGCAATACTTCCACCTTTTCGATTGATTCTAAGTAGAGAGGAAAGGTCATTTCTACTCCAATCTTTTGAGACTCTCGACGAACAGTAATCATTGGTGAGGAACTTTGTCCCCCCTTGATAGCAATGATAAGACCCTTGAAAACCTGGACTCGCTCCTTTTCGCCCTCTTTAATACGCTTGTGAACTCGGACAATATCCCCTACTTGCAGTTCAGGATGAGACTTAGAAGCCCGAATTTGCTTATTAAAAGCAATTACTTTTTGATCCATAGAATTATATTAATAGATTCTGTTAATGATTGACAAAAAATCCGGCTAAAGGCGGAATTTCCCTTTGAGATTAAACCAAAAATCCAATTTGGTCAAGCTAGATTATTTATGCTATACTGTTCTGGTAAATTTAAATCTCAACTAATACTTTAGGCCTCTAAAAATTGAGTGCACTTCTAGGCAAGTTCCAGTATCAAGGTGCGCTGTACTAAAAATACAGCGCGTAAAGGGCGAGGAACTTAACCAACAAGACGCGCCAATTTCAAAAGGCCCTCCCTCTAAAATGCAAGATCCCCAATCAATTTTCGATGAACTCCAGGTCGTCAAAAAAGAAATGAAGGATATTCGTAAAGAATATCGAGATCTGCTTTCCCAAGACGAAACTTACCAAGAAATTACCGAACAACTCACTCAATTTCGAGAGCAAAAAAAGCAACACGAAACCAAAGCCCAAGAAGACATGGGCAGCCGCTATGAGAAACTAGAAGAGCTTAAGGAGCGCACTAAAGAAATGGAAGAGATGCTTAGCGATGTGGTTATTAGTACCCTGATGGAAGGAGAAAGTATCCAAATCGCCGACCAGTACAATAATAATTATGAACCGGTTTACAAAGTAACTTTCAAAAAATCTTCCTAGAAAAAGTAACAGTAAAAAGAGGATCCGGCCTACTTACCCTACTCCTATCCACTCTATCCAATGGAATCCAAAGAAGTAATTAGGGTTACTGGCGACAAGCAAGTATCCACTTCCCTTGCTGTCGATCTACTCAAGGCAGCGGACCGATGCGAAAATCATTAAAATAAAAAGGTGAATTCTAGAGGATCTCAACTTGAAACATTTACAAAGGAGTAACAATAGATTTGGTGAATAAGAATAAAGCACTATTTAGCTCATTATTGCTGATTAATTCCGTCCCTCATTTTTCAGAGGCCATCAAGATGGCCTCTTTATATTTTTCTCAAAAACTTCCCTTTATTTTTCTCAAAAACTTAACTAGAATGTTTATTAGAACTTTCCGAGTCAAACTAAAATCTAACCCTCTTAAATAATGTCCAAGAAAAAATCCTTTTTTCTAGAGCAACTGAATCCTAAACAAAGAGAAGCCGCGGCCCAAATCACGGGACCGATTTTAGTTTTGGCGGGAGCCGGAAGTGGTAAAACCAGAACTCTTACTTACCGGATTGCTCATCTAATTAAAGACCAAGGAGTTTTACCTGTTAACATTCTAGCAGTTACTTTTACCAATAAAGCAGCTGGCGAGATGAGAGAGCGAATTCAAAAGCTGCTAGGAGTCAAATCTAATTCTGCTTTTTCTCCTCAGCTTCCTCAAATTGGCACTTTTCACTCTATCTGTTCCCGAATTCTTCGACAAGAAATTGAAAAAATTGGCTATGATCGAAACTTCGTTATTTACGACGACCAAGATCAACAAGCAGCTATCAAAAAAGTAATGAAGCAACTAGAGATTTCTCCTGATAAAATCAAGCCTCGAGCAATTTTGGGCGCCATCTCTGCTGCTAAAAACCAGCTTTTAGATGCCGAAAAATACCAGGAGCAGATTGGTAGTTATTTTGAAGAGATAGTATCTAAGGCCTTCTGGGGCTACCAAGAAGAATTGCGAGTAGCCAAAGCCTTAGACTTTGATGATTTGCTCCTTAAGACAGTAAAAATTTTTCAGGTACATCTAGAAATCTTAAATAAATATCAGGAGTTATTTCAGTTTATCTTAGTAGATGAATATCAAGATACCAATCACGCTCAATACACTTTTCTGCAACTTCTAACTCAAAAACATCAAAATATTTGCGTAGTAGGAGACGACTGGCAATCTATTTACGGTTGGCGCCAAGCTGATATACGCAATATTCTTAACTTCGAAAAAGATTACCCCCAAGCCAAAGTAGTCCTACTAGAGCAAAACTATCGCAGTAGTCAAAATATTTTAAATGCCGCCCACGGCATTATATCTAAAAATGTTAACCAAAAGAAAAAGGAGCTCTGGACTGAAAATCCTCAAGGAGAACTCTTGACGATCTATGAAGCTTTTGACGAAAAAGACGAAGCGCACTTTATTGTGGAGCAAATTCAAGCTACTCTAAAAAATTCTTCTAGCGAAGAAGCTCCAGGCAACCAGACAACTAAGCGCCTCTCTGATTTCGCCATTCTTTATCGAACTAACGCTCAATCTCGAGCTTTAGAAGAAGCTTTTTTACAAACCAGTGTTCCCTACAAAATTATTGGAGGAGTAAAATTCTACCAGCGCAAGGAGGTTAAAGATATTCTGGCCTACTTACAACTAATCCAAAATCCAGCTGATCGGATCAGTTTTGAAAGAATCATTAATGTTCCTTCTCGTAAACTTGGAACCAAAACTATCGAAAAAATCTTCGCTTCTCAACAAGAAGGAGAAGATCTTTTAGCTACTTTAAAAAAAATTACTAGCTCCCCTCAGGAAAATTTCCGCCTCACCGCCAATCAGAAAAAATCCCTCCAAGGATTCCTGGGATTAATTCAACAAATAAACGAGGTCAAAGATCAACTTTCTCTTTCTCAACTAATCAACCAGGTCTATCAAAAAAGCGGTTACCAAACAATGCTCCTTAAAGAAGGAGAAGAGGGAAAAATTCGGCAAGAAAACATTCAGGAACTCCTCACAGTAGCTCAAAAGTATGACTCTCAGGAAAATTCCTTGGAAGATTTTTTACAGGAAGTAACCCTGGTTTCTCAAACTGACCGAGACTTAGAACAAGAAGAGGCCGTGCCCTTGATGACCCTCCATAGCGCCAAGGGATTAGAATACGACACGATATTTATTGTAGGAATGGAAGAAGGTCTCTTTCCTCATTCTCGAGCCACTTTTAGCGACCAAGAAATGGAAGAGGAGCGCCGACTTTGTTATGTGGGGATTACTCGCGCTAAGCAAAAAGCCTTCCTTATTTATACTCAAAATCGGAATATTTACGGAACAACTCGTGTATCTCTCCGCTCCCGTTTCTTGGATGAACTAGATTCGGAATTAGTAGAGGAGCGCCAAGCCCAATCTCAAATTGATCAAGATTTTTGGCCAGAAGAACAAATCGCCTTAGAAGAAGCCCTGTCTGAACAATTCCCTCCCCCTTCTCCTAATAATACTGCGAAAGATGCTTTTCAAGACGGAGATAAAGTGATTCACGCTCAATTCGGACAAGGCATTGTTCTCTCTCGACAAGGAGACTTCCTGGAAGTAGTCTTTCCCCAAGCAGGAGTCAAAAAACTCTCTCTCCAATACGCTCCCCTTCGAAAAGCCTAAAACTTGCTTGCGCTGCTTCTCTTTCAAAACTTCGGGTTCTTTTGCTGGAGAATACCTGCTATTTGAAGATATCTTGAAAATTTTCGGGATTTTATCCAGATTTTATCCACTAGAAACCACAAAAAACCTGATTTTGATTCAGGCTTTTTTGTGTTTGTTTTTTTGTTTTTGGAAAGATTTCTAAAAAACTCCCAAAGAAAAATTTACCGAATAACACCACTGCTATCACCCTGAAGAATGCCTTGAATGGAAACAACTACCACATAACCAATTAGTCCCACGATCAAGCCGACAATAGCATAAGTAATGATCTGACGAGCTGTGTCCGCTCGAGATGATCCCCCTGCAGTTATATAAACAATACCAGCCACAATAAACGCTCCTACCGAAAGAAACATCATTGCCAGTAGTCCAAATTTGATTAATTTAGTAGCTATTCCAGTTATATCAGTTTCAGTTGCCATTCCAAAGCTACTAGCTTCATCCTGAAAATCACTCGGGTTAAACTGAGCTCCTCCCCACACAGGGGTAGTGAGTATTGTAGCCGCTAATAGAAAAGCAAAAAACTTCCTAGCATTAGATTGAATTTTCATTTTTGCACCACCTTTCTAGTTTAGTTTGTTAAGTTTAATAAAAAAATATAAAGTTGATTTCGTAATTACATTTGACTAGGGTTGCCAGGCTGACTATCCGTTACTGGAGGCTCTTCCATCGCCAGACCTTGATCTTGACCTTCTCCCGAATTACCATAAGGATCTTCTCCATATTGGTTAAGACCTTTATCTCCGGGAGTGGCCCAGAAAACAATTAGAACAATTGCACCAATCAAGGGAACAAAAGAAATCAAGATCCACCAGCCGCTCTTATTAATATCGTGCAAACGACGCACTTCTACTGCTAAAGTAGGAATTAAGGCAATCAATCCATATAAATTCACTAAGATTCCTCCCGCTTCTTCCCCCAAAGCGATGACACCCACGATTCCCAGGCCAAACATTATCAAAAGTTGCATTAGTAAAAAATACCAAAACTCTGCCCTCGAAGCCCGACCTTCAAAAGCAGCATACTTTTTAAAGACTCCTACATAATAATCCCACATACTTTTTAAATTTAAAAATTAACTACCTCCCTCTAGCTCCTTTTAAAACTAACTATTTTTACTAAATAAACTTAACTCCGGCTATCCTAAAAGTCTGATAATTTGGCTAACCAAAAGTAAAGATGAACCTGCCGCTACAATCCCAATAATAGAATAAGTCATCATTCGTTTAGCAGTTTCTACCTGAGAAGATTTAGTCACCACAGTCAAGTACATCAAGCCGCTAATAGCCATTCCAATTATAGCAAGAACTCCAATTATCGACAAGAGAAAGCTTAGGATTCGAGAAACAATTTCTTGAATACCAGGGGCAGCCTCCAGATTAGTAGCCACCTCTCCTCCTGGACCTAAAATGGCTGTCTTTATTTCTGTTAAAAAGGCAGGGGCAGCCAGAAATAAAGCTAGTCCGGCAATGGCCCCAAAGAAGCAAGCCTTGGCCGCTTGAATCATTGACTGGTTAACGCCCGCGAAAATATATAATACTCCCCCAATCACCATGAAAAGAATTGCCAAGGAAGCTACTACTTTTCGCAAAGATCCCATTACTGAATTAAAAAATCCTTCCGCACTATCCGAACCGGTGGGATTATCAAAACTGATTGTTATCATCCCCCCTCCGTTATTCTTTACTCCCTCTGGCTCTCCTTCTGGCCTAGTCACCGCTCCAGTTACCGGCTTACTTCCCGCTGGCTCTCCTTCTGAATTAGCCACAGCTCCAGTGCCCGGCTTTAATTCTCCCTCATTACCAGTTCCATTTGCCGATTCTCCTCCTCCCATAGGAGCTGGTTTTACCTCTCCTAGAGCAGAATAGCACTGATTAGATAAATCTTCCTGACCCCCATCCTCTCCAATTATTCTACACAATTCGGGATTATTATATTCCTTAAACTTATTCGAGACGCAATCTTGATATTCTTGATCTTGATAAACGCTACAAGCATCATCTATTTCTTCCAAATATTCCAAAGCTTCTTCTAGGTTTACTACGACTTCGCTATTAGCCCCTGATATCGCAGAGCACTCCCTTTCGCAAAGCTCCTTTATGTCCTGCTTAACAACTTTCTCACAAATAGAACAATCTTCTTTATCCTTAGCAATTTCATAATAACAATAACCCACAACGCTCTGATCTTGATCGTTGAAATAATCGTTGATAAACGAACACAAATCTTCATTCCCGTAGTCAACTATTTTATCATGAAGACACCAAATGTCTTCTCCGCATTCATCCTTAAAAATTCCTGCTCTCTCTTCTGCAGCAATTACCACCTCTCCCAATCCAAAAACACCGGCCATTACCAGCCCAGCTATTAATAAAAATATTCCTTTTTTAATTATTGCTTCTTTCAAAAATTTTCCCATTAACTAATCTGAAAGTTATCTTTCCACAGCCTACTATACTCCTTGCAGGCTAAGCTCATAGACTACTTTCAGGGTTTTAAAGCTCAAAAATCTCACTTAATAGCTTTTCTCGTAACTTTTTTTTGCGTACAAAGAATTTATCCTAATAGTAGCGGAGCTAATCGCCTCTCCCACCGTCTTCTTGCCTATTACCACTTCATTAATCATCTCATCAAAAATTTTATCCACCGCCACATCATCCGGCCGCTTCCAAGAACGGGCTGTTAAGACCTGCTCCGCAAAAATTCTGAGGTCTTCGTCTTTTTTTTGCTTTTCAATTAAATCTCTTCGAGCGGTAGGTTTCTCAGTCATCTCTAAATATTTTTCAGTGGGATCAAAAGGAAGCCCCTGGACTCGAGGTTTCTGGGTAACAAATTGAATATAATTCCAAGCCTCTTTAACACGATCCTCGTTGGTGTAGTTTCCTGTTTGTGGACTAGGCTTGATAGTCTTATTCTTAAGAACCGCCATCCCCCAATAGCTAGCAAGATTGACTTTGTCTTCCAAATCGATCTGAGGAGCTGACGCAATCTCAAAGCGTAATTTAGGGTTCTTTTTCTTGAGAGTGTCTGCCATATAAGAATATCCCATCATCATCGCGGTTCTACCATAAGCAAAGCTATCAATAGAGTAATCCATTCGAGAATTCCAAGAATAAAAATCAGAACCCCCCTGAGAAAACTGAGTATAAAAACTAAGGGCATCAGCTCCAGGATTACTACCGCTAAACTCTGAAGTCTCAAAATTAACCAACCGACCCCCTTCGCTATTCATTCGAGCCCCAGCTTGCATCATCAGGAGCATCAAAATATCCGAGGCCCGATTAACGCCTGCGGGAGGATTGCTACTCCGGCCAAGGGCAATTGCTGATTGGCGAATATCACCGTTTTCGTCTATCTTAGACAACTTCTCCGCTTCTCGCTTTACTTCCTCCCAGGTACTAGGAGGGTAAACAATTCCTTCCTGATTAAGAATTTCTCGGTTATAATACAGCGCTAAGGTATCACAATAGAGCGGCATCGCATAAATTTGGTTTTCCCAAACGAAATCTTGTCGAGCAACATCAGCAAAATTTTGCTTAAAATTAGCTAATTGCGCCTCAGAACTAGGCAAGGGAGCCAACTTACTTTGATGCTTAGGGAGCCAACTATTCTTGAAAAGAATAATGTCGGGCCCCTTTCCATTGGCCAGGGCATCAACCAGCTCCTGCTCAAACTCCCTCTCATTATCAGCAGATATTTTTCGATAATCCACCTCGCTTACCTTGGGATTATAAGCTTTGTAGAGTTGATTGATTTCGTTAAAGGCGTCTGAGTCATCATAAACTCCCCACACTTCCAATGGGAAGCGATAAGGTAATTTTTCTTCTTCCTTAAAACAACCAGAGAATACCAATGGGCTCCCTGTTAGAATAATCGTGAGCGTTAAAACTAAAAATTTTCTCCCCTTCATATGAAATAAATTAGTTATTTTTATTTTAAAAATTAATCACTATATTGTCCAATAAATTCCGCTCGACTAGCTCCCACAAATTAATAAACGGCTTACTCAGTTTTCCATTTAAAACACCTCCCTTTTAAGCCAATTTATCCAGAAGTTTTTTCCAGTCCTTAATCGATAATTCCCCCGGACGAACCCGCAGAGACAAATCCAACTGGTGAAAAATTTCCTCTAGCTCCTTTCGAGAAAGGGACTGGGCAGCCTTAAGATTATTGACTAATTGTTTTCTAGGAGAAGAAAACCCCATTTTTACCAACTGAAAAAAAGCTTTCTCGGTTGTTTTTTTTAGAAAAGGAGATTCATGAGGAATAATTTTCAAAATAGCAGAATCCACCTCGGGAACTGGCCAAAAACTTTCTCGTGGAACCTTTTTAATAAATTGAGGCTCTCCAAAGACTTGAACTGCTACCGCTAAAATACTCATCCCTTTCTTGTTGCCTCCTTTTTTAGTAGCACAAATTCTTTCAGCCACCTCTTTCTGCACCAACAAAACTAGACTTTCAGGTTGGATTTCAGTTTCTAAAAAAATCCTAATGATCTTCCCTGTTATGTAATAAGGGATGTTTGACACAACTTTATAGCGATTCCAACGCGATTCTCTCAGAAACCATGGCAAATCCAACCCTAAAAAATCTCCCTCTATTATCTCCAATCCCTCCCACTTTTTGCTGGCCAGATTATTCGCTAACTGAGAATCTAATTCTATAGCCTTTACTTGCTTAACCCGCCTAAGTAGTTCTCGAGTTAAAACCCCTTCTCCGGGACCAATTTCCAAAACTTTATCACTTTTTTGAAGGTCAGCAGCATCTACAATAGCCCTTAAAGCCTCTGGGTCTCTAAGAAAATTTTGTCCCCACTGCTTTTTAGGCCTCCCACTTTGAATAAACATTTCTTTCTTTTCTTCTTTCATTGCCCTGCTTCGCTCATTTATTATCCCACCGTTCTTCCTTTTTTGATTCAAAATACTAACCGAGAAACCGGCTAGTAGCTAGTAAGGATGCGGAAGGACCACTTCGAACAATTGATGCAACCAGGTTCCTCGAATCAACAAATCAATCTGTCCCACAAAAGTAAAGGACAACAAGGCTATAACTAATCCTATAATAGAATAAGTAAGCATCTTAGTAGCCGTCTGAGCCTTATTAGGATCTCCTCCAGCAGTAATATACATAAATCCACTCACAATAAAAGCACCAATTGCAACTATTAAGAGAATTCCCATTATCCACTTCAAAGTAAAATAAAGTACTCGATCTGCGCTTCGATCTGGCAGTCCGGAGGATTGCTTGGCGATTTCCATTCCCTCTTGCCAGTTAGCTTGAACCAACGAAGTCCCTCCTATTCCCCAAATTGCCGTTAATGCCAAGGCAAAGACCAATACCCGCCATTTCCATTTCCAGAAGCTAGCCCTTGATTGTTTTTTCATTTTAAAATTTAATTAAATTAACCATGGCAAAATAACAAAAAAGAAAAGAAATTGAAAGAAAGACCCTTCTCTTAAAAAATTTAGCTCTAACTTTTCAGAAATAATACTTCCTACCTCCAAACAGCTTTCCCTTTATTACTAGTTTTTACTGACTTCCAAGAAAGAAGCTTTTAAATAAAAAAGTGTTTTACTATACTAATGATAACAAACCCAATTAAGGCCACGGAGGCAATCGCCAATCCAATTAAAAAAGCTTTGTGAGAATTATGCAGCACCTTCTCATTCCCCGAAGAAGCAATAAACCAAAACAAAGCCACCCCCCAAGTTACTAAAGCCGCCAGGAGTAAGGCTCCTAAAAAAAAATTGGCGACTGTCACAATAGTGTTGAATGTTTGACGACTCTCTCTGGAAAGCTGACCAGCAGCAAAGCTTCCGGAATCTTCTGTGACCACTTGCGCCACTGCTCGCTGAAAAACTCCACTGCTAACCAACAAAAAAAACAGGGACCCTAGTCTTAGCGCCTTTTTTCTAAGATTTTTTCTAAAATATCCATTTTGTTTTGATAGCATTCCCCTCATTAAAAGCTAGTTTAGCAAAAATATCCCGAGCTAACAAGGCCCGTAAAGAGCCTCGATTAAAAAATCCTTATCTCAGCATTTCAATTGCTCATGCACTAATAGAACTACTCTCAATTTAAGCCTTCTAAATTAGGGATATTTTTGTACATTTCTCTCTGCTGCTCTAAGAACTCACATTGATCAAAAAATTGAATATCACTAGGGACCTCCAAGTTTATTTCCCCCTTATACTCTTGGCAATTAACTCCAACTGGTGAATTTTCCGCCCAAGATTGAAAATCCTTAGGCTCTCTAACCAAAGGGTCTTCTTGTTCCCCTTCTCTTTCGGGACTATTTTCTGTTTCCAGTTGAGTCTGGCAATCAGAAGAAATCTTAAAAGCGGCCTCTAGACCTTTCCCCCAATAATAACTAGTGTCCTCCTTGGAAACCACTGTAAAAACTTGATCTGCTACTTGATATTCCGCTCTTAATCCTGTTTTTCCCAACCAAAAAACTCCTGATTGCTGATTCCCCCCTTCGGTTATATCAAATTCACATCTCACTTTTTGATCCCCTGAGGATAACAAGCTGGTTAAATCCTCCGAATCACTTCCCGAGTCGTTTTTGGATGATTGCTGAGAAGAAGTTTCCGGTAAGGAATCCGAGGAGGCTGGCTCCTGATTTTTGTCTCCGCACCCTCCGCTAATTAGAATTAGCCCTAGCACCAAACAAATTAGTTCGATCTTTTTCATTAATTTAAAGTTAATAAGTTATCTTGTAGAATACTCATTACCCTAGATACAAGACTCCTCTAGATTAATAATTCAAGCATCATTCTAGTAAATCCTCTCTATAGCGAAGATGGAATTGATCCTTTATGTCTTTAAGGGAAATCTTAGCTGTCTGAGTATCAAAATTACCTAAAGTATCAAAGCGCACTCGAGCATGAGTAACTTCTTCTACCAGTTTTCCCTCGGTTATTAACACATAACTCCCAGGAAGTTCTCCTGTTTTCGAGGGTAAGACAAAGGAACAATCAACTTCCGAGACCTCTGCCCCCTGTAAGTGACAAAATCCTACTTCTTGAGGGTCAACCTTTTTGGCTTTTACAGTATAAAAATTCGGATAGACTTCTTCTAAAATATTTCGACTAGCAATTGGCAACCGTTGTTTTTCCCAAATTAGGAAAAGTTCCCCAGATGAACTTTCCAAGATAGTACCAGCAGGGTGAAAGCTAGCCTCTTGTATTAACTCTCCCCGCTCCAATTGAGCAGGATTTATCTCTAAATCCTCTACCGGAACGACATCACCCCAAGAATAACCTAACCGAGTAAAAATTCCCGGTTCCGCAAAAGGAATTCTTTTGCCTTGGGAAATTATATAGACTGCCTTCTCATTAGAGATCAACTGACCATTTGCCAGTCCCAATGATTCTGGAGAAAAAAGGTGATTTTTTAACTCTTGAGAGGTATTAATTTCCTCTCCTAAGGGATAAAATTGACCTGGGTAAGCTTTGTAAGCCTGAAATCCCTCCTTAGTTTTAACTGAAAAACTAACAGCCTCTTTAAACTTCAGATTAAACTTGAGACGATAATAGTTATGGTCCAAAGCAGGAGTAGCTACCAGCATCGAGTTATTTTCCAAAAATTTCTTTTCCACTCGCAAACTACCATTAGCCATAGGGACGGTAGTATACGAAAAAGCTGGAAAAGCCATCCTTAAAGCTGCGTATCCCAATAACAAAAGAAAGCTCCCTAGCGCTAAATAGCTATTAAGGCGAAACTTCTTCCTCCCCCGGACATCCCTAGGCTTATTCTGATTGGTTAGTTTTTTTTCTTTCATGAATTCTTGCTAAATCTCTTTTCTTAAAAACTGTTTGAAAAGCACTCTCCGTCGACGAAAATTTCATAATATTGTGCGAAGGTTTTAAAAATTGAGGAAGTTGTAGCCTAAGCTATAAGCTACAGTGACGAGATTCGGGAAATTTGCCTGCCTACCGGCAGGCAGACAGCCGAGATTTGGAATTTGCAGCAGGGAAATACTTTTCAGACAATTTCTTAGATCAAATTTAACTCTAAGAGCTTACTCTAAAATCTACCTCAAAATTTATAAATTGCAATGGAAATTGAATTCTTAAAATAGACTTAAATGGACTTAAAAAAATGTAAAATAGTAAAAACTAAATTAACTACTGCCAAGGAGAGGGAGATTTTTCGTCAGAAGAATTCCTCCTGGGAGAAGAAACTCTCGAATGTTCTGCCTTCCAATCTTGTTCGTTTTTCTGATAGTAAAGGCCTAGGGTAACAAAACCCCAAAGAACGATAAATATCACCACTCTACTCTCCTCGGTTCCCAGGAAAAAATTAAAAAGAGCATGTACCAAAGTAGCAACTAAAACTCCTCCCATTGCATAGGCCGCCCCTCCCCAAAAAGAAAAGCTTCTGTTCCGAGCCCAGGCGATTCCAATCCCCACAATCGCTGAATAAATCAAATGAGAAGAAGTGGAAAGAATAAATCTTAAAATCACGACTTCCAAGAGACCCCCTTCACCAGAAAGTCTGTCAATGGCATTAGTGAAATAGACTCCGTTTTCTGTTACTCCAAAAGCTAGGCCCACTATCAAACCAGCTATCAAACCTGAATTAGGCCTTCGTAACAGCCTGCCGCCTTTAGTCGCCATTAGAATTCCCGCCCCCTTAGAAACCTCCTCAAATAAAGCCATCAGTGCTACTGGCACAAAAGCTGCTAAAAAAGTACTTCCTCCGCTGGCCCATAATTCCTGGGCCTTCTGAGCTAAGATCTTGTCACTGCCAGTTTCCGTAGCCACAATCTGGAGAATGCTGGCAGGAATAGCAGTTAGTACTCCCCAAAAAAATATCTTTAAAAGAAAGTTGGGGTCGGCATAAATTGATCCCCTTCGATGGAGCAAGAAATAAAACCAACCAAAAATCGGAATAATTCCAATAGCGGCTGCTATTAAGATAATCTTGTAAGAGACCATTCAATTTAAATTTGTTTTTATTTTTGCCTTATTATAAATCTAAACTAATAAAATTATTAAAAAATATCTCTCTCGTAGGAAAATTTCAAAATACTGCGAGGAAAATACTCTCTTCTCTACTTGGTCCTAAAATCCCAAACTTAAAACAAAGATAGACTTAGAGCTGATCTTGTTACTCCTATTCCTCAGCCTCTTCTTTTTCTATCTTTTCTTTAATCCCTTTGTAAATCTGCTCAGCCTTGTCTGGATGTTCTCGCAAAAATTGCTTAGCTGCCTCCCGACCCTGGCCCAGTTTATCTTCGCCCAACTGATACCAGGCTCCAGCCCTTTTAACAATTTCAAATTTCACGCCAGTGTCTAGCAAATCTCCCTCTCGAGAAATTCCCTGATTATACATAATATCAAATTCTGCCGTCCGAAACGGAGGAGCTACCTTGTTTTTCACCACTTTAGCCTTAGTACGATTTCCTACAATTTGATCACCTTGCTTAATTTGAGCACTGCGTCGAACCTCAATCCTTACTGAAGAATAAAATTTGAGGGCATTTCCTCCAGTAGTGGTCTCCGGGTTGCCAAACATTACTCCGATCTTCATCCGAATTTGATTAATAAAAACTACCGTTACGTTGGTTTTAGCTACAATGCTGGTTAGTTTGCGCAAAGCCTGGCTCATCAAACGAGCTTGCAATCCCATGTGAGAATCACCCATCTCCCCTTCAATTTCCGCCCTAGGAGTTAACGCCGCTACTGAATCTATCACGATCACATCTACTGCGCTAGAACGCACCAGCGCCTCTACAATCTCCAAGGCCTGCTCTCCAGTATCCGGCTGAGAAACCAGCAGATCATCTACATTGACTCCAATTTTCTTGGCATAGGCTGGGTCCATAGCATGTTCCGCATCCACAAAGGCTGCACTCCCACCCATCTTTTGAGCATTGGCTACCACATGTAAAGTTAAAGTGGTCTTTCCAGAAGATTCCGGTCCATAAACTTCTACAATTCGGCCTCGCGGGATCCCACCTACTCCCAAAGCAATGTCCAAAGAAGGGGCGCCTGTAGGAATTGTTTCTACATCCACCTTACGCACATCGCCTAGTTTCATGATGGAACCTTCTCCAAATTTACCTTTAATTTCACCTATTACTTGATTGAGTTCTTTTTGGCGATCCTGATCTTTTTTTTGATCTTCGCTAGATTTTTTGCTTTTTTTTTCCTTGCCTTCCTTGGATTTTTCTTCGCTCATATTTTTTCTTTTAACTAATTAAACCCCTACTTCCTAAGCTTCATTATCCTAGAAGTTTCCCTCTTTTTTTGCAAGTCTTTTTTAAAAAGCTTCCTTCTTAAAAAAACAGGTGCGTGAAAACCTGTTTTTGAAAATCTAGCGAGAAATTATTATATACCAGAATCAACCGGATTAATTTTAACCTCAATCCACTTGTCTTTTAGATATTCAGCAGCCTCACTCCTCTTTTTTTTAAAATAGTAACCTTGCTCGCTCCTGAAAACATCAGTTCATAGAAATTACGATCCCCTGAAACCATTGTGAAAGTATTTTCAATAGGATCCCAATAAACAAGAAACTACCGAAAAATCAGAATTAGATGCCACCCCCACCTAAGGCCGGCTCCTCTTGCCTACGAAAAACCACATCTCGAGCAATCTCCGAATTCTCACTAAGAGGACGAAACTCCTCCTCGTCATTAAATTTCACTAAAGTTTTATTGGCTCCGGTAGAAGTCAAAAAGAACACCTCCTGGGCCTCAAAAGTCTGCTCTAACTCCGGCTCAATTTTGCCGCTAAATTTGCGCTCTCCATCTGCTTCCAAAGAAATCCACACCGAAGTATCCACCGCCTTAACCGTCAAAAAAACTTTCTCTTGCTGATCCTGAGCCCCCAAAACCGCCGTTTCCGCTTCCTCCAGATCCCCTTGTTCTGCTTGTTGCTCCTCTTGATGTACTAAAGCAGGTCGCTCTGCTAAGATCTGAACCTTTTTTTCTACCTTCTTATCAAATCGATTAACTGCGGAAATTACCAATTCATTCATTCCCTCGTTTAACTCCACCTTTTCAATAAACTTTCCGTCTTCATCCACTCGAACAATTTTGCCGTTTATAGTAACTTGGGAATTTTTCTCAGTTTCCCCTTCCACTTCAATGGCATCACCTACTGTAGAAAAATTATCCGCTGGCTTAGTTATAACTAATTCAGGAGTCTGAGAAAACTTCTGCACCTCTTGCCAGAAATAAACCCCTCCCATCCCCACGGTAATCAGAAAAAATAAAACAGCCAAACTCTTGGGGGTAACAACTAAGAGTGGAAGGCGAAATAGCTTGCGAGATTGATAGCTATTTTCCTCTTTCTGTTCGGAAGATTCTTCTTTAAATTGCTTACGACTTTCCAGGTTCCTCCAGATCCCTCGCTCCTTATCATAGAGATTAATAACGTCTCGCTCTTCAATTTTCAAGCAACGGGCGTAACTTCGGAGAAATCCTTTCACATAAACACTAGAGGGAAGTTGATCAAAACAGTCATTTTCGATCATTTCTAGATACTTAGTCTTGACTTTAGTGGCTCGAGAAATTTCGTGCAAAGAAACCCCCGCCTCCTGACGAATCTTCTGCAAACGCTCGCCTAAAGTCGCCAAGCCTACTTGCTTTTTTTTGAATTTTGCCATTTTGATTTTATTTTGGGGGGAGGTTTTTTATTCTTTTTTACTTTTTCGGGCTTATTTCAATTTTTCTTTTTAGCTAGAAAACTAACCTATATAATACCTTCCTGCCTTAAAGTAGAAATGCGGATCATGAGCAAGTTCCTTATTTTGATCAGAAGAAACAACAAATACAAATTTACCTGGGATTTCTAATAACTCCTCCCGCACCCCATTTAATATCGTCACCTCTGTTTCAGTTTCAGGAATTTTTATAATCAAAACATCATCCGTGTTAAAACCTTTGAAAAAATCTAAAGAAACTTCTTTTAGCAATTTTTCTGGATCCAGCTCTAATTTCTTAACATTTGCCCCCCCTCTTCTATTTTCTCGACAAAATCGTCCATTCTTTTTTCATCATTACTTTCTAAGAGAAATATCCCCGTCTCCCCCTCAGAAAACCTTAACGCGCGAAGAAATTCTTGTGCTTTTTTACGAACCACCTCCAAAGGATTTTCAGCTGCTACTTTTTCCATTTTAAAAAACTTAACAAATTAACATATTTTACCCTTACATTCCTAACTCCCATCTCCACCTCCATCCGGAGTTGGTTCCGGCTCTGGTTCCGGCTCTGGTTCCGGCTCCCGAGGAGGCAGTACTCCATCCCTTCCAAACTCCTCAATCTGACCCGAGCTAATCGAGGGAAAGCGATATTCCACTTCATTACCCGTATAAGTATCTTTTCCATAAATTATAATGTCTTTTACCAGAGGAATATTTTCTTCTTGTTGATTCTCTGAGGGTAGCACTCCAATCTGGAAATACATTCGCTCTCTAGCATGATAAAAACCTGCTCCCGCCTTTACTCTCCCTACCTTCCATTTCAATTCATTAGTCCGCTTGTTAAAATCAACATCTAAGCGTCCCGGCGAAATCTTGTCTTTCCATTTAATTCCACTGGGCAACTTGGCCTCCACTACTACATCTTCTAGTTCATTAATGGTATTAAGCATTTCCATTCTAATCTCTACTGTCGTTTCTTCTCCCACTCTCAAGGGAGCAGGTCCGGAATTAGAAAACTCTCCCCCGCTATAAAGCCCCTCAGTGTTAAAGATTAACTTGGAATTAAACTTCACCTCTTTGTCTAAAGAACGCACCCGCTTATTTTCAAAAATAGGCGAATTAACATCCAGGCTTTCTATCTCTGCCCAAGAAACTATGGAGAAGTTTTGGTCATCGCTGTTCTTTATATCCACAAAATTCTTAGTTTTTAAATCAAATTTAGCCTTACCAGACTCTCCTGGTTGCAACAATTTAAGATCAGGAATATCTACCGCTTTCCAAAGAATGAATCCTCCTTCACTGTCATAATAGCCCCCTCGAGCTTCTAGCCGTTCCAAATCAATTAATTCTCCTCTAATATATTGCTTCAAAATAAGATCTCTCAAAACTTCCGGAGAAGTGTTTTTAAATTCAACTTGGTAACTAACGCTATCTCCAGGATAAATCGCATCTTGATTGGTTTTTTGGGAAATTTGCAATTGAGAAGAAACAATTCGAGAAACCCCTTCGGCCTCAGAAAGCAATCGGAAAGAATCCGAATCTCTCGCTTGACCGATTTTCCCACTAAAGCGCTTGAGAGAGTCCATGTCTCCCTCTAAGTAGCCGGTGACAACAATTTTCTCCTGCTCCCCTGGTGCTAATTGGTTAATTTTCCAATAACTATTCTCTTTGTAAGAACTAGGAGTGGCCTCTTTAAAGCTGAATCCCTGAGGATAATTTAATTGTAATTCTAGATCTTCAAACTTACTATTACTTTCATTTTTTACTATAGCCTCTAAGGAAACCAAATTTCCACTAGAGACTTCTTTGGTTGGCAAAAGAGATAGATTTAAAGAAGAGGATTTAATTATAATGGTTTTCTGGGCTCGTTTTTCAAAAATACTACTCAAGCCAGCAGGCTGGTAACTCAGAGTGGCCTTTAGAAAAATCTGCCGATCTCGGGGACCATAAGGAGTTAGAGTAATTTGATAGTCCTTTTTGCTCTCTTGAGATAAATTCCCTACAGTAATCTTAGAATTTTTAAAACCTAGTTGTTGAATGTAAGTATTGTCAGCCACATTAACATCCTCAGGATATTCAAGTTTGATTTCGATTTGATTGAGATTCAACTTATTGGCATTAGCAATTTCAATGTCGTAAGTAACCTCACTAGCACTTTCAACTTCCCCAGGACCTTTTAAGGAAATTTGGACATTCTCCTCTTTAAAGACCTCCGACCGATACTTGAAAATCGCCCAAACCGAAAGCACTAGTAGTAGAATTGTCGCTACTGAAACTCCAATAGTAACAAAAATTTTCTTTTTATCGCTGCCATCAAAGCTGCCGCCAGCTGCTTTACCGTTGTTGTTGGAATTTTGTCCCCCTCCAGAACCAGAATCACCAAGAAGATTGTCTAAGGACTTACCAGAATTAGAAGGATTTTGACCCGCAACACTACTACCGCCTATCTGGGTATTGCCAGAAAGAGTGGCTGCCTGACCAGAATCACTCAGGTTAACATTTTCTTCCGCTTCTTTAACAAAAAAGTCTTTATTCCCCCAATTTTGATTCTCCTCAGCTTGAGGATCAGGGCTAATCACTTTAGAAGGGCGAGAACCTTCCACAGGAGAAACCGAGGAGCGATCATTAGAATTACCGCTTTGGTTAAAGGAAATTTCGTGAGCAGACTGCTGTGAAGAAACTTGACTAGATTGGTTATTTTGATTGAAACTTTGGGATCCTTGCCCTCTTCCATTAGCACTAGCTGAATTCGGGGGAATATTACCTCCGGCCGAATTTCCAATAGTAGCAGAGGAGCCTGACGGAAACTGATTGAGACGATGATTAGAGCGAGAAGAATTTAAATTAGGAACAGAAGCTTGACCGACTTGATTCTGAGGAGAGCCAGGACCGGGTACATTGTTCTGATTCTGGTTCGGACTTTGACTAGACTGACTATTAGCGGTAAAAGCGCCAGAATTAACATCAGAATTACTAGCTCCACTAGAATTAGGATTGTTAGCGACATTGTCTCCACTAGAAAAATTACCCCGACCGCCCCCTCCAGAAGCATAATTATCTTGAGATAATCCTCTATTTTTTAGGCGTTCTTCACCCTTCTTGGAGTAGAGATCTCCTACTAAGTTTCCTAATCCCATTTTGTTTTAGTTGTTAATTTCACGCTAATACGTAAAATAATGAAATTTTATTTTAAACTAATCAGAAAAGTTTATTAGACCTCTTGCAAAATTAAGTTTCGTTATGAAAATTTCATAATCTCGTGCGAAAACTTTAAAAATCAAGGAGGCTGTAGCCCAAGCCACGGTGACGAGGTTTGAGAAGTTTGCAGCCGAGATTTGGGATTTGCAATAGGAAGTTAATTTTGCAAGAGGTCTATTGTTAAACAATATCACTATAGCGGAAAAAAACCTTTTCGGCAAGCCATAATCAACCTTTCAGGCTAGCTTTTTTAATTTGATTAATCTCATCTCTAATTAAGGCGGCTTTTTCAAAGTTTAATCTTTTAGCAGCCTCTTTCATTTCTTTCTCTCTGTTTTTTAAGTGCTCCTGAATAGCCTTGGGGGACTCTAAGTTTAACAAAGGATCAATATTTTTAAGCTCCTTACCTTTATCTTCAAATTTCACAATTGATCCCAGTTTCTTTTTGACAGTTTGAGGGGTGATGTTATGGATTCGGTTATAGATCTTTTGTTTTTTTCTTCTTCTTTCAGTCTCATCAATCGCTCGTCGCATAGAACCAGTAATTTCATCCGCATAAAGAATTACTCTTCCCTTAACATTTCGAGCTGCCCGCCCAATAGTCTGAATTAAAGAGGTTTCACTCCTCAGAAATCCTTCTTTGTCAGCATCAAAAATGGCCACCAAAGAGACTTCCGGTAAGTCTAAGCCTTCTCGCAAAAGATTAACCCCCACTAAAACATCAAATTTTCCTTTTCTTAAATTTTCCAAAATTTGAATTCGGTCTAAAGTGTCCACTTCACTGTGCAAATACTCTGTTTTGATGGATTGATCCTCCTTAAGAAACTCTGCTAGATTTTCTGCCATCTTTTTAGTTAGAGTAGTAGCTAATACTCGTTCCTTTCTTTTAATCACTCGCCGAGTCTCCTTAACGAAATCAGCTACTTGGTCTTGACAAGGACGAATAACTACCTCCGGGTCAATCAACCCTGTGGGTCGCACAATTTGCTCTATCACCAAAGGGCTTCGAGAATAACGAGAGACAGCTGGCAATTCCCCGGACTCCCCAACTTTTTCATCGTTAAATTCCTTCTCCGCTTCCTTTCCTAGGGCTTGAGATTTTCCCAGTTCATACCCTGCCGGAGTGGCCGAAACAAAGACTGCTGCGCTGATCTTCTCCTCAAACTCATCAAATTTTAGAGGCCGGTTATCAAAGGCACTGGGAAGACGAAAACCATAGTCTACCAAATTTCTTTTTCGGGAATAATCTCCTCCGTACATTGCTCGGATCTGGGGAATAGTAACATGAGATTCGTCAATTACCAGCAAAAAATCCGGAGGAAAATAATCCATTAAAGTATAAGGAGCCTCCCCGGGCTCTCTTCCCGAAAGATAAAGTGAATAATTTTCAATTCCACTGCAATACCCCACCTCTCTCATTAATTCTAGATCATTATGAGTGCGTCGAGCTAAGCGTTCCGCTTCTACTATCTTTCCTTGCTTTTGAAAAAATTCTAAGCGCCCCTCTAATTCCTTTTCTATTTTCCCCAAAGAATCTTCCATGATTTTCTCTGGGACCACAAAGTGTTTAGCAGGATAAATTAAAACTAATTCTAAATCAGTCGCCAATACTTCTCCGGTCAATTGATCGTATTCGTAAAGTTGCTCCACCCTTCCTCCTCTTACTTCTATCCTTAAAACTACCTCTCGATCAGGGCGCATGACTTCAAAAGTAGTTCCCCGGACTCGAAAGCGAGCCTTCTCTAGTACCTCGCTCCGATTATATTGAAGATTGACTAATTCCCTAAGAAATTCTTGGCGATTTAATTCTTGTCCTTGCCTCACTTCTAGAACTCCCTGTCGATAAAAATCTGGCGACCCTAGCCCATAAATACAAGAAACACTGGCTACGATGATTACATCTCGTCGAGTAAGGAGAGCAGCGGTAGCGGCATGTCGCAAGCGATCAATTTCTTCATTAATCTCCAGATCTTTATCGATGTAAACATCTTTATTGGGAAGATAAGCTTCTGGCTGATAATAATCATAGTAAGAAACAAAATACTCTACTGCATTCTTAGGAAACAGAGCCCGAAATTCACTAGCCAATTGAGCTGCTAGAGTTTTATTATGGGCCACCACTAAAGTTGGTCTTCCGGTAACTTGAACTAAATTAGCCACGGTAAAAGTTTTTCCACTTCCAGTTACTCCCAATAAAGTCTGGAATTTTTCTCCGGCCTGAAGATTTTCTGACAATTTCTCAATCGCCTCCGGCTGGTCACCAGCTGGCTGATAAGGCAGCTCGATCTGAAATTCTGACATTTTAATTGTGATAAAATTGAAGAATAAAGCTTGACCCTTCAATTGCCAGAGGAATTTTTAGGCAAATTTTTGACTAAAAACAACCAGCACTTTGTTTAAATTTCTGATTTTTATTATCCTTAATTTGGACTTAATATTAGCATAAATAATTCTTAACTGACAACCCATAAAAAGTAGTCAAATGTGTATAACTATGTTCAGAAGCTGTTGACATCTTTGTGATTTACCTATTAGAATAGAAGCATTAAGGATAAAATGAATATAAAAAACTTCCGAGAGAAAAAAGATTAGCTTAGAATTGGATTATTTTTAGAAAAACCAAGTAAGCTCTTCTCATGAGTGCATCGTGTGATTTTGTCCTAAAAGACCTACTGCTTGAATAGGGATAATAATTCTTCCCTAGATTAATGAGAGTTTCCCCTTGAGTCAGAACCCGACTTAAACCAGCTTAGATTTCAAGCATCAAGGTCTTAATCCAAAAAATGAAAATAAAAAAAGAGTACTACTGCATAACCGATAACTATAACAATCCTCGCTTCGATTTATTATTCGAAAGTGTTGAGGATGCTCGAAAAAAACTCCACCAGATCCAAACTCGGACGCGGATGAGAAGTTTTTTTTCTTTGCGAAAATGCCAAAGTGGCATTTTTAATTTTGCCAAAATTGCAGCTTGTGATTCTCAAAGCCATCGCCAAAAAATTCTAGCCCAACAACTTCGAATTGGCAAGGTTTACTTAATGGATAACATTAATCCCGAAAAGGTTTTCCGCCGAGTAAAGCACTCTCCTCAAAACGAGTTGTCTTTCTCTAAATTAAGAGAAAGAGAAAATGTCATCATTGAATCTCCCTTTGCTAGGACTACCAAAAACTCTGCTAAAAAATCCAAGCGAGTTGGCAAAAAAATGGCAGTTGGCAAAATTCTCTCCGGATTAAAAAATTCCTCTCCTACAAGCGGCTTTGGATTTTTTCGAAGATCTCACTGGAGCAATCCTTTTTTGAGAAATCGAGCCTTAGTGGGAGGATTAACTTTGGGATTAATTATTGCCCTAGCGACTGGTCTCATTATTAGTAATCAAAGAAACGCTTCACTAGCTGAGAAAATGGCCCTCAATCAAATTGCTTCCACTCAAAGCCACCTCAAGGCGCTAGAAAAGAAAGAGGAACAACTTTCTCAGAAATTCAATGAAGATTTAGAAGTTTTTGTTTTGGGAATGATGGATCGCTTTGATCAGCTAGAAAAAGATGAGTTGGAGGAAGAGATTCGCTCCATCGTTAAAGATACCCCCATGGAGAAAATGGCTCCTTACATCGCTCAGAAGGATCGTCAGGTAGCTGCCTTTATTGTAGGAATTGGCATGAAGGAAAGTCGCTTTGGCATTCACGCTCCGGTTGATGAATATGGCAACGATTGTATGAATTACTGGGGCTATACCATGCGCACTGAGCGCAAGGGCACCGGAGGCAACGGTCATCCTTTTCATAGCTGTTTTAACAGCGCCGAAGAAGCGGTGGATATCGTAGGAGGAAGAATTGAAAGATTAATTGCAGCCGACATTAACACTCCCCAAGAGATGGTATTGTGGAAATGCGGCTCGGATAAAGCTTGTCAAAATGCTCCCAGCGCCAAAAAATGGGTCAGCGATATCAGCATTTATTATAATAAGCTCAACAACAACGAAATTGAAGAGGAGGATTTAAAAACCGACAGCTAACTTTTGACGGTTCTGGATTTAAGAAATTTACTCTCTCAGATTTTATTAAAGTTCTAAAAATTCTTAAGCAGAGACTAACTCAAGAGACCACAAGCTACCAAACTATAGACTACAGATTAACTAAGTAGAGCATCCTTTGCCATAAAAACCAAGAACTCTTCGCGTCAGAATTTGCTTAAGAATTTATTTAGTTAGATTTTTCAGCAGATTCTAGCAGGGGGCAAAAATCAAACGCAAAAGTTCCAAAAAACCACTTGAGATCACTTATAAGATCGAAGTGGTTTTTTGATTGGAAAAAACCGAAAAACCCGCCACACAGCGGGTTTTATGCTTCAAAATAACCATTCACAGGGTCGACTCTAGTAGTCGCCCTTTTATCGACCTTTACCCTAAATTAACCCTGATCCAAGGCACCCATCCCAAGGTTTTAAAATTTGAGACTATTTCGATATTCAGATATTTAAAATTGTTTTGAAATTTAGAATTAGAAATTCAAAACTTCCTCTAAAAACTAAGCACTATCTACTAAAAACTAGCTCGCCTTCTTTTTCCTGAAGAGCCCCCAACGCAATCGCTAAAAATTCATCGAGAGGAAGGCCTGCTTCCTCGCACTCCCGGATAATCTCTCGGTTACAACCAGCCGCAAACCCTTTGCTTTTAAACTTCTTTTTCAGTGAAGAAAGCTTAACACTAGAAAGCTTACCATCTGGCCGCACCTTAGCCGTCGCCATAATTAGACCCGTTACGGTTTCCGCCGCTGCCAAAGAATGCTGCAAACGAGTAGTCCGCCGCTTGTCTTTAAATTCCGGCGCCCCGTAGTACTCCGCTTGCCATCCCTGCCCGTAGGCGTGGGATTGGATAGCCTCAATTAAGAAATCCGTTCCACCCTCTTTTTCCAAGATCTCCCGAGTTTTCAGGCAATGCAACTCCGTCTGATTTTTAGTCTCCTCCCAATCAATATCATGCAGTAGTCCAATAATCCCCCACTTTTCCTCATCCTCGCCAAAATGGCGTGCCAAGGCTCGCATAATCAATTCCGACTCTCGACTATGTAAGCGGTCCACTGGATCCAGTAAATGCTTCTTTAAGAGCGCTTGGGCCTCCGAGTAGCCAATCCCCAACTCTCCCGTCTCCGCATCTTCTGCTGCGCCAGAGTGAGTTTCTGACTCGGTTTCTTTGCTATTACTTTCCTGCTCATGCTCAAAATCCTGCTCCCGCTCTCCAATTTGCTGCTGTGGTTTCATAGTCGGAAACAACACTACATCCCGCAAATTCTCCTCTTCTTCCAGAAGCGAAAAAAAGCGATCCAGTCCCATCCCCCAACCGGCCATCGGGGGCATTCCGTATTCCATCGATTCCACAAAATCATGGTCATAGGGCATGGCTTCTTCATCTCCGGCAGCTTGCAGGCGTGCTTGAGATTCAAAGCGCTCTTTTTGATCCACAGGATCGTTCAACTCATTGTAGGCCTTGGTCATCTCCCAAGTATTGATCACTAACTGAAAAGTGGCCACTGTCCCCGGCTGGTCCGCTTTCTCTTTGGCTAAAGCCATAAATTCCTTAGGATAATCAGTTACGAAGACCGGCTGAATCAGCTTTTTGCGAACTGTCTTTTTATATAATTCATCAATTTTAGCCGACCAAGAAACCTTCCCGGAGAGGTCAACCTGATCTTTGAGTCCCTGATCTTGAATATATTTTTCCACTTTCTCGGCGCTATCTAGATCTTCAAACTCCACTCCTAGTTCCTCCTTGATCAGCTGGCGAAAAGTCACCCTCCGGTAAGGCGGCTTGAGATTAATTTTCTCTCCTCCGAAATTCACCTCATAGCGCCCTCCGTAAACTTTTTCAATCACCTCACCCATCATTTGTTCCGTAAAGTCCATCAACTGCTGATAATCGGCATAAGCCCAATAAAATTCCATCATGGTAAATTCTTGCAGATGGGAAGGATCCATGCCCTCATTGCGAAAACACTTGCCAATCTCAAATACTCGCTCCAAGCCTCCGGTCATCAAGCGTTTAAGAAACATTTCTGGCGCGATTCGCAAAAACAATTCAAAGTCCAAAGAGTTGTGATGAGTAACAAACGGCTTAGCATAAGTTCCTCCGTACACCGCCTGGAGAACCGGGGTTTCCACCTCAGAAAAATCATGTTGCCACATAAACTGCCGAATGGTCCGAATAGCCGCTGAACGCCGTTGAAATTTTTCAAAAGATTCTTGCTGGGTAATCAACTCTAACTCTCGAAAGCGCTGCCTCCGGTCTTCATTTTCCAACCCCTTGAATTTGTCTGGTAGCGGCCGCAAGGATTTAGTGAGTAAAGTTAGTTTACGGGCCAAAACCGAGCGCTCCCCTTTTTGAGTGTCAAAACGCTCTCCTTTTACTCCTACAAAGTCTCCCAGGTCCAGATTTTTCGTCCAAAACTTGTAATCCCCGCCTTTATCTGAGTTCTTTTCTGGATCCGCTTCTTCCAGCTCTTTTTTGTTGATCACCACTTGCCCTCGTCCGCTTTGGTCCTGCAAATGCAAAAAGGTGATATTGCCCATCTCTCGCTTTAGCACCACTCGACCGGCCACTTGTACCGAATTTTTAGCTTCCCTCGAGCCAGCTCCCGCTGAATCCACTTCTCGGGCTAAAACCTCCGCTAAGCTTTCCCGCGCAAACGGCCCGGCCGGAAAACCTTCCATTCCCGCCTTTTTAAAATTCTCTAATTTATTCAACCGGTCTTGTTTGATTTTGTCTAACATAATTATTCGTTATTGATTATTCTCTCCGTTTTCACCCATTATTCTTGGGACTGGAACTGTCAAATTAAGATTCTGGCTGGAATCTTTTTTGAGAATAGACAAGGAGAAATCTGTTTCGAAGAAAAAGGCTCGAGTATAATCGTCTGGAACTTTTTTAATTGTTTTAATCTTTTTCTCAACTCAAAGTTTGGAAGCCCTCCATTCCTTAAACCCCTCAACGCTCCTCACCCCTTCCTCCAACACCGCCCGATAAACATCCACACTAAAAAGCTGCTTGTTTTTATATTCCGGCCACTGGCAAACCTCTTCCTTAATTCGCAAAATAGCCTCTCGCTCTTCCAGGCTAGCCGCTTTTACCTTTTGCAAAAAAGCCTCCTTTCCCTCATCCTTCTCAGCTCCACCAATTAAGAATCGAATGTCCATCTTCCAATCCACTCCCTCAAAATCTCCTTGCCAACCCAAATAAAAACTAGGGGGAATTTTTTGCTTTATTAAGACCTCACTAAGCTTGCAATTGTCCGCTAAAATCACATTGCTAGTTTCTTTTTTGGCAAACAGCCTCCTCACCACCGCTAGAAAATCCTCTCTAGAAAAATCTTCAGGCGCCACCACATCCAAATCAATGTCTCCCCAAGTCATCAAGCCCAAGTCCATACTCCCGACTATTTTTGCCTCTCCGCACTTACCTAGCAATTTCAAAACTTCCAGCTTCTTCAAAAGCCGTCTTCCTTGCGCCTGCAATTCTTGCTGTTTTTCAAGAACTGACTTCATTTTAAAAATTTCTAATGAACCTTGCCCTTTTTTATTTTCCATTTTTTTACTTTAAAAACTTATTTTTAAAGTACTACTAAAAAACCAAATCACCAGCCTACTGTGTCACTACCAACGGCGTCCCCACCTCCACAAAATCATATACCTGCTTAGCTGGTCCCACGCCCAAACGCACGCACCCATGCGAAACTGGAATCCCTAAGTGATTAGCGCCTTCCTTATAACCTCCCGGCCACTCTGGCAGCTCATGAATCCCATGCCCTTGACCAGTAAACTGAATAAACCAGGGCATAAATAATTCATACTCCCCTGACCACGGCCGCCGTGATTTGCCCATCACTTGAAACTCTCCCAGCGGCGTATCCATCCCCCGCTTACCAGTAGAAACTTTAAAAGCGCCTCTCTCTTCCCCATCTTCGAATAAAAACAGCGCCTGAGAAGAAATATCAATGTGAATATACCGGCCTTCTAGAATCTGAGGTTCAATCTCTTCCGTACGCACCTCGGTGGCAGTCGGCTCTCCCTGCCTATTAAAAGCATATACTAACACCGGGGCTTCTTTAGTAACAAAAGAATTATGCAACAAAGGTTGCGAAAAATCCGGGTAGTGCTTGTGCTCTAAAACTACCTCCCAACTATAAGGAGTTTCATAGGGCAACTCCTGAGAAGGTCTTAAGATCAATTGGTCTCGATTAGGGCTAAAATCTACCTTGAAGTTCCCTGCTTGTTCTTTAGGAGAAATTTTTACTTTCAGCTTAAAATCATCTCGTAAGGGCTGATCAAAGTTGACTGTTAAGGCCTGGTTAATTGGAGCCCCTTGGGATTCATTTACCGGGAAAGCCTTCTCAACCTGAGGGAGGCTAGGAGGCGCGAATTGAAATTCCAGAGTCTCCTGGCTAATCATCCAAGCAGTTTTAGCATCCGCAATCTTGACTGAATAAGTAGTAGCAGGATGAAGCTCTTCTTGAGGAGTTAGCCTTAAATGCTTGTCATCCTCCCAATGCCAATCCACCTTGAGACTAGGAATAATCTCTAAGCTTTTCTCGACACTTTTCCGATTCATTCGAGCCGTAAAATTTACTTCAATCACACTGCCCTTACTAACTTCCTGAACTCCCTGAGTGGCCATCGCCACATCTTTTTGCCAAGAATAAAAACTATAAAAAACAAAGCCCGAGGCAAAAAATCCGGCCCATAAAGCCAAAAAGATTGCTCCCTGGAAAATTCCTTGGCCAATTTTCTTCTGATCCTTTGTGTCATCGGAATCAAACTCCTTTTTCTCCTTACTTTTAGTCATATAATTAAGGTGCGCTTTTAAATTAATTAGTGTCTCTCCTGGAAGTAAAGAATTAAAATTTTCAAAATCCTCACGGTTAATCACCAGAATTTTCTAAAAAACCATCTCAAAAAATCAAGTCAATTTTCCTAAAAATAACACGAAGGCGGTTCCTCAAAATATCCCCTTGAAAAATTATTTCCAATTTCTCTGATTATATACAAACCCCTTTAATCTGGCAAATCTAAGACTAACTTTGCATTTGAACAAAAAAATTATCTAGTTCAAAGCGAGTGCTTACATTACTTGACTCCACTTTAGCTACTACTCTCAAAAGTTCCTCCAAGAGACTCTCTACTCTGGCTACTACTTGCCGAGAAGTCCCTTTTTTTATCTGCTTTAAAAGAAAACTTCTCAAGTAATCAACCCAAAGGTCCAAGTCCCTCAAAACGGCGTCTTTGTCCTTCTTAGAAAACTCTTCTGCCAAGGTTAAGCCTTCTAAAATCCCTCCTTTTAAAGCAACTCTAAACCTTTCCACTGCCAACTTCCTTGCCTCTAAATCTGACTTGTTCAAAAAAAATCTGGCTGCGCATAAAGGTCTTCCTCCTGCTAAACTAAGGGTCTCTCGCCAATCCGAATCCCCTTTATCAAAAGAAATCTGCTGGGAACCTAAAAAATCTTCTAAAAAAATTTCTACCTCAGAAACATCCGAAAGCCCCAATTGCAAAGAATGCAAGCGGGAGCGCAAAGTAGGCAACAACTGTTGCTCCTTAGTCGTCAACAATACAACAATTGTTTGAGGAGGGGGTTCCTCAATAAACTTCAGCAAACTATTAGCAGCCCCTCCTGTGAGACGCTGAGAATCCGGAATCACTAGCATCTGCCAAGTAGCTTGATAGGGAGCATATCTAAAACGTTCCAAGATCTTTCGCGCCTCCTCTACTCCAATCTGCCAAAACTTCTTCTGAGCCTCTGTCTCCTTGGCAATTCGCTCCACCATCGCTTCATCCAGAATCAAAAAATCCGGGTGCTGACCTTCTGCTGCCAATTTTAGTTGCTCCCTTTTTGGATCCAGGGCGTTAAGATAACCAAAAAAATTCACTGCCAACCAAAACTTCCCCGTTTCCTCCGGGCCAGAAAACAAGAAGCTCTGGGGGATCCTCTCCAAGTGATTGGCCAGCTTTTTTAGTTTTTGCTGTGAAGCTGGATTAATTTTTTCTGTATAAAAAAATTCCATTCTTTTGACTTCAAATTTACCTCAAATCTTCCCCTTTTTAAGAAATTACCAAAAAAATAAAAGTTAGCGGCTCTCCTTATCTCCCTATTATCCTTAGATAATTATCCGGATCAAAGACATTAGTCTCTACTTCCACTCGAGTATCAGAAACGGAACCAGGAAAGCCGTGGGGAAAAGTAATAATGTAGTCTCGCTCCTCCTCGGAACGCAAAGCATTAATCATCTGAGAATTAACCGCTAAAAGCTGCTCTCGATCATCTCTTAAAATTACTTTTACTAGCACCTCCTGAAAATCAGCCGCGCTCTTGTTGATCAAAGTTCCAGATGCTTTAGCAAACCACAATTCACCTCCCGTACTCACCTGGTAGCGCTTATTATTAACAATAAAAACTGGGCGCTCCTTTCCTTGAAATTGATCCCAGTCAACATTTTCCTGGTCAATTTCCGCTTCTGCGGTATAAGGAGTACCCGAAACCCTCACCCCTTGTACTAATAAACTTTTTTCTTCTCGAGGCAAAGCAAAATTCTCTTCCCACTGACTTTGGCCCACTTCATTACCGGCTGAATCCTTAAATGTTATCCGGTAACGAAATTTAGCCGCTCCATAACCTTCGTTGGGATTCTTCGTTCTAATCAATCCATCAAAGTATTCGTCTTTATCATGAACCCACTCCACCGAAATAATTTCTAGCTTCTCCAGGGTAGTTTTTTGAACACATGGCTTACAAGGACCACCGCAGTCGACCCCAACCTCTCCTTGATTAAGCTTGCCATCAAAACAGGTAGGGTCTCCCTTAAAAACAAAGTATAAGGCTAAAATCAAGACTGTTACTACCACTAAGATTTCTCCAATGATTATTAGTCTTCTTCGATCTCGAGTATCCATAAAACTTAAAACTTAATTAATTTAAAATTAAAACCCTTGAAGCGACTCAAGGTCTCTTACTAGAAATTAAGAAGCTGCCTTAAAAGCAGCTTAGCTTCTGAATCTATAAGAACTAGTTTTGATTGTAGCAAATTTTTTAAAAAATAAAAAACCGACCTTCCATAGATCGGCAATAAAAACTAACCCTTCAGTTTACTAACAAGCCTAAAGGCTACAATACAAGAAGTATAATTCAAGGGATCAACTCTTTCAAATTTGAGTTCACAATACTCGGCATCGACCTACTTTCACTCGCCTAACGACGAGCTATCATCGGAGCTGACAGGCTTAACTGCTGTGTTCGGAATGGGAACAGGTGGACCCCTGCCGCCAAAGACACCGAGAATTCTAAACTCAAACGCAAACTAATTTTAAAATAACAATCTCCCTACTTACCATGAGTAATATTTGAAACCGCACCACTCCAAGTAGAAATCTTGACTTCAACTACACCTCCTAATTTATTTTCTCCTAAACTTCCTCTAGCCAAATAAATATCTTCCACGCCATTGGTGTCATCGACTATAACAAATGGCCTCTGCTCATCAATCTGCTCTTCTCCGTAAACTTCAATCGCCTTTTTCTCAACAATTAAAATTACCTCTTCTTCGCTTACTCCATCACTAAGATCCACTTCTTCAGGCAAAACAAATTCCCTATCGCCACTATTTTCATCAGTACCGTTAAGATCCGTTTCGCCTTCTTGAATTACATTTCTTCCTTCAGGAACTTCTTCAGCTAAACCGGCCGGGTCAGAATTTCCGCAACCAGAAAGTAGCAAGCCAACGGCTAAAAACAACAATGAGAAAAGTGTTTTGGACATTTTTCATTTTGCAAACTACTCCCTGAAAGCCTCACTAATCATCTGATTGCGCCTCAAGAGTTTCTGTTCCTCAATCAAAAGCTCTTCCTGAAAGCTAATCCCGTCACTGGTATCTACTCCTTCTGGCAATTGAGATCCGATTTCAGACAGATCTTGAATTCCCTTTAAGTCTTGCTCTAGAGTAGTCAACTTTCTCTGAGTTTGCAAGTAATACTCACTAGCCTGTAACATTACTACTGCCATAATTACCAAAAACAGCAATAATCCCAAAAACTTATTGATACTTGACTGCATAAAATTTAAACCATCCATTCTTATAAATTACTTTGGTTTTAAATTTTTGCTTTCAAGCTCAACTTTTGAGCCAAATTTTCAATTTACCAAGAGATCAAACTTATTACCTCAATAATACGCTGATATTAAGGACTTTCATGTTTGGATGCGATTCTAGGCGCGGACGAGGCTTCGCTTGAGCCGTACTGATTGGTACGGTGAAAGCGAAATGTAGCCCGCAACAACGAAGCGCACCAAACAGGGAAGTCCCCCATCAATTCGATCCCTCTTATTTGTTAGTCATTAAGGCCAAACCCTAAATATGCTAGGTTCTGAAATCTGCAATAATCCCGAAGGATCACCCAGAAGCCCAGAACCTAGAAATCTAGAGTCTAGCCAAAAAAGGTTATGCCAAAATCATTAGTACTGCTCGGCTTAGCACATCGCTGTGCTTACACCTGCAGCCTATCAACCTGGTAGTCTTCCAGGAGATTATAGATTGCCTTATCTTGGGTTCGGCTTCCCGCTTAGATGCTTTCAGCGGTTATCCTAAATCGACATAGCTACCCAGCAGTGCCCTTGGCAGGAACAGCTGGTACACCAGAGGTCAACTCTTCCCGGTCCTCTCGTACTAGGGAAGAATACCCTCAAGCAACGACGCCTGCGGCAGATAGGGACCAACCTGTCTCACGCATGTGGTCTCACATATTACTATGTGCATTGGACTATAACTTCATCCTTTAATTGCTTAAAGGAGGCTAACATTTAGTCTCTACGGGCTCTCCAAGCAAATTAACTGCTTTGAGATTCCCTCGGTATTGTCCACGATTTCTCGTTAGGATTCTACCGATATCAGTTAGCTTCTCTTTTAGTATTGCTACTAAAAGCCGCCGTGATTGTTTTTTTGATGTCTTTGGCCTCGGGCTCAAACAGTTCAAAAGATGATTCGAGTTGCTTACTTAAAACTTACCCAACTCCTAATGCTTCTCCTGAACGGTTTGAACCCAACTCACGTACCTCTTTAATTGGCGAACAGCCAAACCCTTGGGACCTGCTTCAGCCCCAGGATGTGATGAGTCGACATCGAGGTGCCAAACAGCGCCGTCTCTGTGGACGATTGGGCGCTATTAGCCTGTTATCCCCGGGGTAACTTTTATTTGCTGATCTTCCGCGCATCTACATGCCACGGTCGGTTCACTAGATCCTACTTTCGTAACTGCTCGACTTATCGGTCTTGCAGTAAAGCCGGCTTGTGGTCTTATCCTATCGCTCCGATTTCCATCCGGAGCTAGCCGACCTTTGTGAGCGCCTCCGTTACTTTTTAGGAGGCGACCACCCCAGTCAAACTACCCACCAGGCACTGTCCCTGCTCTGGTAAGAGCCGCTGAAAAAACGGACTTACACGAACCAAGGCTAACCTTTAAAAAGTCAACGCCGGTTTACATGTAGTCTCTGAGTTCCGCAACTCGTAACAGAGCAAGGTTAGATTTACAAAATCCAAAGGGTGGTATCTCACTGATGACTCCACGCCGACTAATGTCGACGCTTCAAAGTCTCCCACCTATACTGAACAATGAATTCCATAAACCAATACCAAGTTGTAGTAAAGCTCCACGGGGTCTTTCCGTCTTGCCGCAGGTAGGGGGCATCTTCACCCCCATTGCAATTTCACCGGGTCCCTCGTTGAGACAGTTGCCCAGTCGTTACACCATTCATGCGGGTCAGAATTTACCTGACAAGGAATTTCGCTACCTTAGAACGATTATAGTTATCGCTGACGTTCACCGGCGCTTCGGGGATTGGCTTGCACCGCTCCCGTTAACGTTCCGGCACTGGTCAGGCGTCAGCCCCTATACTTCCCCTTACGGGTTTGCAGAGACCTGTGTTTTTGATAAACAGTCGCCGGGCATCTTTAGCTGCGGCCCCAGTAAACTGGGGCAGTCCATCTCCCTAAGTTACGGACGCTGTTTTGCCGAGTTCCTTAACGAGGGTTCTCCCGTTCGCCTTAGTCTTCTCGACCTACCCACCTGTGTCGGTTTTGAGGTACGGTCACTCTTGAACTAACCTTAGAAGCTTTTCCAGGCACCCTGCTCATGACTGTTCCCTCGGTAAACCGAGGTTCCGAACTAACCTTGAAGTATTGCTAAGCGGATTTGCCTACCTAGCCTTCTCAGTTAGCCCACCGGAATCCAATAACCGGCAGTCACTACTAGAATGCGTCACTCCTTCGAAAACAAGAGTGGTACAGGAATATTAACCTGTTGTCCATCGACTACCCCCCAGCACTTGCTTCTCGAGTTTAAATTTCAAATTTTAAATTTCAAAACAATAACTAAATATTTTAATTTTTAATTTAAAATATTTAAACAGCTTTAAAAATTCAAACTGACTAGGACTTTCAAATTTTAGGAAATTTTTAGGAAAAATCGAGGCTTCGCTTGAGCCGTACTGATTGGTACGGTGAAAGCGAAACGCAGATTTTAACACCAAAATTTTCAAAATTTGGAAGTCCCCTAAATCACTCAAGAAACTAGTGCCAGGGACTCGCCTTAGGACCGACTAACCCTCCGCTGAGTATCATGGCGGAGGAAACCTTGGGTTTTCGGCGTGTGAGAATCTCACTCACATTGCGGTTACTCATGCCAACATTCGCACTTCTTGCCTCTCCACCGTGCCTCACGACACGACTTCAATGAAGCAAAAACGCTTCCCTACCTCGCCAATGCAAAGCATTGACAATCGCATCTTCGGTACTATGCTTAGCCCCGTTAAATCTTCGGCGCATAGTCGCTAGACTAGTGAGCTATTACGCACTCTTTTAAGGATGGCTGCTTCTAAGCCAACCTTCTAGCTGTCTAAGCAACTACACCTCCTTTCCCACTTAGCATAGATTTAGGGACCTTAGATGGCGATCTGGGCTGTTTCCCTTTTGAGCCTGGACCTTAGCGCCCAAGTTCTGACTGCTGGGATAATTATATGGGCATTCGGAGTTTGGTAGAGTGGCCTTGGCAAAGCCACAGCCACTCTTTCAGTAGCTCTACCTCCCATACATAGTTAACCCAACGCTAGCCCTACAGCTATTTCGGGAAGAACCAGCTATTTCCGAGCTCGATTGGAATTTCTCCTCTATACTCAAGTCATCCCCCGGAGTTGAACGACCGGTGGGTTCGGGCCTCCTCCCGATTTTACTCGGGATTCACCCTGCTCAAGTATAGCTCGCCCGGTTTCGGGTCTACTCCATACGACTAATCGGCGGTTAAACCTCGCTTTCACTACGCCTCCTTCCGGATCAACGGAATTAAGCTTGCCGCATAAAGTAACTCGTTGGCTCGTTCTGCAAAAAGCACGCCATGACCCCGGACAAGCCGGGGCGCTGACTCTTTGTAGGCATATGGTTTCAGGATCTATTTCACTCCCCTTGTCGGGGTTCTTTTCACCTTTCCCTCACGGTACTGGTTCACTATCGGTCTTGTGTAATATTTAGCCTTGGGAGAGTAGTGCTCCCAGATTCAGACGGAGTTTCACCGGCTCCGCCTTACTTGAGAATAATCATCATAAGTGTCAATTACTTTCGTTTACAGGACTATTACCTTCTTTGGTGCCTCTTTCCAAAGGTCTTCAACTAGAAATTAACTTACTCACCCTAATTAAATAGGCATGACTACCTCGCAACCCCCCGGTAAACCGGGGTTTAGGCCCTTCCCCTTTCGCTCGCCACTACTTAGGGAATCACTATTGTTTTCTTTTCCTCCGCTTACTGAGATGTTTCAGTTCAGCGGGTATGCCTCCCGCACTTAATTCAAAATTTCAAAAATAAAAATAATAAAAATGGTGTGGTGCCGAGAGACATATTCGAACTGTCGACATAGGAGCTAACCACCCCTATGCTCTACCAGCTGAGCTACCTCGGCACACTACGGCCCTCCTCTTGTCGATGCAAAGAGGAGAAAAAAACTTTGAAATTTTAAATTAAGTGCGGGATGACAGAGGTTTGCTCTGCCGCGTTGCCGCATTCGGAAATCCTCGGATCAAAACTTGTTTGTCAGTTCCCCGAGGCTTATCGCAGACTCCTGCGTCCTTCGTCGCTTACACAAGCCAAGGCATTCACCATATGCCCTTACCGCATAACCTTTTTGACTAACAAATAACAAGGATCGCAAATAATTAAATTCGCGAAAACTCGCTACCTGTAGCAAAAAATAAATAAAAATAAAATAATAAAAAATTGATAAAATTGCTATGTTACCTGCTATATTCAATTGTCAAGGTACCACCCGACTTCTTATCTATCTTCTTGCTCCACTTTGAATTAAATTTGAATTAAAATCAAAATGAAACTCCTATCCGTAACAAAAACTCAAGCTTAAGTCCAATTTTATGTGCCATTCTATAGAGATAGAAACTGCAACAACAAAGTGCACCAGACGAGAAATTTTCAATTACGAGTCAGGTTCGGAAATAGAGAGAGCATAAAAGCAAGTGCGCCCAAGGCAACGACCTGCCTGCTCATCCCCTATTTTCAAACCCGAAATTAAAAGTGCTTAATATCGTACTTAAATCCAAAATTTAATAAAAAAATCACTCTTGGGAGCGACTTCTCAATCATTAAACCATCCAAGCTTAAAAAAGCGGCTGGCTAACTGTCACTAGTAAAATCAGAAATGAGATTGAGAAGTTGTTTTGGGTTTTTCTTCATTCGAAAATTTTGAGAGGGCTGATTTCACCTCAGCGTTACCCAATATAACACCAAAAAATAACTTGTCAAGAAAATTCCCCTTTCGTTTTTCCTCAGTTTCTCAACAAGCCCCTTTTCTAGAAATAAATTGCCTAAAAGATCTCCTCTGATCAGACTTTATATTAAGCTTTAATTAAGTCTTCTTAACTATTTTTAGAAACCCTCGCCCCCTCCTGAAAACGATAAGCTAACACCCCTAATAAAATCGCCAGAGCTCCCCAAAAAAGATACAGCGATAACTCTGGATAGGTTCTTTTAATAGAACCAATCGCTTCTCCAAAAATTTGAAAAGTCATACAAATTGACAAAGCTAAAAAACTCATCATCAGAGGTCGAAAAGCCAACTGCTCTTTTTTAGTGAAGTACCAACCCAAAGTTAAAATCACTAAAGAGCCAATTGCCGCCCCGTGGATAATCAGCTTCCACATCAAATAGCGATCCTGCTCAGATTTAGGATAAAACACTCGCACATTTTCGCCAATTAAAGTTTGCTCCGAAAACATCCCCAGGAGATTCCCCCTAGAATACAAGTCCACCTCACTTCCAGAAACTTCTTTTTCGATTACTGGATTCAAAAATCGATTCAGGTCAAACAAGGCTCTTTGGCTAATCACCAACATTACTAGGAATAAGCCCAAAGCCAACAGCATCGCCATCAGAGAGAACTGGCTTCGGCTTTGCTTTTGACTCCTAGAGATCTCTTCTGTCGAAAATTCCTCGTTGGACTCTTTTTTCTGCTGCCTGTTATTATTTTTGCTTTTAGTGAGACTATAAATCAGAAAAACAAGGGCTATCAAAACCACCAAGGGCACTATTATCAAATACATCAAGCCCAAAAAACCTACTGCTAAAAAATCCATAAACATTGATCTTAATAAATTAGAACTTTAGAGCTATTAGAACTACTAACGGGTAGCGCGAATTATTTTAACTTAATTTAGAGCTAATTTAAACAATTATCCTGCTATTGTCATTCCCGTGAAGATGAGGATCCCCACGCCTATGGCTCCGCCTATAACGGGGCAAGCGGGACAGGCAGTAAGACAAATCTAGATTCCCGCCTTCGTGGGAATGACAATTAGGGCAATTTGCCTAGTATTGGGACATTTTTAACTCGAATTAATTTGCACTAGTTATTAACTAACTAAAACTTAACCCAGGTTATTTTTCCCAATCTTCCCTCGATCTTCTCTCAACTTCTCCCAGCTCCTATCAAAAGTCTTCTCCGCCTCAGGAGAGAAAAAACACCCTGGCAATTCTCCCTTAACTCGGTGATGCCGCACGCATTAGGCCTCTCGTGGGGTAAATTTTCGTTGCGAAAATTCTACAATTTCGAGCGAAAATTTTGAAAATCGAGGAAGCTGTAGCCTAAGCTACGGTGACGAGATTTGAGAAGTTTGCAGCCGAAATTTAGAGTTTACAGTAGAAGAATTTACCCCACGAGAGGCCTAGCGCAACACATTCCCTTCCGAGGGCAACCCGGATAAGTGCAAACACAACTTTTTAAGTTTTCCTCTTTTCTACATTCCATTCTGTATTCTACAAAGGTAACTCTAGCTTTACTGTGAAAAATTTTAGCACCTCCTTCGCTCAAAATCAAGCTCTTTTTTGTTTTTATTTTTTGTCAATAAAAATTTAAACTCTTTTTTAATAACAAATTTAATTCTTTATTAAAAGCTTTTTTTATTATTTTATAATATTGTTTGTTTTTATTGACAATCACTTAAAAATATGCTACCTTAGACTTGCAAAAATAGACCTCTTGCAAAATTAAGTTTCGTTATGAAAATTTCATAATCTCGTGCGAAAACTTTAAAAATCAAGGAGGCTGTAGCCCAAGCCACGGTGACGAGGTTTGAGAAGTTTGCAGCCAAGATTTGGGATTTGCAATAGGAAGTTAATTTTGCAAGAGGTCTAGCATTTGCGCTTCCGCAAATAATTGCGGAAAATTGCTCTTTGAAAGTCTTGGTGGCGCCTCAGCGACCGCCATTAGTTTGTCTTTTTTTCTTAACATCATTCTCAGAAAAACTTACAAATGCCTAGAAAGAAGAAAGTAATAGCCAATTGTCATTCCGAAATTTCCGAAGGAAATATCCGGAATCCTAGCCTACTATTCCCAGTTCAATCCCCTCCTTTACGAAAGCCTACCTGCCGACAAAACAGGGGGGACTAGGGGGATTACCTTTCTTTTCCCTCGGCATTTGTAGTTTTTTACTAACTCCCTCATTTTAAGGGGAAAATTCGCAGAAAAGGAGAAGAAATGAACAAAATTACCAATCGTGCATTGTTTTGGATGGGACTAGGCGCTCTGGCTGGAATTACGCTGATCGCTTTTTTCACTTTCGCAACTCCAGCCCACGCCCTGCCACCCAATCCCGCCAGAATCGGGGGAAAAGTGACCTTGATACAAGTAGTCAAGGTCCAACAAGGGGACACTGGATGTGAAGGAACTCCTGAAGATGAAATAAGTTTCATCTTCAAGGTTACCCATCCAAACGGCGTTGATTTCGAGCCCGTTGCACAGGACGCCGACGGTCTCAACAGCCAGGACCATTACGTCATCGACATCCCCATCTACCAT
>CAYFUG010000014.1:0-42592 GCA_964346295.1 uncultured Bdellovibrionales bacterium
CATTTGCATGAAATTCTAACAATTTTTGTAAACAACGCTAGTATATCTTACAGATAAAGAGATAATTTTTTGGGCATTGCTAACAAAGCATAGCTCTACGGTACTCGATCTGTCATCCCGAGCGAAGTCAAGGGATTTTGTATCATTTTTCAGCTAAGATTTCTCCATTTTGCTTTGCTTCAGTCGAAATGACAACGGTTGGGTATTTTTAGTTAGCAATACCAATTTTTATTATAAATACTAAATTTAAATTTTAGAGTAAGTTTTTGTCGAAGAAACTTTTTCAGGAAACAGGAAAACTGAAAGATATAAAAGATAATTAAATTCAAAAATCAAAAATGGATGTTATTAACAACCAAAGAGCGATACAATCCCAGTTTAATTCTCCCAGACCTCATTCTCAGAGACCAGTTCCAGGAAGGTTTAGCCCCTCCCAGTCTTCGGGTGATTCTCGAGGGCAAACTGGCCATACTTCTTCTGGAGTCTCTCAATCCGCGAAGGGGAACTCCTTCTGGGCTCGAATGATTGATAAGGCCATCAAAGGGGTGCTTTTTTTGATGGTATTTTTGTTGCCTCTATTTTTTACTACAGCTGTTCCTAGTGTCTTAGAGCTCAACAAGCAATTTTTATTAATAGTGATGGTAGGGACAGCCTTTTTGTTGTGGGTAGGGAAAATGATTTGGCTAAACGAAGTTTATTTTCGAAGGGATTTTGTATTAGTGCCAATTTTGACCCTTCTGTTAGTGATTGGATTAAGCACCTTATTTTCTATTTACCCTCAACAAAGTATGTGGGGAGTATTTGGAAAGGAATCTCATTCTTTTATTTCTCTGCTTTGTTTAGTAGCTTTTTTCTTACTGGTTTTTAATAACTTTAAAAAAGAGAGTGAGGTTTTTTTGCTGGGGTTAGTTTTTTTGATAGGCAGTGTACTGGCAGGAATATTCGCTTATCTTCAAACTTGGGGAGTTTTTATTCTTCCTTGGGATATCCTCAAAAATCCTACTTTTAATACCATAGGAACCATTTGGGCGCTAGCTCTTTTTACCGGTAGTGCCTTCATTTTAAGTGTGGCTTTAGCATTGAGAGAGCAGACACCCCGGTTTTTGAAAATAACTTTACTAGTGATAGCCGGTTTATTGTTTTTGGCTCTTTTGAAGTTTAATTTATTTTTCAAGATTTGGCTGGGAATTATTTTATGTTTAGTGGCTTTGTTAGCTTTTGTTGTAGTTAAAGAAGGACAGGGGACTCCCAATAAGCTCAAAATTGTTCCCATGCTATTTTTAGCCTTTGCCTTTTTTGCCGTTATTATGAAAGATCTCCCTCGAGAAGTTAATTTGCCCCAAGAGACTTCTCTGGGAGTTGCCTTTGCTTCTTTTAAGGAAAATGCTCTCCTCGGAAAAGGCCCGGTCACCTATGACTTAGTCTTTCAGAAGTTTCGTCCGGAAAGCGTCGCCTGGCCGAATAATTTCAGCGAAGCCTCCAGTTATTTTATGACATTAATGAGTACAGTAGGTATTTTAGGGACGGTAGCTTTTGTTTTTATGTTCGCTTTTGGGCTAGTAATATTTTTCAGAGGAGCTTTTAGGATAATTTCTAGTGACCAAAAAAGAGGAGGAGATGACTTTTTGTTTCTGGGGTTTGGTTTAGTTTGGTTACTTTTGGGGTTAAGTTTTTTCTTTTATTCTGTTAACTTGACGGTGTTATTTGTGTGGTGGTTAAGTTTAGGAGCGTTAGTTTCTCTTAGTTTTATGCGCTTTGGAGATGATCAAGGTACGGTACTGGCCAGTCCCCGATCCTCTTTGGTAGCTTCTTTTGTTTTTGTCTTGGTAATGATGGGATTTTTAGCGATGATTTATACTGGAGGTCAGAAATATTTTGCAGCTATCAACTTTAAGGATGCTCTAGAAAGTGATGCTCAGAGTAAGCCTCTGGATCAATTAGGGGGTCAAATTCTTAAGGCAGTTCAAGCTGACCCTCAGAGAGATGAGTATCATAGAAATCTCTCGGTGGTTTTCTACGCTATGGCTAATAAGAGAGCAGCCGAAAAAGACGATGACTTATCAGCCGAAGACCTCAATTTTATCAGTGGAATGATCAAAAGCTCTCTGCAGGAGTCCGAGTCAGCTAAAAATTTAAATCCGGATAATCCTCAAAATTACCTTTCTTTGGCTCGGGTTTATGAGGGGATCTTGGCGACCACAGAAGAGGCAGATAAAAAAGCTGTGGAAAACTATCAGAAGGCTATTGAATTAGATCCGCGTAACCCTTCCTTGTATCATAAAATTGCCAATGTTTATGTGACAATGTTCGACTTAGCTCGAGCTAAAAATCAAAGTCAGTCTCAGAATGGGGAGTCAGAGATAACCAAAGAGGAGCGGAAGTATCTTCTTTTGGCCAAGGAAAATCTGGCTCAAGCCTTAGAAATTAATTCTAATTTTTTTCAGTCTAAGATGTTTTTGACTGAAATTCACCAGCGAGAAGGAGATATGGCTAAGGCTATTAGCAATGAAGAGGAGATCAAGAGCATGGCCCCTAACTCCCCCCAAATATCTTTCCGATTGGGCTTACTCTACTATCAAAACGAACAAAAAGATCAAGCTCAAAAAGAACTAGAAAGAACTGTTTCCTTGGATAAAAATCACCTTACCGCTCGTTATTTCTTAGGGCTTTTATATGAGGAGGATGGCAATACCGATAAAGCTTTAGAGCAGTTTGAGAAAATAGCTGAACTAGATGAGGAAAATGAAGAAATTAAACAGATAATCGAAAATGTAAAGGCGGGAAGAGATCCTTTGGCGGGTGTTCTAGAAGAGGGGCAAGAAGAGGGGGTTGCGGAGGAAATTTTTCAAGAGACTAGGGAGCAGGTGGAGGAAGAAACTCAGCCAGGAGAGGGTGAAGAAGGTCAAACTGAAATTGATCCTGAGTTAGAAGACCAGCAGCTTCCTCCTATTGAAGAGGAAGGGACCTTCTAGTTTTAATTAGGAGATTGGTTTTGGGCGGGAGGCATGTTCAATACGGGTTTTCTTTTGGGTTTAGTTCAGGAAGGAAGAGACCAGTTAAAATCTGAAGGCCGAAAACGGGATCTAACAAATGAAAAATGATTGAGTTCTTGATCAAATTAGGGATACCCTCTCAGTACGCTGGGGACATCTGGATTGGCCTATTATTTTTGGTGGCTAGTTTAATACTTTTATTTGTATTAAAAAGAGATAATCTAGGAGCCTTCTTGGTTTCTGTATATATTTCTTACGCAGTTTTGTCGCGTTCTTTTGTAGAAGCTCTAGTGGAGGAATCGGAAATTAAATTGATAGTTTTTTTGACGCTCACGGGGCTAATTTTCTTTCTTTTTCGAGAAATGATTTTTCTAGAAGTAGAGAGAGGGAAGCGAGTAGTGATTGATTGGGTGCGGGTGTTAGCTTTTTCGGTCTCTTTGGTGGGCTTGATAGTTAGTATTGTGATGGACTGGGTTAGTCGAGATGCTGCGGAAAATATTTTTTCTTCTTTGCTGATTAATGTTTTTCATTCTTCGGCTGCTCAAATAACTTGGACACTACTCCCTTTGTTGCTATTGCTTGTTTATCGTCGTTGGAGGTAATGTCTTGAGATGGGTTGATTGGGTTTAGTGCTTAGCGATGAGAAGGGAAATAAGAAGAGTAAATATCTTTGATAACAGCCCTGAATTATTAAAGCTATGGAAAAACCTTTTCCTTCCTGGGTCTTTTTGGGGGTACTGGGGTGTTTTATCTTAGGGGTCAGCATAGGATCTATTAAGGATTTTTTACCGGTGGTTTATCCCATCGGTTTTATTTTGGCCATCGCTTTGATGACTAGTTTTGGAGGAAGTGAGAATTTTCTAAGAGCGGGAGGAGTATCCTTGTTGTTACTGGCCTTAATGGCAGGTATTTTTTTGTCTCAGAGAGAGGTGGAGAAAATTAGACAAGTTCCCCAGGGTCAATTTGAGGGGAAGGTTTGGATTGCTAAAAACCCTCAAAAAAAGGAGGATTACCAAAAAATTATCATTCGACCGGTTGAATTCTCGGACTCGGAAAGGGCTTCATGGCAAAAAGGAGTAAAAATCAAAGAAAAAGCCCTATTATTTGCTTCTAGCGAACTAAATTTTGATTACGGAGAAGTAATTAGAGTTAAGTGTCAATTAGAAGCGCCAGAAAATAAGTATCCTAAATTTAATTATCGACGGTTTTTGGCTAAAAGTGGCATTTACCAAATTTGTCGCCAAAGTAAAATAACTAAAACAGAAGAAGATAATAGGGGAAATTTATTTTTTAGTTTTGCTTTTCGAGTTAGGGAGAAGTTGGAACAAAAAAACAATTTTCTTTTTCCTCAGCCAGAGAGCGCTTACTTGGCGGGACTTTTGTTAGGTGGAGAAGATCGCTTACCGGCAAAGGTAGCGGAGGATTTCAGGAAAACTGGGACTACTCACACCGTGGCAGTTTCCGGTTCTAATATAGCGATTTTAATTGCAGGGGTTATGGTCGGAGCAGTTTTGGTTGGATTCAATCGGCAGCAAGCATTTTGGGTTTCCTTAGGAGTCATTATTTTTTTTGTTATCATGATTGGAGCACCCGCCTCCGCAGTACGAGCAGCTTTGATGGGAGGGATTGTTTTGTGGGCTGCCCAAAACGGTCGCCTAGCTGGATCAGTACGGGCAGCTTTATTAGCGGCGGTTATTATGTTACTGTTCTCTCCTTTTACTTTATTGTATGATGCGGGATTTCAACTTTCTTTTTTGGCTACGCTAGGAATTATTTTTATTTATGCTCCTCTAGGGGAGTTTTCGGCTATTAGGAACGATTTCTTGGAGCTTAAGTCGATTTTGCTTCTAACCATAGCTGCTCAATTGGGAGTTACGGGATTAATTCTCTATTCTTTTGAAACTTTTTCTCCTTGGTCTCTTTTAGCTAATCTGGTGATTTTGCCGGCGATTCCTGCTTTAATGTTGGGGGGATTTTTAGTTATCTTGATTAGCTTTGGATCTCTGCCAGTAGCCACTTTTCTTTCTCGGCCAGTTTACTGGGGCTTACATTGGGAGATAACCTTTATTCAATACTTAGCCCAATTTCCTCATGCTAGCTGGGAAGTTAAGGGTTTTTCTTGGGGGTGGCTGATCAGATACTATGCTTTGCTGATAGTTTTAATCGGAATTTTAAAATTAATAGTTGCGAGAAGATTAGTGTCTTCAAGGTAATAAATAATTACGGAGTAGTTTGATTGTAAATTTCCCTAAAATAAAGTAAAATTACTAAGGATTGTTCTTTGAATAATTTTTCTAGATCGATAATTTTTTCCATTTCTAAGACTACAGTGATGCGCAACGGTGTGGACGGCGAGAGGAGAAAGATAAGTGCTCAAATTAACGCTAATCAAGTTAAATTAATTTTCGTTACTTATAAATAGAACTTTCTTGTCAAACTGACGGATATTCTTTAAGATAGAGCTAGTATTTAACTTATTCAAATAAAATTATGGCTAAGTTCATTATTGAAGGTGGAAGGCATTTACAAGGAGAGGTTCAGACTAACTCCGCCAAAAATTCAGCAGTGGCAATTTTATGCGCCACTACTATGTTAGAAGGGAAAACTGTTCTGGGGGAGATTCCTCTTATCGAAGAAGTCAATCGCATTATTGAAGTCTTAGTTTCCATCGGCCTAGAAATTAGCTGGACGGGTAAACATCAGTTAACAATCGTAAATCCTGGCTCTCTTGATCTAGACCAGTTGGATCAGATAGCTTTCATCAAGACTCGGAGTGCCATCATGTTACTGGGAGCGTTAGCTTTCCAGGAAGATAATTTTTCCTTGCCGCATCCCAGCGGCTGCAAATTAGGGAAGCGAACCCTTAACCCTCACTTGATTGCCTTCGAGCACTTAGGCGTCCGGGTGGAAGAGACTTGCGATTCTTATCGAATTTCTCGTCAAGAAAAGGGAGAATTAGTGGAGTTTGTGATGTATGAGTCCTCTGATGTAGGGACTGAGAATGCGATGCTAGCGGCTGCTCTCCGAAAAGGTAAGACTATTATTCATTTTGCTTCTCCTAATTATATGGTGCAGGACCTAGGTCATTTTTTGATAGCAGCTGGTGCTAAAATAGAAGGACTAGGAACATCTAAATTAGTAATCGAGGGAGTGGAAAAGCTTCAGCCGGTGCGAGATTATCCAATTATGCCTGATCCCATAGAGTCGATGGCCTTTATCTCCCTGGCTATCACGACTGGATCTAATCTGAAGGTTTTAGGCTGCCCCCTGGATTTTCTGCGCTTAGAAATTGAGAAATTACGAGTAATGGGTCAAAAATTAGAAGTGGGACCTAGCTATAAATCTACCAACGACCAGTTTGATTTGGTGGATATTGAGGTGATTCCTTCTAAACTGCGGGCCTTGCCAGACAAGGTTTACGGGCGGCCTTATCCGGGACTTAATTTAGATAACTTGCCCTTATTTGTGCCGATTATCACTCAAGCTAAGGGTCAAACTTTGGTGCACGATTGGGCCTATGAGAATCGGGCAATTTATTTTATGGAACTCAATAAATTAGGGGCCGATATTCGCTTGATGGACCCTCATCGAGTTTTAGTGAATGGCCCGACAAAGTTTGTAGCGGGAGAGATTATTTGCCCGCCGGCCTTGCGACCTTCTATTAATCTTCTCATCGGGATGTTGGCGGCACCGGGTCATTCTATTCTGCGCAATGCTTACGCGATTGATCGGGGGTATGAGAACATTGAAGGGCGATTGAGAGAGTTAGGCGCGGATATTAAGCGGGTTAGCAAGTAGTTTGTGGTTTTTAGTTGAGTAAATCAGGAGGGATCTAATTTTTGAGATAGAAGAAGATGATCTTATTAGAGGAAGGATTTACTTTAAAGAGGTTACATTCTTGAGTGGCGACATTATTAAGGTGAAGGGGTTTTGTTTAGTGGGCATTAAAGGTGAAAAGCAGGATAATTAAAACTAAATGACTAAAGGAAAGCCGAAAGAGACTAAAATTAAATTCATATTATTTGATTTTTTTGGGGTGCTTTACCGAGACGGGATTGACCAGGTGATGTTGAATTTGGCAAAGAGATTGCGGGATCAAGGTTTTTTAACGGTGATTTTTTCTAACGTTTCCGCAGAACGCTTTGAGGAGTTGCAAGCGGAGTATCAGCTGGATAGTTATTTTGATGAGCACTTTACTTCTTCGGCTTTGGGGTACTTGAAGCCGGATTCGGAAGCTTTTAAAAGGGTGCTAGAAGAACTGAAAGCTGATTCGGAAGAAGTTATTTTTGTGGATGATAGCCGGGAGAATGTAGCGGCAGCGAAAAAATTGGGGATCACTGGGTTGGCTTTTGAGAGTGAAGGTCAGGTCAGAGAAAAACTGAAGAGGATCCTAGGTTATTTCCAGCCCCCCTAACCCCCTTTCATAAAAGGGGGACCGACAATTAATATTTATCTTGTCTAATGAGCTTTGAATAAAGTGGAAATTAACAAAAAAGAAAAAGAGAGCAAGCAGGTATTGGTGTTTGATTTTGATGGGACAATTGCCGACACTTTTGATTTGGTATTGGAGATTTTTCAGGAGGTTTCCGGGAGAGTTTTTAGTGAGGAGGAAATTAAGCAGTCTCGAGATCTTTCCACTAAAGAGCTCCTTAAGGAATTAAAAATCCCTAAGCTAAAAGTCCCTTTTTTTATTAAAAGAGCCCGACAAAAACTAGGAGAAAGAATCCTTCGGGCCCGGCCCTTTGAGGGATTACTAGAGGTCTTGAAGAATCTAAGCGTAGCTGGTTATCAGCAAGTAATTCTCACTTCCAATTCTCGAGAAAATGTGGATAAATTTCTTAAAAAGTATCAAATGGAATCTTTCTTTCGAGATGTTTGGGCAGATGTGGGAGTTTTTTCTAAAGTGAGTACTTTTCGTAAGTTGGCCAAACAAGAAGATCGGAGGGTAAGTGAGTTAGTAAGTATCGGAGACGAAACCAGAGATATTGAGGCGGCTAAAAAGGTGGGAGCGATCGCAGTGGCGGTGACTTGGGGCTTTGACTCTAAGGAGCTGTTAAAGAAGACAGGACCAGATTTTTTGGTAGAGAGTCCAGGAGAATTAAGGGAGACTTTGGTTGAAATTAGCAGTAAATCCAGATAGCATGAGGGAGGAATTTATTAGATTGAACATTGCTATAAAATTAGAGCAGCCCCTGGCAGATAAGGCTATCAATTTGAGTAAGCAACTTTCTGAGAAAGGGAAAACAATTTTTGTCTTGGATGGTAAGCGGTTCATCCCTCACATGACAATTTATTCTCCCGAGTTTCCAGCTAAAAATCTAGGCCAGATTTATCAAAAACTATCTCAAATAACTGAAAGTGGCAACTCTTTCGAACTCGATTTTAAAGGAGTTTCACTAGAATTTAATACCGCTGTGGTTGATTATGGAATTAGCGATTCAATGAGAAGGCTCCACGGGGAAATTCTAGAGGCCCTAAATCCCTTACGAGAGGGTCATTTAAGGCCCAAGTATCAAAAGGAGGAATATTTAAAAACCAAAACTGATCTCGAAAAGGAGAATGTTGAAGAATTTGGTTATCATAGTGTAGGCAAGCTTTATAGTCCCCACATTTCGATTATTCGATTTGAAGAGAGTGAGGTGGCCGAGGAGGCGGTGGATGATTTGGTTTTTCTTTAGAAAAAGCAGACTATTGAGATTGATTCTTTGGGGGTTTATACTATGGGAATCAGTGGAACTTGTCGAGAGTTACTGAGGGAGTTTTCTCTTGGAAATCCGGCCAGAAAATAATTCAGAAAAATAACTAAAATAAGCATGTTACTGAGAAAAATTGGAATTGATTTGGGGACCGCTAATACGCTGGTGTTTGTTCCAGGAAAGGGAATTGTGGCTAACGAACCTTCAGTGGTGGCGGTTTCGATCGCAGACAACCGGGTGTTGGCAGTAGGCAATGAAGCCAAGGAAATGGTCGGGAGAACGCCGGAGATGATTACTGCTTATCGACCCCTTAAAGATGGAGCGATTGCGGATTTTCAAGTTACTGAGGCCATGTTACGCTATTTTATCAATCGAGTTGGGCCTCGAATTCGCTTCATCAAGCCAGATATTCTTGTCTCAGTTCCAGCTGGGGTGACTTCTACTGAGCGGAGAGCGGTAAACGAAGCAGCTCTCAAGGCGGGAGCTAAGAATGCCTATGTAGTCAAGGAGCCGGTCCTGGCGGCAATCGGAGCGGGGATCCCTATCAATAGCCCTTCTGGTAATATGATTCTCAATATTGGCGGGGGTACCACTGAAGTAGCAGTGATTTCCTTGGGAGGAGTAGTAGCTTGCCATAGCGCTCGAGTAGGCGGTAACCGGATTGATAATGCTATTGCTCAGTATATAAAAAAACGCCATGGCTTGGCGATTGGAGATCGAACGGCGGAAGAGGTAAAAATTGCGGTGGGCAGTGCTTTGCCGCAAATCAAAGAAGATTACGCTGAGGTGCGAGGACGGGATTTAATGGGGGGATTGCCTAAGACCATTCGAATCTCTACTAATGAAATCAGTGAAGCTGTTCAGGAGGAGTTGCGGGAGATTATTAACGCCGTAAAAGTGGTTTTGCGAGAGACGCCTCCCGAGCTCTCAGCTGATATCATGGATAAGGGAATTGTGCTTTCGGGAGGGACTTCTCTTTTGCGTAATTTGGATAAATTAATCTCCAAAACCATCGGGGTTCCTTGTTATGTAGCAGAGGAGCCGCTTTTGTGCGTGGTGAAGGGAGCAGGAACAGCTTTAGAGAATCTAGATAATTATAAGAGGGCAGTTTTAGGAAAGTGAGTTAGTTTGTAGTTGGTAGTTTTTGGGCCGGAGGAGGCTTAGTTGATCAAGGTTGTGAGCTTACAATCCCCACAATTCCCAGCTTTTAGGAAATTTAAGATTGAGGGTGCGGAGGTAGACGACCAGTTGGCCGTGGTGAAGAATTTCGTGTTCAATAAGGGCTTGGAGGTGCTGCTCGAGTGTCCATTTTTCACCAAACCAATCAATTTCAACCCCGGAATTTTCTTCGACCAGCCTTAAAAAATCCTGATCAGTCTCCTGGAGAAAATCCAGGAGTTTTTGTTTAGAATTTTCTAGGGAGTAATCGCGACGGTAGTGGTCAAAGCTAATCTTGCCGGACTTAATGGCTTCGGTGTAGCAAAGTTGAACATCTCCAATATGGCGAAATTGCTTGCCCAGGGTTCCCATGTTGGCTCCGACGGAGTAGGCTAAGTGCTCCTCGGGCAATTCTCGGAGGAGATCTAAAGTGAGTTTGCGCCTGGATTGCCAGGATGGGAGAAGTTGTTCAAGATTTTTCATGGGCTTGTTAGTTGTTAGATGGCCTTAGTATAGATTCTAGTGAAGGGAATTGCAATTGTGGCTCCGGCCTCTCTTTTTTACAAAAAATAAGTAGTGAGAATCCCTTTTATAGGATTTTTTGATAAAATAGTAAGGGAGGGGATTTTGTTTTCTTGGCGGAGAGACAGGGATCCTCCCTCGCTACCGACTCGGACACCGGGGAGCTGCGCACCGAAAGTTCGCCAACTCACTTTCCCTCGCTCCCTTCTAATCCCTTCCTCTTGCCCCCTCCAGATAACATAAAAGCCCCTCAGGCTGGGCTTTTATTTTGGCGGAGAGACAGGGATTCGAACCCTGGGACCCCGTGAAGGGTCAGCATCTTAGCAGGATGCTGCTTTCAGCCGCTCAGCCATCTCTCCTTATTTAGTTTGTAGTCCGCAGTCTGTAGCTTAGCTTGTTCAGCCATCTCTCCTTATTTAGTTTGTAGTCCGCAGTCTGTAGCTTAGCTTGTATCGCCTAAACCAGTTTTCAAGTTATCATCTAGTGAGATTTTTGTCTAGCCAAGACCAGGGCAGAAATAGAATGAGGGCGGAAGGGTGCCAGAGCTTGGACGCATTCTAAGATAGTAGCTCCGGTAGTACTAATATCATCCAGAAGAAGAAGGTGCTTGTTCTGAATCGGGAAGTTTTGACTAGTCGAGTTAATCCTAACTTTTCCCTTTCTAATAAATTTGGGGTTAACAGCAAAGGCTTCTTTGAGATTTTCTAGGCGCTGGTGGCGGGACTCGAGTTTCACTTGAGGAGGAGTGTAGCGCTGTCTAATGAGTAAATCTGGAGAAAGCTTCCAGGAGGTGGGTTTGGTGAAGGAATCGGAGCTATCTTTTAAAAGTATTTCTAGAAGATTTCGGGCTAAGACTTCCGACTGATTGAATCCTCGATAGCGCAATCGGCGATGGTGTAGGGGGACGGGAATCAGGAAGTCGGGGTTGCCTTCTGGAAAAGGGAAGCGCTGGAGAATTTTTTGGAGGAGTAGAGCCAAGGTAGGGGATAGATCTTTCACAAAGCGATATTTGAAAAGATGGATAGCATGAGCCAGTAAGTTTTCTTCGTAGCTGGCGGCTACTAGTACTCGAGTTAGAAATTTACCCCGGGGGTCTTTTTGTTGACAGGAGAGGCAAACTTCGCCGGTGGGAGTGATATTTTTTTCGCAAAGAGGGCAAACCTGGTTCTTTAAAAGAGTTATTTTCTCTAGGCATTTCAGACATAAAGGAGTGCCCTCAATTTTACAACCCAGGCAAAAATGAGGAAAAATAGTATCCAAAAAGACCCCCTTGACCCTTTGCAAGTTTTTCTTGCTTAACAAGGAAAATTTTCTCGCCTGCATTTTAGATGAAAGTCAGAGATAATTATTTCGCCTTTGACTCGGTTGCTTTTTCATTAGAGACTTTTTTGGCGCTAGAAGTCCTAGAGGACTTTGCCTTTTTTGAAGTTTTACCTCTTGTCTTATTTTGAGGAGGATTAGCTGGTTGAACTTTAAGTGTGCGGCCTCGCTTAGTGATCCTGAGATGGGTAGTATCTCTTTTAGAAAGTAACTCTTTAGCTACCACTGGTTCAATTAGCTCTCGAACATTTTTTCTTACCAGGCGGGCTCCTTGGCGAGGATCGAGGCTTTTGTCTACTAGGTACTTCTTAATTTGTTGGGGAACTTCTAGTTGAATCCCTCTCTCTTCTAAGCGTTGTTGGAGGTTTCTTATTTCAAAATCCACTACCTTCTGAAGATCTTTTTTCTCTAGTGGGTCAAAAACTAGAATACTATCGAGCCGATTGATTAATTCTGGTAAAAGATAATCATGCAGTTCTTCTAGTACTGTCTCCTTTACTTCTTGCTTAGTTTTTTGTTTTTCAGAGGCTTCTGCTTCAAATCCTAGCTGAGAAGCCTGGTTAAGCTCCTGGACTCCAATGTTAGAGGTTAGGATTACAATAGCATTGCGAAAGTCAACTTTATTACCTTTGGCATCAGTGATTTCTCCTTCTTCTAAAATTTGCAGAAGGATATTTAGGACTGGGCTGTCAGCCTTTTCGATTTCGTCAAACAAGACTACACTGTAAGGATTTTTTCTGATTTTTTCACTTAATTCTCCAGGTTCTTCATAGCCTACATAGCCAGCCGGAGAACCTAAAAGACGAGAAACCGCATGCTTTTCCATAAACTCACTCATATTGATCTGAATCAGCGAGGGTTTTTGATCAGTCACCGGGGAAATAGCCTGGGCTAGGAGTTTAGCAGTAAGAGTTTTACCTACTCCCGTGGGGCCTACGAATAAAAAAGATCCCAGGGGACGATCAGGATTGTTGATCCCGCTTAGTTGCCTTAAGATTGCTTGATTAATTTCTTTTTTTACCTGAATTTGGCCAGCCAAGTTCTCTCGAAGCTTCTTCTTTGTTCTTTGGGCAATCACCCGAGTTTCTCCTTTTAGTAAATCGGGGGAGATATTAGCAGTAGTAGACAAAGTCGCTTTAATATCTTCCGGGGTTACAAAGTTAGGATTTTGGGCTTGGATTTGCGCAATTTTCTTTCTTAGGTTCTCTAGCTTTTCTAGTAGGCGAGCTTCTTTTTGGCGAGTGTTAAGAGCGGCTTCATACTGATCGGTTAGTACCAGATGTTCTTTCTGTCGAGTGGCTTCTTCGATTTGAGATTCCAGCTTCCTAAGTTTTTGATAATCTTGAGACCCCAAAGAACGATTTTTGATTTTGGCAGCCGATTCATCTATTAAGTCAATTGCGCTGTCTGGAAGGCGTCGGTTATGAAGGTATTTATCAGCCATTTTAGCGGCCAATTCGATAGTCTCTTTGGGGATTAGAACTTGGTGATAGGCTTCATAGGCGGGTTTAATCCCCTCAATAATTTCAATGCTTTCTTTGGCAGTAGATTCTGGAATCAAAATTGGCTGAAATCTTCTTTCTAGAGCGGCATCTTTTTCAATGTGCTTGCGGTATTCTTCAATAGTAGTGGCTCCTATTACCTGGATTTCTCCTCGAGCCAAGGCGGGTTTGAGTAAGTTGGCAGCATCCATCCCTCCTATCGCATTTCCTGCTCCAATCAGGTTGTGGATCTCGTCAATAAAGAGGATGATGTCAGGATTTTGCTTGGTTTCCTGGAGGATTTCTTTTATGCGAGCCTCAAACTCTCCTCTAAAAGTGGTTCCTGCCACTAGCATGCCTAAGTCCAAAGAAACGATTTTTTTGTTTGCCAGATGATAAGGAGCTTTTCCTTGGGATATTTGAGTAGCTAATCCTTCTATTATAGCAGTTTTGCCTACCCCCGGGTCTCCAATTAGAACGGGGTTGTTTTTCATTTTTCGACCTAGAATGTTGGCAATCCTTTCTAATTCTGATTGGCGTCCTATTAGAATAAGCTCTTCCTCGGATTGACCCAGAAAATTACAGAAAGATTTAAGGGCAGAGGACTCGCAGTTAGAAAGGGAAGGTATTTCGGGTCCCCGGGCTCTTTCTGATTTATTATTAGAAGAGTTGAGAAAATTTTCCAGGAAAGAGTTTACTTCTCCGATAAAATTTAAAGTTTCCCAATTCTTTTTTTTAGATTCGGCTTCTTCGGGAATCTCTCCTTCTTTTTTAGTGGACTCTGAAGGGCGGGAGTTTTTGGATAGCTTTTTATTGAAGATTTCTGCGGTCATCTTTTGAAATTTTTCGGGGTTACTATTGAGAGCACTATAAACAAGATGCTCTGTTCCTATGTAAGGACTTTTGGACTTTAAGGCCAATTGGAGAGATTTTTTAATCAGTTCTAGGCCGGAGAAGTCAGGAAAGTTTTCCTTTTTAACTCTAGATGAATTAAAACCAAAAGATTCCAAAATCATTTTACCAAAAGACCCTTTTTGGTTTGTTATGGCTTGGAGTATAGTGGAAGCGTTGATTTGGCCCAGTTGGCGCTTTTTACTTATTTTTTTGGCCTCTTCAATAGCGAGGAGGGCATTTTGAGAAAATCGCTTGTGCATATTTAATAAAAATGTTACAATCACTAACAAGAATTTTTTTGTTGAAAATAAAGATAAAAATCAAATTAAAATTATTTTTAATATTTCACTCTGGGAGCAGTAAACGGAGCAGTAATAGTAATAAATAGGGAGGTAAATTTTTTTGTGGTGTTTGCAAGATATTTATGTTTGCCTTGCGACATGGGTTATGGATTTGTACTAGTGAGATCGTCGCTCTATCCCTTCATTTTGAATGTTGAAATTATTTTTAAAGAAAGTTTCAGGTCCAGGCCAGACCCAGGCAATGCAACAACAAATAAAACTGAAATAAAAGATCCAAACTTGTTAGCTGAAATTAAATTAAGTTTTATTAGAAGAAGTCAGGACTTCTCAAGACCTATTAGACTTGTTTAGGCCCTTACTTCTATTCCCAGGTTAACATTTTGAGCTTTTAAAATCAAGCTGGAGACGCCTGCTTTGGAGCTACTTATGGGATGGTTTTCAGAGAAATGCCAGATACTTTTATAAGCATGTAATTTTTTAAAGGAAAATATTGTGGGATTTTTTAGTAAAGAAACAAAATCAGTGGGAGTTGATATTGGGAGTAGCGGGATTCGAGTGATAGAATTAGAGAAAAATGATAGCCAAGTAACTCTAACTAACTATGTTTATGTTAAGGGGAATTATAGCTTTGTAAAAGCTGGGGCGAACGGAGTAATAGATCAATCAGCAGGTAAGGTTTTAAAGTCTGCCATGGATAAAGCGGGAATAGACAGAAAAAATATTAATGTGGCGGTTCCAGGTTTTTCTTCTTTAATTACTACCATTGAACTACCTCAAATGTCCGAAAAGGAAATTGGAAAGGTGATTGAAGCAGAGGCCTCTAAGTATATCCCAGTTAAATTAAGCGAAGTAGTTTACGGTTGGGATGTTATTGATGATGCTACTTTTTCCTCTAAAGAAAAGAAGCAAGCAGGCGGTGACGATTCTAAGCTTTCTGATAAGGTTAGGGTTCTGATGGTAGCTATCATGAAAGAGATCAGCGGGAAGTACGAAAAAGTTCTCAATGAAAGCGGTTTTAAGATAAATTCTTTGGAGATTGACTCTTTTTCTGCGGCTCGTTCCTTAGTAGGAAATAAACCTGGTTGCTATATAGTTCTTGATATTGGGCACAAGGTTTGTAATTTTAGTATTGTTGCTAACAAAAACATCCTTATTAATCGAAGTGTCGATGTAGCCGGAGAAAGAATCACCGAGACAATTGCTAGGAGTATGAATGTCGATTATAATAGGGCTGAGCAAATGAAAATTCAAACTGCTCAAGGTGAAGCGAATGCTTCAGATGGAGTGGAGGTCATTAAGCAAGTGTTTGGAGTAATTTCCGAGGAAATTAAAAAGACCATTACTATCTTTAAGAATAATTATCCTGCCGCTGATGTAAAAGGTGTGATTTTAACTGGAGGAACTGCCAAATTTGGTTTTATCGCAGAAGATATTAAAAACAAGACTGGCCTTGAAGTTGTTACAGGCGATCCTTTTTCCGGAGTGGCTTATCCTCAGCCTTTGAGTGGAATTATCCGGGATAAAGGTTCTTTTTCGGCTGTAGCGGTAGGGTTAGCAATGCTAGGATTTGAAGGAGATGAAAAAAAATAATTTAATTTTAAATTTGCAAATGATTGAAATTAAGAATCAAGAAAGTCCCAAGTCTCTCTTGGGAAAGCTAAGTATAAAATAAGTTATAACAAAAATAAAAATGGGACAGATTAATTTAAAATCTAGTGAAATGGGAAACTCTCCTCGCCGAGGAGGCGGAGGAGGCGGAGGAGCTTTAACTTTTGGGATTATTCTTTTAATCCTAAGCTTTGGTTTTTATGGAGCAATGTTTTTTCTTAGAACTAAAACCCAAAAAGATATTGTTGCTATGGAAAATGAAGTTTCTGCCGTTAAAGAGAAGCTTAACAGTAAGGAAATTGTGGAACTCTATGATTTTCAATCCAGGTTGGTGGACTTAGAAGAGATAATGAAAGATAAGATCAATCAAAGAGACAATCTTTTAAAGATATCTAATTACACCCTGCCCGATGCTAGTTTTGATAGCTTGAAAGCTGAGGTAAGTGGAAGTAAGACAGAATTCGAAGGAACTATTCGGGTAAAAGATTTTTACACACTTTCTAAGCAGGTAGAAGCGTACAGTCTTTTAGGAGAAGAGATAGAAGATTTTACTATCAGCGGTGGGGAAGAAAAAGAGGAGGGAGTGGAATCAACCCTGACTTTTACCCTAAAAGAAGCAAAAAAGAAATCGTCCAGCGCTGAAAGTAGCGACGCCACTTCTGGTGGTAGCGGACTGGGACTTTAAATTTTTAAAGTATTTCAATACTTAAAATACTTAAATAAAGAATTCTAAAAATAAAACCAAAACAAAATGGCGGCAAAAATGTTATTGTTCCCCTTATTTCTGATTCTTTCCCTAGCAGTTTTTTTTATGCTAGGAAAGCCAGAGTGGGATAAGTTCGGTGCTGAAAGAGCTACTTTACAAAAAGTTGCTGAACGCAGACAAGCTTTGAGTGGAAAAATTTCCAAAGTACAAGCAGCTTTGAGTCAATATGAAGGCCTAAAAGGTGGCACCAAGCAATTAATTAATAATGCTATTCCAGTAGATCAGGCTAGTGATGATTTGATTACTGAAATAGAAAAAAATGGTCAAAACAAAGGAGTGTTTGTTTCTAAGATTAATCTAGGAAAGAGCAAAGAAGAAAAGTCTGACTGTACTTCTTCTGTGGGAAATCTGGATGCTTCTATGGGTGCTGAAGCTCCCCTGCCTTCTTCAACTGAAGGAGGGGCTACTGATTCTGCAACAGGCGGAGGGGGAGCGGGAATGGCTTTAGGGGATGGATTGGGAGAGCCTGTCTCATTGGGAACTTATTGTCCTAAGGCTAAAATTACTACCGAAGTAGAATTGGAGGCAGTGGGAACCTATTTGGATGTGAGGAATTTTATCCAAGACATCTACTCTCTAAATAGGGTAACGATGATGGAAGAACTTGAAATTAGTTCTATGGACAAAAATGAAGAGGGCGGTGGTTCCTCGGATGGAGTCGGAGCAACTGGAGGCGAAGAAGGATTAGGGGAAGAAAGTGGAGAGTCGACAGCTCCGAGTCCTCAAATTCAAGCGGATAGTTTAGTGGGAGTAAAGTTGTCCTTCAAGATTTTTCAAAAAGAAAAAGATCCCGGGGCTAAGCTTTCGGAAATTGAGCCAGGAACCGACGATGCTTTGGACGGGCTCCTGAGTGGGAGTTTGGATGATGATATTATTGAGCAGTTCCAGAAAAATGTTACCAGAAGCGTTTTTGTCCCGGTTTCCTCTGGTCAAACAGGAAAAACCGACCTCTTCAAAGAGCCAGTTCAAGAGAGGTAACAAGAGAGTAGACCAAATAGTTTAAGTGTTATTTTTTAAGCCGATTAGCTAAAATTCGATTAATAATGGAGTCAAGTCAACCTAATAATCAAAATCAGTCTTCAAATCTGAATCAATCTCAGGCGACTAACGGCGAGAATCAAGGAGGGATTTTCGGAGGAGCTCCTGTTCCTTCCAGTAATAACTTAGATAATAATGCGAGAGAGGCTAATTCAAGTGATTTAAACACTGGAAATCCTCCTCCCCCTCCTGTTCAAACTTCAGTCAATAGTTCGCAGGATACTTCTGGAGAAAAGGGTCCCGCCAGTGATTCTAACGCGAAAGGGTTTGGCGCTAGTCCTTTCGTGGAAGCAGAGACTTCTAGTGAAGTCAGTTCAGGTGATTCAAGCAAAGAGACTCCTTTAAAAGAAAGGGTTGGGGATAGCAACGACGATCAAAGGAGAACCGGGAAAGATGATTCTTCTAAGCCAGATTTTTCGGACAATGCTTCAGTTAGTCAACCTAATTCCAATAATTCTAGTAATAGAGGCGAGAAGCAAGAGTTTAAGGGCGGCTCTAATTTTGGTGATCCTAAGGATTTTGATGAAAAAAAAGAAGAGGAGAATGATTCCAAAAAACATGAAGAAAAAGAGGATGTTAGTGATAAGGACTTAAATCAAAAGGGTCAGGAGAATCAAGAGAAAGAAGAGGGAGTTGATTGGAATGGGGTTGAGATTAGTGATGAAGTTAAGCCTTTAATGACCCATGAATCTGCTAGTAAGTACCGCTTTGTTCCTTTTGAGGCTGGTCCGGATTATATCAAGGTTGCTATTGTGGACGAATCGGACATGAACACTCAAAATGCCTTGAGGTTCTTCGCTAATAAAAACAAAAAGCGAGTTGAGACTTTTCCTATCTCTGAGAATAATTTTGAATTCCTTCTTAACCAGTTTCGAGAGGATCCTGGAGAAAAGATCGGTCAATTTGTTCAGGACTTTGAAAAGAGTGCCGAAGAAGATCAAATAAAAGACCTTTCTCGTACCGCGGGAGATACAGAGTTAGAAGTTCTCAAAGACGCTCCGGTGGCTAAGATGGTGGAGGTTATAATTAAAAATGCCATTGATGGTCGAGCTAGTGACATTCATGTTGAACCCTTGGATGAAGGAGTGAGAGTTCGCTATCGAGTAGATGGTATTTTGCACAATAGTATTTCTTTGCCTAAAAAAATTGGACCAGCCATTGTTTCCAGGGTTAAGATTTTATCTAATCTAAAAATTGACGAAAAAAGAAAACCTCAAGATGGTCGTTTTAGAGTGAGAGATTTAGGGAGAATTGTTGATTTTCGAGTGTCTACTTTTCCTACTTCTCATGGAGAAAAAGTAGTGTTACGTATTTTGGATACTCAAACGGGGGTAATCGATGTAGAGGATTTGGGGTTCCAGGGCAGGGGATTAAAAGCTCTGCAGAGCACTATTCAAGAACCATTTGGTATAGTATTAGTAACAGGTCCTACGGGTAGTGGTAAATCGACTACGCTATATGCGGTTCTTAAAATTCTCAATAAAGAGGGAATCAATATTGTTACCCTGGAAGATCCAGTGGAATATGTTCTAGAAGGGGTTAATCAGAGTCAAGTGAAGCCAGAAATCGGTTATGATTTTGCCTCTGGATTGCGGAGTATTTTGCGACAAGACCCGGATGTTGTGATGGTAGGAGAGATTCGGGACGAAGAGACGGCGGAGTTGGCAATCCACGCGGCCCTAACTGGCCATTTAGTGCTTTCTACTTTACACACCAACAGTGCCGTAGGGGGAGTTGCTCGGCTTGTTGACATGGGAATTCAACCCTTCTTGCTTTCCAGTGCCTTGAATTTGTTAATTGGTCAAAGATTGGTGAGAAAGATTTGCAGTGAATGCAAGGAGGAAATTCCTCATAATGAGATTCCCAAGGAGGCTCTGGATTTAATTAAAAGAGAAATCAAAAAGATGCCCGAGGAAGCTCTTAAAGGACTAAAAATAGAAGATCCCAATAAGGTTACCGACCAGGATATTAAGCTTTATCGAGGAAAAGGTTGTGGCCGGTGTCATTCTAGTGGATACAAGGGGAGGATGGGAATTTACGAGGTGCTAGAGTTAAATAATGAGTTGAGTAAAATGGTTGGGGATGGAGATAATATTAATGACATTGAGGAAACTGCTAAAAAGGGTGGCTATACAATTATGAAACAAGATGGTATAATTAAATCATTGCAGGGAATTACCACTATTGAAGAGGTGCAGAGAGTGACAGAAGACGAAAGCGAAGAGATTGCTTTGGAGGGCAAGAGTGGTTAATAGAAGGTGCTAGCTTGATTGAGCATGTCTGTTATCTTATATAGTCAATAAAATAATGCGAGAAGGCTAGTGAGCCGGAATTAATGGGGATGATTTGCGAGCTTACTGGTTTTTCCGTAAGGAATTTAATGAGTAAAACTAAAATTCTCATCGCGGAGGATGATAAATTTATCGGCGATGTTTACGAAACTAAATTAAGCGGTGAAGGATATAATGTTGTTTTAGCAGTCAACGGATCTGAAGCCCTAGAGAAGATCAAAAAGGAGAGTCCGAAGTTAATTCTATTGGACATTTTTATGCCAGAATTAGATGGGATCGGTCTCTTAAAGAAGTTAAAAGAAGATGAGGAATTGAGCGATTACAAGGATATCCCGGTGATTATTTTAACCAACGCCAGTGAGAGAGACTATGTTTCCCAGGCAATTGATTTGGGAGCGGTGGATTATATGGTGAAATCTAACTTTACCCCTGATGAAGTGATTGGAAAGGTGCAAAAATACTTAAAGTAAAGCATTATCTATTTTGGATAATTTCTTGATAAGTGATTTTATATTAAATTCAACCCGGGTAATTTGTTTCCTTTTGTAACTTTTGCCCTAGCCAGCAGTTTATTAAAGATCGCAGGGAAGCTAAAAATAAAAAACAAAATGGGAGAGAGTCAAGTGGTGATGAAATTAAAAAGCTTTCTCGTTCAATTAGTGCAACGAGGAGGATCTGATATTCATTTTTCGGTAGGCGACTATCCTATTTTTAGGGTGGATGGAGATTTGCAACGCTTAGAAAACGAGAAGATTGTCTCTCAAGAAGACACTAAAATATTAGCCAAGGAGTTATTAACTGAGGAGCAGTTGGCAAAGTTAGAAAAAGATCGGAGCGCCGATTTTTCTATAGAAGTTGATTCCGGAGAACGCTTTAGGGCTAATATGTTTCATCAAAAAGGGAACCTCAGTTTGGTTTTACGGTATATTCCTAATCAAATTAAAGATTTAAGTGAACTGAGCATCCCCGAAAACATTTACGAATTCATGGAGAAAACCCAGGGTCTCTTGTTGATTACTGGACCAACTGGATGTGGAAAAACCACTACCCTAGCAGCATTAATTGACTACCTTAACAATAAAAAACAGCGACACATTATTACCATTGAAGATCCTGTGGAATATGTATATCAATCTAAGTATTGTTTGATAGAGCAGAGAGAAATTCATAAGGATGCTTCTGATTTTACTACCGCCCTAAGGGCTTGTTTTCGGGAGGATGTGGATGTTGTGTTGGTAGGGGAGATGAGAGAATTAGAGACCATTTCTACTGCTGTAACGGCTGCCGAAACCGGACACTTAGTTTTGGCAACTTTGCATACTAATGATGCCTCCCAAACCATTGATCGTATCATTGATGTTTTTCCTGCTTATCAACAAAACCAAATTCGTTCCCAGCTTTCTAGTATGCTTCTGGGGGTAGTCTCTCAAAGGCTATTGAGAAAAATTGGAGGCGGGAGAATCCCGGCGGTGGAGATTATGAAAAATAACTTAGCCATTGCTAACCTTATTAGGCAGAATCAGATCCATCAAATTTCAGGAACCATTGATACTTCTTTAGAGGATGGAATGATTAATATTAACCGCTCTTTGGCAATTTTAGTAAGAGAGGGGCGAGTAGAAATGAAGGAGGCGGAGCGCTACGCTACTGATGTTGACTTATTTAGATTAATTTTAGAGTCAACTTGAAATCTTCTAAAACAAAAATAAAAAATAATATCAAAAAGCGATGAAATTTAAATATCAGGCCAAGACTTCTGAAGGAAAGATTCAGAAGGGAATCGTGGAAGCAGTTTCTCAAAGCTCCGCCATGAATGTTTTACGCCAGAATGGACTAGAGGTGGTAGAATTGGAGCAGGAAAAAGAAATCCCGATTCTTTCTTCTGTTACCAAGGCTCTTGGAGGAGTAAAAACCAAGGAATTTGTCTTGTTTTCTAGGCAGCTGGCAGTTTTGATTGAGGCTAAAGTTCCTTTGATCAAGTCTCTGCATTCGATTGCCAGGCAAACTGAGAATAAATTTTTTGCTTTAAAGCTGTATTCCATTGTAGTGGATATTGACAGCGGTTCCTCCTTTTCGGAGGCCTTGAGTAGGCATCCGGACACCTTTTCGAAGTTTTATGTTAGCATGGTTAGGGCCGGAGAATCGGCCGGTAGACTCCAGGAAACCTTGAATGATATTGCTGACAATATAGAAAAAAATTACGAAATCACTAGTAATTTAAAAGGAGCTCTTTATTATCCAGCCTTTATTATGTTGGCGATGGTAGGAGTAGGATTTGTGGTAACGGTGTTCGTACTTCCTAAGTTATTAGGAATTCTGGAGGAGGCCAATGTAGAACTACCTCTCCAAACCAGGCTTTTGATAGCAGTTACTGGCTTTCTTAGTTCTTATTGGTGGGCAGTTCTCTTGGGTATGATAGGATCAGTAGTAGGATTTTTCTACTACATTAAAACTGAAGGAGGTAAGCGCGAGCTTGATTATATATCCTTGAAAATTCCCAAGCTAAACGAGATGCTAATGAATGTTTACATCTCTCGTTTCGCAGAAAATCTCTCTAAGCTAATTCAGAGCGGTCTTCCCATTACTTCTGCTTTGGCAATTACGGGTGACATTGTTGGCAACGCAGTTTATAGAGATATTATTTTGCAATCCTCCGAGGAGCTAAAAAGAGGAGGTAGCATCTCAGATGTTTTAGGAAAGCACCCCGAGTTCCCTCCGGTTATTGTTCAAATGATTTCCGTGGGAGAAAATACCGGGCGAGTTGATTATACACTTAAAAAAGTGGCTGAGTTCTACTCCAAAGAAAACGAGCGAATGACCAAAACCTTTTCTTCCTTGGTGGAGCCAATTTTAATGATAGTTTTGGCAATTGGAGTAGGAATTATGGTCTCAGCGGTATTGCTTCCGATTTATCAAGTGGCTACATCTATGCAGTAGGAAGTTATTTAATTAGAAGAGTGGCCAGTGAAGTGATAACTTTAGGAATTTAAAATAATTTCCAATGAGCTAAATTGTAGACCTCTAGTCTGCTAGTTAATTAACTCAAAGTAGGGACACTTGAAAACTAAGAGTTTTTAGTCTATAATTGTTTTATTGATTTGCAATATAAATAAAAATTTAAAAAGAAAGGAGGTGACCAAATGAAACTAAACACAAAAGGTTTTACCTTGATTGAGCTTTTGCTGGTAATCGCGATTATTGGTATCCTGGCGGCAGTGCTTTTCATGATGCTAGGAAGCCAACGAGAACGAGCCCGGATCTCTAACTTTAAGCAGCAAATGGCTTCTACTAAGGCTACTATTGCTACTTGCCTCGATGATGGAGGAGAGCTTCAGAGCTATGATGGAACTGCGGGGCCAATCTGTAGCGAAGGTAACTTGGGCGGCGAATATCTTCCAGCTGAAGACATGCCCGGCTGTGATGGTCAGCCCGGGAGCAGAATATCTATCGTAGTAGGAGATGACGAGCAAAGTTTGATTGGAACTTGTCCTACTTCTGATCGTGACACTGATTGTACGGCTATTTGTACTATGCAAGGTTGTAAATTTGAGAATTGCGAATAAAAAAGCTTTTGAGCTGCCGGGTTTTGAAAAGATTCTTCAGAACCTGGTGCTTAGGAGCATTGCCAATTTTTAGTTATTAGTTTTTAAATTCAAATAAATTTTCATGAAAAACCAAAAATTCAAGCAATTAGACAACCAAAAAACTCATCCTGGATTTACTTTGATTGAACTGATTTTAGTGATGGCGATTGTAGGGGTCTTAGCCGCGGCTGTGATTGTGGGAATTGGCAGCCAGCGGGAGAGGGCTCAGGAGACTAAGGTCTTAGCAGAGCTTTCTGGGACAATTCAGTCTATAGCACTGTGTCGGTCTGATGGGGGAGAAATAAGCGAGCCCGCTACTGCAGGAGGCAATCTGATTTGCTCTATAGATGGCAGTTTTAATAATAATTATGGGATGTGGCCCAAAATGCCAGATGGCTTTAGTTATACTTCTTCTATCATAAATTCCAATGCTTATGTTTTTTCTGCGGGTAAAGGAGCTGGAGAGGCTGGGATTTGTTGTATCTCTGGCGGACCGTTTAATCCTCAGTGCAAAAAAAAGAATGTAATGAATCAGACCGGTGAGATAAGTTTTCTCTCAGAATGCATTGATCTTTTCAACAACTAATGACACTTGAAACAGGAAAGTTTTTCTTGAGTAAGTAATTTAAAACTGAGTCGAATGGAAAATTTTTTTGGGTTATCGTTTCTTTTGTCATTTCTTTTTTTCTTGGGAATTATTTTAGGGAGTTTCCTGAATGTTTTGGTAGATCGAGGCTATCGGGAAGAGAAGCTAGAAGGACGGTCGCGCTGTGATTTTTGCAAAAAAAAGATTGTTTGGTACGATAATTTGCCGGTGGTGAGCTTTCTATTTTTGGGAGGTAAGTGTCGATATTGTAAGAAGAAGCTCTCTTGGCAGTATCCACTAGTGGAGATTCTAATGGGTTTTTACTTGTTATTCTTGGCTCAATTTTGGTGGTCTGGAGACCTAAGTGAGTGGCTAGGAATTTGGATAAAAGGGGATTGGTGGATTTTAGAGGAGTTACTATTTGTTTTGACAAGCGGGTTTTTGTTGGCGGCGGTGTTTTTATGGGACTTGAAGTACATGTTAATTCCTAATAAGTTAGTAGCACTTGGTTTCTCAGTAGCATTTCTGCAAGATTTAGTGCTTTGGGCAGGACAGAGAGAAACCCTTCTCGCGAGTCATTTACTGGGAGCATTGTTGTTTAGTGGTTTCTTTTTCTTGCTCCATTTTTATTCTAAGGGGAAGTGGATTGGAGGAGGAGATGTTAAATTAGGGTTTTGGCTAGGCTATTTAGTGGGTTGGAAGATGGTTTATCCTGCTCTGTTAGTTGCTTGTGTCTTGGGAGCAGTTATTTCCTTGGGACTGGTTTACTTTGGTAGTAAAGGGTGGAAATCTCAGGTGCCTTTTGGGCCATTTTTGATACTTGGATCTCTGTTAGCTCTAATTTTAAAAGAAGAAATCGGAAGGTTTTTAGTCTAGATAATAGAGATAAGATTCATTTGTTGTTTTTAGGAAAAAATTATTCTCAAAAAATTGAAAAAAATATTTAATAAAAAAGAATATTTCAAAGCTGACAATGCCGGATTTACCTTAATTGAGTTGATTTTATCTATGGCGATTGTAGTTATTTTATCGGCATCGGTGGTTCAGGTGGTAAGAATTTCTGATACCCAAAAAGGCTTAAATTTAGCAGCTAGTGAATTACGAGGAGCCATTCGCTTAGCTCAGGCCTCCTCCCTTACGATGCCTTTTTCGGAATCAGATGTAAGCGCTGATGAGAATAAAAGGCACTTATGCGGTTTTGGTTTACGAGTGAATTCTACTACTAAATATGTGGTTTTTTATAACTATGTTACTCAAGGAGAGATGACAGGAGGAGGCGCGCATCCTTGCCGAACTGATATTAGTCACACCACAGGAGGAAGTAGCCCTTCTCAAGCCACTCAAGCTTTTACTTTGCCGGAAGGAATGAGATTTCCCAATAATAATGTGGGTAGAGTGGTATTCTTTTCTTCTCCTTACGGAGAAATGGTCAATCCAGCAGGTGGAAACCATTTCATTATAAAAAATAGCAAGAATGACACCCTTCGAGTTGATGTTAATTCTCGGGGCAAAATTGATTAACTATAAGCACATAGCATAAATATTATAGAATGGGGAAAAACTTTTTTAATAAAAGAATTAGATCAGTCACTCAAAGCGAAAAAGGCTTTACTTTAATCGAAATGATTTTAGTAATGGTAATTGTTTCGGTGGCTTTTATCGCGATGTATTCTTTATTTGCTAAGACTCTTAACTACGACCAAGAGAATCGTCAGGAAACGATCGCGGCTAACTTAGCGCAAGAAGGCGTAGAGATGACTCGCAATTTACGGGACGAGTACTTATTAAACTTGGGGGCTAATGAACCGGATTATCAAGATATCGATGGAAATTGCAAGCCCTATCTTAGGAGTACCGGGAGTATTGGTTGTAATGGATCTTCGGAGGTCAAAGTTACTAGCGGAGGGGTTTATACCCAAAATTGTCCTACTTGCTCCAGTACCGACTTTACGAGACTTTGCCGCCGATCCTCTGTTTCCAGTAATTCAGCTCTTAGGGTTACTTGTACGGTTAGTTGGAATAGCGCTGCCCTGGGGGGATCTCAGAGAAGTATTCAGGCTAAAGCTTATTTTACTGATTGGCCTTCTCTAAGATAAAAATATAAATCAGATTAATTTTTGCCGGAGAGGTTTTGTTTAAATTAAATTTATGCAGCATAGTATTTTGTTTAAAAAGTGGTTATCGGAAAAGATAAGGGAGGAGCAAGGCTTCTCCTTGATTGAAATTTTGGTTTCTATGGTAATTTTGATTTTGATTATCGGAGGGATTACTTTATTTGGAGTGCGAACTATTCAATATCAAACTAAATCAGCTGTCATGCAAAATTCCCTAGAGAATGCCCGATTTGCCATGGAAAAGCTTAATAAGACTTTACGAACTAGTAGCATTGTCAGGCCCAATAATCTTTCGTCTAATAGTAACCAGGTTATTTTTATAGATAATCGAGACGGGGAGATGTATTGTTACCGAATCTACAACAAAAAGTTAATGATGGCAGAAGGGGAAACTAATTGTACATCAGGAGGAGGTTATGTAGAATTGGTGGGAGATGATCAGAATCAGGTTAGTGTCACCGGTGGTTTTTTTGTGAAGCCTACCAAGGCTGGTCAACAGGGATTTGTGCAAACTAGGATTGTACTGAATCATCCTGATGATCCTAATGTTCCACCTAGTGAAAGATCAAAAGTAACAATTCAGTCGGGGGTTTCATTGAGAGATTATTAGGGCGGAAAAATCAAGTTGATTATTTTATTTGTTGTGATAGGCTGAATTAAATTTAACTCAATTCAGCTTTTTATATGGGAAAAAAGAAAAAAAAGAAGCGAACAGCTTTTCTGAAAAAAAGTAAAAAAAGAGAGAAACATATCCCAAAAGACTCTTCTCCTGAAAAAGATAAAGCCAAAAAAGAAGGAGGGGATTCCATCAAGACTCTTGACGCTAAAGAGTCTTTTTCTAAAAATAAGAAAGAAGCAGGGACCAAAAAAAAATCAATTCGAAGGAGAGTTTTTTGGGCCAAGCTCTGGAGATCAAAAAAAAACCTTCTTTCTTCTGTCCTAGGTGATTTTAATAAGCGTTGGTGGATTAGGCCCTGGGAGGCTCCTGGTTATTGGCGTTGGATGGTAGGTTTGGTCTGGGGTTCGACCTTGGCTTTGTTTATTGTCGTTATTAATGGAATGTTTTTTTATTGGGTAAATTCTCTAGAGTCTTTGTCAAAGCCTTTAGCAAGGGTGGTTCCTTATCCAGTGGCTTGGATTGATGGTCATCAAGAAGTCATTGTCTCCAGCGAATTACTATACAACACAGCTGCTTTAAGGAAGTTTTATCAATCTCAGGATTACGCTGCCATTGGTTTGCGAGTAGATTTTTCTACTCCGCAAGGGAAAAAAAGATTGAAAATAAAAGAAAAGGATGTCTTGGACAAGCTACTGGAAAACCAATTGATTCGGATAATTGCTCAAGAAAAGGGAATTCAGGTAACCACCTCAGAGGCACAGGAGGCTTTGAAAAAAAGCATAGAAGAGCACGGAGACAAGCGCTCCCTGGAAGCAACTCTGAAGATGCTTTATGGTTGGAGCCTGGAGGATTTTCGCAATCAGGTGGTTCGTAACCAGCTCTATCAGGAGAAGCTTTTTGAGTATTATGTAGGAGGTATCAGAGAGAGTGAGGATTATCGTGAGGCAATCGAAGTTCAAAATAAAATTAATCCTGATGGCAATAATTTTTCTCAATTAGCGAAAGAATATTCTCAAGGAGAGAGTGCTGGAAATGGTGGAGAGTTAGGCTGGTTTAGGAGGGATCAGTTAATAGGTCAAGTGGGAGAAGTGGCTTTTTCTCTGAAAAAAGGTGAGATCTCTCAGGTGATCATTAGCGAGTTAGGCTTTCATGTTATTCAAGTTCAAGACAGGAGGCTAATAGACAAAAGTCAGGCAGGAGGTGACCTAGAAGGAGAAGTGAATAATCAAGAAGGTGAATCTCTTGAAGAGGGGATTGATCCGGCTGACAATGGTAATAAAAAAACTGAAGAAGTAAAAATTCGCCAAATTTTTATTCGTAATCAAAGTTTTCTGGGTTGGATTAAAGAAGAAAAGTCCAAGTTTGAGATTAACATTTGGGGAGATGATTACTATTGGGATCAGGAGCAGGCTCGAGTGAGGTTTAAGGATTCGGAAATGGAAAAACTGGAACAAAAATTGCGAGAGGAGTCGGGAAGTGATCCTTCTTTATGGTGGAATTAATTTTTTTAAAAATATTTTTCGGTATAAATAAATTAACAATCAAACAACAATGAAAGTAGTTATTGATGAAAATTTGTGCATTGCTTGTGGCAATTGCGTGGATAGTTGCAAAGAATGTTTTGATATGGACGAGAGCGGAGAACTTGCCAGGGTAATCAAAGAAGAGGGCTGTGATAGTTGCGATCTATACGAAGTTACTCAAGAATGCCCAGTGGGAGCAATTGAAGTCGAGGAGTAGTTTTAATTTCTTGTTTAGAACTATGAGTAGGACTAAATAAGCAAAAACAACCCTTTCAGGGGGTTGTTTTTTGTATTCTTTTCATGTTTCTATCTCAGTAGCGCTATCTCGCTAATCTCTCTCAGGAGTTCTTCTCAGTAAGCTGTAGACAAAAATCCTATGTAGAATAAACATAGGGCAGGAACAATTCCGAGGAATAGCCAAGTCAAAATGACTGAGCTACCCTGTAATCTAAGAAAAGCCCCCAGGATAGAGCATCCTTTTGCCTACAGTTCACCAAGAAGACTCTGACTAGTCCTTCTTGTAAAACATTCAATCTTCTATGGCTCTAAAGATTAGCATATTTATACTTATTTGTCAAATTTCAATAATTACCGGGATAATCATGGGGCGGCGTTGAGTTTTTTTAAAAAGAAATTGGCCTAGTTTATCTCGAAGAGAGTTTTTCAGGTAATTCCAGTTGGGCCGAGCTTCTTGGTCAGTGGCTTGATCAATAATTTTCTGAATTTTATCTTTTAGATCTTTTAACAGCTGGGAGTTTTTTTTGACATAAATAAATCCTCGGGAGTTAATTTGAGGCTCTCCCACTATGTTCAAATTCTTTTTGTCAATTACTACTACTACTGTCACCATTCCGTCTTGAGCTAACAATTGGCGATCTCTTAGTACTACACTTCCCACATCTCCTACTCCCAGTCCATCCACCATTACATAAGAACTGGTAATTTTTTCCAAAGTCAATCTCCCTTCTCCTCGAGGGTTGAATTCTATAACTCGTCCATTTTCTCCAATCATCACTCTTTCAGGACCAATTCCTACGCTTTGGGCTAGTCGGCCATGGATTTTTAGCATGTAAAAGGTTCCATGAATAGGAATTAAATATTTCGGGCGTAGCAAGCTCATCATCATCTTAAGGTCTTCACTTCTAGCATGTCCTCCGCTATGAATATCCATCATTTGACTGTGGATTACTTCAGCTCCTTTTTTATAAAGAGTGTCTTTAATGCCTTGAACAGAACGCTCGTTTCCAGGGATCACGGAAGAAGAAAAAATTACGGTGTCGCCTTTGTGTATTTGGACATGGCGATGTTCATTGTTAACTATTCGCATTAGAATAGCATTACCTTCTCCTTGGGCTCCGGTGCAAAGGACTACTACTTGCTGGTCAGGGTAGTGATTTACTTCTTTGATATCAATGAAAGTACTCGACCGGGCGTTTAAATAACCTAGTTTACGAGTAATTTCTACAATATTTTTCATGCTGTAGCCATCAACAGCCAACTTACGCCCATGTTGATCGGCTAGCTCTACGATTTCTTGAATTCGACTAACTAGATTAGAAAAAGTGGCTGCGATAATTCTTCCTCTGGCAGTTAGAAATATCTGGTTTAAATTTTCCTTGATTTTAGACTCAGAGATGCTGTAACCTTCCTTTTGGGAATCAGTGCTGTCAGAGAGGAGAGCTAATACCTCTTCGCTTCCTAGGCGGGCAATTTTAGAGATATTAGCGGGAATATCTCCTACGGGAGAGTGGTCAAATTTAAAGTCTCCCGTGTGAATCAACAGGCCTACTGGAGTACGGATCGCCAACCCCACGGCGTCTGGAATGGAATGGTTGACATGGAAAAATTCTATTTGAAAATTGCCTAGAGTAATTTTATCAATCTTTCTAACGGTGTTAAGGTTGAGAGGAGCTAGTTCTTTATAATCTTCTTGACGTCGTTTGATGATTTGAGCTGTTAGTTCTGTAGCGTAAACTGGGGGGTTGCCTATTTTGGGGAGAATGTGAGGAATCGCTCCAATGTGGTCAAGGTGGCCGTGGGTGATGATTACTCCTCGGATTTTATTGGTTTTATCTTGAAGGTATTCAATGTTGGGGATGATATAGTCGATTCCTATCATTTCTTCTTCAGGAAACATTAAGCCACAGTCTACTATAATGATATCTTCTCCATATTCAAAAATAGTCATATTACGCCCAATTTCCTCCAGCCCTCCTAGGGGAATGACTCGAAGAGAGGGCACTGGTTCTGAGGTCGGAGAAGATTTGGCTACCTCTTTAGTTTTCTTAGCCTGGGTGGATTCATTTTTGGTGATTGGGGGTTTGGACTTTTTAGCTTCCTTGATAAGGGAAGTTTTCTTGGAAGTAGTTTTTTTCATTAAGATTATGCTTTAGGAATGGCGTGGATATTTTATTAAAATCGAAATAAATTCTTGAAAAACCTTTGAAAGACTAGGGCATTAGTAGGGGATTGATCTTGTTGTTGTATTTTTCTGAAAATCCTGGAGGTACTTAATGCTTTTTCGGGTAGGCAAGTTTTATCTTTAGGATTTGTTCCAGCGCTGGATTGCTTGTCCGGGGTAAGTTAATAAATAAGTGGGATAAAGTTCTTGCTCATTGATAACGACGAGATTGGCGAGGTGGAAGACTATTCTTGTGATTTAAAGTCATTAGGACGAACAAAAACAAATCCAATTTTCTTGGTTTGAGTCCCTTTGTTTTTCTCGATTGGTTTTATAGTGCCGAAGAGAGGACTCGAACCTCCATGAGAAAAATCTCACTGCGACCTGAACGCAGCGCGTCTACCAATTCCGCCACTTCGGCTTCGTCGACACGGATGTTGTATTGCTACTGTTTTATTTTTGACACTTCTTAAAATTGAAAATCAGAGACAGAAGACTTAATCCAAGCGTCTCTAGTTTTTAAAACTAGAAGTTAACAGTTAAATCTACTTGACTTAAGAGCTAAAGTCAAGTTGAATTAAATTATTAGTGCTAGTCGGTTATTTTAATTTGATTTTAAGAGCTTCTACCATTTCCACTGGAGTGGGATCTTGATTGTATTCGTAAGCCAAGTAATAGGAATGCCAGTCGGCTAGGGACATTAAGTGGAGAGCTTTTTCTAGCCAGTTGACACCTTGAGTTTCCACAATTTCTACTTCTAATCCTTTTTCTCTGTACAATTCCGCGGTAACTTCAATCCTTCTTTGGATTTGAGGGTGATCCTCTGAGTCTTTGATCATTATCACGAAGAAAGAGGATTGAGGATTGGTAAATCCTAACATTTCGTTGTGGTTGAGTTCGGGAAAAAAGTTCCAAAAAGCAGGGGTTTTAGCATTTTCGTTAACCTTGATTTTCCAAATCTCCGCCAGGATTTTAAAACGCTCTGAGGAGTAGATTACGGGAGTTTTCCCGTTTGATTTTTGAGCTAGTTCTTCTCCGGGCACTTCTAGTTTACGGGGATCAATATGGGGAAATTCGAGATTTTCTCGGAGTTTAAGACCCATTCCCTCTAGAATTTGAAGCATAGCAGCAAATGTGTAGGTGAGCGCGTAGCGAGGCTGAAAATTATCTTGATCAATTTTGGTTCTAACGAAGGGAACTTTATTTTCTTGGGAAATTTTTTCAATTTCTCCTCCGGAAGCGAAGGCAATAATGGTAGATTTTCTCTTTAGGGCCTCTTGAAAGCAGGATATGGTTTCTTCGGTGGTTCCCGAATAAGAGATTACAAAAACCAAAGAGCTCTCGTCAGTAGAGGGAGGGAGTTGGTAGTTCTGGCAAATTTCAATAGAAGAAAGGGGTTTTTTGATGCCACTAATCAGATATTCTCGCAGGAACTTTCCTGGTAAGCCTGATCCGCCCATTCCGCAAATCACTAATTCAGAAAAATTATTTCTAACTAGTTGGATGTTAGTAGAAAATTTATAGCCAAGATCGAGTTGATTGGGGTAATCTAGGATGACCTTTCTTAAATTGTAGCGATCGAATTTGCTATTGAATTTATCGGTCATGAGCTGGAAAAATTTAGTTGTTTATGATTTTAGGTCGACTAGAATTTTGATTAACTTTTTTGCTCAAAGAACTTATTGAGATTCTTTTTTTAGTCGAATCGTCTTAATGTACCACTGGTTGGCATTAGCCATTCGAAATTCTGCCCCTGCTCCTGGAATCAAGTGCATTCCAACATTCTTAATTTTTTTGTTCATCACATAAACATGTTCCGGGTTAAACAAAAAGGTCGCCGGAGAATCTTCAGATAAAACAGTTTCAAATTCTCGATAAAGATCCTTGATCCTTTCAGGGTTAGTCTCTGCTTGAGCTTCTTCTAGGATTTTGTCCACTCTTCCATTAGAGTAAAGGGCAGAGTTTCTGCCTGCTTCTTTTTTAAATTCAGAATGCCAAAAAAGATAGGGCCGAGGAATATTGCTGAGGTAATCATTTCCGTACAATAAGGCAGCATATTCTCTGGAAGAATAGGTTTCATTAAATTGGGCATCGTTTTCGAGGCTGGTGATAGTAATTTTTGCACCAATCTCCTCCCATTGCTTTTTTAATAGTCGAGCAGTTTCCTGATAGGAGCGATTGGCTCGAGTAGTAATCTCTATTTCTAGATCCCTCTCTTCTTTTTGGCGCACCCCGCTCTCTTCGGTGAGTTTCCAACCAGCTTCTTCTAGAAGCTTTTTAGCTTCTTCTGGATTGTAGTCGAGGTTGATTTGGGAATTAAAGCCCGGAAAGGCATTGAAAATGGGAGAGTCAATTTCTTGGCCGTAACCGAAAAGCACCTGATTGATAATTTCTTGCTTATTGGTAGCTAGGCGGAGAGCTTTCCTAACCTTTTCATCTGAAAGAGGAATAGACTGGGTTTTATTGAAGAAGACTGCCCAGTAAGAAGAGTTGCGGCTAGTGTGAATTTGAGTATCTTTCCTTTGTTTCAGTTCCTGAGATTTTTGGTAGGCTTGCAGCTGAAAGCCGTTAATTTCTTTTTTGTTGTAGGCATCAATTACCATTTCTTCATCTACATAAAAATTGAAGTTGATTTTTTCCAAGTAAGGATTTTGTCTATAGTAATCGGAATTTCTGAGGAGTTGATAGGAGATGATGTTTCCCTCGCTGTCTTTTTCAAAATTGGAAAACTTAAACGGGCCCGATCCGATAGGTTTAAGGTTGAAATCGCTTAAAACGAAGTCATTTTTGGGGATTTTTTCAAAGATATGCTTGGGGACGACAGAAACTCGAGTGGCTTTGTAGTGAAGAAAAGAAGAGTCTGGTTCGGGCAATTCAAAGACTATCCGGTAATCTCCCTCTTCTCGTACTTCAATGTCTTCCCAATCACTGTATTGAACTCCTCGGTAACTGGGATCTTGCATTAAAGCTACTGTGAAGGAGATGTCTTTGGCTGTCAGTTGAGTTTTGTCATGCCAGAGAATATTTTCTTTGATCTTGAATTCGTAGGTTTTACCATCAGGAGAAACTTGATAATAATCCACCAAATCTCCTACTAATTCTCCTTTTTGATTGTAGGTCATCAAGGAAGAAAAAATCAACTGGGATATAGCGCCATCAATTCTCTTAGTGTCAGAAGAACGCAAGATAGGATTAATATATTTGGGCTGACCAAACATTCCTTCGGTGTATTCTCCTCCAATACCCGGGACTTCTTCAGTGGAAGTAAGATAATAATTAACTCCCCAAGCCACCAAGGATCCAATCAAGATGAAGATGGCCGAGAATAAGATAGCTTTTTCTTTTCGGGAAAGGACTGATCCCAGGTTTTTAATTTGTTTTTTAGAAGGAAGTAGAAAGCGAAGTTTTTTTGACATTATGATTTTTATTTGGTTTAAGCACTTAATGCGGCTATCACGAAGGCATTGGCAATGAACAGAAAGCCTAGCACAGAAGAGGCAATAAAAAGAAACTTTTCGATACCTCTTTTGGTGTGAAAGCCACTTAAGTCACCGCCAAAAGCTCCCGAGAGACCAGAGCCGCGTTGTTGCAGAAGAATGGACACAGAAAGAAGAATGGAAATAACTATTTCTAGATAAATTAAAATTTGACTCACGAGGATAAATATTAACCAATTAAAATTGAAATTGAACTCGAAATAAGATTCTTAGTTTCGAGGCAGGGAATTCCTAAGCTTGAATATTTTAGGGAAGGTTCTCACGGGACGAGGGTAGTAATAGGCACTCTCTAGTAAGCTTTCTCGATCCCGGTGGTTTAGCGGTGGCGGCGAGTTTTTTTGCGATCCTTAGCCCAGCTCTCCAGGAGATAATTTACTAAACCGATTATCAAGACTCCCCAAAAAGCAGCCCAAAATCCTGCTAAATGAAAAAAAGGGAAGATAAAGGCTACTAGGTAAAGCATTAGTATATTGATGATGACAATAAATAATCCTAATGTCAAGATAATTAAAGGAAGAGAGAGGATCTTGAGAATTGGCCTGAGAAAGATATTGATTACTCCTAGGATGGTTCCGGCTAGAAATAGATTTAAAAGGGAAATTTCTAAATTAAATCCCTCCACAAAATAGGCGGCAAAATAAAGAGCAATCATATTACCTACAATCCGCAGCAGCACTTTAGAAGGATTAAGCATGGGTTTATCTTGTTAATTTGAGATTATTTTATAAACTACTAATTAGTAAAGTATTGTTCTACTGTAAATTTTTCACAAGATCATGAAATTTTCATCGAGGAATAATGTTTTCCAAGTAATTCCTAAGTCAATATTACACTTTTCTGAGAGGACTGCCAAGGGAATAATTTTGACAAAATGACTAAAATAGTGTAAAATTAATTGACACCAACCAGCCTAATGGTATCATTAATCTAAATATCTTAAAAATATACTGACTATGCCTCATCCTTTTGTAGAGTATGCTGTTACTCAAGCCGGGGTACCGATTGCGACGGTCACCCTAATTTTAATGTTGCCAATTGTAGTTACTATCATTGCTTTTTTTCGGCAAGTAGTAGGAATTAAGGCTTTTGGAATTTACACCCCAGCTTTGGTGACTTTTGCCTTTTTTGCGATTGGTTGGGATGCGGGGGATTTTTCTAAAGGAATCAAGTATGGAACAGCAATCTTTGCCTTAGTTATCACCATTGGAACCTTAAGCCGCATTATTCTACGACGCTTAAGAATGCTCTATCTTCCTCGAGTGGCAATTGTAATTACTATTGTAGCTCTTTCTACTCTTTTCTTTTTAATCTTCGGAGGTTTTTTTCAGCGGACTGGTTTGGCTAGCGTCTCAATTTTCCCGATCTTGATTATGATTACCTTAGTAGAAAAGTTTGTGGCCACTCAAATTGAAAGAGGGGCGCGGGCGGCGGTGTTGCTTTCCTTAGAAACCTTAATTATATCTTTGATTTGCTATTCGGTGATTAGCTGGCAGGAGTTGACTATTCAGATTCAGATGCACCCCTGGATCTCCCTTTTGACTTTATTAGTGAATTTCTTTTTAGGTAAGTGGACAGGATTACGCCTTCGTGAATATTTTAGATTTAAATCTGTCATCAAGCATGCTCAGCACTTGGATAAAAAGTAGGGATATTCTGGGCATGAACGCCCGGAATCTCAATTATATCAGGCCTTTTAATCGCAAGTCGGCTAAGCGTTTGGCGGATGATAAGTTGGGATCCAAAAAAAGGCTCAAAAAAGTAGGGCTACCGGTTCCAGAACTAATTGCGGAAATTCGCAGTCGCCAAGATTTGGATAATCTGGATTTTAGTTCCCTTCCTAAGAGTTTCGTTTTGAAGCCTAATTTTGGCTTTGGAGGGGAGGGAATTTTAATTGTTTATGGCAAAAAGAAGGGTTTTCAGGATGTTTGGGTAAAAGCCGACCGGACTCCGGTGACAGTGGATGATATTCGTAATCATGTTTTGAATATTTTAGACGGATCTTTTTCCCGGACCGGGTCGGCGGATGTGGCATTTTTTGAGGAGCGCACTAAACTGCCGAAGATTTTTCGGGCGTATTCTTATAGAGGGATGCCCGATGTGCGAGTGATTGTGCACAACAATGTGCCAGTGATGGCAATGTTGCGCTTGGCTACCAAAGAATCTCAAGGTAAAGCCAATATGAAGTTGGGCGGCATTGCTTGTGGGATTGATATGGCGACTGGGACCACCACTACGGCGGTAATTGGTCACGAGTATCCACGAATCATCGAATATTTGCCAAGTAATCGGCGTGTGCCGCTGAGTGGAATCAGGATCCCTTATTGGGATAAGATTTTAGAAATGGCGGTCAAGGCGCAAAAAGCTTCCAAGATTGGATTTTTAGGAGCGGACATTGCTTTGGATCGAGATCGAGGGCCGGTCTTTTTTGAGCTGAATGCTCGACCAGGTCTAGCGATTCAAACCGCTAATTTAGACGGAATGTTGGGGCGCTTGCGGAGGGTGAGCGGTCTCAAGGTAAAAACTACCAAACGAGGAGTGACTTTAGCTAAAAATTTGTTTGGGGGAGAAATTGAAGAGGAATTGGAGGAGATTTCTGGAAAGAGAATTATTAGCACAGTAGAAAGGGTGAATTTGTTCGGTAAAAACGATAAATCGGTAGAAATTGAAGCCAAGATTGACACGGGAGCCTTGTCCAGCTCCATTGATGTAGAGCTAGCCCGAGAATTGGGATTGGGTGATATTTACGATAAATTTCAAGAGTTAGATCTTTCTGAGTACGAACTAAAGCCCGAGAAGGAGCAGTTTATTAAGGAGGATATTCTCAAGAATCACCAAAAGAAGATTTCTGGGTTGGTAGGTGTGGCGGTGATTTTTTCTTCTAGTGGGAGCTCGATTCGGCCAGTGGCGCGGATTTCTTTTGTGATGGATCAGCAGAAAGTTTTTTCTAAAATTAACATCGTGAATCGCAAAAACCTCAAATATCAGATGATTGTGGGCAGGAGAGATTTAAAGCGGTTTTTGGTAGAGGTTTAAGTAAATAGCAAATAAAATGCTTAATGAAGCTGTGCTATTAAATAAAATTCGCAAAAGAAGCGAAGAGGAAGGCCTAGAAGATGGAAGTTATTCTGGTTTAGAAGGCGAAGTCAAGAAACGATTTTTTGAGGAGCGAAAAAAGAGATTGGGGTATAGCATGAGAAAGGGTGGCAATAAAACCTCGGTTTTGATTTCTGGGTCTCATGCTGCGGGATTAGTTGAGACTAGGATGAACGTGAGTGAGGAGGAGGCAGATGCTTTAAATAAGAAATCTGATAATTCGGGTCTTCGCTATGAGATATCTCCTGAAGGCACATTGCTGATGGGAAGGCATTATTTAAGAGCTAGTCAGAGAGAAGGGAAAAGGGGTAAGTCTTATAAAGCAGACACTAGGGTTGGGGAAATGTGTGTAGAATTGCAAGATCGTTTAATCAGGGAGAATCCCGATGCTGCTCCTGACTTAATAGTTTACGAGCTTTCTCAGCAATTTTCTGAACCTAACAAAGTGGATGCTTCTAAAAAGAAAGAGGGGATGGCTGTGGTCGATCTAGGGTTTTATGAAAAAATTGGTGCTGAAAATTTTAGAGCCTATGTTTTTTCCAAAGGGGTGAGCGCTATTACTTCGGAAGACCTTTTGCATTTAAAGAGTGGAAAATATACAGATATAGCTCCAAAAGAGCCAGACGATGAAAAAAAAGAGGCTCTTCTTGAGGTCAGCGGAATAAGGAACAGTCTCAAGGAAAGTGATAGTGCTGACTTTAAGGGCTTAGTCGCTGCTCTAGGTGTTTTGAGGATTCATAGGAGTTATTATGAGGATCAAGAAAAGCTTTTATACGAAGGAGATTTTCGAAGGCCGGTGAATTTAGAGGTGCATACTTGTTTTGATGCGCTTAGGAAGCAGGAGGGGGTGGATATGGTTATTGGAACAAAGTTGTCTAGTAGTGTGGCCGAGTCAGAGATGGAGATGCTTCTTTCTCTTGTTCTCAAAAAGCATGGATTTAATGTCAATTTATCAACCTTAAGTAACTTTCCCGCGAATATTTCTAATAGAGAAAAAGAGTCCCTTGAGAATTTTTTAAGGTTAGCTATTGACTGTGGCTTGTTGGGTGAAGCGGAACAAGAGGAAGCCCAGGAACTTTCTTCTCTGGAGTCTTCTTATCTTGAGATTAAAGCACAAGAAATTTTTAATCGAAGGCTCAGGCGTATTTCAGATGAAACAAAAGAAAGCGAAATGAGGCCCATAGGACGTTATTTGCAGTCTGAATTGGGCTTGAAGGTTTCTGATTTAAAAAATCAAGGTATTGAAAGTGAGGAGGCTGCCCTGAATAAAGCAAGAAATGTTTTTCTTAGAAAAGTTAGGGGTATGTCCGAAGGCGATTTGCGCTTATTTGCTTTGCAAAATTTAGTAAGTTGTGAATTGGGCGCTAAGATATGTAAAGATCGGTTAAGAGGTGGCCTAATGGGGCTTACCTCCCTTTGGTCAAAGTTTGATGCCAGGGAAAATTATTTAACAGACTCGAGGCCTCAGATAGATCCAGCTATTTTCCAAATCGAGATAGTTCAAGGCATAATGAGTGATCCTGAAAAAAGAAGGGTTGTTCAAGCGGCCTTAGGAGAGTTTTTTAAGCTAGTTCAGTCGGAAGAATTTGACCCCAAGAACGCTTTGAAGAAGATGCTCGAAGAGTATTTTTAATTATGTATCTAGATGAGTAAAGATGATTTCAAAAAAACGAAAGGGCGGTATAACAATGCCTATAAAAAGTATAAAACAGGGCTAAAATCTCTAAGATATAGTTCCTACGCAGCGGCTTTTAGGCGTTATAAAACTTTACTAGAGGGAATCGATTTTCACGGAATGAGCATTTTGGATGTTGGTTGTGGTTTCGGGGATATTTTGCCTTATATTTTTATTAAAACAGAGGACTTCGATTATTTGGGTGTTGACTCATTTGACTCATTTGTGGAAGAAGCTAGAAATAGATACCCCGGAGAAAATCTGAATTTTCAGGTTTGTGATTACTTTTCTGAGTCTTTAGAGGAGGCTTTTGATGTTATTTTGTGCTGCGGGGCTTTAAGTGGAATTGATGCAGATTTAGAATTTAGAAAAAAAGCTATTGAGCTAATGTTTGATAAAAGTAGCTATGTTTTAGCTTTTAATATGGCTGGTCACTTTCCCGCCTTGAGAAATAATTTTGATAGGCAGCCTAATATACTTCATGTTGATGCGTGGGAGATTCTTAATTTTTGTTTTTCCTTGACGGACAATATTGAGTTTAAGCAAAATTATAATCAAAAAGATTTTACTATAATTATGCGTAAACCTTTTTAATCTAATGAAAATTACTTTAGTAACAAAAGAAAACACTTGGCATGATGAGAAAATTGAAGAGGAAGCTAAGATAACTGGGGTTGATTTCGAAGTAAGAGATTTTAAGGATTTAAATGATCTTAGAGAAATTGATGAGTTAGGGGACATAGTGGTTTGGAGATCCAGCTCTCTTGGTAGAGGTTCGGCCCGCGATGTTGTTTTTAGACTTATTGATAAGACCGGAAGAAGGATTATAAACAGAAGCCTTCTTACGAATCCAAGTGTTGGCCATAAGTTGTATCAGCAAAAAATAGTCGAAGGACTTTCTCCTGATGTTAATACGATCCAAACCTTCTCTTTCTCCAATAAGGAAGACTTAATAGAGGGTATTAAAGAGGGTCAATTAAAAATTCCTTTTATCAAGAAGCCCAATTTGGGTTTTCAGGGCAGGGGAGTGGAACTTGTAAGTAGCTCTAATGAAATTGACACCTTCAAGGAAGGATCTTTTGAGGAGGTTATTTTCCAGAATTATATAGAAAATGATGGAGACTACAGAGTTTTAATTGTAGGAGGGAGGTCTTTGGGTGTCATAAAAAGGGTAGCTGCGGAAGGTAGTTTTTTGAATAATGTCTCTAGAGGAGGAAAAGCTCTTATTGTTAAAGATCGAAATTTAGAGATCAGGCTTTCAGGGATTGCTTCTCAGATAGTAACATTTTTTGATTTGAGTCTTTGCGGAGTGGACTTGATGGTAGATAAAAAAACGGGAGAAATTTATTTTTTGGAGCTCAACACTGTTCCTCAGTGGGAAGGTTTTCAGGAAGCAACGGGGGTTAATGTTGCGGGGGAGATTATAAAATACTGCCAAGGATTATCTTCGTCCGAAGTTCGAGAGTCGCTAGTTTCTAAGGTGAAAGATAATTATCAGACAGCAAAATTCCTTGATGATCGCAATAGGTTTCATTTTTATTCTCGACTTTATCTCTGGGAAAGAAGAGAGGAGTACTTCTGCCAATTACTGAAGCTGAGAGGTTATTTTTTTGGTGATAGCGGGGAGGAGGGGGCTTGGTTGAGAGAAATCTTGGAAGACAAAGATTTTTATAGTAAAAAGATTTTCAATTCAAAGCCTTTTCGTGAGAAGGCAGTGAAAAAATACCCATTTCTGGGTTCTTATCATGAAATTTTGTTTAGAGCTTTAATTGCGAGAACTGTTTTCGGGGAAGATGTCACTAGGGAAATTGATAGAATTGTAGGCAGGGAGCCTCTTGTTGCTCTAAGAAATGTTTTATTGAAAGATGAAGAGAGTATTCTCAAGCTTTCAACTTTCGCTATAAACTATTTCTATCTTGTCAGCAACTATTTTAAAGACGATAAATTTAAATTAAATTTGATACAAAAAATTACTCGCATAATAGAAAAAAAATTAGATTTTGCTGGAGGTGGCATTGAGGGCATGAGAAATGCTTTTTATTTCTTGACACATTGTATAATTGGTGAGTCTGATTTTTATAGTAAAAAGATAATATTTGAAAGGGGTTTTTATCTTAAGATAATCAGAAACCTAGAGAAAATTATTAGAGAAAATTATTTTGAAATATCTCTTGATAACAAGTTAGAGTTCATTGTTTGTGCTAGATTGCTTGATTATGAATCTGCCTTGGAATCAATCATTCAGGAGGAGGCAAGAAAATCTATTTCGGGAGTAGGGGTTTTTATAGTAGATAAATTCAACAGCAGTGCTTTAACGCCTTGTAAGAAAAGCTTCCCTGAATCAGAGCATCGAAATGTTTTGTATTTAATGGCTAATCTCAAAAAGAATGGATAGAGGTAAAGTCTTCAATCTTTTTTTTCTGTCTTCTGGAGAGCCTTCTAGCTACAGATTTTTAAGAATAAAAGAGGAGGTTGAGCAGAGGAGGATGGTCTTGAGGCCCATTAATATTTTTCGGGATTTTGTTTTTACTGAAGAAGGTTTAATTAATCTTTTCAGTGGTGAAGCCCTCATATTTTCTTCAGGGGAATTGTTTTGGTTTTTTTCAAATGTCGCAGAAACTCATTATGCGATTAGGATTTTAAATGGCAAGAGGGATGGGGTTAGTTCAAGTTTACTAAAGCTAGCTTCGAGGAGGATTTGTTTTGGGGACAAGTTCTATACTAGCAAATTTCTTTTTTCTGTTGGGGTGGCTATTCCCAAGTCAACTTTATTAGTAAGTAGAGAAAACATAGAGGAGCAGTCAAATTTGATTGGAGGATTTCCTTGTGTTTTAAAAATAGTATCTGGCTCTGAAGGGGAGCAAGTTTCCCTGGTAAATACAAGTAGAGATGTGGTGGAATCTATAAAGGAGTCTTTGACTTATCAATTTGATAAAAAAATTAAGCTTCCTAATTTTAGTGCTATTTTTCTTCTCCAAGAATACATCTCAGAAGCTAAGGGCTCAGATTATCGGGTGCTTTGCTTGGATGGTGAAATTTTAGGCGGCATTAAGCGCACTTCTCAAACGGATGATTTTCGGGCAAATGTCTCTTTGGGTGGCAAGGCGGAGGCTTTTGAGGTTCCAAAAGAGCTAGCGGAAATTTGTCTTAAAATAATGAAAGAAGGCAATCTTTTCTATGCTGGCCTGGACTTTATTTGGAGTGAAAAGCGAGGGTGGTTAGCGATTGAAATTAATACCTGTGCTCAGTTTAAGGGCTTTGAAAAAGCTACTGGGATTAATGTAGCTGGAAAGATTGTGGATAAACTCTTAGAAAGAAGCCAGTGAGAGTTGTAGGAGATTACAGGAAGCTTGGAAAGTTTTCAACTAAGCCAAAACGTGATACATCATCTAAAAATCTAACCCTACGCTGATTCGATTTATCATTTAAAA
>CAYFUG010000015.1:0-37405 GCA_964346295.1 uncultured Bdellovibrionales bacterium
CCATTTAATCAATCAACAAAAGCCTTATTGGGAGGTATGGTAGTCTAGAGCCTAAAATAAATAATTTTACTTTTAACTTTTTAAAACCATGACCAATCAAACACCAAAAATCACCGTTTATTCCAGTCCCGACTGCGCTCACTGCTATACGGCCAAAGATTATCTCAAAGCAAAAGGCTTTGAATATGAGGAGGTGGACATTCTCTTTGACGATGAAGGTCGAAAAAAAATGGAGGAGATTTCCGGTCAACAAAATGTTCCGGTCATCGTTATCAACAACGAAACAGTTCTTACCGGCTGGAATAAGCAAAAATTAAACGAGGCTTTAGGTATTTAAAAAAATGACTTACGATCTTATAATCATTGGCGGGGGAGCAGCTGGTTGTTCGGCTGGTATTTATGCGGCCAGAAAAAAATTAAAGGCCTTGCTGATTGCTCAAGATTTTACCGGGCAAACGGGCATTTCCTCCTGGATAGAAAATTACTTGGGACTTGGGAAGATCTCCGGCTTGCAATTGTCACAAAAATTTAAAGAGCATCTGAAAATGTTTGATCCGGAAATCAAATCTTTTGAAGAAGTCTTGGGTTTGGAAAAAATAAATAATGAATTTCAGATCAAAACAGACGAAGGCCAGTATCAAAGCAAAGCGGTAATTATCGCCACCGGCGCCATTCCAAGAAAACTTAATGCCAAAAATGAAGAGCGGTTTATCGGTGAAGGTATTTCCTATTGCGTCACTTGTGATGAGACCGCTTTTGAGGGCAAAACCGTAGCAGTAATCGGCGCGGGCAATGCCGGATTGGAAGCGGCTATTGAACTCACTCGTTTTGCCAAGAAGATTTATATTTTAGAATATTTAGATAAAAGTAATGCTGACGCGATTTTACTGGAGGAAGCCGAAAAATTTCCGCAAATTGAAATGATTTTTTCGGCAGTGGTAAAATCATTTGAAGGCGAAAAAGAATTGGAAAAAATTGTCTATCAAGATCGAAAAAGTGCAGAAGAAAAAGAAATTATCTTAGACGGCTGTTTTATAGAAATCGGCTATTTACCAAATACCAAGTTTTGTAAAAACCTAGTAAAACAGAATGAAAAGGGCGAAATAATTGTAAATCCCAAAACCATGGAGACCAGTCAAAAAGGGGCGTTTGCCGCTGGGGATGTAACGGATTTTCAGGATAAACAAGCAATCATCGCCGCCGGACAAGGTGCCGTTGCCACTCTTTCGGCTTTTAAATATTTAACTTAATTCTTGACTTTACGCACAACATTCCGAATAAAATCAGACCTTGAGCTAGTTCAAAGGCAAATTTTATGAGACTGCGTAATGTCCATTGTAAAATAAAATGAAAAAAATAATCTTAGTATTTTCAGTTTTCTTATTTAGCTTGATTGGATTTTTACCAGTTCAAGCCGAAAACATTGCTGACTCTGACAAAGTCAATGTTTATTTTTTCTGGGGCGAGGGTTGCCCACATTGTGAAAGCGAAAAGCCCTTTCTAGAGAAAATGGAAAAAAGATACCCAGAAATCGAAGTTCATTCTTTTGAGGTCTGGGGAAATGCAGAAAACAGAAAAATGATGCGGGATTTTGGCGAAAAACTCAACGCCACGGTCAATGGCGTACCCTTTACGGTGATTGGCGAAAAACATGTAGTAGGATGGATGGATGAAGCTAATACTGGTGCCCAAATCGAAGATGCCATTAAATGTGCCGTCAATCAAATGTGCCGCGATGTGGGAGAGGAAATTATCACTGGACATCAGAATATCAAAAAAGAACCAGAGGTGAAAACCCCCACTATTCCTGAAGCTTTAACTTTGCCCCTAATAGGAGAAATTCAAACCAAAAATATCTCCTTGCCAGTCTTAACAGTTCTTATTGCAGGCTTAGACGGATTTAACCCCTGTGCTATGTGGGCACTTTTGTTTCTTATCAGCCTGCTTTTAGGAATGAAGAATCGCAAACGAATGTGGTTTTTGGGAGTTGCTTTTATTGTTACTTCCGCGGGTGTTTATTTTCTCTTTTTATCCGCTTGGCTTAATTTATTGCTTTTCATCGGATTCATTTTATGGGTTCGCATTTTGATTGGACTAGTTGCTTTAGGAGGAGGAGGATATTATCTCAAAGAATATTTTTTCAATCCAAATGCCGGTTGCATTTCTACTAAAACTGAAAAAAGGAGAAAGGTTTTTGAAAAACTAAAAAATCTGACTCAAGAGTCAAATTTTTGGATAGCTTTATTTGGAATTATGGCTTTGGCTGTTGCGGTTAACATGGTAGAACTTATTTGTTCGGCAGGTCTTCCGGCGGTTTATACTCAAATTCTTACCTTAAGCGACCTTGCTATGTGGCAGTATTACGGATATTTACTGCTTTATATTTTGGTTTTTATGCTAGATGATTTATTTGTATTTTTTGTAGCGATGACTACTTTAAGGATGACTGGAGTTAACGATAAGTATAGTCGTGTTTCTCATTTGATCGGTGGAATCGCGATGGTGATTATCGGACTTTTGCTTTTGTTTAAGCCAGAGTGGTTAATGTTTGGGTAATATGAAAAAAATACTTCTCATATTTATAGTGATTTTGCTTTTCAATGGTTGTAATTCAAATTCCAATCAAATAAACACTAAAGATCAAAATGTAAAAAATTCTGAAACAGCAGAAAGTTTAAAGCTCGGCTATTGCTTGACAATGAAAAGCGATGCACAAAATTTACAAAAGCAAAATGAAAATATTGAGCCGGTGCCTTTTGGTAGCGCCGGCGAAGTTTTGGCAAATTTAAAAGCAGAGAAAATTGACTGGGCTTTGATTGGACGAAGAGCGGAAAAAATAGAAGTCAACGAAAATATTTTAGAGAAAAAATTGTTTGAAACCGGTTTTACTCTCATTGCTCCGCAAAAATCTTTTATTGCAGAAAATAAACTGGCAAATTTAGAAGTAAAAACTTGTCTGGAGAAAGATTTTATCAAAGCTGAATTTGGCGAGCTTGAAAATATTACTTTTATTGAAAGTTCTAATTGTGTGCCTGATAATCAAAAGACTTGGCTGATTGATTGGACTGATTGGACTGATAGCATGAATCTTTTGATTCCCATTGATCAAAACGGCAATAAGGTCAAAAAATATCGAAGCTCCTTTTTGTATGGAGAAAATTTTAATGATTTTAACTTTTGACTATGGAAACATTTATAAACTCTCTCATCGATAATTACAACATTCCACTTCTAACTGCATTTCTTTTAGGAATTCTCACTTCCATCAGCCCCTGCCCGCTGGCAACCAATATTGCCGCGGTTGGTTTTCTTTCCAAGGAGATCAAAACCGCCAAAAATACGCTTTTTAATGCTCTTTTTTATATCATCGGACGCGGAATTTCTTACACCCTGGTAGCCGGTTTGATTTATTTCGGCTTTTCAGAATTTGCCGTGGCGGGAATTTTCCAAGGCTGGGGAGAAAAACTGTTGGCGCCTGTTTTGATTATCATGGGGCTTTTTATGCTCGGTATTTTTAAGATCAAACTTAATGTCAAAAGCGAAAAATGGGAAAACTTCAAACATTGGCTTTCTGGCAAAGGCTACTTAGGTTCTCTGGGTTTGGGAATGATTTTCGCCATGGCTTTTTGCCCTTATAGCGGAGTTTTGTTTTTTGGCATGCTCATGCCTCTTATTCTAAAATCCACCACGGGGATTTTACTTGCTCCTATTTTCGCGATTGGCACCGGTTTACCGGTGGCTGTTTTTGCTAGTCTGATGGTGATAAGCCTGCAAAAAATGAGCAAAGCTTATCAAGCTACTCGAAGAGTAGAAAAATGGCTCAGGTATATTGTAGCTTTCCTTTTTATCGGCACCGGTTTTTATTACCTCAAATACACTTTTGGTGTTGAGAGTTTTGATATTTTTTACCCCTTTGAAGCTTTTGCCGCTTGGCTAACTTTTTCTGTTTTTGGGATTGCACAAGGTTCTCATTTGGGAAAAGCTATTGAGTTTTTTATTTATGACACCCTTAAAATAGGATTATTACTGATTGTAATTAACTATGTGATGGCAATCACTCGCTATTATTTTCCAATAGAAAAAATAAGGGGTATTTTAACCAAAAACAAATGGTATGGCCTCGATTATCTTTTAGCAGCTATCTTGGGAGTTATTACGCCTTTTTGTTCTTGTTCGTCAATCCCGCTTTTTATTGGATTTGTTAGTGCGGGTATACCTCTAGGAGTAACATTTGCTTTTTTGATAGCCAGTCCTTTAGTAAATGAGGCATCTCTTTTTATTTTTCCTTCGATGTTTGGCCTTAAAATTACATTGATTTATAATACAGTAGGTATTTTTATTGCTATGTTAGCCGGAATGATAATTCAGAAATTGAAAATGGATAAAAATGTTAATCCTGATTTTTTAAAATTTACCAACAAAAACAGTAGTATTGAAGAAAACGGTGGAAAGGAGCCACTACCTAAGGAAAGACTTATTATTTGGTGGAAAGATGGGTTAAAAATATCTAAAAGTATTTTCCCCTATGTCCTTTTAGGGGTAGGTTTAGGATCATTAATCCACGGTTTTGTACCTAGTGAATTTGTAGAGGCTTATTTGGTAGCCAATGACTGGTGGGCAGTGCCTTTGGCGGTTATTATTGGTATGCCGCTTTATGCTAATTCGGTTAGTGTTATCCCTGTAATAGAGGCTTTAACAGGAAAAGGTATTCCTTTGGGTACCTCACTTGCTTTTATGACTTCAACGGTAACCTTATCAATTCCCGGTCTTTTAATTCTTAAAAAGGCTATGAATTGGAAACTTTTGACGGCTTTTATTATGGTAACATCAATTGGAATTATTGTGATTGGATATTTGTTTAATTGGATCTTTTGAAAACACCCTTTCCCTCTCTTCAAATCATAAAAAATTTAGATTTTCCTCGTTTTATATCGTACTGAGGTACTGAGCTTTATTTTACCACAAAGATAAATTATGGGAGAGGGGCGAACCGAGCCCCGAACCGCATACGCTGTGTTAGCCGAGGGTGAGCGACCGCAGGGAGCGAAAGCGCAGCGACCCCCTGCGTAAACAAAATTTTTGTTCCTATAAACATTGGGGGCATTTATTGGTATATCAGCAATCCTACAACAGCTAAAAAATAAACAGCGCACCATAATCCAAACATTACTTGCAGACGTTTATCTTTATGGATAATTGCATACAAAAACAGCGGAATACCAAGTAGAAGAAAAAGGAGCCATGTAAGTAGAGACACTCCCTGAGCATCTTTAAGAATCCAGATATTGTAGATTTGTGGTAGTGCGGTGAACGGAAATACGGTTGAAACTACACTGACGGTTTTATCAATAATTGCGTGTTTTTTATTGTTCATACTGAGTTCTAAAATAAAATGCCCCAAATATCTTTTAAAAATTTTATTTATGTCAGTTGTGCGATGTAGCAAAGCGAAAGCGAGCGATGAGCTCAACTGACGTCTAGCGCCGCCCATTGTGCAAAAAGGAGCGAGCGGTTCCGACCGAAAGGGAGGAATGAGCGAGCGATTTCGAACAATGTCCCAGTATATGCGAAGTTTTTGCGTAATGAAATTGGAGCAAAATATGGGAGAGCGAAGTGCAACGTCCCCTTGAGTTATTAAATTTTTTATTCTTTCAATTTTGAATTATTTTTATGTCTTTCTCCATCACGTTTCGTCTTCTTATCAAGATTTTTTTGTAATGCTTGTGTTAGGTCAACTCCTGTCTGATTAGCTATGCAAATCAAAACAAATAGAACATCTGCTAATTCATCGCCTAAATCGTGCCCTTCATCAGACTTTTTGAAACTTTGATCACCATAAGTTCTCGTAATAATTCTAGCAACTTCGCCAACCTCTTCAATGAGTTGACCGAGATTCGTTAATTCGGAAAATAACGCACACCTACAGTTTTGATCCAATTATCTATAATTTCTTGTGATTCTTTAATTGTTAATTGAGACATAAAAATAATTTTATTAATAGTTAAAAAATTTAATAATTTCGCCTAATGTTTGCTGATATCTGAAGTTTAGCAAAAATTCCTTTTAAAATCTAATTGTTTTTTGCGAAATTTGGGAAAGGTAGACTTGACATTCCTTTTGAATCTAATTGCGTCCTGCCGAACCAGATACACGCTGTTATACGATAGTTAAAAAATTCCCGTCCCCGATTACAGAACTAACTTGTTTGCTGTTTTATTCGTTTGTTGATTAAAGGCGAAAAATGTTCTTCGTATTGTTTTTGTAATTGCGGATATTTCCAATCATTACCAGTCACTTTACCTCTGCATTGCGAAAAGCCACATTTACATTTCCATTTAGAGACAAAATTGGCGTCTGTTTCCCATAGAACGTAGTCAGCAGTAATTTCCTCACCAGCAGGAATGTCTTTTTTGGCACTTAAAGAAAAAGCATCATCCATCCAAGCGTTTGAATCACAAGAATGGTTTACAAAATAAGTATCACCATCACCACGATCTTCATAGCTGTACAAATCATCATCCCACTGCATTATGAGTTTGCCTTCTTTTTCAGCTTTTTCAGAGCCAATTTTGTCGGTATAGTTACCGCCAAATGTTAATATTTTTTCGCCTTTTTTAATCGGCTCAACAGCAAACAAACCTTTGCCTTCTAAAGAGCTTTCTTTTACTTTAGCTTTTGGTGTAATCCATGATTGCTTTTTCATTTTATACATAGGGAATTTTTTAATTTTGCACAACGTTTCGGCATCATCCCAAGTTTTTGTGTAGCGATAGCGGAACAAAAATTTGGGTGAAGCTCGAGCAGAGGGCTGAACCGTATATCCCTTGTTAAGTGATCCGACGACCAAAGGGAGGAGAGCGCAGCATGGTGCCTAGCGAAGTGGAGCAAGTTGAGAATGAGCCTGTACATAAAATCTATTTAATCGATTTTTTGTTTTTAATATAATTATCAATTCTTTTATTTCTTGAATTAATAAAATTAATAACTCTTTTTTTGTATAATTGATAGTCACTAATATCAGTAAAAGTTGGACGAGTTTTGAACTTGTCAAATGGTAAATAAAATTTTATCATCTTGTTTTCATCAAGCAGGTCATCTAATAAAAAGAATTGAATGTATCCAAAAAAATTATCAAATAAATTAAAGAAGTCTTTGTACCTCAATAAAGTATCATAAAGTGGACTTTTTTGTCCCAAATAAAATAGACGGATACACTCTAATGTTAGGTCGAATCTATCATCAATTAAACTACTTACTCCGCGCACTTGATTAATTGTATGATTCCCATTAATTCTTTTATTTGGAAAAATGATATAAGCTCCGATGGTTGAACCTGCATTGAAAAGTTCGTTTACATCTTCTGGAATTTGTTTAACAATCCAATTTTTTCTCTTTTGATTTCTGTATGAGTGTGTTATTGCATCGCTACCTAAAAAGAATTCTCCAAGTTCTGACTTATGATATAAATAAGCTCCATTTTTTTCATTAGATAAATCAAAAGTTTTTCCATTTGGTAAAGTCTTGCTCCATAATATTTTATGATATTTTTTGAGTGTTGGACTGGTGCTATCAGGATCACCACCATTTGCATCAGAGTAAAAATTAAATGTTGTATCAATTATCATGTTGTATTAAAAAATCGATTTAAATTAATAAATGTATTGATTCGATAAGAGTAAGGGCTCATTCTCAATTTCACTCAACGTTTGCGTGTATCTGAAGTTTTCATCCCGTCTTCGCAGGATAAATTTTGATTATCAGATAACGCTTGATATTTTAAACTCCACCCAAATCCTCATCTTGTTAAGGGATGAAAATTTGGGCGGAGGAAAATTGGCACTCCATATGGATTTAATCAACGCCAATTTTCCGTAGCCAGATACACGCTGTTATGTGATCTAGTCAGAAATTTCTATTCCTTATTATTTTTTTGGCAATTTATTTCTCTTCTTCTTTAACTTATAGCCTCTTGTAATTCTTCAAATTTAGTTTTCAATTCCGGTCTTTTTTTATACGCAGCTCGAATTATTTCTTCTTGTTCTGTTACTGCATTTTTCTCACTATCACTTCGACCCATTTCTCCATGTTGAAACGCTGAAGTGTCTGGCCCTTCAAGATTCATTAGCGGATAAGGAATTCTTTTACCATTATCAAACTCAACAAGCCAATAATAGCTAGCGCCAGATGGCTGATCATCGTATTCTGTTTCTTCTCCCTCCCTTGTTATTTTTTCTACAATTTTTACCGGCGTAGAATTTTCAAGAGTTTCTAACAACTCTTTGTTTTTATTCTCCGGTACTTCTATTTTTTCTCTCATAGTTTTAGTTATTAATTGTTAAAATATTTATAAATAAAGTTATGTCGACCGTTGAAATAAATTGCCAAAAAAATCTAAAAAATAATTAAGAAATTTCTGGCTATTTCACATAACGTGCGCGGATATGCGAAGTTGCACGGTCGGCGTAGCCGATTGGCGCGACTTCTGCTCTTACGAAAGTGTCAAGGCTGTTTAATTATACAACTTAAGTAAGGTAAAATAAAGTTATGAAAAACTTTATTTTGCAGAAGTCGTGACAAAGTGCAATTTGGGTGTAGGGCAGCTTGACTGCCCGGAACCTCATATCGGCTGTTGTCGGATCGTAACCTGCGCATTTTTTGTGGTACTCTTTTATGGCAAAATCAAATTCATTATTCTATATCTTTAAAATAAAATTTTACGGAATATGCTTTTAATTTGACATTAGGAATATTTTTAATCGCATATTTCACTCTTTCTTCAAAATCATTAGCGACAATATATCCTCGGACATTTTTTTTGTTAGATATTTTTTCTTGAACATATCCAATATATCCTAATATTTGTCCGACAGAATCATCTTTTGCTTTTCCTGCTTTTAATTCGATAACAACGAAATCTCCTTTTTTGTCTAATGCTAATATGTCAATTCTCCCAACATCAATCGAGTATTCTTTTCCATTTTTAAATAATGTTAATCCATCTTCAAGTTGCGATAAATCATTTAGTAAAAAATTTTGTAAATCCCGTTCCATACTAAGGCTAACTTCATATTCTTCAATTGTTTGAGAAGAAGTTATTGTGTTAGAATATGAACCCATTGTTAAATGTGCTTTCAATGAACGAACACATTCAATGGAAAAGCCCAACATATCAGAAACTTCTTTACTTGTAAGATCAGGATTTTTAATAAAACAGTTTATAACTTGTTTTTTCTGTTCTTCATTTAATATCGATTTTGCCATATTGTCTCCTATTTATTAATGGTATCACGAAATATTATATTGCGCAGGTTGAGACATTTAGAAATTTCAGGGAGCGAAGCGACATGAAATTTCGTCTCAACGTATATGAATATCTGATGTTTTCATCCCGACTGTTCAGCAGGAGCTTTGTTTCTCAGACATTCTTTGTTTGTAAAATCCCGCCCACATCTTCATCAAACAGAGGGATGAAAATATAGGCGGAAGCAAATTGACAGTCTATTAAAAAATGAAAAAGTCAATTTGCTGTAGCCAGATATTCATTGTTATCGGATGTAATGAAAAACCTTTCACCTATCAAATAACTTTGGTAATTTATTCTCCTTCTTTTTCAGGGGCAGGAAGCGCCTTAGCACCACCTTTTTCGGCTGCCCAACGTACTACCAATTCAATCGGAACATACGCATATACTGTTTCTGTTGGATTACTCGGATCTTCGGCATACTCCATAATGTAGTCAGGAGGCGCCTCGCTCGGAGACCCTAATTCAACCTCTGTGTATCTCTCAGCATTATTACTACGTGGTGTAGAATAATTAAAGGAGCTTGCTTGTACGGAGACAGTTACGTCACCGAAGGAAACAGGTGGTAAATGATCGAGTCCTTGTTTGTGCGCTTCAACGAGCCATTGATTAAGCCCATCTACTGAGGCCTTAAATAAATCAGGACTTTCTGCCTGTTTAACGAGAGGTGCCTCCTGACGGGCAATCTCTCCAGGTGTTGGTTTGTCTATTCCCATAGTGCTTATGGTTACTAATTAACTGTGGATTATCCACTGAATAAATTACCAAAGTTATTTGATTATATCAACAAAAAAGGTTTTTCATTATTTCTGACAACGTGCGCGGATATGCGAATTTCCCGCGTAGCGGGAATTTGGGCTTTAGTCGTATATCCGCTGTTGAGCGATGCTTCATGTCGCTACCTTTTCTTGTTAGCAGAATAGACTTTTTTTAAAAGCCCAAATCGCATAGCCGCGCACGTTGAGACATTTAGAAATTTCAGGGAGCGAAGCGACATGAAATTTCGTCTCAACGTTCATGCATATCTGATGTTTTCATCCCGACTATTAAGATGAACCTTGATTATTTCAGTATGCGTTGATTTTCGATTTCCCGCCCATAGTCTCATCAAGCAAAGGGATGAAAATATGGGCGGAGGGAAAAGGACATTCCTTATGTTTTTTCAATGTGTCCTTTTCTTGTAGCCAGATATGCGTTGTTATACGCTGTTGGCAAATTTTTATTCCTTTAATTTCTTATTATTTTTATGTCTCTCAGCGTCACGTTTTGTTTTCTTATCAAGATTTTTTTTTAACGCTTCCGTTAAATCAACACTTGTCTGATTAGCAAGACAAATTAAAACAAACAAAACATCAGCGAGTTCATCGCCCAAATTATGACCTTCGTCTGACTTCTTGAAACTTTGATCACCATAAGTTCTTGTCATAATACGAGCAACTTCACCAACTTCTTCAACCAACACTCCAAGATTGGTCAATTCGGAAAAATAGCGAACACCAACAGTTTTAATCCAATGATCTATTTGATCTTGTGCTTCTTTGATTGTTAGCTGAGACATAAAAATAATTTTAAAATGTTAAAAATTTGCCAATGGCGTATAACGTGCGCGGATATGCGAATTTCCCGCGTAGCGGGAATTTGGGCTTTAGTCGTATATCCGCTGTTGAGCGATGCTTCATGTCGCTACCTTTTCTTGTTAGCAGAATAGACTTTTTTTAAAAGCCCAAATCGCATAGCCGCGCACGTTGAGACATTTAGAAATTTCAGGGAGCGAAGCGACATGAAATTTCGTCTCAACAACTTATATCTGAACTAATTGACTTATGTTTTTTATTAAAGTAAATTATAGGGGAATATTTTAAATCAGAAAGCTTTATGAATCAGAGCCAAAAGTTGCAACCAAGATGCTATCCCAGTCAAGATCCCATGTGTAAATTTAAACAGGAAATGAAATTGCGAGGTTTTAGCTCAAAAACAATTAAAAGTTACCTTTACTATACCACAAGTTTTTTGAATTTCGCAAACAAAAGTCCAAGAGAGGTAACCACCGGCGATGTCAGGCAATATTTGGAAGACCTAATCAACAGCAAAAAATCAAATTCCTCTGTCAACACGGCTTACAGCGCCCTAAAGATATATTTAGAAAAAATTTTAAAAAGAAAATTCTTTTTAAATATTCCCAGAATAAAGCAGAAAAAGAAATTGCCGATAGTTTTGAGTAAAGGAGAGGTGCGTAAGATATTAAAAAAAATTACAAATGTCAAGCATAAATTAATGATTGCGACTATCTATTCGGCCGGCTTGAGGGTTTCGGAATTGCCAAGAATAAAGATCAAAGATCTGGATTTAGAGGATTTAGTGCTTAGAGTCGGAGATTCAAAAGGAGGGAAGGACAGAAATACCATAATTTCTCAAGACCTAGCCGATGTCTTGGCTAAGTATACAAAAAATAAAAAAAGTGATAGCCTGCTATTCGAAAACCACAGAGGAGGAAAGTTAACCACTCGGAGTGTTCAAAAAGTATTTAAACAAGCCTTAAAAAGTGCCAAAATAAAAAAAGAGGCTAGCTGTCATAGCTTGCGACACAGTTTTGCCACTCACTTACTAGAGGACGGAGTAGATATTCGTTATATTCAAGCTCTTTTAGGGCATGCCAAGCTGGAAACAACGCAAATTTACACTCAAGTGACCAATCCGAAACTCAAGAATATCAAGAGCCCTTTGGATTGATTTTTAGGGATAAAGTTAAGTTTTTTGCATCATTGCCCATATTGACTACCCCGCACCAGAGCTTCGTTCGATGCGGGGCAAGTTCGCCTAATTCAAGTATCGAATTTAATGAATAACATCAGGAATTTTTGCATTATTGCTCATATCGACCATGGAAAATCCACTTTGGCGGATCGGCTTTTAGAAATGACCAAAACAGTAGAAAAGCGCCAAATGAAGGAGCAACTCTTGGATCAAATGGATTTAGAACGAGAACGAGGGATCACCATCAAATTGCAACCGGCGGCTATGCTGTACACTTGGGAAGGAGTAGAATACCAACTAAACCTAATCGACACCCCCGGCCATGTGGATTTTGGTTACGAAGTTTCTCGCTCCTTAGCGGCAGTAGAGGGGGCAATTTTATTAGTAGATTCCACTCAGGGTGTTCAAGCCCAAACCATGGCTAATCTCTATCAGGCCATTGAGCAAGATTTGGAGATTATCCCAGTGGTCAACAAGATCGACTTGCCTAACTCCGATGTCCCTAAGACCAAGCAAGAGATTATTCAAATTCTGGGTTGCAAGGAAGAGGAAATCCTGCCGGCCAGTGGCAAGACTGGAGAGGGAGTGGAGGCGATTTTAGAAGCGGTTATAGGGAAAGTTCCAGCTCCCGAAGGTCAGAAGGAAGCGCCCCTGCGAGCGATGATCTTTGACTCCAAGTATGATTCTTATAAAGGAGTATTGGCTTATGTGCGGGTGGTGGATGGAAGTGTTAAATCTGGTGAAAAAATTAAATTGATGATTGGCGGAGTAGAGTCGGAAGCCATGGAAGTGGGTAAATTTTCTCCAAGTCTGGTAAATACTGGGCAGTTGCAAACGGGAGAAACCGGCTATATTGCCACGGGACTTAAGAGTGTTAAACAATGCCGGGTGGGAGATACGATCACGGTAATTCGCTTGGGTAGTCCAGCAGCCGAGAAGCCGCTAGCAGGTTACAAAAAAGTATCCCCGATGGTGTATGCTAGTTTTTATCCTACCGAAGGGGAGGATTACAATCAAATGCGCGATGCCTTAGAAAAACTTCAACTTAACGATGCGGCCCTGACTTTCGAGGGAGAGAGTTCGCCGGCCCTGGGGCGAGGGTTCAGGATTGGATTTTTGGGTTTGCTTCATTTAGAGATCATCAAAGAGCGTCTTTGGCGGGAATTTGAGTTCGAACCGGTGATTACTACGCCTGGAGTGGTTTACGAGGTGGTAAAAACTGATGGAGAAGCTTATAAAATTTATGCAGCGGCTGAGATGCCAGAGGCTAACCTAATCAAAGAGGTTCGAGAGCCACGAGTTAAGTTGGAAATTGTTAGTCCGGCTCAATATTTGGGCCCGGTGCTGGAACTGGTGAGTGGCACTACGCGGGCGGAATATCTTTCCACGGAGTACCTAGATGCCGATCGGGTATTGCTGGCCTTTGATGCCCCACTTTCGGAGGTGGTGGTCAACTTGCATGACAATCTCAAGTCGGCTACTAGCGGTTTTGCCTCTTTTTCTTATGAATTGACCGGATATCGGGCGGCGGAGCTGGTGCGGTTAGATGTTTATGTGGCAGAGGAAAAGGTGGATGCTTTTTCGCAAATTGTGCCCAAAGTGCGGGCGATGGGAGAGGGTCGTCGGATTGTGAAAAAGCTAAAAGAGGTGATTCCAAAGCAAAATTTTCAGGTAAAAATCCAGGCGGCGATTGGTGGCAAAGTGGTTGCGCGAGAGAATATCAGTGCTTTTCGGAAGGATGTTACCGGGCATCTGTACGGAGGAGATGTTACCCGGAAACGCAAGCTTTTAGAAAAACAACGCAAAGGTAAAAAACGAATGGCTAGTGGAGGACGAGTAGAGATTCCTCAGGAGGCGTTTATGGAGATTTTGAAGAAGTAAGGGCCTCTAAGTTCCCATTTTTGGTAAATTTTGGTGTTGCGGGCTGCTTTTACTTTCACCGTATCCTTCGGTAGAGCTACTGCTATGGCTCTACAAGAGCAAAGCCTTAGCTGCTGCGCCCGTAGGCAGGTTGGCCAATTAACAGCAAAGATCCCTCGACTCCCTCCTTCGCCAAGGCTACGGCGGGCAAGGCGCTCGGGATGACAAAGTTCTGTAAAATAAAAGGTATTGCTAACTAAGTAGCTTTGAAAATTTTTAAACTAAGCTAATTTAAAGCAAAAAGGCATACTAAAGGTATACATAGCATTTTTTGTTTTAGGTTAGGCAAAAAGTTACTAGTTTGCACATACTTTGTTAGCAATACCAAATAAAAAAGAAAATGCAAATTATTGGAAGAAAATTGAATATTGAGGAATTTCGGGAGTATGTGAAGGGCAAATATTTTGGTTCTTTGCCGGCCAACAAGCTAGTGGTGCATCATACTTGGAAGCCCACGGTAGAGCAGTGGCAAGGTTCTCGTTCTGTCTCTGGCCTTAAAAGCTACTACGAAGGAAAAGGCTGGACCAGTGGGCCGCATCTTTTCGTGGCGCCGGACGGAATTTGGTTGTTTTCGGATATGCGTTACGATGGCACTCACGCGGGAGTGGGCAATTTTCGCTCAATCGGGATTGAAGTGGTAGGGAATTACGACCAAAAAGTCTGGAGTGGGGCTGTCAAGGCTAATGCTTTAGCGACTATTGCGGCCTTAAGGGATAAGCTGAGTTTAACTTTTGACCAGGTTAAATTTCATCGGGATTATGCGCCCTACAAAACTTGCCCGGGAAAAGCAATAACTAGGGATTGGTTGCAAAATCAACTTAGTCAATTGAACAATTCTGCTAAAGCAGGTAAAATAGTAGAGAAGAGTTCGGAAGACTTAATTAATGACTCGACTAACGATTCTAAAACTACTCCTAAAACCAAAGAACCAATGATTTCTGATCGTCTTCAAAGCGCTATTGAGAAACTTACCGGTAAGCGCTACTGGTCGGATTTTAGCGAGGCGGAGCAAGAAGCAGCCGCCCGGGAATTAGAAGAGTTTTATCAAAAATATCATCAAATTCGTTCTGATTATCAAGACTTAAAAGATCAGCAGTCAACAAGTTCTACCAGTGCTACCAGTAGTTCAAAGAAAACTGATGCCACTTCAGCTTCTTCTACTTCTACAACTTCCACCACCAAAAACACCAAGCCTTATAGTGAATTTAATTGGCTGGAGAAGGTGATTTGGAATGTTAAAAACGCGCTAAGAAAAAAGTAATTTCTAAGATCGAATTAACTTAAAATTAATCAAAAATCATGCTAAAAAATTTTTTCAAAAGCAAGAAAAAGGCTCAAAAAGATGATCAAGATGATCAAGCGGTGGACCCGGCCAAGGAATATGAGGCCCGCAAAAGAGGCCAAGCTTCCAGCCAATCAGATGCGAGTAGTCAGTCCGGTGGGGCGGACATTAGTCAGATGATTTCCAAGGTGGATACCTCCAAGCTTTCCCGGATGCAAAAAATGGGCCTTAAGATGTTTCAAAAATTGCCTAAAAGCAAACAAGAAGAAGTACTTAAAAAGGCGATGAGCCCGGATGAGATTAAAAAGCACCAAAAGGATATCGAAAAGCAAATTGATGAGTTGGTGGAAACTGGCCAGATTGATAAGAGTCAGGTTTCCGCCGTCAAGAGCCGTTTGGGCTTGAAGTAGAGCCAGACTTTCAAGTTTGGTGAATTTTGGTAAGGCGTCTTTTGCTGCATTTCTCCTAAAAAAAGGGATATTTTAATTTAATTTAAAGCAAGTAGAAATATGAGTACAAATTATCCAATCGTAAAAGTAAAAACAAAGGATGAGTTTACTTTGCACGGAATGCTGACTAAACCAGAGGACTTTTCAAAAACGATTGTTATACATTTTCATGGATGTGCAGGTAGCTTTTATGGAAACATTTATTTTGAACAGCTGACAAAGTCTATTATTGATTTAGGACTAGCTTTTTTAGCAACGAATAATAGAGGTTCCGGGGTTTATCACTTAGAAAAAGGATCACCTTATAGTGGGGTTTCTCTTGAGAAATTTGAGGATTGTATTTTAGATATTGACGCTTGGATAGAATTTGCTTTAAGCAGGGGATATGAAAATATCATATTGGAAGGTCATAGTTATGGAACTGAAAAAAGCGTTTATTATATGAACAAAGGTAAATATGCAGATAAAGTTATTGGGGTTATGCTCTTTGGTTTTTCTGATAATGTTGGAACGCAAATTAAATACGAAAAAAGCATTGGAAAAAGTTACAAGCAAGAAGCAGAGGAATTAAACAGCAAAGGTGAAGCTTGGAAGCTATTAAGCGATTATTTCGGGCTATCTGGGGAAATGCCGATTAGTGCACAAACTTATCTGCATGGATTTACCGAAGATTCTGAAAACGCAAATGCCTTGCCTCTCCGCAAAGGGAGGGATCTGACTTTTTTTAAAAACATTAAGGTTCCAATCTTAGGGGTCATAAGTGATGATGAGGATGGTGAGTATACAATTATCCCAATTAAAGATGCTGTAGAGCTTTTGAAATCAGAAAATAAATTGGCAGAAGCATACATTATTAAAGATACTGATCATGTCTTTACAGGAAAAGAGAAGGAGCTTATAGAAACAGTTATAGATTTTCTAAAAAGAAGGGTTTTGAATAAATAAGGAGTTTTTTTAAATGAAATCAAATTGGGTTTTAGCAACTGATAAAAATAGTTCCCAAAATCAAAACAAAAAAGCTTTGCCAGCAGGAACAGGAGCGGGATCAGGAGCAGGGGCAAGGAGCGGCTCTCGGACGGCAGAGCAAATTGTGGCGCAAATTTTGCAAAAACGAGGCCTGCGTTCTTCCCGGGAGCAGGCTGATTTTTTGAATCCCAACTACGAAGAAGGTCTGGTGGATCCCTTTTTGCTGAGTGGAATGAAAGCGGCGGTAACGCGCTTGCTTCAGGCCCGAGACAAAAAAGAGAAAGTTTGTATTTTTGGTGATTTTGATGCCGATGGCGTAACTGCTAGTGCACTTTTGAAAGACCTTTTCGAACAGCTCAAGATTGACTGCTTTTGTTACATTCCCGACAAAACTAAAGAAGGCTACGGAATTAATCAGGCGGCCCTGGATTACATTTTAAGTAAAAAGGCTCAAGTTTTAGTTTCAGTGGATTGCGGGATTTCTAACGCTCCGGAAGTGGAATATGCTAAAAACCAAGGCTTGGAAGTGATTATTACCGATCACCATCATCCGCCACCGGAACTTCCGGAATCAGCGGTAGCGTTGGTTAATCCTCGTCTCCCAGGCGAGAAATATCCCTTTCAAGATTTAGCCGGAGTGGGAGTGGCTTTTAAGTTGGCTCAAGGGTTGGCAAAGAAAGCGGGGATAGAAGAAGGTCAACTGAAATGGCTCTTGGACTTGGTAGCAATTGGTACCATTGCTGATTGCGTTCCTCTGGTTGGCGAGAATCGAGTCCTTACTAAGTTTGGTTTGATGGTGTTGTCCAAGACTCGTCGGGTAGGTCTTAAGCAACTTTTTCAAGTAGGCCGGGTTGCGATTTCGGAAAGTGAGGTTCCTTCTGCTTGGAAGGTTTCTTTTCAAGTGGCGCCTCGAGTGAACGCGGCCGGTCGGATGGATCATGCCAGTATTGCCTTAGATTTGATTACTTCTAAGGAAAATCAGGAGGCTCAGGCTCGAACCCTCGCTCTTGAACTAGAGGAGAAAAATAAGCGACGCCAAAAAGTGACCGAAGCTATCACTAAAGATCTTGACAAGAGATTGGCCAATCAAGGCAAGCTTCCTCCTTTGATTCTAGAAAGTGCTGATTGGTGGGATTTTGGAGTGATTGGACTGGCGGCTGGGCGAGTGGCCGAAAAATATCAGCGACCAGTAATCCTTCTTAAGGAGGATGAGGATCGCTTTCGAGGTTCGGCTCGTTCTATTCCCAACTTCAACATCATTGAGGCTTTAGAAGACCAGCGAGAACTCTTGGGTCGCTATGGAGGGCATGCTCAGGCGGCGGGCTTGGAGCTAGAAAAAGACAAATTAGAAATATTTCAAGAAGGGTTACTTCGAGCGGCCAGTCAACTTTCAACAGAGGATTTTTCCAAGAAAGTTGTTTTTGATTTTCCCCTAGAAATATCGAATTTAAGTGGGGAATTAATAACTAAACTCAAAGCCTTGGAGCCCTTTGGCCAGGGAAACCCGTTACCGATGTTCTTGTCTTGCAACCTAAAAATTCTAGAAAAAAGACTCCTCGGAAAAGAAAGTAAGCATCTTAAGCTATGGCTAGGAGAAAAATTAAGCGGTAGTCAAGACGAGTGGTCCCGACTAGAGGCCATTTGGTTTAATTATCCAGCGGAGCAGTTTTCTCCTTTGGAAGTTGGCAACCAAGTAGATTTAGTTTATAGCTTAGAAGAAAATAATTGGAATGGTAGGTCTAGGATCCAGGCTAAGATAGTGGACCTAGAACTATTGAAATGATCTCTAAATTGATGGATTCGGACTAGATACTCCGTTAGTTTAGCGGATATTTTTTAGTGGTTGTTTTATTGCAAGTCTTAGGACTACCTTTCTGGGTAGTCTTTTGTTTCTTTCGTTAGAATTTGTTTTGAAAATTCAATTTCTATTATAATTTTCAAAACGGGTACTGAAAAGGTAGCTGTGGAGAACTAGTTTTTTAGGAGTTACTAAAGGCGAAAAATATGATACAATGAAACTGGCTCTTCTAGGAGTCGGATTTATTGTGTAGAGAAGCTTGGCTTTGGTTGACCTGTTAACCGTTTTGTTAAGTTAAGTGCTTTAGTTTTTTGCTGAGGAGGGCACTGGAAGCTTAGTCGCGCTGTAACAATAAAGGGATTTATTCTTGAAAGACCCTAGTGATAAACAAAAATAAGTCAGCAACAATTAAAAGGACTAGAGACCTCCTGCTTTTTTGGGTAGGGGTGATTTTAGGGGTGATTTTGGGAATAGGACCTTTTTTGGATTCAGTGTCAATAGTAGAGGCTAATATTTCTCAGACGATTAATTACCAAGGGAAGCTCACTGATGTTGGAGGGTTTCCTGTTTCTGGATCTTATCGGATGCGTTTTACTCTCTACGATGCCGCTACCGGAGGCAACAAACTCTGGGAGGAGACTTGGGACGGCGCTAACGGGACTTCTTTGGTAGATATTCAGAAGGGAATTTTTACGGTTCAACTTAATCAATTTTGTGACAACTGGGATAATCCTAGTGTCTCCGCTAATTGCTCAGGTTCTGGTCTTAACTGGGATCTTATTCAGGATAGTGCCAGCGGTTATTACTTAGAAGTCCAGTTGGATGACGATTTAGACGGGGATTATGCCGAAGAGACTTTTACTCCTCGCAAGCCAATTTCTTCCGTGCCGAGTGCTTTCAACTCTCAGAAACTTAATGGCTTGACTGCTGCTTATTCCGGAGCGGACGAGCATGTCCTCAAAACCGATGCCACGGGAGGAATTGACATTGCCGGGAGTGTAGTCTTAGGAGACGATGCGGCGGATAGCATCACCATTAATGCTTCTAGTGTTAGCTTGCCTAACAACCTCGATTTTGACTCCGGGACGCTTTTTATTGATAGTACTAACGATTGGGTAGGAATTGGGACTATTACTCCTCAGCAATCTTTACATGTAGAAGGTGCTTTGAGGTTAGCGGATATGATTACAATTCCCTCTAGTCCTCAATTGGGAGATCTCTATACCGACAATACCGACTCCACCTTGTACTTTCATGACGGTACGGAATGGCTGGACCTCACTAAGTTTTCTGATCTTAAAGATTCTCAAGCCACCGGCCAAGTGGGAGCAATGTACTTCGAAACGGCTGACCAAGGGATTGCCAGTGACTCCGATATTATCTGGGACGCCGCTAACGATCGCTTAGGGATTGGAGAAACCAACCCCTCGGAAGCTCTTACCGTCTCGGGCATTCTGGCTCTTTCGGAAACTACTGCTCCCCTCAGTACCGCCGGTTATGGTAAAATTTATCTAGATAGCTCCGATGGCCTCTTGCATTTTAAAGATTCCACTGGATCTGATTTTATTCTCAATGCCCCTTTGCACTATTTTTATGCTTACGACGCTGGAGGGGGAGTAGATATTAATTCTGGTTGGACTGATATTCCTCTGGATACCGAAGTGGAAAAAGATGCTGCTTTTACCCATGCGGCTGATTCTCCCGAGATTACTATCGAAGAGGATGGTTTATATGAGGTTAGCTATTACTTTGGAACCGAGGTCACTGTGGGAGGATTTTTTGGTACTAACGAGTCAACTGCCAAAATTCAGAAAGACGAAGGTACTGGCTACGCTGATATTCCTGGCACCAGTGTTTCTACTGGTGGTGGTAGCACTACTGGTAGTGCCAATACTGGTTCCGCTAATTTCATTCATCAATTTAGGGCTGGTGATAATATTAAAATGATTGCTCAAAGAATTGGAGGAACCGATACGGTTATTACAAGTGCTCAAGGCGTGGGAATCCGAATTCGAAGCCTGGAAGGATTTGGATTAGGTGGTAGCGGAGGGGGTGGGGGAGTCACCAACTTCTTAGCTTTAACTGACACTATTAACTCCTATAACCAAGGTCGGATTCTGGTAGAGTCTGGTAGCGGGGTAACGGATGATCCACTTTTAATCTGGGACGCCGCTAACGATCGCTTAGGGATTGGAGAAACCAACCCCTCGGAAGCTCTTACCGTCTCGGGCATTCTGGCTCTTTCGGAAACTACTGCTCCCCTCAGTACCGCCGGTTATGGTAAAATTTATCTAGATAGCTCCGATGGCCTCTTGCATTTTAAAGATTCCACTGGATCTGATTTTATTCTCAATGCCCCTTTGCACTATTTTTATGCTTACGACGCTGGAGGGGGAGTAGATATTAATTCTGGTTGGACTGATATTCCTCTGGATACCGAAGTGGAAAAAGATGCTGCTTTTACCCATGCGGCTGATTCTCCCGAGATTACTATCGAAGAGGATGGTTTATATGAGGTTAGCTATTACATTAGCACTGATATTAGTGTTGGAACTAATCGAACCGAATCAGAGACTAAAATGCAAATAGATGATGGTACTGGATACTTTGATATTCCAGGAACTTTTGCCACTATCTACAATAGGACTTTAGAGAGGGGGAGTACCAATGCTTCTGTGACTTTTTTGCATCAGTTTAACGCTGGAGACAGAATTAAATTAGTGGCTCAGCGCTCTTTTGGTACTAGTAGCATTGTGACTACTCCTGATTCTACTGGTGTTCGTATCAAGAGTCTGGCTGGTTTTGGAATTACAGGGAGTGGAGGTGGCATCTCTAGTTTTCTGGCTCTTTCTGACACTCCCAGTGTCTATAACGCAGGAGAAATAATTTTTCAAGGAGCTACCGAAATTACTAGTGAAAGCACTTTGTTTTGGGACGCCGCCAACGATCGCTTAGGGATTGGAACTGCTACTCCTCAAGCCTCTCTAGAAGTTAACGGAGAGGCTCGGCTCACTGATGCCACTCAAATGGGAACTGATGATGCTTCCTTGGCTACTAAGAAATATGTGGATGATAGTCTAAGTGCTCAAAATCTGGCAGTTACGGTGGTGAATAGCTCTAACACCCCCTATGATATTTTAGGCAGTGATTACACCATTAAAGCTGACGCCAGTGGCAGTGATTTAGTAGCCAATCTTCCCTCCGCAGCTTTGACGCCCGGAAGAATTCTCCGTTTCAAGAAAACCGATTCTTCTCTGGGAATTGCGACCATTGCACCTAGTGGCGGAGAGACAATTGACGGAAGATCAAGCTATATCTTGACGGAGCAGTACGACGCGATTAATATTCAGTCCGATGGAAGTAACTGGCTTTTGATGAGCGAGCTCAATCGAGAGTTTGAGAGTTATTATGCCGTGGAATTCGATGGAGTAGATGAAGCAGCGGTGATTGGACAACCAGTCAGTTTAGATTTCAATCCTCAATCCAATGAATTCTCTTTCGGGGGTTGGGTAAAACTGAATTCCAGTGTGGGTTATTTGGTTTCCAAGGCTGGAGCAGATGGCGGCCAGCGACAGTTCGGGCTCTATTTTCAAAATGGAGGAGCAGATATTTACTCGGGAGGAAGCCAATATAACGGAGGGGATGTTGTTTCTCTCGGGGCGTGGTATCATGTGATGTATGTTAACTACAACGATGCGGGAACTTATCGAGTTTCTACTTATGTTAATGGAGCCTTGGATATTAACGGAGAGCTTTCTGGTGCGGCTACCAACACTAACGATGTGATTATTGGAGCTAGAAGGGCTAATAATGCCAATGCCGGTTTAGATTACTTGACAGATGGTGTGATCGATGAGGTGGCTTTTTGGGATACTGCCCTAACAGCAAGTCAAATTCAGGAGATTTACAATCAAGGAACGCCCGGAAACTTAAGGGATACTTCTAGTTACGGCAATGTGATTTCTTGGTATCAGATGGGCGAAAACGACACTTTTCCTACTTTGGTGGACTATGTAGGAGGCAATAATGCTACGATGACTAATATGGAGAGTGGAGATATTGTGACGGATACGCCTTGATTTTGGGGGTTTCCATTTTTGGGAAATTTCGTTGTCGAAGTCTCCGCGTCTTGCTCGTCTTATTCTGAGAAAAATCGTATTAAAGATGGTTTCAATTCTCTCCTAAGTCTTTTTGTAATTTGACATAAATTTAAAAAAATGAATAACAAAAAAATAAGCAAGACGGAGTCTGCTAAAGATTCTGGTTTGCAGAGCTCCAAAGAAAAGAAGAGTTTAAAAAAGTGGGCCAAAGTTGGCTTGCCAGTGGCAGTGGGGGTAGTTTTAGTCGGAGGGTTCATCTGGGCTTTTGTCAACTATCAAAAAGCTCAAGATCGCCTAGATAAGCTGGGGACGGCGGAGGGGCAAAAAAAAGTGGCCCAAGAAGAAATTCAATCAGTAATAAAAGTCTTGAGTGAACTAATCCTTCTACCGGAAGGTGAGGAGCCGATTGTGGCTACTGTCAAGGAGGCGGAGGCGCTTAGAGAGAAAGAGGCCTTTTACAAAAATGTCCAGCCGGGTGATAAGATTGTGATTTTTTCTCAGTCTCGCAAGGCGATAATTTATCGTCCTAAGGATAATAAATTAGTCAATGTAGGGCCAATTGTGATGGGTGATCAGTCCGTTACTCCTTTCCAAGGGGAAGAAGAGGCCACTTCCTTGGAAGCTGCACCTGATGAATCTCAAGAGCAAGAGGAAAGCTCCGCAAGCTCTGAAATTAGTGTAGAAATTAGAAATGGTAGCCTTGAATCAGGAGCCGCGAATTTACTAGCAGAAAAATTTAAGGATAATGCTCAATATCAAATTACGAAATGGGGGAACGCTAAAAATGGCAATTATCAGGAAACAATAGTAGTAGATTTAACTGGAGGAGACCCAACTTTAAAGGAGGGTGTGTCTAGTTTGGCCCAAGAAATAGAGGCTCAGATAGTAACAGAGCTGCCAGAAGGGGAGCACTCTAGTGAGGCGGAAGCTTTAGTTATAATCGGGGAGAATTTTTAGGAGTAACTTTTCTATTGTTAAGGTTCTTCGGCTTCCTTCTTCCAGTTTGCTTTAATCAAAAAAATTTAAAATTGTTATGATCTTCTTAAAACCTCGCAGAAGAAGGCGGCGAGCGCCTAATTACCTCCGCTTTGATAAAATTAATCTGGTTATAAAAATCCTAATTTTTTCTGACCTTTTGGTTCTTAGTGGCTTTGGTCTAATCACTCCCATCTTTGCGGTTTTTATCACGGAGAATATTTCTGGAGGAAACTTGGCCACGGTAGGAGTAGCCTCGGCTATTTACTTAGGCTCAAAAAGCCTTTTTCAAATTCCAGTGGCTATTTTTTCTGACAAGATTAAAGGAGAAAGGGATGACTTTACTTTTTTAATGATAGGGAGTCTATTATTCAGTTTGATTCCGCTTGCTTACATTTTCATTACTACTCCCGATATGCTTTACTTAGTGCAATTTTTTTATGGAGCGGCTACAGCACTTACTATTCCCACTTGGTATGCTATTTTTACTCGGCACATTGATCGCAACAAGGAAGGAGTGGAGTGGGGAGCGTATAACACCTTGACTGATTTAGGGGCGGCTATTTCGGCCTCAATCGGAGGGTTTTTAGCTCTACAACTGGGATTTAGTAAATTGTTTTTAGTGGTTTGCCTTTTCTCCGTCTTAGGAACAACCTTTCTTTTTGTGGTAAAGGGAGAGATGAAGGCTCCGCCTCAGCGGAAGGCTTGATTTCAGGATCTTTTTTAAGTTAGTTGTCGATTTAAATCTAAAATATAAGTTTGTTGTCAAATTCTAAAATTGGAATTGATGCCTCTCGAGCTTTTTTGCCTCAAAGAACAGGCATTGAAGAATATTCCTTACAAATCATAAAGGCCTTAGCTCGCCAATTAAAAGAAGAGAGAGTGGTTTTGTTTGTGGCTCGTCGTATTTGGCTTCAAGGAGGAGATCAGAGAATTGATAAGCTTAGAAAAGAAAATCCTCAGGAATTAGCTCGTTTTTTTCGGAGGAAATATGATTTTGAAATTCCCCTTAATTGGGAGGTGCGCTTAATTCCCTTTTATTTTTTTTGGACTCAGCTAGGTCTCTCTTTGGAGTTGTTACTTCAGCCAGTGGATCGATTATTGGTTCCTGCTCACACTGTACCGCTTATTCATCCGGCGCACACTGTAGTGGTGATTCACGGGCTGGAATACGAACATTGCCCAGAAAGCTATTCTTTTTCTTCCCGGACTTTTCATCGAATTTTTATCAAAAAGAGCTGTCAATGGTCAGAAAAGATAGTAGCTATTTCTAAAAAAACTCGGGATGACTTAAAGAAGATCTATCAGGTTCCAAAAGAAAAAATTCAAGTAATTTACAACGGATTCAGCCCTGGTATTAGTTTTAAGCAGAAAACTCTTGAGAAGCAAAATTCTATTCTTACTTCTCAAAATCTTAATCAAGACAAGGAGTTGGGACTGGCTCTCAAAGAACTCACCAAAGAATCCTTTTTGTTATTTATTAGTCGCTTAGATCAACGCAAAAATGTCAAAGGGGTAATCAAAATATTTGAAAACTTAAAAGAGAAACATGACTATTCTGGAAAGCTAGTTTTGGCAGGAAAAGAGGGTTTCGGGTTTGAAAAAATCTCTAAGCAAATCAAATGCAGCAAATTTGCCCAAGATATTGTCCAGCTAGGGTATGTTACTGATTGGGAGCGAGAGTGGCTTTTTAGCAAGGCAGATGTCTTTCTTTTCCCTTCCTTGTTTGAAGGTTTTGGATTGCCAGTTTTGGAGGCTCAAGAGCGAGGAGTGCCAGTGGTGACTTCTAGGCGCCGGCCTTTGAACGAAGTGGCTGGCAGTGAGGAAATTTTAGTAGATCCACAAGACTACTCGGCTGCTGCTCAATTAGTAAATCGACTTTTAGTTGATCGGGACTTTCGTCAGCGAATAATTGAGGAGGGTCATCAAAATACCCAGCGATTTTCTTGGGATAAATGTGCCCAAGGGATAGCGCGATTGCTTAAAAATGCCTAGATTTATTAAGATGTTTAATAAGTTTTAAATTAGCTATGGAAAATTGGCAATTTATTTTAAAGGCAATTCTCTTATTGGCAGGAGTCTATTTTTTTGCTAGGATAACTCTGCTAAAGAATAAAAAAACCATGAAAAAGTATTTGACGGAGGCTCGAAAATTTTTGCGAGATCTTAAGAAGAAATGGCAGAAGAAACTAGGCGACAGGAAGAAGAAAAGAAATTATCTTAAAAAAGAATCAGGGGAGAAGACTGTCAAGGAGATTCGCAAGGAAAAATTAATTAAGTGGCTTAAGATAGTAGGAATCGCAGGGGCGATCTGTTTTGTGTTAGGAGTCGGAGCAATCGTTTCCTTATTTGTTTATTATGGAAGAGATTTGCCTAATCCTAACGAAGTTAATAAGCGAGTGGTGGATAGATCTACCAAGATCTTTGATAGAACTGGACAGAATTTATTATACGAGTTGTTTGACGAAGAGAGGAGAACCTTGGTTCCTATGGAAGAAATTCCTGACCATCTTAAGCACGCCACGGTTGCTCTGGAGGACGATAACTTTTATAATCACTGGGGTTTTGATGTGGGAGCGACGATTAAAGCGACTTGTCATGAATTTTCTTCGCAAGCGGGCATGGGAAATCTGATGGGTTTGTGTCCGGTTCGTGGCGGGTCTACCATTACCCAGCAGTTTGTTAAGAATTCTTTGCTAACCTCAGAGCGGCGAATTTCTAGAAAAATTCAAGAGTTAATCTTGGCGGTAGAAGTGGAGCGAAATTTTGAAAAAGACGAAATTTTGCGGATGTATCTCAATGAGATTCCTTACGGTTCTAATGCTTATGGGATTGAATCAGCCGCACAGACCTTTTTTGGGGTACACGCCAAAGAGCTAACCTTGGCTCAATCGGCTTTGTTGGCTTCTTTGCCACAGCGTCCCAGTTATTTTTCCCCAGATGGTAAGCATACCGAGGAATTGTTGCGTCGCTGGAAAAAAACTCTTGATAATATGGCTAAATTTGGCCACATTAGTCAGGACGAACTAGAAGCGGCTAAAAAGGAGGACATTCTAGCTCAAGTTAAACCTCTTAAGATTGATATTAAAGCTCCTCACTTTTCTCTTTACGTAAGGGATAAGTTGATCGAGGAATTTGGAGAAGAGGATATTAAGAAAGGCGGATATCGGGTTTACACCACTTTAGACTGGAACTTACAACAACTAGCCGAAAAATCCGTAAGAGAGGGGGTAGAAGAGCATGGAGAAAAATGGGAATTTGAAAATGCTGCCTTGGTATCTACTAATCCTAAGAATGGTCAAGTCTTGGCAATGGTAGGGTCTCGAGATTATTTTGCCGAAGATATTGATGGAAATGTTAATGTCGCCATTAGAATGCGACAACCCGGGTCTTCTTTTAAGCCCTATGTTTATGCAGAGGCCTTCACTAAGGGCTATCAATCGGATACCCAAGTTTTTGATGTCCTTACTAACTTTACCGACGAAGAAAGTAAGGAGTATATGCCTAAGAACTACGATGGTCGTTATATTGGCTCTGTGAAACTAGAAGATGCTTTGGCTCGTTCTTTAAATGTTCCGGCGGTAAAGGTGCTTTATTTGGCCGGAATCAATGATTCCATTCGATTGGCAAAATCAATGGGGATTACTACCCTTAATAATCCGGAGCGTTATGGTTTGTCTTTGGTGCTAGGAGGTGGTGAGGTGAAGTTACTTGATCATGTCGGAGCTTTCGGGGTATTTGCTAATGAGGGCGTAAAGTATGATCAGCGAGTTATTTTAAAGATTGAGGATTCGGAAGGAAATATCATCAAAGAGTACAATAACCCTCAGGGATCTCAGGTCTTGGATCGGAATGTGGCTAATAAGATCGTAAAAATTCTCTCTGACAACAAACTACGAACCCCGGCCTTTGGATCTAATAGCAACTTAAATATTCCTGATCGGACGGTAGCGGCTAAAACAGGTACCACTAATGAGTACCGAGATGGCTGGCTAGTAGGAGCCTCTCCGTCTTTGGCGGCAGGGGTTTGGGCTGGTAATAATGACAATCGAGTTATGAAACCCGGAGCGGCCGGGGTGAATGTGGCTGGCCCCATTTGGAATGCTTTTATGAAGGAGGCTTTAGTTAATTACCCTAATGAAAAATTCTCAGATGTAGAAGAAGAGGCTCAGTTGGAGGCTCTTAGGGGCAGGAAGAGCAAGGCAATTTTATTTGGAGAATTGCAACTAGTAGAGGAGATAGAGGTCTGTGAAACTGATGACGATGAATTTTGTTTAGAAACTAGTGATTGCCCTGATGACGAAGTAGAGGACGAGAAATTTTTTGTGGCTCATAATATCCTGCATTACATTGACAAAGAAGACCCTTTGGGGGATCGGCCCAGAAATCCAGAAAAAGATCCCCAATATGATAATTGGGAGAGAGCGTTGGTTGATTGGGCAGAAAAATATGCTGATGGCAAGGGGAGAGATCCGGTCCCAACCGAGGAGTGTGAGGAAGATGATTTCTAGTTGTGAAGCGCTTTCATTTTTACTAGGGCAGGGCTAATCAAGGCTTTTCTTTCTTGGTGTCATCCCCGCGAAGGCGGGGATCCAGTGAATTGAATCTGGATTTCTGCTTTGGCAAATGGGCTGAAGGATAAAAAAAGGGATTATTTTTTGAATATTTTAGAGACCTTTAGATTTTTATAAGGATATTCAAAGCGCAATAAAAACCCCCGGTTTAATTCCGGAGGTTAAATTCAAACTCAAATAATATAGTAGACAGCAATAAAGCAATAAACTAGAATAGACCAGATATGGGCTTAGGCAACAAAAAAATAAGTCACCTAACTATAACTAAGCGGTTTTGTTCTGGGTTTTGATACACCGAGCGCAAACTTGACGTTTCTTGTTGTCAATTTCTTGGGGGTGTAGATTGATCTTAAACTTTCTTTTGCTGGCAATATTAGAGTGAGAGCGGGAATGTCCAGTTTTGTGAGTTCTCCCACAGACATAACAACGAGCCATAAGCTTACTATTAGTTAGTTAAACTCTTTTAAATTAAAAGAGGTTCAAAGACGATAATTTCTAATCAAGGTTACCAATTTAGGTAAATTGTGTCAAGTTTAACAAAGTGAGGGTTAATTTATATTTTAGAAATTAGAGGATTTTAATCAAAAATAACATATTACACATATTACATGGAATTATTAATTATTCAAATTACAGCTCTAGTTCTTTCGGTAGTGGTGCACGAGATAGCTCATGGCTACTCAGCTTTTTTGTTGGGAGATCCTACTGCTAAGTACGCCGGGAGACTTACCCTTAATCCATTTAAGCATCTGGATCCCGTAGGCTCTTTTTTGGTGCCAGTCCTCCTTATTATTTCTCAGGTGGGAGTGGTATTTGGCTGGGCAAGGCCGGTTCCTTACAATCCTTACAACCTTCGAGACCAAAAATATGGACCAGCTATTGTAGGGGTGGCGGGCCCTTTGTCTAATATTTTTTTGGCTTTAGTAGCGGGAGTAATGATTAGAGCGTTTTTGGTAAGTGGCTATGATGGCTTGGGATTGACTATCTTGGCCTTAATAGTTCGCGTCAACCTTCTTCTGACTGTATTTAATCTATTGCCCATTCCACCCTTAGACGGATCAAAGCTTTTATTCACTTTTCTCCCTATCTCTCAGCACACCAAGAGCATGTTAGAGCATTACGGATTTATCATCCTGTTTGCCTTCCTTTTCATCTTTTCTAGTGTCTTTTTGTTGGTCTTTAATGTGGTGGCTCGATATTTTTCCGAGATTGTAATCGGGGCTAATCCGGATAGCTTTTTTTGAATCACTAACTGATTATGAGATTTTTATTAACCTCTCAAGGACTTTCGACCAAAGAGATTCAGCAGTGGTTTTTGCAGGAAGTTTCTCGTCTTGGTAATAAAAGGGTAGCTGTTTTGTATACAGTCAAAAATCCCGGAGATGAAAAATGGCTTCAATTTAGAAAGCAAGAACTTTCTGAGGCTAATTTGGAACATGATTTCATTGATATTTCCCAAAAAAAGAATATTGCACCGAGTCTCGAGAGTTACGGAATAGTCTATGTAGTTGGGGGCAATACTTTTTACATTTTAGATTGCCTAAGGAAGTCCGGAGGAGCGGTTTTCCTCAAGAAGGCTTTTAAGGAAAGTAGGGAGTTGCTTTATGTGGGCTTGAGCGCGGGGAGCATGGTGATGGGTCCGAATATTAAAACCGCTGAGATTAAGGGATCGGGAGGGGATGATAATGATATAAAGCTTGAAAATCTAGCCGGTCTGGGAGTATTTGACTTTGATATTTATCCTCACTATCAGCCAAAGGAGATTGCTTTATTGGAAGACTTTTTTGCTTCTACTGATCAGTCAGTGGTAGCTTTGGCAGATTCCCAGGCTATTTTTATTGATCAAGAAAAAGTCATTAAGCTATTAGGAGGTCCCAGAGTTTTAACTTTAGGGGTAGGACCGGAAAAGATTAACAAAAATCAATAAAAGATTCTTTGTATGCAATTTGCTCAAATTCAAACTATTCCCCAAGTACTAGCAGCTGCTAAAATTCTCTCCTTAGCTTTTATGGGCTTTACTTTAGCGATGGCTTTGGCGCCAGTTTTAGCTCACTTTCTTTATAAATACAGGGTAGGGATTAGGATCAAAAGCAAGTCAGTGGCGGGAGAGAAGCTTTCTTTTGTGAGTAAATTACATGCTCATAAATCCGGCACTCCTACCATGGGAGGAATCTTGATTTGGGGAACTGTTGTCATTTTAGCGGCCTTGATGATGTTGCTAGCTCCTTTTTTCTCTGAGTTATTGCAAAATGTTTGGGTGAGTCGGTTGGATTTTGTTAGTAAAAGTCAGACCTGGTTGCCCTTATTTGCTTTGCTGTGCGCGGCTATATTAGGCTTGTTCGATGATTATATGAGTATTAATAATATAGGTAGTAATAAGGGAGGCGGAATGCGATTTGCTATTCGTTTAGGATGGATTTCGGCGATTTCGGCAGTAGGGGCCTGGTGGTTTTATCAGAAGTTAGGCTGGGATAGCATTCATTTGCCGGCAGTAGGGGATTTCAATATCGGTCTTTGGTATGTCCCTTTGTTTATTTTTACGATTGTTTCGATGGCAGTTTCTTCTAATGAAACGGATGGATTGGATGGTTTGAATGCCGGAATTTTGATCCAGGCTTATTCGGTGTTTGGCCTGATTTCTTTCTTTCAGCAGCGGATGGATTTGGCAGCTTTTTGTGCGGTGGTAGTGGGGGCACTGCTAGCTTTTTTGTGGTTTAATTTTTATCCAGCCCGGTTTATTATGGGAGATACCGGAGCAACGGCTCTAGGGGCTACTTTAGGAGTAGTGGCAATGCTCACTAATTCTGTTCTGGTTTTGCCCCTGATAGTAAGTGTTTATTTTCTAGAATCTGGTTCGGCTGCTATCCAGTTGTTGTCTAAGAAGATCTTTAAGAGGAAAATTTTCTTAGCGGCTCCCTTGCATCATCATTTTGAGGCGTTAGGTTGGCCGGAGACTAAGGTAACGGTAAGGCTGTGGATCATTAATGGGGCAGTTGCTATTCTGGGTATTTTAATTGGAATCCTGGGAGCGGGGTGAATTATAGAAAAAGCCACTTCCTTCAGGAAGTGGCTTTTTCTATAGGATAAAACACTTGAAGTTCAGGCTAGCATTTTTCCAATAGCCAGAAGGATAAAGATTCCAAAAATATTAAAGAAAAATGCCACAAAGGTAAAAATACTGAAAGACATATCTCGAGAAGCATGGACCAGAGCAGCCGTGAATTCATCCGGTAAAGGGGTAGCAGAAAGCATTCCCGCAAAGGCGGGTAAAATATAGCGTCTTACGAATAAAGGAGTAAATCGATCCAGTCGCCGAGTTAATTTTTGAAAAAAAGAGTGTTGAGAGAGATCGGAAATTTCTTCATCGTAAGAAATGCGAAGAGTTTTGAAAATTATAAGGTTTCCAAGTAGAGCTCCGGCGCTAGCGTAGAGACCAGTTTCTAATAAGGGTAATTGAGGAGCTAAAAGAAGTAAAATGGCCACTGACGGTCCCATGGTAAAGCCGTGAGCGAAAAAGATACCGGCAATAAAAGCAGCGAGAAACGCGTAATTATCGATGATGTGATGAAAGTGAAAATTGTTTTGATCAGTGTAAATTAGGTAACCAGCAAAAATAGAAACCCCCAACAAGAGTAGCTTGGGATAGCGCAGTTTGGTTAAGAATTTACGGGCAAAACTCTCCATCATTTATTTTTTCTAGGACTAGCCATTGATTTGGCTAAAATATTGAAAAAGCAAAAACTTGATTATTTGAAACGAAGAGAGCCAAGAGCGGGGATCGAACCCGCGGCCTGCGCGTTACGAGTGCGCTGCTCTGCCAACTGAGCTACCTTGGCGAATAAGTCAGTTTCTTGATTGCTTGGTTTGATTCCAATTGCTTTAATAACTAAATTCTTCTTTTGAGGGCTTCTTCTTTGTAGCAAATCAAGGTATCGCCAATCTGGATTTTTTCTTTGCTTTCAAAAGTTATTCCGCACTCTAGGCCGGATTTAACTTTGCTAACATCTTCTTTGTTGTGCTGAAGCTGAGTCAATTTTCCTTTCCCCAGAATTTCTTTGTCTCGAACTAATTCCAAATTCTCTCCTTTGACCAATTCTCCAGAAGTGACTTTTCCACCCACCACCATTCCCTTTTTCATATTTTTGAAAATGGCTAGTACCTTAAGCTTACCTAGGTCAGTCCGTTTAATTTCTGGATCCAAGAGCTCGGACATTTCCAAGTGAACTTCTTCTACTAATTCATAGATTACCCCAAAAGACTTAACAGTCACTGTTCTTTCTTCGGCCATTCGCTTGGCTACTGAGGTAGGAAAGACACTGAAGCCGTAAATTTTGGCGCCACTAGTTTGAGCTAACTGAATGTCGGTTTCGGTAATGGGACCCACTCCTTCTCGAATGATATCCAGGCACACTTCATCTGATTGAATAGTTTCTAGAATTTGATGAACTGCTTCTAGGCTTCCTTGAACATCCGCTTTCAAAATAATGGGAAAGTGTTTCATCATAGCCTGATCGATATTGCTAAGAATTTCATCGGAAGCACTTTGCCCGGAGAGGGTGGCTTTGGGAATGGTACATTGTGGGCTTGTTATCTCGGAGCGTCGCCGCTTTCTTTTTTCAGTAGTGGGAACATAGAGAACATCGTTAGCAGAAGGGACATCGGAAAGTCCAATTAGGGTGAGGGGCATGGATGGTCCGGCTTGCCGGAGGTTTTTGCCGCGATAGTCTTCCAGTTTTCGAACTTTTCCCGAGATACTTCCAGCTTGAACCTCCTGGCCTAATTTTAAAGTTCCGGTTTTAACTAAAACGGTAGCCACAGGACCGGTCTGGGGATCTTTGTGAGCTTCTAGTACAATCCCTAGGGCATCTCGTTGGGAGTTGGCTTGAAAATTGTGTACTTCAGAAACCAAGAGAATAGTATCCAAGAGTTCATCTAACCCCAAGTTATTTTTAGCGGAAATCTCCGAAAAAGGAATTTCGCCTCCGTAACCCTCCAGAAGAATGCCAATTTCCGCCAGCTCTTGTTTTACTCGATTGATATTAGCTTCGGGTTTATCAATTTTATTAATTGCTACTACAGTGGGAATCCTTTTTTCTATTAAAAAACTAGCCACTTCTTTGGTTTGAGGTTTTACTCCGTCATCTGCCGCTACTACTAGCACAGCAATGTCGGCGATCGAAGCTCCCCGTTGACGCATGGACTGAAAAGCTTCGTGGCCTGGGGTATCAATGAAGCTAATGAGCTGATCCTTTTGTTCAACCTGGTAAGCTCGGATATGTTGGGTGATGCCTCCCGATTCTCCTTCGGCTACCTTTGTTTTGCGTAAGGTATCCAAGAGGGTAGTTTTTCCGTGGTCTACATGACCTAAGATAGTTACGATAGGAGGTCGGGGAGAGAGCTTATTAGAGGCACCTTCTTTTTCTAGTCTTAGGATTTCTTCCAAATCTTCTAGGGCGAGGGCATTTTTATTACCAACAGTTTCTTCTAGTTGGGCGGTGAGTCCAAAATCTTCTACTATCAAGCTGGCAGTTTCAAAGTCAATAGTTTCGTTAATGGTGGCAACAATTCTATTTTCCAAGAGTTTGCCAATTATTTCCGGAGCTGACCTTCCGGATCGATCTGCTAATTCTCGCACTGAGACTTGGAAAGGGATTAGAACGGTTTTTGGGGGGGTAGGTTTAGGCATAAGTGAAAGCAGTTCTCAATTTTCAATTTACTAATTTTAAAACAATTGGTTAGTAAATTTTTAAGGCTTTAACTTTCAAGTTCTAATTTGAAAGCTTAACAGTGAAAACGAAATTTTTAATTGAAAATTAAAATCTTAAAAATTGTTTTTTATTGTTTTAAAATTGAAAATTGAGAATTTAGGAATTTAATTTAGTATTCTATCTTTTATAACAACAAAAAAGCTTCCGGTCAAACGTGGAGGTTGTTTAATTCAATTTAATCTACCTGTTGGCAAGGCAGGAATTCCAGGCTTATTCCATACGGGCAACCCGAAATAAAAGCCTGGGTGATTGGCTACTTTTTGCCTTGGCTGGGGGGAGTAGGAGCAGATTGGACAGCTTGAGAGATGGCTTGCTCTTCTTCTTTGGAAAGTTGGTGCTGAGGAGACTTGCCGCCCTGAATAGCTTTGCAATAAATACGCACTCCCTCTCGGGAGTAGAGTGAAGAGAGAGTGAATCCATTATTTTGACCGTCTAGTAAGGCCAAGGAAAAGCTTTGATCTCCTCCAATATCTTGAAAAGGATTGAAGCGGATCAGTCCTACTCGGTGAATTCCTTGACTGGAGAGTTGAAAGAGATCTTTGCTTATCAATCCCAGTTCCGTAATTTTTTGATGGTTATCTTTAGTACGCGCCTGGGTTTCTAATAGGACTTTCTCCAGGCTTTTCCCTTGGGATCCCTGAAGCATCTTCTTTTGTCGCCGGAGGATTCCCTTGAGAGAGATCTGAAGAATTAATACCCACACTAGCAATCCTCCGCTAACGATTGCTAACAAGACTTCGATGTTCATGTTGGTTTTACTGCCCCCTTGTTAATTAGCTGCCAAATTTACCTCAGAGTAGCATTTTAAGAAAAAAGAGTAAACCCTTGATCCAGAATGACGTTTACTTTGAGGTAAGGGTCAAAATCTAAAAAAGTCCTTCAGACATTGATCACTAAGTCCTTAAGAATAGAATTGCATCCCTTTGTATCCCCGCGGATTTTTTGTTTGTCAGAGCTATGACGACGAGGGATGGGGGGGGTGATTTTGTGAAGGCTGCGAGCTTGGTATGAGGGAGAGTAGAGATTGGGACTTGGAAAATTTAATAGATTAAGCTAAGATAGTCTTAAGTTTAGTTAAATATTAAAGTTAAACAAAAATGAAAATCGCAATTAATGGCTTTGGGCGGATTGGGCGAGCCGCTTTCAAGATTGCCTGGGAGGATCCCGAGGTAGAAGTAGTAGCAATTAATGACCTGGGAGATTTAGAAAATTTGGCTTATTTGCTTCAGTACGATAGCGCTTATGGCGTATGGAGTAAGAAGGTAAAGGCAGAAGGTGATCAAAAATTGGTAATTGATGGAACAGAAGTGCAGGCTTCTTCTGAGAAGAATCCGGCCGACTTACCCTGGGGAGACTTAGAAGTGGACCTGGTGATTGATAGCACGGGTGTTTTTAAGGACCGCGAGGGACTCAGCGGACACCTGGAGGCGGGAGCACCCAAGGTGATCCTTTCGGCGCCTACTAAGGACGAGTCCATTAAAACCATTGTGCTGGGAGTGAATGATCGGGAATTGCAAAGTGATGACCGGATAATCTCAATGGCTTCCTGCACCACTAATTGCATCGCTCCCATGATGAAAGTTCTGGGGGATAATTTTGGAGTAGAGAAATCTCTGATGTCAACTATTCATAGCTATACTTCTACCCAGGCGATCATTGATGGGATGGGAAAAAAGGGTGATTTTCGGCGAGGACGAGCGGCGGCTCTCAATATCATTCCTGCTACTACGGGAGCGGCAGTTGCCACTACTTTAGCAATACCTGAGCTCAAGGGAAATTTTGACGGAATGGCCTTTCGAGTGCCGACTCCAGTGGGTTCAATAAGCGACATTGTGGTGGTAACAGAAAAAGAAACTAACACAGAAGAAGTTAACCAGGCTTTTACTCGGGCAGCTCAAGGAGATCTAAAGGGTATCCTAAAAGCAACTGACGAGGCGTTGGTTTCGCAAGATATCGTAGGAGACAGTCATTCGGTGGTAACTCAATTAGATTTAACCAAGGTGATCGGAGGCAATTTAATTAAAGTGGTGGGCTGGTATGATAATGAGTGGGGTTATTCGAATCGCTTGATTGATGTAGCGAAGAAGATGGGGGCTTCCAACTTTTGAAAATTTCGTTGTTGCCGTCTGTGTTTTGACCTGATCGTACCCTTCAGTGCGAATAGACCAAAGCTTCGGCATCGCCTAGAGATTTCTTAAAATTATGAAAGTCCTGGTTTTTAGGGTGATTTCGGGCTTACTAGACTAATTGAAGAATTTGGTTTAAGGTTCTTTAAAAGGGGTCCATGAAGAAAATTATTTCAAGATGTGGGCTGATTTGTTTTGAATGTGATTATAGGGAAGTTTGACCGTCCTACTTGCTACAAGGCCAAGGGGAAATGTTTTGGGGTGAGTGCTCGATTGCAAAGTGCAGTATTTCCTATGATTAGGGGGATGAGGGAGATAGGTTTGAAATCTTGAAGCAACGCAGGAGATCTAGTCAGTAAGAATCCAAGATTGGATTTATAAAAAGATTTAATTTAGTTTCTCTAAATGAAAATTATTCAAAAAAGGGGGTATTTTTTGGTGCTATCAGCTTTGGCTGTGGTAGTTAGTCTAGTGATGATTTTTAGTTGGGGGTTGCGAGCCGGTGTAGATTTTACCGGAGGCACTCAAGCTGAGATTGGTTTCTCTCAAGAGATTCCTAGTCCCGAAGAACTGACTTCCAAATTAGAACCCGGGGAGTCAATTGAAAATCTTCAAGCTCGAAAAATTGAAACCCGGAGATTTTTACTGGAATTTTCAGCCTCTGATGATCAGACCAGCGCTCAGTTCTTGGAACAAGTTCCGGAAAAGTTTCCCGGGGCTCAGGTAGAAGGAGTGAACTTTGTTAGCTCCGTGATATCGCAAGAATCTCGTAACGAGGCCATCGTTGCTACTTTATTGGCGGTCATTGGAATTGCTATTTATATCGCTTGGGCTTTTCGAGGAGTTTCTTTCCCGGTTTCTAGTTGGGTATATGGAGGAGGGGCAGTTGCAGCTTTAGTGCATGATGTGCTGATTACTTTGGGAGTATTTGCTTATCTAGGTAAGTTTTATCAAGTAGAAGTGGGGGTGCCTTTTGTGGCGGCGTTACTAACTATTTTGGGCTACAGTGTCAATGATACCATTGTGATCTTTGATCGAATTCGAGAAAACTTAAGGAAAACAGAACACTCTAAGTCTGCTGATAAATTTGAACAAATAGTCAATAATTCTGTAGTGGAGTCTTTGGGTCGCTCAGCCAGTACTTCTATTACGGTGGTAGTGGTGCTGTTGGCTTTGGTTTTTCTAGGAAGTTTTAGTATTAAGTTTTTCTCCTTGGCCTTGATGGTAGGAGTAATCTTAGGAACTTACTCTTCAATTTTTGTAGCGAGCGCTTTGGTGGTAGAATTTTGGAAGCGCAAGCGCTGATTTCTTTAGATTTAAGAATTTTTGATAACCTAAGGTGTAAGATATACTAGCGTTGTTTACAAAAATTGTTAGAATTTCATGCAAATG
>CAYFUG010000016.1:0-35867 GCA_964346295.1 uncultured Bdellovibrionales bacterium
TGCATTTGCATGAAATTCTAACAATTTTTGTAAACAACGCTAGTATATCTTACATTTTAGTTAATAAATGTAAAAACCTCGGATTTAAAGCCGAGGTTTTTTAGTTATTTTTCTTAAAAGAAGCTTATTTTAGATTTAAGTCTAATCCTGTGATGCTTCTTTTGGGTTGATGAAAGGAGGAGGAGACTTGTTTTCCCTGGTTGTCTTGGGCTTGGATTTGATAGCTACCTTTGTCTAAGATGAAAGCATAATGCCCACTTTGGTTGGTGATTGCTCGCGCCAAAGGAGTTTGGTGGTTTTTGGTGTTAATACTAACCATGGCGAAAGGTTGAGGACGATTTTTTTGAGAAATAACTCCCCAGTTAGGCCGAGAAAAGTTGACCGTCTTAAGAAAGAAAAAGAAGAGGTAGCTTAGCAATACCAAAGAGTTGAAAAAGGTGGGTTCTAAGAAAATTACTGCTAGAGCCAGGGCAAACCCCAAGTAGAAAAGAACTTGGAAGATTTGGTGGATAAACTTTTGATTGATCATAGAGCTAGCCAAGCTTTTAGAGGTGGCTCGAAGAGGAATGGAAGGATTGATAAAATCTTCTTGCTTGGAATCAATGATTTGGCCTTGAAAGTAGTTGTCTTGATAGGTTACTTTCAGCCGTTCTTTTTGATCCTCGGATATTTGCTGATAACCTTGCTTGTGAATTTTTAGTTGGTATTTTCCTTTGGGAACTAAAAAGAAATAACTTCCGTATTTGTCAGTGCTTTTGGTTTCTAAGGCCTTACCTTGCAAGTTATAAATGGTCACTTGAGCCAAGGGAATGGGTTGACCGGTTTGAGAGTCATAAGCAACTCCAGATTGAATCTTTTTTTTCTTGTAGGCTGGCACCGAAAATAGGTTAAAAACAACTAAAGGTAATTGAGTGATACTGCTGGTTTGGAGAAGGATTTGGGCCAAGGCCAAGGCTATAAAAGTGGTGGCCAAAGAAAGGGATACATTTTCGAGAGTTTCCGTGGTAGCTCCTGCTACTGCGACATCATCATTTGTCAGGAAAGTGGAAAGGCCTTGATTTGAATCTGACTTAGGAGGATCGGGTGGGCTTTGAGGAGGTGATTGAGGTTCCTCTTCAACTTCTTCGTATCCCTCTAAATCTTCCTCTTCTTCTTTTTGGCGGTAGGCTGAGCAGCTAGTGGCAAGCTCGTTTTCCTGGCAAGACCAGGAGGCGGAATTTCCAGGGGAGGGGAAGTTGGGAGGAGAGGCTACTTCTCCTATAGAACAGAACTCTCCCGTAAAACCTACTTCTTCCGCGAGGTAGGTTCTTTCAGCACTTCCACAGGTTCCGCTTTCGGAGGGATTAGTTTCAGGGTCATAGTAAGTAGAGGCTTCTTTTTTACCGATGATAGTCAAGTAGTCAGGGAGATCTTCGCTTTTAATTCGGAAGACTGAGTACTTTCCGCCACTATCTCGTAGACTACTATCCAGTATCTGGGTGGAGTTTTTGTGGGACTCTAAAAAGATTACTCCCCGGGGAGCATTGGAAGCTAGTCATTGATTGGAAATTTCTAAATAAAAAGTAATCTCCTCTACTCCCTCTTTATCTTCTTCTAGATCTTCATCAACCTCTAAGTATTTATAAACTTCATAGGAGGAATCTTGATATTCCGAGGGAAGGGTTAGTTTGCTGGGAGGACTAGAGTGCTCTTCCACGGTGAATTCTCCTTGCACTTCCTCGTCATCCTCTGACTCAATTTTTGCTCGGATGATCCCGGTATCTTCATTCTCTTCAATTTCTTCAATCTCCTTTTTTTGTTTTGGTTCTATGCAAACCTCAAAAACAAGTTGATCGTCATCGGTGGTAGTTTGGAAGTAGTCACAGCTTGAATCCGAGGCGGGGGGCGAAGATTCTTCGTAGACTGAGATATCTAAATCCCAGCTGTTTTGACCATGAGAATCAATTTCTCCGTCACTGGCATCTAATTGGAAGGGAGAATCTTCTTCTAGTTTATGAATTTCTAGTTCGCAGCTGGCTACTCCTTGAGAGAATTCTAAGTTTAAGACATTAGTGCCGTCGATTTCCACTCCATTACAGGTAGGTACTTCCCCTCCATCTCCGGTGGCATCCTTATCTAAGCTCAAGACGATTTCCTTAGATCCTTGATAGTCTTCTAGAGTATTTCCTTCGTTGTTTTCGGCAATTATGTTGATTGTTTGGGGGTCGCTTTTTTGAATGGAAGTAGTGTTGCTTTGTTCCGCATCTCTTACTACTAAATGAGAGATGAGGGATTGAAATTTAACTAGAAAGATGTCTGTTTCTACAATACCTTCAGGAGAGAAGCTTCCTGAAGTAGTGGGAAAGTCGTTAGTTCCTTCGTCTCCGGCGGTAGGAGTGCTACCATAAGCTTCTCCGGTTAAAAATACGTTTCCTAGTTCATCTAAAGCAATTCCGTGGCCACTGTCTTCTCGAGTGCCTCCAATATAGCTAGAATAATTCAAGGTGGTTAAATCCGGAGAAAATTGAGTCCAAAAAACGTCTTCTCCTTGATTGTAAGAGATATTACCCGGATCTTCAGTGGAGAAAAATTTAATGTTGTCTATCCAGCCCCGATCCTCTCCGCTACTGACACTGCCATCCTTATCATAGGTCCAGGTAAAGGTATGGCTTCCCGCTGAAACATTAGCGGTTACTTTTTGCCAATTTTGATCACCGGAAATTCTAGCAATTTCCGTGTCGTCAATGTGAAAAAATAACTCGTCGTTGCCGTAGCCAGCCTCCGAACTCACCTTCCAATAAAACTCTACTAAGCCGGCGTTTTCTTGAAAATCAACTTCGGTTACCAAATAAGATTCGTCATAACTACCAATATTGCCACTGGCTGCGGAGAAAGATCCTTGTTGGGAATAACTACCGTCTTGAATCCAACTCTCGTCTCCCCAGCTTCCCCAGCCACTAGGAGGGAAGGTGGCTTCTTCAAAATCTTCTTCTTTTAAGGTTTCTAAGATGGTGGGCTCGGGTGCTAAAGGGATGTCATCGGAGTAAGTGGTTCCTACGGTGTAGATATTACCCTGGGAATCTAAGGTTAAAGAATCGATTCCGTCAGAGCTGGATCCTCCGACGTAAGTGGAGTGTTCGAGATCGGTTAGGTCATAATTGAAAACTGAGATGAAGCCATCGCTACTTCCATTGATAGATTCGTTAAAAGATCCAGTGGTGGTGGGAAAATCCGAGGATCTGGTGTAGCCAGTCAAAACAGCTTTTCCGGTGTCCTCGTTGATTAAAATTTCTTGACCGTATTCGTAACTATCGAAACCTCCCAAGAAAGTTGAGGCTTCTAAGGAAGAGAAGTCTTCGCTTAACCTTACTACGAACACATCAGTAGATGATTTGTAATTTTCTTGGAAGGCTCCACTGGTAGTGGGGAAATTAGAAGAACGGGTGTTACCAGTAATGAAGACTTTTCCCAAGGAGTCAATGTAAAGGGAATTGATTTGGTCGGAATCGCTTCCTCCCAGGTAAGTGGAGCTTTCTAGAATAGAGAGATCTTTGGTTAGTTTGGTTAAGAATCCATCGTAATTTCCCGAATTAGAACTTCCATCTGTTACGGGGAAATTAGAAGAACGGGTTCTGCCGGAAATGTAAACAGAAGAGTCAGTGAGCTCCAAAGAATGACCGAAATCAGAACTAGTCCCTCCTAGATAAGTGGCACTCAGTAGGGCGGAGAGGTCGTTGTTGAATTTAGCAACAAAGGCGTCAGAAGAGCCGGCCCGAGTACTTTGATAGGCGTTAACAGTGGGAAAGGAGTCCGAATAGGTGTAGTTAATAACTGCGTAAATGTCTCCGTTATCGTCAATTTTTAAATCTTCAATATCTTCTCCACTCCCAGAAGAAGATAAGGGGAGGCTAGCCTGGCCTAATAATTGAGAAAGATCTGGAGTTAACTTAAAAATTTTAGCGTTGTCGCCATCTCCTCCCGCGATAAATACATTTCCTTCCGGGTCAATGGCAATGGCATTGGATTCACCTCCGTATAAATAAGACTCACTTTGAGAGTTATTGAAAATCATAGTAGAGGCTAGCAGGGGGTCGATTGTTAAAGAGTAATCAGGGTCATAGTCTCCTGTTACTTGAAACCCATAACCGTCATTTTTAAGTGAATACTCTACCAAAACTTCCCTTTTCTCTCCTTTAATTTCCTGGAAAGCAAAAGGAGCAGTGAATTTAATGGTTTGTTCTGCTTTGGTTAGTATTAATTTACCTTTTTCGTCGAGAGAAGTTTCCCATCCTTCTTTGAATTTTAGTTGAATATCTTCTATGTTAGCATCAGGGGCTACTTGGAAAATTTTCTCTACATTACTCCCTCGAGCCTGAAGATTTACCTCAATTCCTGGCCAAATCTCTCCCAGAGTCACCTTATTAAAAGCCGATAATTGGCGGGAAATGGAACCCTCTGATTGCTTGGAAAAGAGAGTAATGGGACCAGAAAATTCTTCTTCTCCGGAAAAGTTTAAATTTAACTCTTCATTGTTGGTACCCAGAAAAACTTCCTGAAAATTAACAGGGATAGAATCCTCCTCTAATTCCTCTTCTTCGTTAATTTTCTTTTCAGAGAAGACATACTCAATAGCTTGATCTTTTAAGAGGATTTTTCCATCCAATAAGTTGGCATAGAAACGGACATTTTCTTCTGATAATTGACCTTGATTCTCGATAAAAGGAACATCAAGCATTGTAATGCCCTTTTTTAGTTTACTCTGAAGCAAGACATTTTCTTTGGGAGCGCTTTCCTCCGCAAAGGCCACTTCATTGAAAAGGTGTTTTTGCAAGAAATGTTTTCCGTAGCAGATGGTAGCTACGAAAAAAAGACCTAGTAGCAAGCTTTGAGAGATTCTTTTGTTTTTTCGCATTAGTAGTATTTATTTTTATCGAGAGTAGGTTGTTAATTTTAATTATAGCTAATTTTCGAGAATTATCAAATTCCCTAGGTTGTGGATTTTTTGTTGATGAAGAAGGGAATAGTCGGTTAAATCAAGGGCGTGGTTTCGGTCTTTTTCCATAATGATTAGATCGAAATGAGCGGCGATTTGTTCAGAGAGAACCTGTTTTTGCTTAAGAACTTTAACTAAATGATTATCTAGATAAAAGTGGAGAGGAGAAAAGTGCTCTAGGGCTAAAAGAATTTTTTGAGGAGGTTGATCTGGAGGGGACCTTTTTTTAATTATCTTGAGTGTTTCATAAATCTCGTTTCCTACTTGACCATAAGAAAGGGGGTTAGTTTTTTGAGGGGCAGCGAAGGCAATAAAATTATAATAGATACTAAGAAAAAAATACCAACCTAGTAGAAAAAAAAGAAAAGAGCGCCAAGTCTTTTTGGGAAAGGAGCTTATTTTTTCAAGAGTAACTAATAAAAAACTAAAGAGTAAAATGGTGGGAATAATCAAGAGAGAAAGAACCCAAGGGGTTTTGTAGGGAATGATAGAAAAAAATAGCCAAGAAGATCCTGTCCAAAAAGAAAGAAAGTAGAGAGTGAGAGTGGATTGAGCAGAGAGAATTTTTCTGAGGGAGTGGCGACGGGTGATTATTAAAATCAAAGTAGTTACAATCAAAATCACTAAGGGCCACTCTGCTTGAAAAAATACTTGAAAATAATAAAAAGAACTTTTTTGATGAACGGAGGATTCTGTTTTGGAGAAAATTTTCCCTGCGGAACTTATCCAGCGTGATAGATTTTCCCAGTTTTTGAAAAAATTGGTTTGAATTAAGAGAAAGTATCCCATAGAAACACTGATTGGTGCTATCCAGGGCTTCCAGAAACTTCCCCGGACTAACCTCTTGTTTTTCTTGAGGATATCCTTTCGAAAGAAAGCTAAAAAGAGGAGGAAGATAAAAATCTGAATAATCCAAGCTTCGTTTATCAATAAGAGGGAGGTGAAACTTAAGGCAAGTGAAAGTCTGAGCCAAGGAGATTTGCAGGTTTGATATTGCATTAAAAGTCCCAAAAACACTAGGAGAAAAAAGGCGAAAAAGGGATAGTTGATGAGAAATCGGGAATAATAAACCCAGCAAGGAGAGATTGCCAGAAGAAGAGAAGTAATCAAAGCCGCCCTTTCCCCTATTTTTGTTTTAAGCAGGACTGGCGTTAGGACTAGTAAACTACCAAATAAGGCTGGAATTAATCTGAGAGTAAACTGACTAATAGGAAGGAAAAATAAAGGGAGGGAAGTGAGATAGTAAGTGAGAAGTCCGTGTTTTTCGTGGTTGAAGTTTACGGTTTCTCCTTGAGTGATATTTTTGATGAAATAAATAGCATCGTTGCCTTCATCAAAATGAAGAGGCCGAATTTCTAGTTGGTAAAACCTTAGAAAAAGAGCCAAGAGAAAGATTGAGGTTAGTAAAAAATAAAAATGCTTTTTTTCCATTTTTATTTGTAAAGATTTAAAATTGAATTAAGGGCGCTAAAGAGAGATAGATTTAAATTGAAGACTTGTGAGCATTGAGTGTTGTTATTTTAACATAAATTTAGCACAAAGTCTGAAATTGATCTAATCTTCCCTGACTCTATTCTGCCAACCAAAAGTAACTATTGATTAAGTGTTTTGGTGTTACTCGTACTTAAGTTATCAGTTTTAATTTCTGGTTTAAGAGGGAATTGTAAGAGATTAACTTGAAATTTCTAGAAGACTAGTGTAAATTTAAATTTGACTGCTTAGGGATTGATAGATAGGATTGGACTGGGGTTAATTCTAGGTTTTAGTTGTCATTAAATTTAAATGTTTGTTGCTTATGTGTTTTAGTTGGTATCTGCCCGCTGGCAGGCAGGGAGCTATCCACGCTAAGGATTGAGAAGGCAGGAGTGGGGGCTGGAATCTTAATTGGATCTCAATCTTGTGCGATGGCAAGTACTTGAAAAAGAAAAATAAATTTCGCCTACGTAGCTCAGTCGGTAGAGCGCATCCATGGTAAGGATGAGGTCTGCGGTTCGATCCCGCACGTAGGCTCCAGTGATAGTTTTCAATAGAGCGCGTCCATTTAAGTCTTACAAAGGCGGAAGAGCTTTTAGGACCTAATCGGAATTAATTAAATATTTTGGGTCGGTGGCAGAGCGGTCAAATGCACCAGACTGTAAATCTGGCGACGCAAGTCTACGGGAGTTCGAATCTCTCCCGGCCCACAGGATAACTAGACAAAAAGCCCTTGAAGGGCTTTTTGTCTAGTTGATTTTGACGGGAGAGATGAGAAAGGCGGAACCCAGACAAACGAGCTTGCGAGTTTGATCCGGGGCGAGTCCGGGGAGGATCCACTTAACGAATCCGAGCCAAAGGCGATGGATGAGTTTAGTGAGATGACCCCGAATCTCTCCCGGCCCACATTATAGTCAAACTAAAAAGCCCTTGAAGGGCTTTTTGTTATCCCTTCGATACCAATCGAAATTGAGAAAATGGAGTTGATTGGCAAAGGCTAAACATAATCTAAAACAATTACTCGATATGTTTATGTCTAGTAGTGAGGGGTAGTTGATCTTGAATCTCTGGCGTGGGTCTGTTATATTTTTAGGTAAGTTGTTTTGTTTTTTCACAATTTTTAAAAATAAAAAATGAAAAAAGATTCGGAGGTAACCAAGACTAAAGAAGGAGATAGGGTGGAAGATAGCAAGAAGAAGAGGTTTCCTAGAAAGAAGATGGCAATAATAGGAATGGTTTTACTGGGGGTGTTGTTTGGAGGAGTGCTGTCACTTCTGGCGTTATTGGGAGGAGGGAGAGTCGAATTAGCTAGCTTACCTTTGGTGGATAATGTTATTAGTAATTCGAGAGAGGAGTCTCTGGTGGGGCCTCGAGATTACATTAACCAGAAATACGGCTATTTGTTGCAGGTTCCAGATAATTGGACTTTAATAGCGGAGGCGGGAGAGAAGGATTTAAAAGAAGAAGTGATCAAGGGTATTCATGTGGAAGTGGGGGCTAATGTTATCTTAGCTAGAGGAACTGAGATAAATCCGGAGGAATTAGAGAGTAATCCAGCTGTCGCTTTGACGATTATTCGTTCGGATAGTAAGATTAATCATAAAATAGCTCAGTGGTTTGGGTTTGGTGATAGCTTGGTGAAGGTAGAAGAGTATTTTAACGATAAAGAACTAGAAGGGAAGAAGTATGTTGAAGGATCGCCAGGAGAAGAGAATTATGGTTGGTTGGCAATTTATAGAAATGTGGACCAGAATCTGTATTATGTTTTGAATTTAAATTTTGCTACTACTAATCACAATACTATTAAAGAGGTTAGAGGGATTGCGGATAGCTTTGAGTTGCAGTGAAAAAGAATTGTTAAAAGTTTCTAGAAGATGCCTATGATGAATAATCAAAATAACTCCGAAGGGGTTAGTTTATTGGAAGTAAAAAAACTTTCGGTTTTTTCTAGAGAGGGCGAACAGCTTCTAAAAAAGGTCTCTTTTAGAATCGAGAAAAGAGAGGTTCACTGTGTCTTAGGAAAAAATGGAAGTGGGAAGAGCACTCTGTCGAACACCTTGTTAGGAATAGGTGGCTATGGGAAGTTAGAAGGAGAAATTGTTTTGGAAGGAGAAAATGTTTTAGGAGAACCTCCGCATGAAATTGCTCGGAAAGGTCTGGCTCTGGGATTTCAAGAGCCGGCTCGTTTTGAAAATATTACGGTTAGAGAATATTTGGAGGCTAGTTTTCCTAAGGCCAAAAAACAGAATGACAAAGCAAGTAAAGCCGATTCCAAGAAAAGACTGGATCAAGTTAGGGGAAATTTAGAATTAGTAGGGCTGGACCAGCGGTTCTTGGAAAGGCGCTTGGACGAAAGTCTTTCGGGAGGGGAGCGGAAGCGGATCGAACTAGCTTCTGTTATCACCATGCGGCCCAAGTTGATGATCTTAGATGAGCCGGATGCTTCTTTGGATATTATCGTTTATAATGAACTATATGATTTAATGTTGAAAATTAAAGAACGACTGGGTTGTTCGATTCTCTTGATTACTCATCGGGAGGAGGCCGGCTTGATTGCCGATCAGGCAACGCTATTGGAGGGCGGTCAGGTGTTAGCGCGGGGTAAGTTTCGTTCAGTGATGCGGACTTATTGCCGGCGAGAGGGAGCGCAGGAGAAGTGTCAGTTGATGAAGAGAAGTTTGGTTAAGTGAGTTTAATTATTAAAGTGATTACAATCCTATGACATTAAAGAACTCAGCTTTACTTTTAATGGGGCTTGCAGTTTTAGCTTTTAGTGCTTGTGGTGCTGAGCAATCGAGTGATGCTGATTTAACCACAGGTGATTTAGTAGGAACAGAGTCTTCAAGTGAGGAGGAGTTGGTAGTAGACGGGGAGGATTTTTTTGAAACTGAAAATCAGGAGGGAGTTGTTAAAGAAGAAGCGATTGAATTTACTGGGAGTTATGCTTATTATCTTTCTGAAGACGAGCATTCTGTTTACAAGAGTGTGAAAGACCGAATTTGCTTGAAGCCGGCTCAGATGGAGACTGTTGGGGGTGGGCATCCAATTTGTTTAACCAACGACAAGGCGGAGCTTTTGAAAATGCTTAATTTTGATGAAATTGAAGTAGATCTCACTTGTTCAAGGTATTCTGGAGTAGGTACTTTTTTTATCAAGAATCTGGTGCAGGCCCCAGATTCTTCGGGGTGTGCTAAGCTAGGAAAGTGCGATTTTAATGAGGCGGAGTTAGTGGAAGTGAAAGAGTTTTTTAATAATGAGAGGTTGCCTGTTTGTTCGGATTAAATTTTCAAAATTATTTTAAGCTACACAAGAATCGGAGCTGGTCCGATTTTTGTTTTGGGTTTAAAATTTAATAGATTAGACTTTTTGCCAAAAACAGTGTTTAATGAATTGGTGGCTATTTTAAAAGCCAGTTTTGTAAATTTTTAAGTTTGTACTTAGATGTCAGAAATTAGAAATATTGCCATAATTGCCCATGTGGACCACGGGAAAACCACCTTGACGGATGCTCTAATGCGGCAAACCGGAATGGTAGAAGAAGGGGCTTCAATGGATAGTAATACCTTAGAACAAGAGCGAGGGATCACTATTTATTCCAAGAATACCTCTTTAAATTACAAGAACACTAAGATTAATTTAGTGGATACGCCCGGTCACGCTGATTTTGGATCGGAGGTAGAGCGGGTGTTGCGAGCGATTGATGCCGTGATTCTGGTGGTAGATGCCCAAGAGGGCCCTATGCCCCAGACTCGGTTTGTCTTGAAAAAGTCCTTGGAATTGGGTCTTAACCCGATGGTGGTGCTTAACAAAATCGACAAGCCGGCTGCTCGTCCGGCAGAGGTGGAGGAGATGGTCTTCGAACTTTTTTTAGAGTTGGGGGCTAGCGATAAGCAGTTAGAATTTTCGATAGTTTATGCTAATGCCAAAGAGGGGATAGCCAAATTAAAATTAGAAGATCAATCTGAAGATTTAACTCCGCTTTTGGACAAGATCCTTCAGGAGGTGCCGCCAGCTAAATCTCTTGAAGAGGAAGAAAAGGGAAAGGAAGGTAATTTTTTGATTCAGCCTTTTAACTTAGCCTATGATAACTTTTTAGGTCGCTTGGCAATTGCTCGGGTGTATCAAGGGAAAGTAAAAGTAGGAAGTCGGGCAGTACTGAAAAAGAGAGATGGAAAAGTGGCGGAGGGTAGAATTGTTAAATTATTTGTTTTTGAAGGATTGGAACGCAAAGAGGTGTCGGAAGCTTCGGCAGGAGAGATTGTGATTATTGCCGGATTGCCAGATGTTTACATCGGCCAAACTATTTGCAGTAGTCCAGATCAAGCTGCTTTGCCGGATATTAGCATCGATCAGCCTACGATTACCCTTAATTTTTTGGTAAATGATTCACCATTTGCTGGAAGAGAGGGGAAATTTGTGACAGGATTGCAAATCAAGGAACGTCTACAAAAAGAGCTAGAAGTCAATGTGGGATTGAAGGTAGATTTTTCTGCTAGTGATCACTATCGAGTTTCCGGTCGAGGAGAACTTCACATAGGCATCTTACTGGAGAATATGCGTCGGGAAGGCTACGAATTGCAAGTTTCTCAGCCTAAAGTGATTATTAAAGAAGAAGGAGGGCAAAAATTAGAGCCCTTTGAAGAGGCTACTATTGATGTTTCGGAGGATTATTCAGGGGCGATTATCGAAAAACTAGGGAAGAGAAAGGGTATTATGACTCACATGAAGCAAACGGACGGGCAGGCGCGGATGATTTTTGAGATTCCTACCCGAGGACTGTTAGGTTATCGAGGGCAATTTGTAGTGGATACTAAAGGAGAGGGGATTTTCTGCAGCTGTTTTTTGGATTTTCGGCCTTACGCGGGAGAGATTAAGCATCGGCAAACTGGTTCAATGGTTTCAATGGCTACTGGTAAGGCCTTGGGCTTTTCTTTGGATAATCTTCAAAAACGGGGTGTATTGTACATTAAACCAGGAACAGAAGTGTATGAAGGAATGGTAATTGGCAACACTGCCAAGGGTGATGATATCACAGTTAATCCGATAAAAGGCAAGCAGCTGACCAATATGCGGGCTAGCGGCTCGGATGACGCTATTCAATTAACTCCTCCCTTGGAAGTCACTGTAGAAAATGGTTTGGAACTAATTTCCGAAGATGAGTACTTAGAGGTGACTCCGGAAAGTGTTCGTTTACGCAAGCAATACTTGACAGAAAATGAGCGAGTGAGGGCTTCTCGGAGAAAGGCTAGTTAGTAGTTAGTGGCTCGTAATTTTTGGTAGGACATATTTTGAATAACAAAAACCACCTGAGACTCGGGTGGTTTTTTGATTGCAGGGGTAGTTTGTCACTACTAGGGAGGCGGGGGAGTTTAGGCGGCCTTAGCAAGTTCAAATTGTTGGATGACTTGGCTAAGGGGTTGGTTTTCTGGAGGGGCGTGATCTCCGAAATAAAGAATGTTGTTGTTATCTTCATTCTTTTCGATAAAATAGTCATTGGCAGCCAGGGCATTTTTAAGTTCAGGAGGTTTAAAGTCTAGTTCATGGAAAGGAGGCTTTTCTCGAGCGACCAATTTTTCAACTATTTTGCAGTACTCGGAGCCGTTTTCGGCGCCTTCCATAGTTTGAATCAGCTCTACAGTTTTTTCTCGAGAGCTCTTTTCTATTTGGTTTTCTCCGCCAGAGTTTTTGCCAAAAGTGAAGTTGGTGGCCCGAACCATGCGAGCGACAACATCTTCACCATCCACCTCCTTAATCTTTTCGCGGACCTCTTTTTGGATGGCTAGAATTTCTCCTTGGTCCAGAGAGCCTTTATCAACCGCCAAGAGAAACTCATCGCCGCCAGTAGCCAGTTGAGTGAAATCTTCTTCTGTCTTCCCTTTCTCTATTAACTTTTCTCGAATGACTTCTTTAACAACTCTCCGGAAAGTGCGCATCTTCTCAGAAGTAGGGTCGCCGGCGGATAGAGTCATTTTATCGAGATGGGTTTGGAGCGCTTCTTCGTTACCAGCTTCACTTAACTGAACAGCTTCTTGGTGAAGGCGAGAAAAGTATTGAGTTTGTTCTACTCCCAGTCCAACTACATCTAGATAGAAGAAGTCGTAGCCGTTTTTCATTTCCAGGGTTTTGCGGTAAAATTCCGAGGCGGAATCTTGGAGAGGGTCTTTTTCTTCGGTACGGAGTTCTTGGAGGATTTTTTCTCGATTAGAATTTTCTCCAGTGTTTAGTGTTTGGTAAAATTCATTCCAAATATCAGTATCGCTTTTTCCATCCACTCTTTCGTTTTCCGGAATTTGCAATTTAACCTGGGTGTCCTTAAAAATTTCAATAACCTTGGTCTTGCGGGTAACTTTTTCTTGTAAAGATTCTCCATTGGCCAGGGGTTTTTTACCAGAAATTTCTTCCTTGGTGTAAGGACCAAAAAAGTCAACTACATTAGTTAAATCTTTCCAGCGGAGCAAATCTTGATATTTCGCCTCCTCTTCTGGGTTGTCAGGTTGAGGTGCAAACTCTGCCTTGCGAATTTTTTGCAAGAGCCTGTCATCAATTTGAAGGAATCCCTCTTCGTCTTTATGGAAAACCGGGTATTCGTGACCATCCTTGTCGGTGATGGTTAATCCTTCCTCAAAAAAATTATTGGCGATTTCGTAAGATTCTTGAGAGGCTCGAAGGAGGTTTTGGGATTCGTATCCTTCGGCGGTGGCTAAGTCTTCAAAGCTGCGAGACAAAGAGGCGCCTTGCAGGCTTTGGGCTAGGGCGCGATGAATATTGGCAGAGCCTTCTTCTTCGGAAATGGGCGCTTCTACGGTAACCATCTCGGAGTTCAGTTGATAGCTGCTTGCGCTAATAGACTTTCGGTAGTTTCTGACTCTTAAAAACTCCTCTTCTTTAATTGTCAGCTTCCTCGTATACTTTTCTTGGAGCTCTTTTTTGTTGCGACCTTCTTTGGCTGCTTGCGTGGAGTATTCTGCTTTAATTTGCTTTGTCTCTTCAAAGATCCTATTTAGCTCTGCTTGTGTTAATGCCTTAATTCCTTGGTCAATTTCCTGGGAGGCTTCTTGGGTAATGTGTTGGAGTTGTTCCGGGCTAAGGTTGCTTTTTGGAGGGATCAAGAAACGCTTTTCTTTAAAAGAGAATTGCAATTCTTGACCTAGGCCGGCATTGTCAATCTGTTTTCTAAGGGCTTTATTAACGGTATCATGAATAATTTTATCGGCGGCTTTTTCTCCGAAAACTCCATTAAGAACTTTAACACTAAAAGGTCCTCCGGGTGAAAGGAAGGAGAGAATCTGATCGCCTGGTTGAGGTTTTTCCAGAACCTTTTGCCAGCCCCGGCCTTCTAGGGAATTGGCTAGCAGTTCCAGGTCGTCAAGGTTTAATTTTTCATTTTCTAATCTTTCAGTGGCTTTAGCCAGGTCTAGCTGGCGGTCGATTCTTTCGACTTGAGGGGCATATTGCTCGGGAATCCTAAATTCTTCTTGTTCCGGAGATTCTGGATTTAGGAATATTTTTTCTAGAGGGGCTTCCATTTTGGTTTAGGTATTTTTTAGGAGAAGTTTTGATTACTAGCTATTTTACTAAGGAAAGTTGATTTTAGCAATCGGGGACAAATCTTCCTGGAGCAATCTTAGGATTCAGCCAGAAACAAAAACAGCCCAGGCGGCTGTTTTAAAATATTTCCATTTTTAAATTTTCTGGACTTCTTTTTCAACTTTCAATCTCCAACTTTCAAATTGGTGCCCCCACCAGGACTCGAACCTGGGACCATTTGCTTAAGAGGCAACTGCTCTACCGACTGAGCTATAGGGGCAAAAAGCTAATTTTCAATCTCTAAGACAGGCTCTAAAATGGTACCCCCTGCAGGACTCGAACCTGCAACCTCCTGGTCCGAAGCCAGGCGCTCTATCCAATTGAGCTAAAGGGGCTAGTTCTGGATAATCGGATAATTTCAAAAGCTAGTTTTTAGCAATTTTAGCTTAAAAAACAAAAACTGCTGAAACTCACCAGTCTCAACATGGTAGGACATTATGAAAGAAAGGTCAATATCAAAGGTTAAGAGAGTCAATAGAGGCATAAAAGAGATTGACGGGAAAAAATTTTATGGATATAATGGCTTTGTTGCAAATTGGAAAGATTTGCTGGTTTGAATTTAAATTTGGGGGCGTAGCTCAGCTGGTTAGAGCGCTTGCCTGTCACGCAAGAGGCCGAGGGTTCGAGTCCCTTCGTCCCCGCCATTCGCAACAAGAGGCCCTTTGATGGATTAAATCGAAGGGTTTTTTGTATTTAATAAGGACTTTTTTGCCTTTGATGGTAGAATTCGAAAGTAAAAAAGAGAGGATTTTTTCGCCTTTCTTCTGGATTGGCCTTTTTGTACAAACTAGAGGCCTTTTTGGCTAGTTCTAAAATATTATTGCCCAGCTGGTAATAATCCAAATTAGCCTTGGTTTTTTACCTGGGTTTTTCATTGTTTCCTTTTTTAACTTCTTCGCTGAGGTTGTCAATGTAGTTTTTGGCCATCAGGACTTTGATCCCGTGAATCAATTTTTGGTGACTAGTGGAATCTTTGCCAATCTTCTCATTCTCCTTTACTAAGTGAACAGTAAGCCCCAGGTCGTCAATTTTAACATAGTCCTTAAAGTTGCGATAGATTCGATCGGTTTTTTCGACGAGGATGGTTTTGATTTCTGGATGCTTTTCTAAATACTCTAGCATCTTGCTAAAGGCTTCTCGGCCGGCTTGTTTGGCGGTTTCGTTGTCTTCAAACTCTTTGGCAATCTCTAGTTGGTTCTTTTGGGCGTATTCATGCAAAGGCCGCCTTTGGGAGGGGATAGAGTAACCTTCTTGCTTTTGGTCTTTGGAGGAAACGCGGAAATAGATGACGGCTTTTCGTCTCATGAGGTTAGCTTTTTAGTGCTTGAATTGTTTAAGAGTGAGCGCATTTGAGTGATAGCCATTTCGTTCAAGCGCTTAAATCTTTCTATTTTTTCAATTCCCAACTTGATAAGTTCGGCGTTCATGCTTTCTAGGTTAGCTAAAACAACCAATTGCTCCACGGTGGCGTAGTCTCGCATGTTGCCTTCTTTGTCGGGATTTTCCTCTTTCCACTGGCTGGAAGTTTTATCAAATAGGGCTAAATTTAAAACCTCCGCTTCACTGGCATAGATTATCCGTTGATTTTTCTTGGAAGCTTTTTGAGGGATTAGGTTTTCCTTGATGGCGTCGGTATGAATGCGATAGTTGATTTTGGTTAAATTCCTCTTGATATCCCAGCCTAGCTCTTTTCTGATATTTTCCTCTTCTTTGAGGCGCTGGAATTCTTTGATCAGGTAGAGTTTGAATTCTGGAGAAATCCAAGAGGCAAATTCAAAGGCGATGTCTTTGTGGGCAAAAGTCCCGCTATGGTAGCGGCCTTTTTTTGAAATTATCCCTATTGCTTCAGTTTTCTCGATCCACCTTTTAGGAGTTAAAGAAAAGCTATTTGATCCGGATTCATTTTTAAACCCGTCGAATTCGATGGATTTAAAATTTGGATTGTTGATTTTTTCCCAGAGTCCTAAAAATTCGATGGTTCCTCGATTTCTTAGCCAGTTTTGGAGTATATAATCGCTTCTTTCGTGATCTTTAAATCGAGCAATGTCAGTAAGTGAGATAAAATCGCTTTCGTTTCTTTGGTAAAGGGCTATCTTTGTGCCTTTGATGTTAATCTTTTCTTTCATGGTTCTTTTGGGCGTATTCATGCAAAAGCCGCCTTTGGGAGGGGATAGAGTAACCTTCTTGCTTTTGGTCTTTGGAGGAAATGCGGAAATAGATGACGGCTTTTGTTTTCATGATTTTTGAATGGCTTAAGGTTCTTATTATTTTATCCCCTGGCTAATTTTGAATTGTCCCCGCCAACGAAGTTTTCCGTTAGCGGGGAAGGTGGTTATTTTTTTGAGAGATCAAGTTCTTCCCCTTTTAACCATTGTTCATGTATTTTTAGATACTGCTCTTTAGAGAGCTGTATTCTTTGGGGAAGTAGTTTCTCGATCTCCCAATGGCATTCTTGGCAAAGGTGAAGAATGCAACCGTTGGCCTTATAGAATCTTAAAGGCCAAACATGATGCCTTTCAAGTGCTTTGACATTAAAACACTTGGGGCAGATGCCCCTCCTTATTTTCCTCTTTTTTCTGCACTTCTTTCCCACGGGCAACCTCCTTTGCGTTGAAGGGGTTTAGGGGTGATTTTTTGGGTTATTGTTACGGGGTCTTTTGATCTAGCCTCTCCTTCTCTTTTGAGACTGTTTTTTGGAAATTTTTTTAAGACTTTTCTTCTTTTCCGATTCCACTTTCCTTTCAATCTTTTTTATATCTTCAGCCGGAGGCAGTTTTTCTGGGACAATTCCTCTGGAAATGAGAGTGCCTCTCACGGTTTTATTGTTGGTAACATGCTCATTGGACACTTGTCTTTCTGTGCTCATTCTTTTTTCTTTCGCATTGTGAATGGTGATCTCTGTAGCAAAATCTTTAGCTTTAAGTAAAATCGTGGGCATAAAATCTGCGATTGGCTTGCTTCCAGTTTTCCAAACAATTTTCATTTGAGCCGTATTCTTCCCTCCGAAAAAAGCAGTATCACCCTTGCTTCTAATTAGGGCAAAATTTCGGTTTCCACCAGTTTGCTTGTAAATAACGCTAGAAAGCTCTTTTTCGGTCTCTGAAAGCTTTTTCCTTGCATTAATTCTTTCAATTTCCGCCATCCTTTCAGCGATAATTTCCGCCTTTCTTGTTTGTATTGCAAAATAGGTTTGAGCAAAGGCGATTGGCTCTTTTGAGGAATCTCCATTTTGAGCAATGAGATAGCAGGCATAACGAGTGAGCATTATGTCATCAATCTCTTTTTCCGCTCCAGAACCGATAGAAACCATCTTCCTGATGTCAGGAAAATGGTCGGATAATTCATGCCCTGATATTTCACAGGCGGTTTTTGCTTTGGAAATGACACTTTGAAAGTTTTCCCATTTACGATATCCCAAAAGGTGTTGCAAATCACGGGCAAACCAAAACTCTAAGCCTCCTTCGGTTTTGTTGGAAAAGGATTCAAAGTTGTTGGTAAGTGAATTGATAATTTCCTGTTTCATGGATTTTTATTGTGGCAAATTCGCCATAATTAACTTTTTTATCCCCCAAAATCGCTTTTCGCATTTCTGCTTTGGCGGTTTTGAGGATATTAGCGGATTGTTCTTGTAGGTTTTGCACTTCTGCTCGCATTTTTTCTATTTTAGCCACGATTTCTTTTTGGGTTTGGAGCGGCGGTAGTACAACTTTTAATTTTTTAAAATCCGCTTCAGATATTCGTGGCATTCTCGCACCAACCATAAGATTTTTGATTTGATCTAAAATCAAGCTTGACAATAAAACGCATCCCACCTTTCCAAATCCTTAAACCGCACTACAAACGCCCTTTTTTCTTCTTCTCCAAGTTGTTCAATTTCATAGCCATATTGGTTCACCAAAACAGTGACAAATTCTTGCCTCACTCTTTCTTCTGGTGTTTCTACAAGCCATTTGTTCCGAATGGGGCTGTGAATTTTTCCATCATCCCTTTTTATTGAAATGCTTTCTTCAGCCATTTTGATTTATTGATAAAACTTATTATAAACCTGCTTAGTTACTTCGTTTTAACTTTATCTAAAAACTTCTTAAATTCATCCTTACCAATGCGAAACTCTTTGCCTATCTTATAAGCCTTTACTTTGCCGGCTTTGATATAGCGATAAATAGTCATGTTTGAAACTCGCAAGCTTTCTGCTAGCTCTTCCACCAAGTAGAAGTCTTCTTTGGGGTAGGGCACCTTGGCCTTTTTCTCTGATAGTTGGCTTTTTTCCTTCAAAGTCATTTGTGTTAGTTTTTCCATTAAGCGCCCGCTTCGCGCCCCGGCTTTTAGGGGCCGTCGCGACCCGGGCTTATCTCAAAAATGAAGGTATTATTTAGGTATTACTAAAATCAGTATAACTCGTTTAACAATGATTGACAAGTTTGCTACTATTGACATCTTTACTCCCTCAGTGCTAACCTAAGCCTAATTTCAATAAACCTCAACGAAGGTTAAACTAGAGAAAGGAGGCGATCATGCCAAGAATCGGCTTAGCTCCAGGGGTGTTTGTTAAAGTGCGGGGCCCTAAAAACAGATATCCAGACTTTCTCGCCGATCTAGAAGATTGGTGCGAAGGGTGGGTTCAGTATGTTATGAAGGAGGAGGGCGTCGAGGAGGTGACCGATGATCATCGGAAGGTCATCGATGTGATCCGGGAGTACTATGAGAAAAACGGCATTGCTCCCATGGCACGGGTACTTCGCAATATCACGGGGATTAGTTTAAAGCGCATTTACGAACTGTTCCCCAGCGGCCCGGCCAGGGGCGCTTGTAGGGCGGCGGGCGACTTGCTCCCGCCCAATAAGACATTAGGCGACGGCTTCGGGGCTCGCTAATTGCAATTTCAAGGTTCATTTCGCTTGGATACTATTGCACTTGATATTTTTCCATTCAAGCAAATTTTAACTGATCCTTGAAAATCTCAAAAAGTACTTGAATTTCTTCCCAATCAAAAGCTCTAAAGTCGTCCCGTAGCTCCCGCCATTCGCAACAAAAAACCCTTCGATTTAATCCATCAAAGGGCCTCTTGTTGCGAATGGCGGGGCATATTAAACGATGTTAGAACCTTTTTTAAAAAAGAAAGCTTCACCATCCCCCGACCAACACTCTCCAAGATTTAACACTGGCGGATTTGGTTTATAAAATGAAATAACCAGGAATAAATCAGCGTTTATTGACAAAGCCCTTTTTTTGCTTTATTTTAAGGAGCTGTTCTTTATTAATGGATGAATAAAAGTGCTTAGAGGAGGTGATTAAACTTGGCAAAGCTGGAGGGCAAAAGATTCAGGGGCTTTGTTTTAGGCCTCGATAATCTCGGTAGAAGAAAGGTTTGGCGACTTCGTCTAAACGAAGAGAGCCACCGACTTCATGGGACAAAACTAGAGGTAGACTCTATTCGGGGAGGTTTAACTTTGTTTAAAGGAGCAAATGTCACTTTTCTGGTTGGAAGGTTTCCTAAACCTGGAAAGCCTCCAACCCTAAGGGCTATTGATGTCAAAATTGACTTTAAAAACCAGACTCAAGAACCGTCTTAAGAAAAGGAGAGCGAAATGAAAGAAGATGCCGCCCAATTTTATCGGACAGTGAAAGAGGTTATCGAAGCTGCCTTAAGAGGATTCGGATTGAGTCGCAACATAAAACACTTAGGACTCATGGCGGCGATGATCCCGGACGAATTAGAGGCAGAAGGACTTTTTGAGGAAACGGCAAAGAAGCTCTGCCGAGCCCTGATGCGAATTGATCCAACGCCTGACTTCCAAGAAGTTATGAAGTTTGTCAGAAACCTTCGAGTTCTCAGCGGAAGAGAGTTCATCACAAGAACCTGGCTCAATAAATACGGTGCATCAAATGAAGAGGAAGTTCTTGCTTGGGCACAACTTCTCTACAACGAACAAGACGAAATTTCTGCCGAAACCAGAAAAACTCTTGAGCAAGCCGCCAAAAATGTCGGGGTTGCACTGGGAGACGACTTGAAAGAGTTTGTTGAAATTCGCATTTGCCAGTGCCCAGAACACCAAATTAAAAGAATGGACATTGATGGAGAGAGGAAAGCGGCTCTTCTGAGGGAGCTGGAAGAATTTTCGTGGGGGGGCTTCCGTCCCGAACTATCTCCTGGGATGCCTCCTCTTGAAACCCAATTGATCAACTTTGGAATCTCTGAAGAACTTGCCTCAATACTGGCAGTCGACATCAGAAAGAAAATAGCAGCTATGGAAGAGGGGGCTGCTATAGTGATGGGTATTTCAAGGGCAAATTCTACGAAGAGCTTTTCCGCCCCCCCCTCAAATACCATTCACTAGACCAGGGCCAACCAACTGAACAGCAAAAACCGCCTGGAATGTCTCAACGAGCTCTGGGCGGTTTTAGTATCCAAGCGAAATGAACCTTGAAATTGCAATTAGCGAGCCCCGAAGCCGTCGCCTAATACCGTATTATGCGGCAGCTTTTGCGTGCCGTTGGAAAATCTCTACAAAAACTATGGCGGCCGCAGGAAAATTCCCTTGGCCGCCAGATAAAAACACCCCAATAGTCAAAGACCAGGAAAAGGGAGTAAATCCTTTCAAGTTTCCCAGCATTTCAGGGGTCACATCATATTCCTGTCCATTATGATAAGCCTCCACTTTCCACCCCTTTTCAGTAATGCTGACTATCTCACCGCTAAGAAACTTTTTTCGCCTCCGAAAGCCTCCAAAGGAAAAATCAATTTCGTCGCCTTCTCGGATCGAAAATCTACTCTGTGACTTTTTCACAGCAGTTGCCATCTTGACCTCCTTTTTGCCTTCTCTGTTGCCCTCTCAACTCTTCTTATTAAAAACAACAGTATGTTAGAAACTAAAACCGAAAAGGTTTTGGCAGGAGTGCTGGGAGCCTTGGTCTTAGTCTTGGCGGTAAATGTTATCATTCCAGTTTTTGGCCAAGATAATACTCAAGGAGTAAAAGTGGCCTCTGCCACGGATGAGGCTTCTGGTGTCCAGGGGCAGAAGGGAGAATTTTCCGAGCCCTCCGAGCCTTCCGAGCCTAGTGAAGTTGCTCAAGGGGAGGAAGTAGAGACCGAAGAGGAAACAGTAACAGTAAAAAAGGAAAAGCGCTTCCTATTTCTTTTTCCGGTAGAATTGGAATCAGAGGTGAAGATGGATGAGGAAGGCAATGTAGTAGACGAAAAACGAAGCTTTGGAACTTGGCTGCTCTCAGTTTTTAGTTTTTAGAGAATTGAAAAATGACCAAAAACAAAACAGCCCAACAAATTCTTAAAAGAATTTAGATGGGCTGTTTTTTGGTAGCTCTGTTAATAGAGCTACCTGCTTTGACGGATCTCCATTGACGGCAGAGGATCTGCTTACCTGTTTTCATTTCTTTCTTTATTCCTCGTCGGTTTGGACATCTCTTTGAATTGCTTCTAGAGAATTTTGAATGCCTTGAAGCGCTTGAGACGTATCGTTGCGAGCTTGAGTTTCAGCTTGCTCTAGTTCGCGGTTAATTTCTTGCCACTCTTCTCGAGATTCTAGGCGAGCTTCGGTGTAAATTTCTTGGATGTCTTGGCGAGCAACTTGAACAGCTTGAGCTGCTTCTTCTCCAGCTTCAGCCGCGGCTAGTTCTGCTCGTAAGGCAAATAGCCGGGTACGAACCTGAGCCTGAGTCAAAACGACTTCAGCGCCTATTTCTAGGTCTTGGACGCTTTCTTCGGCTACTTGTTCTAAACTGGTGCCTGTGCGATTAAGGGCTATCCAGCTCATAAAAAAGGCTAAGAGAGCTAAGATTAAACCGATCCAAGCGACGGTTTTGGTGGCGCCGTGGACATGTTGAATTTTTTCATCGGCCATAGTTACCACCCCCTTTCCTTAATTTAAGGTTGCTTTTATGGAAAAATAGCATAATTGGGAATGTTACTGCTTTGTTTTTAGTGTAACATAGTGAGAAGGGGTGGCAAGGGTGGAATTTACGTGCCCGGAGAAAAGCTTGGGAGGGGGGTTGACTTTCTGGAGAGTCATGTTATTATTTTTTGACAGTTTTTGTTAGCAACTTAAAATAATAAACAAGGAGGGACTAAAGATGATAGTTGTTCATGTAACAAGAGAGATAGCTCATCTATGGGTTTCCGGGGCTAATGGCAACGGGAGGGGTATAGTAGAGGCCATAAAAGGGGATCAGGGTCTGATGGAAGATATTCACGGACTTCCTTACGAGGAAGATTATCTAGGCCCGGGAGAATTAAAAGACAAGATTCGAAGAATTCTAGAACTAAGAAAGGTGATCCCAAAAGGAGAGAAATGGGAGGTTTGGGTTTACTAGAGTTTTTTGGGTGGAACAAGAAAGCAAAAGGCGGCTGTGAGGAATAATTCTCCACAGTCGCTTTTTGATGGGTGATTTGGGCGACCTCGGTTTGTTTTGAGAAAAAGAGCGTAGAGTAAAGTTTACCCGGCCCAATAGTGATTGACGAATAGAATGGTGTACCAGGCCAAGAAAAGGGTGGAGATAAAAAGGAGGGCTTGGCGCAGAAGGGAATTTTTCACTGATCCAGCCAGAAGGTAAAGAGGGAAGAGTACTAGTAGATAGCGGCCGATGCTCATCAAGGTGCCAGTGCTAAGAGGAATCAAAACAGCGGCTAGCACATATAATCCGTAAGAGAAACGGATTTTTTTAGCGACTAAGATTCCTCCAAATAATCCTAACGCCACAAAAGCTAAGTCCGTGAATAGGTTAACAGTGGCGGGCGGGTTAAGTAGCTCAAAGTGGGCGCTGTTAAGTTCAAAGCTCCGCCCCCAAAGGCTTTGGATTTTGAAAAATAGCCAAAAATCGCCAAACTGAAAATAGTGAAACAGAAAGAAACTTAGGGTTCCCAAGGGAGTTAGGAAAATCATCCAGCGCCTTTTTTGGAACAAACGAGATAGTTTGAAATTACTATCCCGAAGAGCCTCCCAGAGAAGAGGAATAAGGATTAAGAGGCCGGTGACTCGAGTGAGAGCGGCTAGAAAGCCTAAAATTCCTGCCAGAGGGTAATTTTTTTGGCGGGTGTGAAAGATGGCCGCTACTGATAAGAAGAGAAAGATTGCCTCGGTGTAAATGGCGTTAAAAAAGACAGCGGTAGGAAAAGCCAAAAGAAACAACAAGGGTTGATAGGGATCTTTAATCTCCGGGTGGAATTCTTGAATAAGCTTAAAGAGGTAACTCAGGGCTCCTAGTAAAAAGATAGCGCTTAAAAGCCAGCCAGCCCAAAGAAAGCTTCCTAGTAAGAAAAAGCTGGTTAGTTTTATCAAGAGAGGATAAAGCGGAAAAAATACTACATTAGAGATGGTGCCTTCATGGAGGTGGTAACCGTTTTGAGCCACATCCAAAAGCCAGAAAGAGTCCCACTGGGCGTGGAGTTCGTGCCAGCGGAGACCGGTAGTTTGGTAGTATTGGCCACTATTAACGATCCAGTCGTAGGCGGTGTCGCCTTGGAGATTGAGTCGGTTGAGAGCTAAAAGAGAAAATAGATTGATAGTGATCAGCCAAAATAGGAAGATCAGGAGAATGTTTTTGAAGGGGAATTTGCTCATTTTGCTCATGGGGGGGGTGAATTAAAGGATTATTAATTTAGGCTAAATACCGCTCCAGGGCTTTACGGTATTGCAGAGAAAACCTAAACTGCCTGGCTGCCGTAGGCAGGCTCAAACAGAAGGCTTATCTCCAATTTCACATGCTTTCGTTTGTTTTTGATCGAGTCTTTTTACCAATTCAAGATTCGTAAGTAATTTATTATATTTTTTTCCGTATCAACTTCTAACTTCAGGCTAGTCAGTAATTAGAGGAAGGAAATTTTTACTCATCGACAACAAGCCAAGCGGGACTTTGTTGGGGCAAGAATAATTTCCAGACAGTTTTCCGAGAGTAATTTTAGCATTGAAGGGGAAGTTAGCCAATTGAGAAAGGGTAGGGCTTGAAGACTTGGGGGATCAGTGATAGGGTGGTAGAAATATTAACTTCTCAGGAGGGAGAAAGGAGGGACCAAATTGAATAGGCCTGTAGTTAAAGTAAAGTGTTCTCGTTGTGGATTTAGGAGAAATATGCTTAATTTGAGGGTTTGGGCAGGAGATTACAAGTGTATTACATGTATCTGTGAAGCGTGGAACGAGGCGGGAGATGCGGCGAGGCGGAGAGACGCGGAAGCGAAAGCGGCAGAGAAAGCAGCGGCAAAGAAGGTTGAAGAAAAAGGAGCAGGAGGGTCTAAGTTTCCGGTGGTTAGGAAGGCGGCTTAGGCCAGAGATTCTCGACTTCAAAAGAGAGACTGGGAAGCAGGGGGTCGTGGCGATAGAGATCGTTGCGGCCCTCCAGTTTTTAAGTTTGGTACGGGGATTGATTGGACAGAGCGGGGGAATTTGGGTAAAATGAAGTGCACAGGACTCCTTCACTTTGAAAATTTCATTTTCAAAAGCTGCCCTTCGAAACAAAATTCGAAACAAAAGTTGCCTTTAGTGCTCTTCGTAGCAGTTGGTATGTCTCGCGCTAAGCGTCCTCTTCCTTAGAAGTTTCCTAAAGTGAAGAAGTTTTGAAGACTCAAAACTAGTCTAATCGAAAGTTTATTTGATTAATATTGAAGCATTTTTGTTTCAGGTTAGGTCTGCAAAAGAAAATTGGGCTAAAAGTAAAACTAAAATCAAAATAATATAATGGATCTAGCGTTAAAAAAATATAAGCGCTTGGTGGGAACAATCAACCGATTGGAGCCGGGCTATCAGCGGCTGGGAGATTCTGATTTGGCTCATAAGACGCCTCTGCTACGGATGAGGTTGAAATCGGGAGAGACTCTGGACAAGATTCTTCCGGATACTTTTGCTTTGGTGCGAGAAGTGGCTCGGCGAGTGACGGGGATGCGAGCTTACGATGTCCAGTTGATGGGCGCTATGGGCGCTCACGAAGGGAAAATTGTAGAAATGAAAACCGGAGAAGGGAAGACCCTCGCGATTGCCTTGGCGGCTTTTTTGAATGCCTTAGAAGGCCAGGGGGTGCATGTGGTGACAGCAAATGATTACCTAGCTAAACGAGACGCGGAATCGACTCAAAGGATTTACGAAGCCTTAGGTCTGAGCGCTAATTATATCACTAGTCAAACCAGCGACTTTGATCGGCAAGTAGCCTACGCCTCCGATATTACTTATGTCACCAATAATGAACTGGGCTTTGATTTTCTTAAGGATAACATGCTTTATGACCCTAGCAACCAACGACTTCGGGGCTTTCCTTATGCTATTGTAGACGAAGCCGACAGCGTTTTGATCGACGAAGCTCAAATGCCCTTGGTGATCTCGGATCGTAAAACTACCGAAGAAGAAGATAAGGCTCTTTATCAAAAGTTAAACGGAATGGTGGCTCAATTAAAGAAAAAAGTTGATTTTAAGGTGGATCATAAAGAGCATACAGTCACTTTAACTATTGAGGGAATTAAAAAGTTAGAACAGCTGTTGGGAGTGCAGAATCTCTATCGAGATAGTGAAACGGATTATATTTTCTTTATTGAGCAGCTCCTTAAAGCTCATCAGCTATTTCAGCGAGACAAAGATTATGTCGTGGACAGGGATAAGGTGGTAATTGTGGATGAATTTACCGGGCGCTTAATGCCTTCTCACCGCTATTTTCAGGGAATTCATCAGGCAATTGAAGCCAAAGAGGGGCTTAATATTCAAGATGAGTCCCGAACTTTAGCGGCGATTACCTTTCAACAGCTTTTCAAAAAATATCGCAAGTTTACTGGCCTAACAGGGACAGCAGCCACTGCTAAAAAAGAATTCCGGCTAATTTACGGTAAGCAAGTGGTAGTGATTCCCTCCAATTTACCAATTGCTCGGCAGGATTCTCCCGATCGCTTTTTTCTGAACTGGGAGGATAAGCTGCGCTATTTAGTGTGGAGCACTAAGGAATATTATTACAAAAAAGGAGCAGCCTTGATAGGAACCCGTTCCGTTCAAAAGTCTCGAGAGATTCACTTGGCCTTATTAAGTGAAAATGTTCCGGCTAATGTTTTGAATGCCACTAACAATTTGCGAGAAGCAGAGGTGGTGGCTCAAGCTGGCCAGTCGGGTTCAGTAACAGTGTCTACCAATATGGCGGGTCGGGGTACGGATATTGAAATTGCAGAGCGAGTTCGAGAGTTGGGGGGACTGATGATTTACGGCATGGAGCGGCATAATTCTCGGCGGATTGATTTGCAGTTGGTAGGAAGAGCAGGGCGTCAGGGAGACCCAGGTTCTAGTCAGTTTTTAGTTTCTGCTAATGATGAGTTGATCAAGACTTATTTTAAGCAGGAATATTTGAATAAAATTGCTAATTATCCAGATGTTAGTCAGGGAGTAGAAAGTCCGGAACTGGGAAAGATTATCGAAAAGGCTCAGCGGCGAATGGAGAACTTATTTTTTGATCAGCGGCTATTGAGTTATGAGTTTGATAAAGTGCTAGAAGGACAGCGGCAATCCTTTTATCGACAGCGAAACAGGGTTTTGAGAGATGATGATTTGAAAGAGGAGACTTTGACCTTAATTCAAAAGGAGGTCTACAAGTTGGTTATCAGCTATCAGAAGTCTCGCCAGGAAAGTCTCACTCCCCGAGAGGTAAGGGAGCTAGAGGGAGATTTAGTTAAAATGGCGATTAATGAATGGTTTAATGCTCCTTTTGAAGAGGAGCGCTTGTATTCTTTGCAGGAGGCTCGAGATTTGGCTTACCGGGCTTTTTTAGAGTACTACGAAGCAGCGGAAAGTTATTTGGGGAGTCAGAAGATGCGCTTAGTAGAAAAAACAGTTACCTTGAAAGTACTGGATTTGATTTGGATAGAGTTTTTAGGCAAAGCCGAAGAGTTGCAAGAATCCGCTATGGTAGCTTCTATTAGTCAAGCCAATTTCTTTATTGATTATCGAGTGAGGATGAACAATGCTTATCAGGCGATGTTGTTTTCGGTGCCGCGGGTGGTTTGTTTGACCTTTTTTCGAACGGTGGACCGGATGTTAAGAACCGGTAGCTAGTCTTTTTGATAGAAGGATAGATTTTTGGTTGAATATTTACCTGAAAGACGCTTGGTTTGTCGGGTGAGAGAGGCGCGAGAAGGTTCCCAGGCAGTTGGGGGGGGTCTTAAATCGAGAGCTTGATTTTTAAGTAGGGTCGCTTATAATAGCCGGTGTTTAGTGATTAGATAGTCTTGGGGAATAGCCAAGCGGTAAGGCAACGGGTTCTGGTCCCGTGACGCGGGGGTTCGAATCCCTCTTCCCCAGCTGATACTATAATAAAAAGCCTCGTTCGAGGCTTTTTATTATAGTGATTTTGCGGAGGAGGGATGAGAAAGGCGGAGCCCAGGCAAACGAGCTTGCGAGTTTGGATCTGGGCGAGCCCGGGGAGGAGCCACTTAACGAATCCGAGCCAAAGGCGAAAGATGAGTTTAGTGAGCTGACCCCGAATCCCTCCTACCCCCGGCAGTAGCGAGTGCCGAGCAAAGCGAGGCAATGAGCGCCGCTGGAAGCGTTAAGCTTTCAGCGCTGCCGAGGACAAGGAGCCCGAATGAAATGAGGGTAACGCGAAGATCCCTCTTCCCCAGCCAGTTAAAGCAACCTAAAACAGCCTCTTTCTTCAAGGGCTGTTTTTTCTTCAACCAAACCCCAAAAGTCAGGTTAGAAGGCTAGTTGATTTTTTCTTGAATCATTATATATATAGTGCTAGCATAACTTTAGCTTAAAACTTCTAAAAATCAAATTCTAATGATTGAAAAAATATCTTCTTACCTCCAATCAGTCGCCACCTACTTTCAAGATCCGACCAGTTCGGAAATGTCTTATCGCACTGATTTTCAGCGAATCTTGGAACAAATTTTTCCTAAAGAGGAGAAGTATCACATCCAGCACGACCCCAAGGCGACTTTTGGCAACAAACCGGATTTTATTGTCTCTAAAGATGGCGTGCCTCTTTTGTATTTGGAAGTAAAGAAGGTGGGAGAAAATCTGGATAAAATTGAACAGTCCGAACAAGCTGCTCGTTACTTTGGCTATACTAATCTAATTATCAGTGATTACCTGGAATTTAGATTTTATCGCAACGGACAAAAATATTGTGAGCCCATTTCTCTGGGCAAGGCCAATCCTAAGAATCGTCAAATTGATTTTATCGATCCGGAAAAAACTGATTTAGAGAAAGCTTTTCGGGATTTTGTTTTTTCTCAAAAAGAGCCCATTAAATCCGGAAAACACTTGGCCAAGATTATGGGAGGAAAAGCTCAGAGAATCCGAGACAATGTAAAAGCCCTTTTGCAGGTAGAAGCTAGCGGAAAAGAAGAACTGGAAAGCATTATGAAGGTGATTCGGGAAAATCTCCTTCCGGATTTGGACAAAAATAGCTTTGCTGACATGTACGCTCAAACTATGGTTTACGGCCTTTTTGTGGCTCGCTACAACGATTCCAGCTTGGGAGACTTTAGCCGGAGAGAAGCTCGGGATTTAGTGCCCAAGAGCAATCCCTTTTTGCAGCATTTTTTTGATCACATCACCGGCCCTAGTTTTCCTAAGCGGCTAGAATTGATAGTAGATGAGCTTTGCGAAGTATTTGCCCATGCCAATGTAAAAAGTTTGATGGGAGATTATTTTCGAAAAAAAGGCTTTGCGATTCCTTTCGCTCTCCCTTTGAGTATAAATAACGAATCTCCTGATCCGGTGATCCATTTTTACGAGGATTTTCTTTTGGAATACGACCCGCAAAGCAAAGCAGAGAGAGGGGTTTTCTATACTCCCTTAGCGGTAGTGCGCTTTATTGTCCGGAGTGTTGATCAGCTTCTTAAAGACAAGTTTGAAATTGCCAAGGGCTTGGCGGATAATTCTAAAATTGAGGTGGAAACCCGCCTTCAGGAGCGGGATCATCGCACTAAAGATAAACTCAAGAAAAACTGGGATGAACGGCACCGCGTGCAAGTGCTAGACATTGCCACCGGAACCGGCACCTTCTTGAACGAGACTATTCAACAAATTCATAAGAGCTTTAAAGACCACGCCGGAAATTGGCCGGACTATGTCAACGAAGATCTTTTGCCTCGCTTGCACGGTTTTGAGTTAATGATGGCCAGTTACACCATTGCGCATCTTAAGTTGGCGATGACTTTGCAAGAAACCGGCCTAAAAGAATTCAAGAAGCGGCTGGGGGTTTACCTGACCAACACCCTAGAAGAAGTCGCGGATCTTTCTATGCAAATGACCCTGTTTGGTTTTCAGAAAAGCATCACTGATGAAAGCCGCAAAGCTTCCGAGATCAAAAAGGATTATCCGATTATGGTGGTGATTGGCAATCCGCCTTATTCGGGAATTTCACAAAACAAGCATTATACTGAAAATGAAGCCTACAAGGTGGAGCCAGGTGGCAAGCAAAGGTTGCAGGAAAGAAAAAATTGGCTGGATGATGATTATGTAAAATTTATTCGTTTTGCGGAGAGTTTGATTGAGAAAAATGAGGAAGGTATTGTGGGCATGATTACCGCGCACGGTTATTTAGACAATCCTACTTTTCGAGGAATGCGCTGGCATTTACGCACTACTTTTGACGAGATTTTTGTTTTGGATTTGCATGGCAATAGTAATAAAAAGGAGACTGCGCCCGATGGTGGCAAAGATGAAAATGTTTTTGATATTAAAACAGGAGTGGCGATTTTGCTTGGGGTGAAAAAGAAGGCGGAGAATAAGCGCAAAAAGAAGGCTTTGGCGCAGGTTTACCAAGCGGACTTTTTTGGCACTCGCAAAGAAAAGCAAGACTGGCTAGAGACTAACGACTTACAAAGTATCAAGTGGAACCGCCTACCGAATGATATCGATATTTGGCGAGTGGAAGGCCAAGGCAAAAAGGAATACCTAAAAGGCTTTAGCGTGGCGGAAATGTTTCTGGAAAATGTTACGGGAATTGTGACGGCTAGAGATAAGCTTGTTATTGATAAAGATAAGAAAGTTTTGCTAAAAAGAATCAACCTTTTTTGTGACGAAACTAAAACTGATGATGAAATAAGAAGTATCTTTTTTGGAAATAAAAAACCTGGAAAATATCCACAAGGAGATTCCCGCGGATGGAAATTAGGCAAAGCCAGAAAAGAAATCATGGGGCTAAATCACGAAAAAAATATCAAATCAATTGCTTATCGACCTTTTGACACTCAATTTATTTATTATCACCCCAAGATGGTTGATTGGGGCAGAGAAAATATCATGAAGCATTTTTTGCCAGGTGATAATGTTGGGCTATTGATTAAAAGACAAGGAAAAAGGGACTTTTCCTATATTTTCATAACAAATAAAATTGCTGAGAGTTGCATGTTCGAAAGTGCTTATGCCAATAATACAATTTGTCCGCTTTACCTTTATTCTGCCACTGGCGAGCGAGTGCCGAATTTGAATAAGGAGCTGGTGGAGAAAATTGAAAAAGTTGCTAGCAAAACTGATCCCGAAAATATCCTTGATTACATTTACGCTTATCTGCACAGCCCCAAATATCGCCATAAATTTCAAGAGTTTCTCAAAACCGATTTTCCCCGTGTGCCACTGCCCAAAAGCAAAGCGGAATTTTGGCGCTTGGCCCAATTAGGCGAGCGACTCCGAGGCTTGCACCTGCTCACCAATCCAACTGTTAAAAATCCTATCACTACTTTTCCAATTGCTGGCAGTAACGAAGTAGAAAAAATCAGCTATCAACCAGAGAACGAAAAATCCGGAAAAGTCTTTTTCAATAGCGAGCAGTATTTTGGCAATGTGCCCCAAGAAGCTTGGAACTTTTACATCGGAGGCTATCAACCCGCCCAAAAATTTCTCAAAGACCGCAAAGGCCAAAAACTCACCAACGCCGACATCGAACGCTATGAAGAAATTATTGTCTCCCTAAAAGAGACAATTGAAGTGATGGCAGAGATTGATAAAGAGTAAATTAAATTACAACCATGAACCTTTATCAATCTCTTATCATAGGAATAGTGCCTGTACTGCTGACTGGAATAGGTGTAGTTTTTTGGACTTATAGAGCAAACTTGTTTCTCTGGATAAAAAAGCAAAAGCTAAAATTTTTTCCAGTTAATTTTAACATTGCTTTTTCAATCGAATTCGAAGAAGGCTTGAATAGTGGAGGATATTTTAAAGAAATAAAGAAAAATTTTAATAAGATTATTGATAATTTTTCGCTTAGCGAAAACATTAAAATCAAAGATTTATCAACAATAAAAAAGTTTGAAAATAGAAAAGAAGCAGAAAGATTTGTAAAAAATAAAAATATTGACTTGCTTATTTGGGGAGATTTTTCCAACGATACATTGAAAAAGAAGAACAAGAAGGTCAGTAATATTGATTTTAAATTTACCTACAGGTATCCAGATGATAAAAAAGGGAAGATCGGCAAGATGATTGCATTAGATATAAATTCAAAACTTGCCCAAAAACAATATTGGAAAATTCTTGAAAGCAATTCCATTGAAGATGTTAGAGTGATAACGGGGAATCTTTTTGATTTATCACTTTATGTTGTGGCATTAACACTAAAACTTTACGGAAGAATAGGAGAAAGCAGTATCATTTTTGAGAAACTTTCAATCAAATTGAAAGATAAAAACGATAACTTTTCGAATTCTGTAATAAAACACTTAATAAATTGTTACGCTTTATTCATAATTGAAGCTATTTACAAAAAGAACTTTGGGAAGGGGATAAAATTTTGTAAAAAAATTATGAAATTCCAAGGAAATAATCTCTTTGCCTTGGCTAATTTAGCGACACTTCAATATAAAATTGGAGAAACAAAAGAATCAGAAAAAAACGTAAATTTAATGCTTAAACTTTATCCAGGAAACTCTTTAACGGAAGTTGACGTTGCTTTTATTAGAATTTTACAAAAAAGATATAATAGTGCTTTTAAACATTATGAAAGACTTATAAAATCAGGAGATGTTTCCTTCAAAATTACGGAGATTATCGAATTTCTAGATAATGAATACGAAAATACTAAGGAACCAGCCTTATTGTATGGTAGTGGCATTTTATCTTACTATTGGGGAGACAAAAAAATTGGCAAGGATGACTTAAGGCTGTTTGTTAAGAAAATTGATAATGAAATTTATAAAAAAATGAGGAGAAAGGCTTGTAAAATTTTAAAAAACACACAAGAAGTTAACAACTAAAAATGAAAGCTCCTTCAATAAGCTAGCGAGAAAAATCTCGGCCCTTTATTTAGGTTTCAGTCGTTAATCGCCTTTACCTCTCTCCGTTAAGCTCTAAAAAATGGGAGTTTATCGGGGAGAAGAGTAAAGGTCGATTCTTCTGTAATAAATTCAGTAACCGAGAAAAAAATGGCAAAATTTGTTATTTTTCGGGATCATGCTGGGGAATACAGGTGGCGACTAGTAGCCAGAAATGGTGAAATCGTTGCTTCGAGTGAGGGCTATACTACACAGTACAGCGCTTTCCGCTCCGCAGAGACCGTAAAAAATTTAGCGAGCCACGCTACTATTCAGCGTAACGCTTACTAGGTTTGAATCTCGCTAGCTTATTGAGGGAGTAAAATGAACTAAAGAATAATTATGAAATTGCAATTAAAGAGTTTGAGAATTTTTTAAATTAATCACACCCCTAAAACACTTCACAATTGATTTTCAAATCCTAATCAAGCACCCAATATTTAAGAATTTATGCTAATTGCTCAAAGATATTTTTCAAGTTATCAATGGTGATTCTTGTACTGAACTTTACACCAAAGAAAAGACACTTAAATCTAAGCTTTACCAACGCCAGCGAAGGCAGATTATCGGCTTCGTCTGCGTTGAATGAGGGAGATGGGCGTTGAAGATAAAGGGCAAGATTTTTTTGAAGTAAATAAAACATCGTGTATAATTTTTTATGTTGAATAACCAAACACTCAAGTCTTATGCAAAAATACTCAGTTAACCAGAGGGACATCGATGCCTTGCTTCACAACATTAAAAGTGGAGACATCGTAATTCCGGAGATTCAGAGACCATTCGTTTGGAAAAGTGTGAAAGTCCGAGACTTAATGGATTCACTTTATAAAGGCTTCCCTGTTGGTTACATTATTACCTGGAAAAACCCAAATGTAAGATTAAAAAACGGAAAAATGAGCGAGGGAAAGCAGGTTCTAATAGATGGTCAGCAACGAATAACCGCTTTAATGGCGGCGGTTTTGGGCGAAGAAATAATTGATGAAAATTACAAGAAAAAAAGAATTCAAATCGCTTTCCATCCGTTGGAAGAAAAATTTGAAACACTTACCCCAGCCATTGAAAAAAGCAACGAATGGGTTGTAGATATTTCTGAATTTTTCAAAACAGAAAGCCAAATAAGTTTTTCAAGAGATTACTTCAACAAAAATCATCCCATAGAAGAAGGCGAGCGATTGAAAGTTGAAAAGAATCTAGAAAAATTATCAGCCATAAAAACAAAGGCCGTGGGGATGGTGGAGCTTGATGCGAGTCTTGACATAGAAGATGTGACAGAGATTTTTGTGCGGATTAACTCAGAAGGCGTACCACTAGAACAAGCCGACTTTGCCATGTCAAAGATTGCTTCTTATGAACCAGCTCATGATAAACTCTTTGGAATAAATTTGCGAAAATGCATTGATTATTTTTGCCATTTGACCCAAGAGCCACACTTTTTTAAGGAAATAGAAAAAAACGACAAAGAATTTAAGGCAACTGAATTTTTACAAAAAATAAAATGGCTCAGAAATGAAAATGACGATCTGTATGATCCTGATTATAAAGATGTTCTGCGAGTGAGTTTCATTAAAGAATTTAGCCGAGGAAAAATCAGTGATTTGGTCAAACTTCTTTCTGGACAAAACTTTGAAACAAGAGAATTTGACCAGGAAATTCAAGACAAGTCCTTTGAAACTTTAAAAAAAGGAGTACTTGATTTTACCAATGAAACAAATTTCAAAAGGTTTCTTTCTATTATTGAATCAGCTGGGTTTGTTAGTCCAAATTTGATAAATTCTCAAAATGTTCTTAATTTTGCTTATACCGTTTATCTAAAATTAAGAAAAGACGGCATGAATGACGGACTGATTGGAAAATGCGTCAGAAAGTGGTTAGTGCTTTCTATTCTAACAAAAAGATACTCGGCTTCCCCAGAATCCACCATGGATCGGGATATTAAGGACATTAATAAAAACGGAATTGAAAAAGTAATTACAGAAATTGAAGAAGGAGATTTATCAGAAAACTATTGGAAGGTTGGATTAGTTCAAGATTTAAGGAAAGCAACAATATCTAACCCGTTTTTAAAGCTCTTCTTTACAGCTCAAATATTTTTTCAAGATAAAGCTTTATTTTCTGAATCAATCTCTGTTCAATCATTAATAACAAGGCGTGGTGATATTCATCATATTTTCCCTCGTGATTTTCTGAAAAAGCAAGGCCTTAGTAGAGGCGATTATAATCAAATAGCTAACTTTGCTTATTTACAACAGGAAATTAATGTTAAAATAGGCAACAGGCCTCCCAAAGAGTATTTTGGAGAAATTTTAAAACAATGCCAAACCAAAAGCGTAAAATACGGTGGCATTTGTGAAGAAAAAGACTTATTTGAAAATATGAAGGCTAATGCAATACCAAGGGAGATTTTCAAAATGGATATTTCTGCTTATGAAGATTTTTTGGAAGAAAGAAGAAAACTAATGGCAGAAAAAATTGAACGCTTTTATAAGGATTTGTGATTGACTCAACTCTCCAAGATCTCCTCACCACCTCTGCTACCTGCTCAAAATTCACCAACATATTTTCAAAAATACTCGGAAAAAACATTCGAAGATCATCTCTTCTTTTTCCAGTATCCAAACCAAAAACCCCCCAGGGGGCTTTTTAGTTTGGAGGTTAATAATTTGATTACCAATGCCTAAGGTGATAAAATAAGCTTATGGAAGGATTCTTAATCCTAGAAACAAAGAAGAGAGCAAACTAAATTTTTACTTAAAATAAGCCATGAAAAAAGCAATCACAACTTCTTGGGCGATGGGAGTGACTGTAGTAGCCCTCCTAACTTTAATAGGGGGAATTTTCTTTTGGAGGTCGCAAATAGAGCCAACCCTAGAAGGCCAAAAAGAAACCCTGGACAGTCATCTAAAACTCGACTCAGAAACCGATCCGGATTACCCACCTGCTTACTCGGGCTCAGAAGAGAGCTCGGAAGAGGCAACTGGTCGGCAACGAGCCCAGACTTTTCCTGGTGATCAGCGAGGAATTCGCGTTTCTCGCTTGGGAGAAGGTTACCGAAAGAGTGGTTTAATGGCTTTTTCTTCCAAAGAACAGCCGGTAATTAATCTAGAGGGAGTAAACATTTCCGGAGAATTTACCGTGGAACTTTACGAGGCTAGTGTCAATGACTTATTGGATTTTTTGACCTATCGGACGGAGAATGAAAGGCGAGAGCAGAAAACTCAAAAAGTGGAAACAGGAGAGATGCGGAAGATCGCTTCGGAACCTTTTGAGGTTAAGTCCGGCTTAGAGCGGCAAATGACCTTGCCCTTAAAAGAAGCGGGTATTTGGTTGTTGCGAGTTAGCCGAGGGTCGGTAGCGGAAAACACTTTTTTGTTACGGTCGGATTTAGCGGGATTAGTTAAAGAAGGAGCTCAAGAAAATATTCTGTGGACTCAAAATTTTCAAACTCATAAAAAAGTGCCGGGAGTAGAGGCGGTGGGTTACAATCTAAAAGACTCTCGGGAGGAGCTTTTTCGGGTGAGTTCTGATCAGGAAGGAATCGCTAGGTTGCCTCAAAATGCTTTCGCGGATGTGGTTATCTTAGAAAAAGGATCGGAAAGG
>CAYFUG010000017.1:0-27681 GCA_964346295.1 uncultured Bdellovibrionales bacterium
TTTTTACCCCAATTATACCGAGCGAAAAATTCCTTATCAATTTTGGTGGACCCAAACCCGCTTGCCGTACGAATTGCGGCGGGATCGCCCCGATGTCCTTTGGATGCCCATTCAGCAAGCGCCTTTAATTGCGCCCAACTTTCAAAAACTGAAAATTGTAGTGACTGTGCACGATTTAGCCTTCAAATACTTTCCGGATCATTTTCCCCGGAAAGATGTTCTTAAACACAATTTTTTTACTGCTTCGGCAGTGCGGCGGGCGGATCGTATTATTGCCATTTCGGAGTCAACCAAAAGAGATATTCTCAAGTTTTATCCTAAGACCGATCCGAAAAAAATCCGGGTGGTTTATCACGGATTCGATCGAGAAAATTTTTCTCAAAGCAGACCAGGAGAGCAAATTGCGGAAACTCTTCTCAAGTATCAAGTAGTAAATGTAGCAGGAAAAAATAAGGCCTTCCCGTGCTACTTGCTTTATGTGGGAGCCATTCAACCCCGGAAAAATTTAATCACTTTGATTCAAGCCTTCGAAGAACTTCGGAAGCAGGGGCCGGAATTTTCTGACCTCAAACTAGTGCTAGCGGGAGAGGCGGCTTGGAAAGCAGAAGCGACTTTGGCAAGAATTCGTCATTCGCCTTATCAGAAAGATATTATTCTGACCGGAAAAGTTTCTTTTGAAGAGCTAGCTCACTTGTATCAAGCGGCTCAGGCCTTGGTCTACCCTTCCCTTTACGAGGGTTTTGGTATCCCAATTCTGGAGGCTTTTGCCAGTGGCATTCCAGTGGTGGTAGCGGATAACTCTTCTTTGAGCGAGGTGGGAGGGCAAGCGGCTCTTAAATTCCCGGCCAAAGATTTTCGTAAATTAGTTCAGCACTTGAATAATATTCTTAAAAGCGCTAAATTGAGATCAGACTTGATTGATCAAGGCCTTTCTCGATCCGGAGAGTTTTCTTGGGAAAAATGCGCCCGGGAGATTTCGGAAATCTTTAAGGGTGTTTAGTCTGAGTTGGTAAAAAGCTCGGGCATTACTAACAAAGTATAACTCTAAGGTACTCGATCTGTCATCCTGAGCGAATTCAAGGGATTTTGTATCATTTTTCAGCTAAGATTTCTCCATTTCGCTTTGCTTCAGTCGGAATGACAACGGCTGGGTATTTTTAGTTAGCAATACCAAAGCTCGAATTAAAATCAGCTTTCTAGCTTTGTATGAAAATAATTTTTGAGAATTTTAAATCGTCGGAGACTTCAAAAGCATTCGAAAAAGTTTGTCAGAAGAAATTGATTATTTATTAACAAGGTAATTTTAAATTTTGCAAAAAGTAACTATCAAAAATTCTCGGGAGATTAAATTATTGCGCCAAGGCGGGCAAATTTTGGCAGAGATTTTTGAAATTCTCAGGGAAAAGATTGCTATAGCTAAGTTGCCCTTGGAGACTCTTGAGCTAGAAGATTTGGCTCGTAAAGAACTCAAGAAGCGCCGGTGTAAGGGGGCTTTTTTGGGCTACCACACTTGTGGGAAAGATTTTCCGGCAGCTCTGTGTGTTTCTCTCAACGATGAGATTGTTCACGGAGTGCCAGAGAAAGGCAAACTGATTGAGCCGGGTGATTTAGTTTCTTTGGATTTAGGTGTGGAGTACAAAGGCTTGATTACTGATTCCGCTTTTACGCTGGGGGTAGGAGAACTCTCTCCGGTGGCGCGAAAATTGATGGATGCCACGGAGTGTTGTCTCAAAGAAGGGCTTAAGGAGCTGGGTCCGGGTAAACCCCTGGGAAATTTTGGTTATCGAGTAGAGGAAGTTGGTAGAAAAGCAGGTTTTAGAGTAGTGCGAGATTTGGTGGGCCACGGAGTGGGCTATGAGGTGCACGAGCCTCCTCAAATTTTTAATTTTGGAACTTACGGTGGAGGATTACGCTTAGAGCCGGGGATGGTGCTAGCTTTCGAGCCGATGTTAGTGGAAGGCGAGGAGGAGATCGCTGAACTGGAAGGTCACCCTTACACTTTTCTTACAGCCGATGAGAAGTTGTCAGCCCACTTTGAACATACTGTGGTGATAACAGAAAAGGGGTACGAGGTAATCACCAGGCTCTAAGAATAATCTTAAAACGATTTTAAATAATTTAGAGTAAGTTTAAATATGTCATCTGAAGAGGATAAAATGGAGTATTGCTTAGGAATTGACTATGGGGCCAAAAAGATTGGCTTAGCTTTAGCGGATAGGGAAACTAAAATTGCCCATGCTTTAGAAGAAGTTGAACGGAGAATTTTTTTGGGGAGGTTGAAAGAATTGAAGAGGGAGTTTTCTTTGCAAGCAATTATCGTAGGGGCTAATTTGGCTTATGATAAAAATATCCAGGAGACCAATTTAGGATTTGAAAAGTTTAAGAAAAATATTCAAAAAGAGTTTCCAGGAAGAGAAGTAATAGAACAGGAAGAATTTTTTTCTACGCAGCTAGCACAAAAAAACCTCTTAGAGGCCAAGAAAAAACGAGTTAACAAGCAAGATAATTCCGAGGCGGCTCGCTTAATTTTGCAAAGCTGGTTAGACAAAAGCGAGTGATTCTGTTATTATTTAAACAATGATTGCATCAGGCCCCTTGGGGATGAGCAGCTTTTTGTTAGAAGTGACGAAACCCTTGAGTTCCTGATTGAGAAGATTGAATTAACAAGAAGTTCTGATTTATAAAGTCAAAAATAAAACTCAAAAAATGGATCAGAGTAAGCAGCCGGAATTTTCGGTTATTATTCCTACTTACAACGAAGAAAGCAAGACTAAGGAAATGCAGGAACACCTGCGTTCCATTGAAGCCTATTTTACGGAAATCAAAAAAACTTACGAAGTAGTAATTATTTTAGATGGTCCTACTGATAAAACCCCTCAATTGGTAAGGGAAGAAACTAAGGGTAAGAAGGGTTTTTTGGTGGTAGATAGAGAGGAGAATCGAGGGAAGGGTTATAGTGTTAGAGAAGGGATGATGAAAGCCAAGGGTAAAATTCGTCTTTTTACTGATATGGATGGCGCTACTCCCATTAATATGCTAGACAGGTTTCTACCAGAGCTGGAGAAGGGAGCGGATATTGTGATTGGATCGCGTGACCTGAAAGAATCCGATGTTAAGATTCATCAGCCCAAATGGAAGGAACTCATGGGAGATTTTGGTAATCTTTTGATTCAAGCCGGAACTGGACTGTGGGGGATGAAAGACACCCAATGTGGGTTCAAAGCTTTCAAGGAGAGAGTTGTGGAAGATGTCGTGCCTCGTACCACGGTGAATCGTTGGGGGTTAGACTTTGAACTTCTGATGATTGGGAAAAAAAGAGGCTACAAAATCGTGGAAATGCCAGTGGAATGGTTAGATCGAGGAGCTAGTTTGGTGGGAATCAGTGGTTACATTAGCACTTTTCGAGATTTGTTTAAGGTTAAACTGAATATGATAGCCGGAGTTTATCAGATAAAGAAGAATGTAAAGGATTTGCGGGAAACTAAAAAATCCAAAGAAAGAGAAGAAGATGAAGATGAAGAGTAAGACCGGCGAGTTTTTGATGCTCTTAAAAGCCCTATAAAAGTTTTAGATTGTACTTAAAAAGACTTCTAAAATTGCGCGCTAGCGCACTATTTTTTGGGAAATTTTCTAAAATAAAGGAATAAAAATCAAACACAATGAAAGCTTATTTTAGGTTAACCGCTTGGCTTAAGCGGCGAGTCTTTTGGGGAGATCAGCGGGGATCAGCCTTAGTATTGGTAGCTGTTTTGTTAATTGGAGCCGCCTTTTTGGTGGCCTCAGTATCTGCGGTTTCTATTTTGCAACGAAAGATGAGCACGGCAGTATCTAATAGCGCACCGGCTTTTCAGGCGGCGGATAGTGGTATCGAATGGTCGATGAAGTACTTTCGAGATTATTCTAGTGGAGAGAATACTGATCCTAGTACTCCTATAGCAGGCATTGGGTTTGACCAGTTTATGTTAGGGACTAGTGCTGGATGGGATGGGGACAAACTTTTTTGTCCGAATTCTATTTTTGAGAGTAATTCTAACTCAGATTATCAGTGTGAGATTTACTTTCTAGACAGAGACGGAAAGTTTCTGAGACCAACTGATCTAGTTTCTGAGGTTTTTTATGTTCGATCTGTAGGTACCTATGGCCGAGGGGACGAGAAGGCAGTACGAGCTTTGCAAACCGAAGTGAATTTGATGCCGGCCCCCGTAGCTTGGTGGAAGTTAGAAAGATCGGAAGATGGACCTAATGGGCCGGCTAAAGATTCTGCTTCTCCGGGAAGCAGTAGCAATGCTACGATGCAAGGGACTAGCTGGAGAAGCGGAGGCTCTCATTGTCATGATACCGATGCTAGTTGCTTGCAGTTTGATGGGAGTAACGATTATTTAGAAGTGGGGGGAGATAATTTGGGGGAGATGCTTAATCAAAATCAGGTAACTTTGACTTTTTGGGTTAGGACCAGTGAGCAGGGTAGTGGCCCGGGAGCATGTTTCTTGGATAACAATGGACAGGGTATAATTGGAGGATATGACAGATCAAACGGGATAGATGTTTGGGCGGCTTTGGGTGGGGGAAGAGTTTTTTCAGGGGTTCGAGACGAAGGAGGTTGCTCCTCGGGTAGCTATGAGATAATGGGAAACCCTAACGGAGTAACTACCGGAAGCCCTTGGCATTTTGTGGCCATTTCAAGAGACAAAACCGAAGACGCTGTTAACGATAGAAATAATTGGAGGATTTGTATAGATGAGGCAAGAGGAAGCCTTTCTGACGAAAGCAACAGTGATTGTCGCTGGGGTGATTTAAGTCTTATGGAGGAGGGTGCTGGTATATTGGATGATGGAGAGTTGAATAAAATTGGAAAAGTGAGCTTGTTTCCGGGGGATGGAGATGCTTATTTTAAGGGCTATTTAGATGATATTCGGGTTTATGATTTCATTCCTAATCAACTTCAGTTAGGCTCGTTGTATAAGAAAGGCCCAGAGTAATCGTTCTCCCCTTAGCGGCTATCCTTTTTGCTATAAAGGAACTCAATTATGCAAATAATACAGTCCGGATTTAAATCACCGGCAAAGAAACTAGGTGATCAGCCGGGATTTAGGATAGTTATAAAATTAGGTAATCACCCTTAACAAACTAGCACCTCAATGGAGAAGGGATTTTTTAAAAAAATAGATAACATTAAAGGTTTTACTTTGCTGGAAATTTTGGTAGTGGTAGCTATTATCAGTATTTTGGGAGCTATTGTGGTGGTTAATTTAAATGGAGCTAAGGATCGGATGCAAAAAGCTTCTCTGCAGTCTACTATGGCTCCAATTATTTCGGTTATTACTATTTGCAAAAACGGAGGAGGCAAAATTCTTCCTCCCGATAATACGGATCGAGGCGGGGGGCAAGTTTGCTCCAATCCTATTATTATTGATTATAAGTGGCCTAACTTGAGTAATATTCAGGGTCTAGAAAATGCCGACTTTGAGTATTTAACTACTTCTGAAGAGAAGTTAGTAGTAGGAAGAGAGGATCAAGAAGTGGTGGTTTGTGAAGTAGAGAATGTCAATTGTCATATTAATTAGTACCAATAAGCTTTGAGTAAGATCGGGAAGGGAGAGAAAATTCGGGAAGGGTTGATTTGTTTAAATATTTAGTGTATAATTATAAAAGTGAAACTGACGATTCAGGGAGAGTAATTTTGTTTAAATCTTAAAATTTATAACTAAAATGGGAGTCGCAACTATAATTTTGTTAGTACTGGGAGGGCTAGTTATTTTAGTGGGAGCTTGGTTGGTGGTTGTTTACAACGGATTAATTAAAGCTAGAAACCGGACAGATGAAGCTTGGGCCGATATTGATGTACAGTTAAAAAGGAGGCATGACCTAATTCCCAATCTGGTGAGTACTGTAAAAGGTTATGCTACTCACGAGCGAGAGTTATTTGAAAATGTGACGCAGGCTCGTTCTCAGGCGATGCAAGCACAGAGCCCTAAGGACCAAGCTCAAGCCGAAAATATGCTTTCCGACACCTTGAAGTCCTTATTTGCAGTTTCGGAAAATTACCCCGACCTAAAGGCTAATCAGAACTTTTTAGAGCTTCAGCGCGAGTTGACTGACACTGAAGACAAAATTCAAGCGGCTCGGCGTTTTTACAACGGCAATGTGCGAGATTTTAACACTAAAATTCAAGTTTTCCCTACCAACTTAATCGCCGGAATGCTCAAGTTTAACGATTATGAATTTTTTGAAGTGGAAGAAAGCGAAAAAGAGAATGTGGAGGTAAAATTTTAATCATAACTTGGGAGGTGGATAGCTTAGGCGCCTTGATTTTTTTGACACCGACCTTAAACTTTTAGAGTTTGATTTTATTAAAAATAAAGTCGGTATTTAGCCGACTTTATTTTTTTAAGTCTAATGGTAAAATTTAGCTTAGATTTACAAAGGAAGTAAAATCATTGCTGACACAGTAAGTTCAGAAAACTAATACTGGAAATGAAAGAAAAAATTAATTCTAAATTAGAAACCTGGAGGAGGTTTTGGTGTCAGCACGGAACCGTTGTTTTATTGATTTTCTTGACCGCTCTGGTGGCGGGAGTTGGGAGTTATTCGGTTACTCGAAGTTACTTTTTGGATAAATTAGCTCAGCAGCAAGTTTCAGTGACAGCATCCAAGGAAGATTCAGGAGGGGATGGTTCTAATAAAGAAGAAGCTTTTTTTCCCCAAGGAAAGGAAATCAAAACTATTTATGTCAGCGAGGTAATAAAGGAAGGTTGGATAGAGTGGCAGGAGCCAGAGCGATTGGAAAATTTAGGCTTAACAACATTAGACACTTATCAGGGCGCTAAGGAAATTTCTGGATCAGAAGGGTATTTTTCGAGAGGTGTGAGGTATTTTAAGGTGGGGGAGATTATCCAGGGCAATTTTGCTGGGAGTGATTTGCTCTTGTTTCAATCTTTTATTCAAGAAGGCTCGGATTTTAGTCTGGATTTTCATCGAGTGATTCGGAATGATCGAGGAGAATTTATTTTTTTATTGGGCTATCACGGAGGAGGAGTAGAGAGAGAGTGGGAGCAAAGTCATCTGGAGCAGGTGATAAAGCGCTATTTCTCTCAAAAAGATGAGTTAACTTTTAAGAGTTATCGAGTGAAAATTGAAGAATTGAGTTATCCCGTTAAGTTGGTAATTGATTCGGGAAGGCAGGAGTTGGAGATGGATTCTTCTGAGCAAGCTTTTTTTTCTGGGGCAAAGCTTAAAGAAGCTTTAATGCATCCGCAGTGGGGGCAAATTTGGATAACCGATAGCGCAGAATTCAAGGTTGATCTGGATCCGGAGAAGGAGGAGCTCAATAGTTATTTAACTAGAAATAAAAAAGGGGAGGTTCAAAAAAAATATGTTGATATTTTTGGAGCCGGAGGTCTTTATATTAAAGCTCCTGATGGCACCACGATTACCTATAAGCTAAACTTGGAAGGTTTATTTGATTCTAGTGGAGTTCTTGAGGCTACTTGGAATGATGGCTTGATCAATGAAAGGAGTTATAAGTATCGTCCTGAAGAATGCGAAGACTCGAGATTATTTGTTTATGATTGGAGCCAAGAAGTGAGTTCGGGAGATTTAAAATGGATAGGAAGGACAAGGCGGGGAGACTCTTTATACGGCTTTGGTTCGATTGAGTCACCGGAGTTGGAAGAGTTTTTTCAGAGAGGTTTACTTGCTAAGGATCAATTTGATCAGAGAGGAGAGGAGCTTCCAACTAAGCGCCCCGTGGTTTTTTGGGTAGATCCCTTTGGTCGTCGCTTGGCTTTCTTAAGGGAGGAATTTATTTCTAAAACCGAATGTGATTAGTCACGGAAGAATGATTTAGTTTTAAAGAAGAATTGAGTTCTAAATTGTGAAATCAAGTACTACTTTAATCTAGTTATACTAAGCACATGAAGATTTGCAGTGCTTGTTCGCTGGGGATAAAATGTCGTTATAATGGCAGAAGTAAGGCTAATAAAAATATTTTAAAATTGGCCAAAAAAGAGACTTTGATTCCGGTTTGTCCGGAGCAATTAGGTGGCTTGCCAATTCCTCGTGGTCCTTATGAAATTAGGGAAAATAAGGTTTTTTCTAAAAACGGAGAAGAGTCCACAGCGGCTTTTTTGAGAGGAGCCCGTGAGGTTTTGCGGATTGCCAAGTTGCTCAATTGTAAAGAGGCTATTTTTAAACAACGGTCGCCTTCTTGCGGGTGTGGAGAAATTTACGACGGAAGTTTTTCTGGAAAGGTTGTTGCCGGGGATGGCATAACCACTAAATTATTAAAAGAGCACGGCATTAAGGTCTTCAGCGAGGAAGATCTGAGTTGATTTTTAAGGAATGCTAAAAGATAGATTTTTTCTCAAAAAAATTGCTTTAATTGGAGTAGGGGGCTTTGTTCTAGGCTTTGGTTTTTTGGCGGGACTAGATTGGTGGGGCGATTTTGGTAGTGGCAGTCCGAAGGTAGAGGGGGCAGAGGTTGTCAATTCAGATTTATTTCAAGAGGAGGGGGGAATTCCAGTAAAAGTGATGATTGCTCCCCACCACTTGATGGCGGAAGATCTTATTAGAGATGTTTTTGGAAGAGTCTCAGAACTTAATCAGGTTGCTTCTAGTCAAGTTAAAAGAGTGATTTTGGTAAGCTCCAGCCATTCTGAAAAAGGCAACGACTGGGTCATCACTGCCGATCAGACTTGGGATGAGCGCTTCAGTGAACTAAAAATAGACCAGGCGGTCTCCAAGAGTCTTCAGTCCCAAGATTTAGCTCAAGTGGAAAACCCGGATTTTCGAGGTGAACACGGTATTGAAAACTTGCTACCTTTTATTCAAAAAAGTTTTCCTCAAGCCCAGGTTTTGCCACTGATGATTAAGTCGGGCTATAGTTCTAGTCAAGTTAAAAAATTAGCTCAAGGGTTGGAGGAGTTAGATCAAGATGGACAAACTTTGTTGATTCTTTCAGCCGACTTTTCTCATTATTTAGACCAGAATTGGGCTCGTTTTCATGATCAAAAATCCTTGGAGGTGATCAGCAACTTTGACTTGGAGCAAGTTTACTCCTTGGATGTGGATTGTCCCGAGGGCCTCTATTTGACTCTTCAAATGGCGCAATCTCAAGGTGCTGAGCAGTTCAATTTTCTACAAAACGCTAACTCCGGAGAGCTTGCTGACCAAGCCTTGCCAGGAGAGGTCACTAGTTATATTACTGGATTTTTCACTTCTCGGAAATTCGCAGCAAAAGAGCTGACTCAAAGTGGAGGTAGTCAAAAAGCACCTCAAGTGGAAGCAGAGAGTGCCCACTTGCTATTTGGGGGTGATGTAATGCTGGATAGAAATATTCGCTCTTTAATTAATGAGAAAGGAGTGGATCACCTAACCAAGCCGGTAGAAAGAATTTTTTGGAGTCAAGATCTCAATTGGGTTAATCTGGAAGGAGCAATCACTACTAATCTATCAGTATCCCTGGGAGCGAGCATGGATAATTTTAATCACTTTCGATTTACTTTTGATCCGGAACAGTCCCGAAAGTTTCTCGCTTATAATCGGATTGGGGCAGTAAGTTTGGCCAATAATCACGCACTCAACTTTGGTTCGGCCGGTTTACAAGAGACTTATGCGTTTTTAGATGATCAAGAAGTTAGTTATTTAGGATACTTTTCCGGTCCCCAAGCGGGGGAAGTTGCGGAGGCTAGTGTTAGCTCTAGTTCCGAGAGTTCAGAGACGGCTACTCCCAGTCAGTTTCAGACCCAGACTCAAACCCCTTATCAAGGAAGCTTAGTGCGGGAAATTAATGGTCAGAAAATTGCTTCAACCAGCTACAACTGGTTTGGAGGGGCGGATTTAGAGCAGGTAAAAATGGAAGTTACTCGATTGACAAAAATAGCTGATTATGTCATAGTTTATGCACATTGGGGAGCGGAGTATAAGCTCACTGCCACTGGTCGCCAGCAAAATGAGGCTCATCAATTGGTGGAGGCCGGGGCGGATCTGATTATCGGAGCCCATCCTCATGTGGTGGAGCCAGTGGAGATTTATCAGTCAGAGTCGGGAGAGCAACGGGGAGTAATTTTCTATTCGCTGGGAAATTTGATTTTTGATCAGTATTTCTCGCCCGAAGTGCAAGAGCGTTTAGTGGTAGGTCTTCGTCTTAATCAGGAGAGTGTGGAGTTTAACTTAGCGCCGCTTAATGTGAATGACGAGCGGCAATTGATTTTTGCTCCCAGTCAGCAGCGAGAAAAATTACTAGAAAGATTGGCGAGGGATTCGGAAGTGAGTGCGGAGGTTAAAAGCCAAATTAGAGAGGGTCGGTTTGAAGTGAGGAGGTGATAGTCAGTGGGCAATCTCCCTAGTCCCCTTTCATAAAGGAGGAACTGGCAAAAAGTCTTTTGAGGTTGAGAGATAAGGTAATTTCAAATTTCAAATTTCAAATTTTTAAACAATTTTCAATGAAAAAAGGCTCCTTAACAAGTCATACTAATAGAAAGTCCTCGAAGAGGCCGATCACTACTTTATTTATGTTGTCTTCTTTGGATGGCAAGATTTCCACCGGAGATACCGACGAAATGGACGTCGATTCTGATTATCAGAAAATCCAAGGGATTAAAGAGGGTCGGCAGCAGTATTATGACCTAGAAAAGCAAACTGACTTGCATTTCTTGATTACCGGAAAAGTTATGACAAAAAAGTGTAAATCCTTAGATGTAAATAATAGGACAGATGAGCCAAAAAAGATTCCTGCTAATTGTATTATTGTAGACAACGAAAACTTAGCTATCAGCGGGGTAGAACATCTTTTGAAGAAATTTAATTCTCTTACGGTGGTGACTGCCAATGACTCTCATCCAGCGCAGGGAGTTAATGCTGACAACTTGAGAGTGATTCAGTACTCAAAAGAGATTGATTTTGTTGATCTGTTTGAGAAGTTGAAAGGTAAATACGGCATAGAAAGACTTACTATTCAGTCAGGAGGATCTTTGAATGCTACGCTCTTGAGAAGGAAATTAATTGACAGGGTTTCCATCGTGGTGGCGCCTTGCTTGATTGGAGGAACCAACACTCCAACATTAATAGATGGGGATTCTTTGCATAAAAGAGAAGATCTAAAACAGATTAAGGCCTTAGAATTGGAATCGTGCAATTTTTTGAAGGACTCGTATATTAACTTGATTTACAAAGTAAAGAATGAAACTATTGTTGAAAATTAACTAATTTAACTCTATGGCGACATTATATACTCATAAGGATTCCAATACTCGTTTGACTTGGGTCTATTTGACCGGGTTTTTGGTGTTTGTGATCGCAGTCGGTTGGGTATTCGCCCAGGCCTTTGGTAACTCGATTATTCTCTATGTAGCGGTGATTTTGGCCCTGGTGATGAATTTTGCGGCCTACTGGTGGAGTGATAAAATCGTGCTGGCAATTAGTGGCGCTAAAGAAGTCAATCGGGAGAACGGCCGGCAAATTTATCGCTTAGTGGAGAATCTTTGCATTACGGCTGGTTTGCCAGTGCCTAAAATTTACATCATTCCTGATAGCGCTCCTAATGCTTTCGCTACGGGGCGGGATCCGGAGCACGCGGCGATTGCTCTGACCAGCGGGATTATTGAGAAGCTAGAAAAAAATGAACTAGAAGGGGTGATTGCTCACGAGCTTTCTCATATTGGTAACCGCGACATTTTACTGGGAACTTTGATTACCGTAATGGTGGGATTTGTAGCTCTTTTGAGCGACTTCTTTTTACGCTGGACTTGGTTGGGCGGCAACCGCGATAATGATCGAGGAGGCGGCCAAGTGCAACTAGTGCTGTTTATTGCAGCCATTGTTTTGGCACTCTTAGCCCCTCTGGCGGCCACTGTTATGAAATTAGCGATCTCACGCAAGCGAGAGTTTTTGGCGGATGCTGACGGAGGCTTGTTGACTCGTTATCCAGAGGGCTTGGCCAGCGCTTTGGAAAAAATTTCCGGTGATAGAGAGGTTTTGGAAACGGCCAATAAGGCGACGGCGAACTTGTATATTGTTAATCCCCTCAAAGGCAAGCGAGGAAAAGGCTTGGCTAAGTTGTTTTTGACCCATCCGCCGGTGGAGGAGAGGATTGCGAAACTTCGTGGAATGGAAGTCTGAATTAGTCAGTAGTTTTAGTTTGTAGTTTCTATTCTGGAGACTTACTTTAGAGAGGCGAGTTTTGTGGTAGGCTTGCCTTTTTTGTTTGAGGTGCTATTTTTAGGCTAAATTGCAGGCTAGAAAAAATAAAGGAGGAGGAGGCCATGAGAATAGTTCTTGATTTTGACGGTGTAATTTCAATTTGGAATGGATATTTAAAGGCCCTTTTTGCGAAGTTGTTTTTGGAGATGGAAGTTAACCCTCTTTTACTAAAAAGAGCTTCAATTGTTGAAGGGAAAACACCCCTAAGCCTTGAGCAGTACTACTTAATCCAATGCCTAACTTATCGAGACGAGGGTGTTATCCCGTTGATGAGGCTTCTAGATGGAGTTACAGAATTTCTTCCTAAGCTTGCGAGAGAGGGTCACGAAATTTTTGTGGTTACTTCCAGGGAGGGGTTGTCCTTAGAAATTGCCAGGAAATTTTCTCGGGTACAGGGAATATCATTCTTGCTGAAAGATTTTATTGGCGTTGGAAGAAGAACTCAAAAGAATTCCATTATAAGAAGTATAGGGGCCGATTTATTTATCGATGATGACTGGGAGAAGTTAACTCCTTTGGCAGACGATAAAGCTATTGGTTTAGTTCTTTTTTCTCAGCCCCATAATCTTAATTGTTCGGGGCGAGGAATCGAAAGAGTTAGTTCCTGGAGAGACCTTTATCGCTTGATTAAAAGGGCTTGCAATTAATCCCCGAGTCGCAAAACTGCGAAACGGGGATTAATTTTTTATTCGAAAGTTTCATTTGTCAAAAGTTCCGCAATGCGTTAAAATAAAAATGTCTAAGAAGGCTTTTAATAAAGTCAATTAATTCTTTAATTTAAATATTATGAGCGAAGATAAAAATAGTGAAAAGACCTCCAAGGAAGTTATTAAAAAAGATTCTGCTGGTCAGTCTTCTAGTGATGAAAACAAGAGAACGGCAGCAGACCAAAAAGACATCGAAGAAAACCGTGCGATTGCCTATTTGAGTTACATTGGATTGTTGTTTTTGGTGCCGCTCTTGGTCAAGCCAGAAAGCAAATTTTGCAAATTCCATGCCAAGCAGGGCCTGGTAATAACGCTTGGTTGGGTTTTGGGAGGAGTATTGTTGCCTCTTTTTGGACTAGGAGCGCTGATTCATTTGGTAGCGTTGATTTTTTCTATCATGGGATTGGTGAATGTTAGTAATGGAGAGTTTAAAAAGTTGCCATTGGTAGGGGATTGGGCCGAGAAGTTTAATCTCTAGGATCTGAGTGCTTGGCCTTGGTTTTAGTTTAAGGCTATCTGAAGTATTGAAAAGCAAACCTTGGTATTGCTAATTAAAAATACACAGCTATTGTTATTCCGACTGAAGCGAAGCGAAATGGAGGAATCCCTGCCTGCCTGCCGGCAGGCAGGTTAGCTAATAACAAGAAAGATCCCTCGACTCCCTCCTTCGCCAAGGCTACGGCGGGCAAGGCGCTCGGGATGACAAACTAAGAACTTTAGAAGCTATACTTTATTAGCAATACCAAAAAATTTTAAATTCGTCATTTTATTTTTTAACTTTTAACACTATGAAAAAAACATTTTTACTTAAATCCATAATCTTAATGATAGGCATCCTAATAACCGGCTGCAATCAAGATGTTTCAATGGTAAATGAACAAAACGACGATACAATAAAATCAGAAAATGAATTTGAAGAAAAAACAAATCTTACTGAACAACATAATGTTGACGAAGACATTTTGGATGAAAATTTTATTCCAGATTGGCTTAATGATTCACAAAATGAATTCAGAGGAAAAAGTGAAGGGCAGGGATTTCCTGTTTATACAAATAACAGACTTTGTTTCCAGATAACTTTACCTGATTACGCAGAAAACTATGAAGCGGTAGTTGATGAAAAAGCAACGAATTTAATTGATTTTAGAAAAAAAGATACTCAGCCTAATCAACATGGTTATTATGGCAGGTGGTTTTCTATTGGAAGAATGTCGGAAAAAGAGTATGAATATTTTTCCAAAATAGAAGGCCGTGGCGCCTTTAGCGATTCAGAAGTCATTGGAAAATCAGATAAATATATATATTTATTACAAGATGTATTTGTATCACAACCACCTAAAACAGAAAAAATAACAGCAGAGGAATTAAAATTTAAAATAATTGATTGTAAATAAGAGGGTGAATTGTTTTGCTTCGTGTCTCCACAAAATAGTCTTTAATGCATCATGTATATCGAAATTTTCATAAAACAAAAATAAAACAAAAAATAGCACGAAAAAATATGAAGAAAACTAAAATTGTGGCCACGATCGGACCGGCTTCCGAGAAGAAGTTGACTCTGATTAAAATGATTCGTAATGGAATGAATGTGGCGCGCTTGAATTTTTCGCACGGGACTTACGATAATCATAAAATGCTGATCAAAAACCTTCGAGCTGCGGAAAAAGAAATGCGAGTCAAAGTGGGTATTATGGCGGATATCCAAGGCCCTCGGATTCGAGTTGCCAATGAAAAAGCTTTTTCTATTGAAAAGGGAGAGCGGATTTTGGTGACTGATCTGCATTGTAAGGAAAAGTATGGTTGCAAGAAATCTTTAATTTTGGATTGGTCTGGTTTTTATGAGCACTTAGTTCTGGGAAAAGTAATTTTCATTGAGGATGGTTTAATTCAGTTGAGGGTGGTAGAAAAGAAAACAGCGGGAGTGGTAGCGGAGGTTTTAGCGGGAGAAGAAATTAAGCCGCGGAAAGGAGTTAACATCCCTGCTATTTCTCATTATCTGGGATTTTTAACCGAAAAGGATCTGGAAGATCTAGAGTTTATTTTGGCTCAAGATATTGATCTCTTGGCAGTCTCTTTTGTTTCTAACCGCAAGAATTTATTAAGTTTACGGGAGATTATTGATCATATTGTAGAAAAGAAGCTGAGAGGAAAGGCTAAAGAGAGAAGGCAGAAAAGCCCTCTATGGATATTTTCTAAAATTGAACGAGCAACGGCTATCAGGAACATGGATAGTCTAATAGAGGAATCGGATGGAATTTTGGTGGCTCGGGGAGATTTAGCGATTGAGGAGCCTCAAGAAAAAGTGGCGGTTTATCAAAAGGATATTATTCATAAGTGCTTACGAGAGCAGAAGCCAGTAATCGTAGCTACTCAAATGATGGCTTCTATGGCTGGTAATGCTCGTCCGACCCGGGCGGAAATTTCTGATGTAACTAATGCAGTGGTGGACAATGCTGACGCGGTAATGTTGAGTAATGAAACAGCGGTGGGGCGTTATCCGATAGAGGTAGTAAAGACTATGAAAGAGGTAGTTGTGACGGCTGAAAAATCTCCTTACAATGATGTGGCCCTAGATAAGCGTTCCAAGTTTGGAAAATTGCTGGTTAGTTATCTGTTGGGACCGCAGGCCGCTCGGGAAACGGGGGTGATAGAAGATTCTCAAGCGAATGGTCGCAAAAGAGGTCGCAAGAGAATTGTCTGGGCCAAAACACTGGACGAGTTGAGGGGACTTTCTAGTTTGCGCCAAGAGGATGTTCGTCTTAAGTTAGCCTTGAGGGATATTCACGAGAAGAGGAAGGCTTCTATTATCTGGGGCACCGAGTAAGAAGCGCAGAGCTTTCAAATTTTGAAAATATCGTTGTCAAAATCTACGCTACTCATTATCTCATCTCCGCTACTCATTCACCGTACTTCTAGTGCGGCTCATTTTGATGCTTAACTTCTTCTGGGATTGTATTTTTCCGCCAAAGCTTTGGTCGGCAAGTCGCTTGGATTGACAGTGATAATGGCTTTATATTAAATGAAACATGAAAAAGCCCAGTGAGTTTGAGCAAAGAGTGTACGATGTAACGACCCGGATTCCTTTGGGTCGAGTGACAACTTATGGTCAAATTGCTAAGGCGTTGGGGAAGCCGGGAGCGGCTCGAGCAGTAGGAAATGCTCTCAATAAAAATCCATTTGCACCCAAGGTGCCTTGCCATCGAGTGGTGAAAGGCACGGGAGGAATCGGGGGGTTTGCCTCCAGTTGCGTTAAGAAGCAAACTTTGCTAAAAAGAGAGGGCGTGGAGATTGAGAAGGGGAGAGTGGTTGACTTTGGGAGGAGATTGGTTAAATTTAGTTCATTAGTTATTCTTTAAAGTGTCTCAAAATATTAAAATAGCTGTCTTTTCCTTGCTCGCAGTAATCTTGGCTGGAGGGGGAGTTTATTCTTGGCATTTAAGCCGGATTGAAGCTGTTCCTAGTGGACAAGAAAGTGGCTTAATTAAGCAAAATTTTGATAGAGGAAGCTTGAAATTGGATGATTTTAAGCAAGTTGATTAAACATAACTGTGAGTTAAGTGGGGGAACATTTAGTGAAAATGGGTGTGAATGTCCAATTGAAGAAGATCTGGGACAGACACAAGAAGAGATGTATAATAAGAAGACGGGATATTGCCGAACTACTCACGGAGGACCGGGAGGCGAGGCTTTTAAGGCTTCTGTTGGAATGCCTTACGGCGACTATTCATTTTGGGAAAATATAGTGAGGCTAAGTTGTGAGAAAACTCATGGGAAATGGATCAATGCAAGGTGTGAGTGTTTAAGAGGGGTCTACGATAAATCAACGGGAGCTTGTATCTCAATGGATTAGGATTGTAAGAATTAAAAACTGGAGAGGTCGCATAGTGGCCTAGTGCACTCGCTTGGAAAGCGGGCAAGGTGTCAAAGCCTTCGGGAGTTCGAATCTCCCCCTCTCCGCCAATTAAATAAGGAGGAAGGATTCCGAAGGGATTTTTCCTCCTTATTTTTGTGTGAGGAGGGAGATGAGAAAGGCGGAGCCCAGACAAAAGAGCTTGCGAGTTTGGAGCTGGGCGAGCCCGGGGAGGAGCCACTTAACGAATCCAAGCCGAAGGCGAAGGATGAGTTTAGTGAGCTGACCCCGAATCTCCCCCTCTCCGCCAATTAAATAAGGAGGAAGGATTCCGAAGGGATTTTTCCTCCTTATTTACCTGGCGGTGTTTTCTGGACGAAGTTCGAACAATGTACGAGCAAAATCCGCAGGATTTTGATTGACTTCGCACGCGCCGCGTGCGTGATGACTCTTTCCCCAAATCGTACGCTCGGATTCTGTGGTGAAGCGAACAATGCGCGCCTCGTGCTCCTTCCAGTCGCAAGCCAAAACCATAAATTTCCTTACCGATCCATTTTCGGCGGGGGGCTGGGGGGTGTGGGGGGAGCCGCTAAAAAAATGAAAGGAAATTTTATGGTTTTGGTTCCGCCGCTTCGCTAATGGTTTACAATCGGACGTAAATTAGCTATGATTTAAATATAGAGATTCTATACTTTATATTATAATCTATATACCAAATTATACAACAACCGACTATGAAAATTGCAGATAATTTAAAAAAGATACGAGCGCAAAAAGGCTACTCTCTCGAAAAGGTGGCTCGTTTGGGTGATTTGTCGCTCAATACGGTTGTGAAAATTGAAAGCGGAGTAAATCAGAATCCGACCATCGACACTCTCTCAAAAATCGCCAAGGCCCTTGAGGTTGATGTTGACGATTTAATTCAAAAATAGTTATGGCAAAATCTTTAAACTCAAATCTCCATAGAGCAGCTAAAGTGAAGAATGATGAGTTTTATACTCTGCTTGCTGATATTGAAAAAGAGCTAAAACACTACAAAGATAAGTTTCGTGGTAAAGTCGTGTACTGCAACTGTGATGATCCGTTTGAAAGCAACTTTTTCAAATATTTTGCCGCAAATTTCAATGCGCTTGGATTAAAAAAGCTCGTCACGACGAGCTATACCAAGTCACCAATTGTCGGAGGTCAATTGCCATTGTTTGAGGTTGAAGGATTGAAACCGAAAGGCAAAGAGCCGTTCAAAATGGAAATCAAAGAAGTGCCGGATATGGACGGCGATGGTGCAATAAACCTTGAAGATGTTAAACATCTATTGAAGCACGATAAGAACACCGCCACTCCGCTTAAAGGTAATGGCGATTTTCGTAGCGAGGAGTGTATTGAGCTATTGAAAGAGGCAGATATAGTTGTAACAAATCCGCCGTTCTCGCTTTTTCGGGAGTATACAAAGCAGTTAGTAAAACACAATAAGAAGTTTTTGATTATTGGGAACGATAATGCAAGAACTTACATGGATTTTTTTGAATTGATCCAGAAGAATAAACTTTGGTCTGGCTATGGGAAGGTGAAGGAATTTATGCAACCCGACGGAACAATAAAAAAGTTTGGCAATGTTGGATGGTATACGAACTTAGATATAGCAAAGCGCCATGAACCCTTAACACTCTATAAAAAATACACGCCTAAAGAATTCCCTAAATATGACAACTACGATGCAATTGAAGTCTCAAAAGTTTCTGAGATTCCAATGGATTATAAGGGTGTGATGGGTGTCCCAATAACCTTTTTTGACAAATACAATCCAAAACAATTTGAAATTTTGGGCATTACAGACAGGGATCCAAATAATGAATATCGGACAAAGTTATATACTCAAGAAGATTCACCAAAATACAATGACTTGAATAGGCGTGCTGCGATAAAAATCAAGAGCGAACTTAAACCGACCTATGCTCGTTTGTTAATAAAGCATAAGAAATAATATGAAAATTGAATTACATCAAATCCCAATACGCAAAGTAATTGAGGGCTACCAAGATAGCGCCGAGGAAGGTGTTGTTGCGTATGGTAGCGACCTTGATGTTCGCCCAAAATATCAACGAGAGTTTGTCTATAAAGGCCACCAACGCGACGCCGTGATTCAGACAATCAAACAAAACTTTCCACTCAACGTAATGTACTGGATGGTGCGCGACGATGGTGGTTATGAAATGCTGGATGGTCAACAGCGCACTATCAGTATCGGTCAATATGTGAACGGCGATTTTTCGATTAACGATTATTTTTTCCATAATTTGACCAAAGAAGAACAAGACCAGATTTTGGATTACGAACTGATGATTTATTTCTGCGAGGGAACGGATAAAGAACGATTGGACTGGTTCAAAACTATCAACATCGCGGGTGAAAGATTGACGGATCAAGAGCTACGCAACGCCGTCTATACCGGACCATGGCTTTCAGACGCCAAGCTGAAATTTAGCAAAACAAATTGCGCGGCGTATCTACTCGCCAACGATGGCGGCTCACTTCTAAAAGGTTCACCGATTCGTCAAGAATATTTAGAAACCGCAATTTCGTGGATAAACAACGGCGAAGTCGCGGACTACATGGCGAAACATCAGCACGACAAAAACGCTAACGAATTATGGGAGTATTTCCAAAACGTCATTGCGTGGGTGCGAAAAATCTTTCCTAATTACCGAAAAGAAATGGCGAGCGTGAGTTGGGGTGAGCTATACAATCAATTCAAAGATAAAAAGCTAAACGCCAAGAAACTGGAAACCGAAGTTGCCAAGTTAATGCAGGACGAGGATGTAACGAAAAAATCGGGCATCTATCCGTATGTTTTGACTCAAGACGAGCGGCATTTAAATATCCGTTCCTTTACCGACAACATGAAGCGAGAGGCATACGAAAGACAAAAGGGCGTTTGTGCATTTTGCAAAGAAAAGTTTGATATTTCCGAAATGGAAGCCGACCACATTACCCCATGGCACGAGGGCGGAAAAACTAACGCGAAGAATTGTCAGTTGTTGTGCAAAGACGATAACCGGAGAAAATCTGGAAAATAAATGGATAAAGAAAACGAAAAATCCAATACCCTATCGTTGAAGCAGAAAGGATTTTTGTATTTCTATAAGTCTAAGCAGTGGCTATATGGTCACTGGTTTATTTTTAAGCGTACGCTGATATTTTTCGCTGACTCGATACTTTTTTATATTTTCATTTTCTCCATTGCATTATTTTTGATCCAAAGAGGATTGATTTATTTGGGAATTACACCCTCGCCAGAAGATTTACGGGGTATCGGGTTTGCAACAGCGGGAATCATTGGTGCCTCAATCGCTATTATTTTCTCATTCTCAACATTCATTCTCCAAAGTACAGCGGACTTATTTTCAACCCAGTATTTAAACAAGTTCATTCAAGACAAAAAAGAGAAATATATATTTTGGAGCTTGGTTATTTTGACGGTCGCATCTTTTTTGGTGCCGATTTTCTTTCAATATTTTGTAATCGAAATACTGCTTTCAATACTTTTCCTTGCATTTCTTTTGATCTATTCTCTTTACAAAGAATTAAGAAAGAGAATTAACCCAGAAACTACACTCGTCAAGATAAAAGACGATGCAGTTCATCAGCTTGAATATGCAAATAAAGAATTGAAGAAACAGGCGCACATCCAAAATAAAATTTTTGAATATAAAGAAGAAAGCAAGAATCTCTCCCTGGCGGTTCAATACAAATCAAACCCAAACTGGAATATTATACCGCTTGAAAATGTAAAATATCTATACGAAATAGGGCTTAGGCTCCTCTCTAAAAATGAGATCAATTCGTTCAATTTAACGCTGAGATATATTCATGATGTTTACCTAAAACATCTCAGTTTACGAAACGGCCATATCATTAGAGTTCCAGCGAGCTTCTGGGGAGCGTATACGTTTGAAGACGAAGGTTTTACCGCAAAGATTCTTGAATATTTTGAATCTATAAGCAACCGAATAATTCAAGATAAGCGGAAGGAAAACATATATTTCTTGCTGAATGTTTATGAGAATATCATAGCCAATCTGCTTGTTTTTAAATATGCCGATAACAACATAGGGTCACGAGGCGAAAATCCGATCCTGAGTCTAGTTTTGGGTTATTACTTAGGGCTTATTAGTAAGCTAGTTCAAACCAAAGAAAGGGACTGGATATGGGAAGCAATAAAATCAATCTCGAAAGTCTCAAACAGCCTTCTAAGTTCTAAGTATAATCACTTTAACCACAATCAAATCAATCAAGCACTGGATGAAATTATTATAAGTTGCCTTTCATCGAATGAGGGGCAAGAAGCTTTTCTCAAAGAGGTAGTAAATATTTCTTTCAACCAAATAAAAATTGGCTGGAATAAATACAAAAATAATGAAATCTTCTGGAAAGACCTATTTAAGACCCTGAAGAAAAATACCTTGGCCCTTGCTCTGGCTCCAGGAATTAACTTGTCAGTAAGCGAATTGTATATAAATTTTCAAGCGTGGTTGGCGGAAATAATAAACTCGATATTTAAATTAGAGGATAAAGATAACCAAGCAAAGCTCCGAGACTCATACATTGATTTACTCGAAAGGTGGAGTGATTTTCTGCTGGATATTGCTCGCGGTTTCGGCCTAGAAAATAAGCAGATTGGATTACCTATTATCCAGTCCGTAGAAAATAACCTAAGAATTATTTACGGCATACAGGGAAAGTTTGAATTGAAATTAGAAAAATTATATAGAACCCAATTCAATACGCTTAGTTGGTATTTTCACAAGACAGATAAGGTGGACGACAGTTTTCTTTTTAATCTTGAGCGGGTACAAGAACTTTCACTCAACGAGATAAATAGTAACTTAAACGAGAAGATTGATAGTGCGCAGATTATTGATTTATACATCCGGCTTGTCCAACAACACTTTGAGAAAGTGTCAGTGGGCTATGGATACAATCATCCGAGAGTGATTGAAAAATTAATTCAGCTTGGGCTAATACTAACGAAATACGATTTAGATACTTCTGAGCTCGTAAAAATGATTGATGATCTAAACAAAAAATATCTTGACTTAAAACAGAAAACACCTAATCTCATGGGACCTGATGAATATCAACTATGTAAGGAGATTCACGATCTTGAAAACGATATTTTCTCATATAACAGTGGGATGGTGATGGGCATCAAGCAATTACTTAGAGAAGAAATTACTAAAGAGATTTGGGATCGGTTTATCGGGCAGATTAAATATTGTGAGGGTGTTGAATATACGACTATCAGAAGTTTTTGATTTAAATAATGAATGAATTTTATATCTTTGGCACTCAATTTAACTCTAGGGAAGTAGCCGTCTTTATCTGGCTCGCGTTTTTCTTTGTTTGGGCAATAAGGCAAAGCAACATAAGAAAATCACTTTGGGAGATTTTAAAAAGTTTTTCTAATTGGAAAATATTTGTTCCTATTTTCGCGGCTTTCACCTACTCATCGCTAGTTGTTTTTCTTTTGTATAAATTAGCAATCTGGCAGCCATATCTTATCAAAGATACGATTTATTGGTTTATAGGTACGGCTTTTGTTTTGTTGCTCAATGCAAATAAAGCAACTCAAGGAAAAGGATTTTTCAAAAAGGTGATTTTAGATAACCTGAAATTTATCATCCTGTTGGAGTTTGTCATTAACCTTTACACTCTAAATATTTTCGTTGAGTTAGTGCTTGTTCCAGTTCTGTTTTTCGTTGTAGCGATGAACGCTTTTGCAGAAATAAAAAAAGAATATGCTCCAGTCAAAAAAGTTCTCGATTTCTTCCTTTCGGCAATAGGAATTTTCTTTATTATTTACGCGGCGGGTAAAATAATCGGTGATTATCAGGCGTTCGTAAGTGCGGAAAATATGGAAGCCTTTGTGCTTCCGCCTATACTTACTACCGCATTTATTCCTTTTCTCTACCTTTTCGCCTTGCTGATAGCATACGAAACACTTTTTGTGCGTCTTGGGTTTTTTATCAAAAATGATTCTCCGCTTCTGCGTTTTACCAAGATAAAGATCTTTCAACTTTGTCATTTTAATTTGTCCAAATTGAATCGCTTTGCTCAAGAAAGCCCTCAAAGTTTAATGAGCCTTAATAGCGAAACGGATGTTTTGCAAATGTTTGAAAAATTCAAACAAGGGAGCAGTCCGCGCTAGCGGGTGGGCTTTTGCGCGCGCAAGGGAGGGTTGGGGCAAGCGCATATAGATTTGCTTGTGCCATTCGGTAGTTTGGCACAATCCGCTTTTTTAGCGTTACCACGGACTCCACCGAAGTCACCGAGCGAACGCGAAGCAAGCACCGAGCAGGCATCACGAACGGATGTGAGTGGCCTATGCGAGGTGATTGCGAAGTGTGAGCGGACTCGGAAGCCACCACAGAACGCGGAGACGGGGCGCGCCTCGCCCGACGCAAGGACGGAAAAAAGCGAAGTGGAAAGCTCTCAAATATAATGGAGATTGAAACGGAGCTTTTTGGAGGACGAAGCGGCGGAAACAAAACCATAAAATTTCCTTAATTTCGAGTTAGTAGCCGCCTAAGTTTTCATTTTAGGTCTTAAAAGTTGGGCATTGACGGCAACTACTATGGTACTTAAAGACATTAGAACTGCGCCGACTGCCGGGGAAAGAAGGATGCCAAGTGGTGCTAAGACTCCAGCCGCAAGAGGGATAGCAAAAACATTATATCCGGTAGCCCAACCCAGATTTTGAAGCATTTTACGATGAGTGGCTTTGCCAAACAGGATTAGGGAGGCAATATCTTGAGGGTTGCTATTAACCAAGATGATATCGGCGGTTTCGGCCGCAATATCAGTTCCGGAGCCAATGGCAATGCCTACATCCGCCTGAGCCAAGGCCGGGGCGTCGTTAATCCCATCGCCTACCATTGCAACAAACTCTCCCTTTTTTTACAATTCTTTGATCTTGGTTTGCTTTTGATCAGGTAGCACTCCCGAAAAGTACCCGTCTAGCTTTAGTTCTTCTGAGACGCTTTGAGCAGAGCTTTGATTGTCGCCGGTGAGCATCCATATTTTTAGGCCTTCTTCTTGGAGAGTTTTAACGGCCTGAAAAGACTCGGGGCGAATGGTGTCAGTAAGCTGAATAGCGCCGGCCAAAATGCTCTCGTTCTTTTCTTGCTTTTCTTGGATAATCAAAAATACGATTGTGCCCTCAATTTCGCTTAGTCGAGTGGGGATTTTAAGCCCTAATTCTTGAACATAGCCGGGACTGGCGGCCGTTATCGATTGCTTTTCGATTACTCCTTGGATGCCCTTGCCTTTAAGCGCTTGAAAATTGTCAACTTCTGGCAAGGAGATTTTTTGCTCTTTAGCTTTTTGAAGAATAGCCTGAGCAATGGAGTGTTCGGAGTTTTTTTCTAGCCCGGCAAATAAGCGGAGTACTTCTTTTTCTGGATAATGATCTTTTAGGGAAAATATTTTTTTAACTCCAAAGGTGCCTTGGGTAAGGGTGCCGGTTTTATCAAAAACTACCGTGGATATTTTTCGAGAATTTTCAAAAGCAGTTCGGTTACGGATCAAAAGCCCTTTCTGGGCCGAGAGGGTGGTGGAAATTGCTACCACTAGGGGGATGGCCAGCCCCAAGGCATGAGGACAAGTAATAACTAACACAGTAGCGGTTCTCTCTATGGCAAAGGGAAGGTTTCGACCGGCTAGAAGCCAGCCGGCAAAAGTGATAATTCCGGCAGATATTGCTATTAAGGTTAGCCAAAAGGCGGCTTTATCAGCTAAGGCTTGCGTTTTGGATTTAGAAGCTTGAGCTTTTTTTACCAAGTTAACTACCTTATTAAGATAAGAATCTTCTCCTGCGCCGGTTATTTTTATTTGTAGGGAGCCATCTTGATTGACGGAGCCCCCGATTACTTGGTCGGACTTTGATTTGGCTACCGGCTTAGCTTCTCCGGTGAGCATGGATTCGTTAATGAAGCTCTCGCCTTTGACCACCGTTCCGTCGCTGGGGATTTTTTCGCCCGGTTTGACCAAGATAATATCGCCATTCTTCAATTGATCGACGGGAACATCTTTAATTTCTTCTTCTCCTTCGCCTTTTCCTTCTTCTTTAATCAGGTGAGCTTGGTCAGGGATAAGGGCGGAAAGTTTTTCTAAAGCTTGGGAGGCACCCATTACTGATTTCATTTCAATCCAGTGGCCCAGTAGCATAATGTCGATTAGAGTGGCTAGTTCCCAAAAGAACACCTTGCCGGCTAGGCCAAAAATTACCGCTGAGCTGTAAAAATAGGCGACGCTGATGGCTAGGCTGATGAGAGTCATCATACCGAGGGCGCATTCCCGAATCTCTTGGAGAGCTCCGGAAAGGAAGGGCCAGCCACCGTAAAAAAAGAGTAAAGAGGATAATAAGAAAAGCACGTAGCGATCGCCGGAGAAGGTGAGAGAAAAATTGAAAAAATCTTGAATCAGAGGGGAAAGAATTAAAACTGGAATAGTCAAAATCAGAGAAATCCAAAATTTCTTTCTAAACCTCTCGGGAGAGTGGGCGGAATGATCATCGTGATTGTTGTGATTTTGATGAGAATGAGAGTTGGTAGACATAAGCCACAGTTTAATTTTTATCCGAAGTCATCTTTGGGAACTAAATTATTTGCAATTTTGCTCCAGAATGTAAGATTTAAAATTAAAGATAAAGCTTGATTCGTAGTTTGATTTTCTAGCTAAAGATTACTCCAAGGTTTCGCATTTGCATTCTCTTGCTCGAGCCTTTGGCAGCAAAGTCTATAAGTAACTTAGAATTTAGAATAGGGAGCGCCTTGGATGCTTTCAATTCCTTTTCCTCCTCGGAACAATACCCACTTAAAAATAGCGGCGGAAAAGATCATCAGAAAAATTATCACTCCCAAGACCCGAGGAACTTTTAGTAGGATGATTTGAAAATAGTCCACCCAATAAAGCAAATTAGCGGTAACGAAAGTCAGTAGCCAGGAATAAGAGAGCCCTCGGGTGTTGATTTTGCGATTCTAGGTACTTACCTAAGGAACAAGGGCCATGAATTAATCAGATATTACCCAAAGATTAGAATCAAGGAATTCAAATTTAGAAAAAGTTGGATATATAGCAAAAAAGAAAAAATAAAAACCGACTAATTAAGAAGATTGGTCGGTTTTTTTGAGATGATTCGAAGGGTTCAAGGGTTTATTGCCGGATTTCGAAAGTGGAGATTATTTTTTTAATTTCTTGAATAGTGGCTTCATTTTTATCTTCCACTTCGGTCAGTCCTATATGAAAAACATAAAAAAGATCATCTTGCTTAAAAATAGCTGCGGTTTTTATGTTGTTTATGTTGTTGGATTCACCATTTTTGATTTTATCCAAAATGTATAGATTTCCAGAGAGGTTTTTAGCGTTAATATTGACGACCGAAGGCTCTAGGGAGGGAATAAAGCCAAGATGTCGAGAGAATTCTTGCATGCTCTTATTTTCATCCTGGTAAATTACCAGTGCCAATAGTTTAAAATCAGCAGGAGTATCTGTTTTTTCAAACTGATTAATGTCTTGATAATTGGACCAATAAGTTTCTCCGCCAGTACGGAATTCTTTGCCGGAAACAACCACTTTTTCAATTTCATTGTTAGAATTTTCGTTGAGAACAAACCAATTTTCAGGATAGTTTATTTTCCAGTTATATTTTTCATTGGAATAAGTTTTCCAATCATTGACTTCATTTATTAAATCTTGAATGGTTTCCAGATTTTCAGCGTTGATATTATTTCCTTCTCTTTCTTCTTGGCCACTTGAAGCAATTAAATCTTCCAATGCCTGGTTATTTTGACTGATCTTGTAAAACAGGAATCCATTGGATAGTAAAATTATAAAAACCAGGGAGTATAATAGCCAAAAGCTATTCAGGCTCTTTGGGGGTTTATTTTTCAGGAACTCTGACATAATTGATGAAAATTAATTCGCAATTCGTTACTGATTATCTGATAGACAAAAAAGATGGTTATGAAAAATAGGCCCAAGTTGGGCCTATTTAAAACGCTACAACTAAGTTAACCGCAATCGCTTGTATTGTCTTCAACTACAGGCTCCCAATCATCTTCAGCTACACATACATACATTCTTACATAAATTTCTCCCCAATAATTGCAGCTATCTACTTGAATATCTTCTGTTCCGTTGTATGCTACAAATATTTCACCTGGATTACAGCTGGAAGGTAAGTCAGAATAATTGCCGCTGCTAATTAAAGTTTTGGCGCTGCTAAAGTCAGCAGTTCCGTCAACATGTAAAGTATTCGAGGCATAATCCCATTTAAACTCCTCTTCTCCCGCAAAGGATCCTGTGCTATTAAACTGAATTTCTTGATCAAGCCCTCCGGGTTCTACTGACATCCCTCCACTCAAAGCTGCTACGTCTTCTTTTAGGTTATTAATTTCTTCGGTGAGATTTTCTACTTTATCCATGGAAATACTGTTGTCACTGAGGTTGGAGTTTAATTCCGCGTATACATCTTCTGACAGATGGTAAGGAGTAATAATTCCTTCCCAGCGTTGTTGTCTTTTTCCAGCCCTAAATTCCGTGCTGATATGTTTTTCAGACCAAGAGCGCACGGTCTTTCTTAGCTTAATAGGGTCTACTCCTCTGACTTCGTCGGGTTGTCCGGGAATGGGAGGAAAGAAGTCATACCAAGGCTTGCTTTTACTTAAAGCAGCTAAGGCCCCATTGTTTCCCAGGGCGGAAAATAGAAGTACAAGCATCAAACTCATGGCCGTAAAAGCCAGGAAAACTTTCTTCATTGTTTTTTCTTTATTTTTTATTATCAACTGCATTATAGCATAGGCTATTTAAGATCACAAGCTAACGAAGTAAATCATCCAAAATCTAACCCAAGTCCTAGTCGGTAAATCA
>CAYFUG010000018.1:0-22172 GCA_964346295.1 uncultured Bdellovibrionales bacterium
AATTTCAATAATTAACTCAAGGAAAGTTTAAACAACGCTGGACAATCTAACAACTAAAATTACAAACTAAACAAGAAGTGCCACCACCAATAATAATTCGGTCTTCTTATTACCACCTGAGAATCTTTTGCTTCCTTGGATTCTTCTTGCTTAAGACTCTCACTTGAATCCTGATCACCTCTTACTAATACTAATCGCTCTCCTTCTCTTACTAAATTGAGTTTGTCTTTAATTTCTTTTTCTTTAAAATCATCGGTTTTTAAATAACTAATATATTGCCTGAGGCTTTTGTTTTTTCGATCAAATTTTTCGATCTCCTTTTCCAAGGAAGCAATCTCTTGATCAATCACCCTCTGCTTCTGGACTTTATCAGAAAGATTATAGCCAATAAACCCTGTTACTGCCAACATTAAAACCACCAGGCTCCAGTAGCCCCAAGCAAATTTCTTTTTTTTCTTTTTAACCGATTTTTCTTTTCTCATTTTAGATTTTGAAACTAGCTCACACTAAAAACCCACAAGCGAGAAACCAAAGCGCACCAGAAACTCTACAAATCCAACACCGCAACCAGATTTTAAAATTTTAGGAAATTTTTAGGAAAAATTGAGCAATGAGTGAGGCGTAGTAGAGCTACAGCGAGAATGAATGGCGGAGATTTTGGCGCCAAAATTTTCAAAATTTGAAGATCTGGGGCCTACTCGATGCCGAAAACAATACTGATCCTCGCCTCAATCTCCAATTGACCGGATGGCAAATCAGTGCCGCCAGCTCCTCGACCAGCCACCATGTCTGCTTCCATAGCAAAATTTTGTCTCATGAGTGTAATGCCGTAATCTACACTGGATTCAGAAATACTCACCGGCTTTTGCAATTTAAGACCTCCCAATCTTGCCAATTCTTGAGCTTTTTGCTGGGCCTTCTGGTAGGCCAACTCTCGCGCCGAAGTAAAGTATTCCGTTTTATCCTCAATGTCAAAAGTTAGAGAATTGATTACCACCTCATTGATTTCGCTAATTTCGTCGATGATTTGAGTGGCTCGTTGCATATCTCGGTCTACTCCAGCCACCTTAAAAGAAAGATTTTGACTGGCTCGCTGACCTTTAAGTACTCGCCGGCTGTTGGTGTATTCGTATTCCGGATGAATGGAAAGATTGGTGGTTTTAATATCCTCTTCTCGCAAGCCGGCTCCCAAAAGAATCTCCTTAATACTAGCCACATCTTCATTGACTTCTTCCAGGGCTAACGAAGTAGTGCGTTCTGTTTTAGAGACGCCCACTCGCATTTGCAAAACATCCGGCTTGGCAAACACCTTCCCCTCTCCCGCCACCGAAATAGAGTTTACCAATTCTCCATTTTTAGTTACTCCAGAATCCACATTCCGTACCGAAAAATCCCCTTGGGAGAGCAAATAAGCTCCGCCTAACAGGGCCGCCGCCAGCACTAAAGTGCCCGCAAAATGATCTGCTTTCATAATTTTATTTTAAATTTTTAGAATTTACACCAAAATAATCAAATAACTTGTCACTGTCCCAAGCCTGCTTTTTAAAGCGTTTCTGCCAACTTTCTTTATTTTTAGCCCAAGCCCACACTTTGGCTTTTCGAGCAAAAACTACCCTTCCTAATTTTTCTAGAACCAAGGACAAATACAGATCTTCTGCCCAATAATTAAGCAGCAAGGATTTTCTCAAGGGAATCAGACCTTTTAGACCCCCCCCTTTCTCATAATCTTTTTTGCGACAAGCAAAATTTGCTCCCCAAAAGAAAAAGTGGTGATCTCGCTTAAAAACTGGACTCCAAAAGAAAAATGTCCAACTCATCAATCGAGCTAGTAAACTTCCTCGCATGGCTACATATCCACCCACCCCGACAACCTTGGGATCCTTAAGCAGCCCAACCAACTCCTTAAGCCAATTTTTATCTGCATAAGCATCCCCATCTAGAAACGCCACCACCTCACTCTTAGCCTCCTCAAAACCTTTCATCCGAGCATAAACCGTCCCAGACGGGTTTCCCAGATCTATTATTTTTACCTCAGAAAACTGCTTCGCTAATGAAATCGTCTCATCATCACACAGATGAGCAATTAAAATCACCTCTGCCGGTTTCAGACTCTGTTTTGATAAAGAACTCAAGCATCTTTTAATATACTTCTCCTCATTATGCGCTACCACCACTACAGAAATTTTATTCCCCATAAAAACTTGCGTTTAACTCAGAAAAGTCACACCAATTGGATCACCTCCCCAAAATCCTTCGCTTCCCAATCCGCCACTTTCATCACCTCTTTGCGATAAACATTCTCAGTGAAGGCTCCAAACTCCTCCGCTGTTCCATATTTTTTAACTTCGTAATCCGTCCAACCATCTCCCAGCATCACCGTTTCGCCTTTTAAGTTAAGAGCTCGCACTGCTTTTACCTTACCCTGCTCCTGACACAACAGGTTAGCCTGATCTACCCCGATTATATCACCCTGTTGATTAAAGACAAATTGGTTAGCCAAAACATGCTCTCGCTTAAGGCCTAACTGGTCCGTCACCGGTTCAATCACCTCCGTAAAACCCCCAGAAAGCACCCATACTCGCTCTCGATTTTTCTTGATCCACTCTCGAACTTCTTGAGTGGCAAGAGAAGGAGTCAGGCTGTTTTTAGCTTTTTCAATTAGCTGATTCAGATGCTCTCGATTGGCCGAAAACAGCGCCAAGCGCCGACTCAAAGATTCCGGAAAGCTAATCCTGCCTTCCATCCCCGCTTGGGTAATTTCTCCTACCTCAGTCAAAATCACCTCTTTGCGAGAATTGCCTTCCAGGGCAATTTGCGCCAATTCTTCCAACGCCTCAATCGTCACCAGAGTGCTATCAAAATCGATTATTAGATTGGTTTTTGTTTTCATTATTTTTAGGACTTACATGTTTGAGTGAATTTTTAGGAAAAATCGAGCATTGAGCGAGGCGTACTGGATAGTACAGTAAGCGAAAAGCGGAGATTTTGACACCAAAAGTCGCCAAACGCGTAAGTCCTAATTTTTATTAAAACGAGTTGTCATCCCGAGTACCTTATCCACCAAAGCTTTAGCGAAGGAGGAAGTCGAGAGATCTTATATTAATTCTTTCTCCTTGCTAAAAACTAAGATTCCTCGATTCCGCTTTGCTCCAGTCGGAACGACAGATATCTTGCTGGAAAAACTTATTCTGATCCTTCTTTTTTCAAATCTTTAGCATGAAAACTCACATAAGCAGTTGGAATTATTACCAAAGTCAACATGGTAGAAAAAGTCAGACCAAAGATAATAGAAGCCCCTAGGTTACGCCAAATCGGCTCAGAAATGGAAAGAGGAAGAAGTCCAAAAACTGTAGTAATGGTGGTGAGGAAAATTGGCTGAAAACGCATCTTTCCGGCACTCCGGGCCGCCTCCACGATCTTCTTGCCTCGGCCTCGCTCCTTGTTGATTTGGTCAATCAGGATAATAGCATCGTTCACTACAATTCCGCTCAAAGAGACAATTCCAATGAAAGCCGGGATGTCCAAAGTCATCCGAAAGATTGTCATCCCCCAAAATACTCCGATCAAAGCCAAAGGAATAGTGAAGACAATCAATAACATTTGCTTGTAGGAATTGAATTGCAACACCAAAATAAAAATAATTAAGAGCACTCCTAAAAACATCTTTAGGAGCATGTCAATGTAAACTGCTTGAAGTTCTTGAGCCTCCCCGCCGTAGATTAGCTGATAACCGGATGGCAATTGCATCTGCTCTAAATTCTCCCGTAATTGCTGGTTGATTAACGCTGCATTGCCCCCCTCAGTATCAGCCGTAATCGCCACTATTCGCTCATTGTCCCGCCGGGTGATAGTAGAAAGGGCCGAAGAAAATCGCACTTCTCCCAACTCAGAAATAGCAAAAACTTCTCCTCGCTGATTAGTTACTGTCAAATCTCGTAAGTCTTCGATGCTGCTCAACTGCTCATCTGGTGCCTCCACGCTAATCTTGATCTCCTCCCCCTCTCGAGTAATATCAGTACTATCATTGCCGGCGATAGCATTACGCAATTCTCCCGCTACTTGTATCACGCTTAATCCTCGCTGAGCCATCACCTCCCGATTAGGAATAAACACAAATTCCCCCGGGGAAAGGCTAAGAGAGGTTTTAATATCAATAGTGGTAGGAATTTTTTCCACTTCCGCCTTAATTTCTTCCGCTAAGTCCTCCAATACTAAAAGATCCGGTCCGGCCACCCGCACTTCCACCGGCTCGCCAGCAGGAGGACCGGATTCTTGCTGAAGAAAAGAAACCTCCCCCTCCGTAACCTTCCTCTCCAATTCCTCTCTTAAGCTGGTCACAATCTCTTGGCTAGTTCGCTCTCGTTCATCAGTGTCAATCAAGTTGACGCGAATAAACGCTCGATTGCTGCTACCAGTGTTGCCTCCGCTACTGCTACCATCCGCTCCAATCGAAGCTCCTACATTAGAGGCAAAATTTTCAATCTCCGGAACTTCTCTCAATTGACTCTCCAGCTTTTGAGATACTTTATCCGTCCGTTCTAGAACTGTACCACTAGGTAATTTAAGATTTATATAAAACCAGTCACCGTCCTCCTGACCAAAGGCTTGAGTTTTCAGAAATCCGGAAATTGGCAAAATAAAAGTCAAGAGTAGGACTGCCCAACCTCCCCAAATCAACCAACGCCGTCGAGACTTATTCTGGAGAATCTCTGGCATCAAATCATAGTAACGCCCGGAAATCCGACTAAAGGTTCGACTAGCCCACCGCTCCTTGCGTGGCTTAGACTTAATTCTAATTCTACGACGCTTTCCTTCTCCCACCGCTTCTTTTACCTTCACCGGCTTAACTAAATAAGAAGCTACTGCCGGCACAATCGACACTGCCACAAACAAACCCGAGAATAAAGTAGCGATTACTACCATCGGAATGGTTCGCATAAATTGCCCAAAAATCCCTTCTACAAAAAGCAAAGGGAAAAAAGCTGCCACCGTAGTAAGCATTCCAGAAAACAAGGGCGAGAAAAACTCCCGAATAGTAGAAATGGCCGCTTGATAACCAGTGAGACCAAACTTAGCCACCCTTTCGTAAATACCTTCCACAATCACAATGGCACTATCCACCAAAATTCCCAGAGCTAAAACCAAAGAAAACAAGGAAATGAAATTAAAACTCACTCCCATAAAAGACATTGCGATAAAAGCAATAAAAAAAGAAAAGGGAATAGAAAGTCCTGCCAGAAGAGCCTCCTTCCAACCTAAAAAAATAAACAGTAAAATTAAAATTAAAATCACCGTTTGACTTCCGTTACTCACCAAAGTGCCAATACTCTCTTCCACATAAACCGACATATCGTTGGTGACTTCTGCGGTAACCTCTTCCGGATAGTCCTCTCCTCGCCCCTCTTCAATCCGGTTACGAACTTCTTTGGCCAGTCCAGTCACATCGCCTCCGGTTTTTTTGTAAACTTGCAAAGAAACCGCTTCGGTAGGGACTGATCCATTTTGAGAAAAACGCGACCGACTGGTTTCTTCAGCAAAGCCCTCTCTCACCTGAGCCACATCCTCTAGATAAACCACCTGCCCAGTATTAATGGTTTTTCCAATGGGAAGTGAAGCTACTTCAAAAGCATCCTGGAATTTCCCTGCTACTCGGATATTGTAACGAGAAGAATCTAACTCGATGGATCCCAAAGGAAAATTGACATTATTAGCCTTCAAAGTGGAGACTACTCCACTCACTGACAATCCCATCTGACTCAACTTCTCTTGATCCATCTCCACATCGATAATTCGCTCCCCTCCTCCCACAATCACTACCTCAGAAACAAAAGGTACTCCTTTCACTCGATCTTTGAGGTCTTCGGCAAAATCCTTCAAATCCGCCACATCATACTGATCAGAAGTGAGGGAAATTTCTACTATCGGCTGGTCGTTGATATTAATCTCCATCACCTGAGGATCTTCAGCATCCTCCGGCAAGCCAGGCTTAGCCCGCTCCACCTTGTCTTTAAGGCTATCGATTGACTCATCCAAATCTTCTCCCGCTTCAAATTCTACGGTGATAGAAGAAAAACCTAAGCTACTACTGGAATCCATTCTTTTTACTCCCGAAAGATCAGAAAGTTCACTCTCTAGTTCCTTGGTCACTTGCTCTTCCACGTCCAAAGGCGAAGCCCCCGGATAAGGCGTCATCACTAAAGCGATCGGAATCTCCACCTCCGGATTAAGCTCTTTGGGAATCTCGGTAATGGTAGTCAGTCCAAACACCAACAAGGCCGCGATCAACAAAAAAGTCAACTTGCTTTTACGAACCCAAAACACCCAAGGCGAGCCCTCGTATTCTCGAACTTCATCAATCAGGCGCTTTTTTTGCTGCTCCAAGTCCTTGGGAATCTCTGCTTCTGGCGCTGCTTCTTCTGAGGAGCTCAAATCATCATTACGATCAGTAGAATTTTTTTTCATAAAAGAAATTATTTGAATTTACCTTAAAACTGAACCTGGATCCTAAATGAGGACAAAACCCACCTAACAGTCCCATATTAGGCTGTTTTGTTTTACCAGTGCAACAGATCCTCCTGAGAACAAATTACAAGAATCTCCCAGCACTAAACCCTAGGACTTTCAAATTCTAGGAAAGCTCTGTGCTTTCGCTGGTCGGGAGTTGTACTCCCGACCTAGCATTCCGCACAATTCCGGTCGGAGCTAAAAGCACCGACCAGCAAAAACAACCAGCCATCAAGCACGAAAATCTAGAGAATCCAGGGCTTTCATTTTTGAGTGCGATTTTAGGAAAAACCGAGGCTTCGCTTGAGCCGTACTGAAGCGTACAGTGAAAGCGAAATGTAGGTTTTGACACCAAAGCGCGCCAAAAATGAAAGTCTCAGAACCTAGAAACTAACCAAATCACCGTCCTTTATATTTCTCGCATTCTCCACCACCACCTGCTCCCTGGCTTCTAGCCCAGAAGTTACTTCAATCTGCTTGCCTACCAATTCCCCAGTTTGAATTTCTCGAGTAACCGCTCGACCTTCTCCTATTACAAAAACTTCTGTTTTGCGCTGTCCAATACTAACCGCCTCAATCGGCAAAAAGAAGCGCCCCGGCTGACCAGCATCCACTCGCAAACTTAGCCGTACTTGACCGGTCTGATTGGCCTTTCGAGCCAAATTAACTGTTGAAACTACCTTGACTTGATAACGCTGATTATCCTGAGAGGCAATCGGCGCTTTGGATTCAACTTTAGCCGGAAACCTCTCCCCCGCAATCACAAATTCCACCTGGTCGCCCACTACCACTCGGGCCGCCTGGAACTGGTTAAGCGTGAACACCGCCTCTAATTGACCCTCTCCCACGATTTGGGCCACCACCGTCCCGGCATTTATATAGTCCCCGGCGCTAATCTGATCGCCTTTGGAGGCAATAGTGCCCGCAATGGGAGCAGTTACCAGAGTGTGATTATAACTAATGCGAGCCTGACCCAAGCTCAAGTTTTGCTGATTCAAAGCCATTCGAGCGGAATTAAGGTTGATCTCGGCCTGCTCTTCGGCCTGGTCTTCTAGGTCCTCGGCATTTTCCAAGTTCTCTTCTGCGATATCCACGGCTTTCTTGTTTTGGTAAGTAGGATCATCATCGTAACGCTTTTTGGCCTGCTTGAGTTGAGCCTCAGCAATTTCCACTCCATTCTCCGCCAATTCCACGCTTTTTTCCGCCACTTCTTTAGTGCGTTCTAAGTTATCCTGGGCAATTTGATGATTTTCCCAAGCACTGCCCAAAGCTAAACGAGGGCCATTTTCCTGGTAAGATTGATCAAACTTGGCAATCACTTCGCCTTTTTTGACTACTTGACCTACCTCAAAGCTAACCTCCTCAACAATCCCAGAATATTGTGCCACCGCAAACGCTGCGCTCTCCGAAGTAAACAGCACAGTTTTTTCTAGCGTCGCTCGCTTAGAATCCTCCTCTCCTACCGTCATCACTCCCACTTCCTTGGCGATTTCCTCAGAAATTCCCTCTTCCGCTGGATGCTCTCCCCAAAACCAAGCCGCTAGAACTCCTCCTAAAACTAACACTCCTCCAATAATAGCCAAATATTTTTTACTCATAACTTCTTAAATTCTAAATTTTTAACTTTCTCAAGAATGTCTTCTCCGGAAACTACCAAAGAAATGCCCCTCTTTATGAGCGGCTTCTCTGCGAGAAATTAAAAGCTATTAAAATATTAAACAATCCTTATTATAGATCTTAAAAACTAAAAGTAAAGGATTGCATTCTTATTCAAAAGTTTGCCAATTAAGCAAAACTTCGTTATTATAGAGGTCAAATTAAACTTGTCAAATTCATTAATATAAATTCAATGCCCAAGAAAACTACTCCCCAAGAAAACCCTAGCACTAAGAAAACCAAACCAGCCAGCGACAAAAAAGAGAAAAGGCAATCTTCCGAACAAGGTTTTATGCATCTCTCTTTTTTTAAAGATTATCTTCAAGGCTTTCTCCAGAATCTTTTAGAAGGAATCCTAGAGAAAGTAGAAACCTCCGTCAAAGAAAAAGCTGATGAAATCATTGAGCGCATTGCTCGAAAAATCTTTTTGGTCATTCTCCTTTTAATGGGATTTGTTTTTCTCTTTATGGGAGTAGTAAAACTATTAGATCATCTCTTAAGAGTCCCCGGAGCCGGATTCATCCTTATTGGAAGCCTCTTTTTACTAGGAGGAATTTTCTTGGCCCTCCGTCATAGCCGAGAAAAAGATTAGGTTCACTAATTTCTTCAATGCAACTTAAATGCAACCTACCTAATTAATACCTACTTTAATTATCTTAAACTAAAAAACTAAAACTAACCTCGCTCATGCCAAAAGCTAAAAAAAGTTCCCAAAAAACCAAACAAAATTCTAGTAAAAAAACTTCTTGTTTTTCTAATAACAAAACTTGTCCTCTCTTAATGGGCTTAGGAAGCTTATTTTTAGCGGCTGGGTCTGCTCTCTTTTTTTGGAAAAAATCTCATCCCAAATCTTCCCCCGACACCAAAACAAAAAACAAGAAAGCAAGCAAAAAAATCCCTTCTAAAAATTCTCACAAAAGGAAAAAGAAATAGGACCGGTAGAGATGGAATATTTTCCGCCCTATAACCCTTTGACACCCCCGTCAATTTCCCCTAATCTAACTGAGGCTCAGCCTAAATTCATAAAGCCTTCAATATGCCTCAAAATAACACCGGGCTCGAAGACCTTTTTATTATCTCCCTTGGAGGCTCTTTAATTGTCCCAGAAGAAATCGACTGGGATTTTTTAAAACGCTTTCGAGAGTTGATCATCTCCCAAATCAAACAAGGAAAACGCTTTGTGATAATTACGGGAGGCGGCTACATTGCCCGCGAATATCAGGCCGCGGCCGCTAATATCTGCCCCCTCACCGACGACGACATGGACTGGCTAGGCATCCACGCCACCCGCATGAATGCTCATCTCATCAAAACTATCTTCCGAGAGTTTTCTCACCCTCGCATCAACAAAAACCCTCGCACCCGTAACGACTTGACTCTTCATTTTTCCAATGAAGAAAGTATCGTAGTAGCGGCTGGCTGGCGCCCCGGCTGGTCCACTGACTATGTGGCTACTATTTTGGCCGAGAGATTCAGCGCCAGCACCGTCATTAATCTTTCTAATGTAAAATTTGTTTACAACAAGGATCCTAAGCTCTTTGACGATGCTCAAAAAATTAAAAAAATTAACTGGGCTGATTTTAGAAGCATTGTCGGTAACCGCTGGGACCCCGGTCTCAATCTTCCCTTTGATCCGATCGCCGCTCGTAATGCTCAAGAGCAAGATCTGCGGGTTATCATTGCCGACGGCAAAAATTTAGACAATTTAGAAAAAATCCTCCAAGGAGAAACTAAATTTCAGGGCACTTTAATTGAAGGGGGTTAAGGATTAATTCTAATTTCGAATTTTTAATTTAAAAACAATAACCGAATATTCCCGAATAAATAAATGGATGAGCACCTCCAAGAAGTCAAAAAGGCTTACGACCAAACAGTTAAAAATCACAACAAAGGAATCGAAAATGAGAGCCTGCTTCCAAAAAAATTTAGAGACTCTCTGCGCTATCAGAGCCTAAAATCTTTTCTAGAAACCAATCCCTCTGGATTGGAGGTCTCTACGTTTCAGAAATAGAAAAGACTCCCTTCGAAGACAACTTTTTCGATATTTGCGCTGTTATTGGAGTACTGGAATATTTTGACATAAATTATATCAGAAAAACCCCAAAGGAGGTCAATCGAGTTTTAAAGCCCAAAGAAAAATGTGCTAGATTTTCCCAACTTCGGTCACCCTCTCTGCCAAACCATGCTAGAAATGGAATCTTACCTGGGAAGAAAAAGCCAAAACACTCCTAGCAATGAAGTTCTTGAAAATGAGCTCCAAAAAATATTCAAGATAAAAAAATTTGATAAACAACTAACGGTCACTTACTTCTACCAAAGCAAGAAACCCCCTGAATTCTAGGACTTCCAAATTTTAGGAAATTTTTAGGTGCAAGTGAGGCTTGGTGCAAGCCGTACTGATTGGTACGGTGAGTGCCAAACGCAGCTTGCAACACCAAAATTTTCAAAATTTGGAAGTCCCCCACTAATGACAATTCTGCAATCAATAACTCTAGGAATAATCCAAGGCCTGGGCGAATTCCTTCCCATTTCCTCCTCCGGACATTTAGTACTCACGCCTTGGCTTTTTGGCTGGCAGGACCCCGGCCTAGTTTTTGATGTAGCCCTGCACCTAGGGACTTTTTTAGCCGCCGTCTTCTACTTTCGCCACGACTTAGCCATCATCATCCGCCAAGGATTAAAACAATTAGCAAGAAAACCTTCTGCAGCAACCTCTCTTGTAAAAGAAACCGGAACAAATAACAAAATCGAGAAAAGAAAAGAGGCTGTAAGTGCCGAAGAGGAAGATAAAGAAGTAAAAGAGAAACAAAGAAGAGAAATAAAAAAAATTGAAGCTTCCGAAAATAATCAAACTGACAAGAAATACCCCGGAGGAAAAATCCCGAATTATCCTCCGGCTACCCTCTGGTTTTTGGCCTTGGCCACCATCCCCGGAGCCTTAGCCGGACTCTTGCTGGATGATCAAGCCGAAACTATCTTCCGCAACCCGCTCTTGATTGCTGGAACTCTCTCGATCTTGGGATTGCTCCTTTACTGGGTAGACAAAGTCGCTCAAAAAAACCAGGGACTGGGAGAAATTAAGTCTTCTCAGGCTCTGATTATCGGCCTGGCTCAGGCCCTAGCTATTGTACCCGGGGTCTCTCGCTCTGGAGTCACTATCACCGCCGCTCGAGCCTTAAAAATAGACCGGGCTAGCGCCGCCCGTTTTTCTTTCTTGCTCTCCTTACCCATCATTCTAGGAGCCTCTCTTTTTAAACTAGATGAATTCTTAGAGCAATCTTTTGGACTTACCGAGTGGCTAGGAGTAGCGGCTGCCGCCATCAGTGGATACTTGGCCATCGCCGGCTTAATCAAGTTTATTCAAAAATCTAGCTATGCAATATTTTTTTGGTACCGCCTCGTCTTAGCAGCTCTAATTGTAATACTTTGGATCGTTCAGGTATAACTATCTTTCCAAAATTAAGCAACTGGATTAGCAATTACCCCTTGTCGTTTTTAATATTTCTTATAAAATAAAAAAGTAACCTATTGGAAGCACTGTTAATTAATATTAAGCTAACTTAAATCCTCTCACTTTTTTGTGACTACCGTTATTGTTAATTCGCAAAGAGTAAAATTTTACCTCCCTTATTAACAACTCGGTTGATAAATAAAACAAGAGATTGATATGAGATCGAAGAAAAAAACAAGGAGAAATTTGATCTGTTTTAGTGAAATTCCAGTGTCTCGCTTTTCCTTCCTCAAACAATAGTAACTTTTACGAGGTGCCCCTAGCAAGACCGGTGAAGCAAAAAAATAGTGCGCGAGAACAAACAAAATCATCCTTGAAATACTAAACAAACCATGAAAGAAAAAGACCCTTCCCCCCAAGATTCAGAGCAAACCTCTCTCCGCAGTCCAGAAATGTCCAGCCTGAAAATTTTTAGCTTTCAAGAAGCTCAAAGGCAGCCGTTTTTGAGCGTTTTTCGTTTCCAAGAAGATTCTTTTAGTGGCCAAGAAGGACTCTTTGGAGTAATCCAGGTCTTTGACTACTCCAACCAATCTGCTCATCTACCCAGCTTCTTGGCTCAAGTAATTCGCAAAGAATTCTTTGCCCAACCTGAAAAAAAACTTGAGTCGCGGTTTGAGGACACTCTCAAAAAAGTTAATCTCACCTTGGCTGACTTGGCTCAAAAAGGCATCACTGCTTGGGTAGGAAATTTCCATGCTGCCTTTGGAGTTATTCAGGATGGTAATCTAATCTTTACTCGTTCCGGAGGAGGTCAAATTTTACTGGGGAGAGTTCATCAAATCATTGACCTTTCCAGGGGACTAGAAGCCCCTCTCGATCCTCCTCATCCTCTCAAAACCTTTACAGATATCTTAGAGGGTCGCCTTCGTGAAGATGAAAAGATTATTTTTGCTACTGATTCAGTTTTAGATTTTTTTCCTCTCCAAAAATTAGAAAAAAGTTTCCATTCTCTAGAGAATGAGGAGTTTGATATTCTTTTAAAATCTACTCTGGAAGCTAAAAAAGAAGACTTAGGAGCGGTGATAGTCAACCTTAACGACCCCCTTTTGAGACTAACTCGTCTTCAAGAAGTTCAGCGAGCTGCCCAAGAAAAAAATTCCTCACAAACTCAAACTCCCCCAAAAGAAGAAAAGAGAGAGGAGACAAAGAAAGAGGAGGAAGAAGAAAAGAAAGAAGAAAAGGTTCCCACTGAGCAAAAAACAGAGGCTAGTGGTAAAAAAGAGGGAAAGGAGAAAGAAAAGGAGAAAGAGCCAGAAGGTAAATCGAAAGAAGAAGGGAAGCCAACTGGAGCTCCTCTTACCGCTGCCCAATTAAAGAATCAACTCCAAACAAGCTCCTCAGAAAAACATTCTTCCGAAGAAGAGCAACAGAAGGAAGCAACCGAGAAGGAAGTTGAACCATCGAAAGAAGATCAAGAATCAGAAATCCCTCTCGAACAATCAACTAAATCAAGTCCAGAACCTTCTCAAACTCCCCCAAAAGAAGAAAAGTTTCCCACTGAGCAAAAAACAGAGGCTAGTGGTAAAAAAGAGGGAAAGGAGAAAGAAAAGAAGCTCCCCTCTCAAGACTCTCCCAATCAAGAAAGGAGCCAACAAAATCAATCGAAGCTTACTGATTCTAAGTCCCAAACTAAAGAAAAAAAACAACCGGAGGAGACTTCTCCCGGGAAAAAGGAGGATCCTCAAAAGCAGCCAAGTGGGGCTTCTTCTCAGAAAAAAACTACCGAAACAGTAGAGCAAATCAGGCGCAAAAGTGAACTAGCTCAAGCCAGCGAAAAAGTCACTAGCATCATGGAAACCCTAGAAAAAGAGCGTCGCTCTGACTCTTCTCCTATTAAAAGAATCCACCCGAAGGATCAACCGAATAAAAACTCTACCAAGGAAAAAGAAGATAATAATCAAGAAGAAAAACAACCGAGAGAACAGCAGGGATCTGAAGAAAAATCCCCTCCTATTGATATTTATGTCAATGAAAAGATCAACTTCTCTAAGATGCTAACAGAAAAAAGACAGGCTGCCTCTGACGATAGCCAAGCCAAAAAATTTGCCGACTATGCTCAAACTCAATCTGAGGTGCATGTAAGCAAAGAAGACTTAGACCAGATCGACCAAGATTATCAAAAAAGGCGCGCTCAATTAGAGAAAAAACTCAACAGCTTCTTCGAATCTCGCCCTGCTTCTTCTGCTTCAGACTCAGAAACAACTGCTACTCAGCCAGAATCACCTGAACCCTCTCCCTCTCCCAAGATCACCGTTGATTCCCTTTCCAGTCAAGCTCCCTCTCGAGGACAATATCAACCTCCCTTAGTAGAAAAAACTGACAGCTCCGAACGATTTCCCAAGGATCAATCAACTACAATTGATCCCCTTGACTCTTCAGAAGAATTCCAAAAAACTAATTTTCTCCGAAAAATCAAAGGGTTGTTTTCTTTTTTGATAAACAAAGTCAAGCGCCCTTTTTCAAATTTACCTTCTGCCAAACCCTCTCCAAAAAACCAGCCTCTCCAAAAAGCTGAAATTCCGTCTGAGTCTATCAAAATTAGCTCGAAGGAAGAAACTTCTGCCACTCCTAAATTTCAAAAATACTTCTCCGCCCTAATAGGATTAGCCCTCATAATAGGAGCAATCTTTTCTATCTATTTAGTTTTCCAAAAAATTTCTAGTCCCCAAGAGGAAACACCTGCTGCCTCCGAAAGTGAATCCGAGACCGGAGATAAATCCACAACTGAAACACCCCCTTCTCCTTCTCCTGAAGAGTCAGTCGAACAAGATCAAGTGGAGATTTCTAGAATTGCTCAAGCGGATGGAAAAATAATTTCCCTCACTGGCCTTCAACAAGAGTTATTTGCTTTAACAGAAGCTGGAAATTTCTGGAAAATCACCCCTCAAGGCAACCGTGCTCAAAAAATTGACCTCCCCCCTGGAGTCTCAGATCCTCAGGCAGTGATTACTATGCCTGATCTCACTCGAATTTTTATCATCTCCTCTGATCGAGTAGATTCTTACAGTCCTACCGCTGAAAAATTCTTCGAAGAAGTAATTAACTTACCAGATAATCTAAAAATTGGAGGCCAAGGAGTCTATTCTTCTTTTTTGTACATCTTTAATCAGACTGACGGGCAAATTTATCGCTATCCTCGCGAGGGAGTTAGCTTTGGGTTGCCGGTAGAATGGCTAGACGAGCCACTGGGAGAAAATCAAGTGACTGACATGAGCGTGGACGAGTCGATTCGATTAATCTACCCTGACGGAAAAATAGAGACTTATGCCAGTCGAACCCTTCAAGAGACTTTCAAATTCTCAATGGAAGATTCCCGACAAGACCCTTCTTTGTCTCGTATTGACTCTTATCTAAAAGAAGAAGAGGGCCGAGCTTACATCCTAGATCAAACAAACAGCTTAATTGCCAAAATAGACCTTGCTAACGAAGAAATTCTAGAGACCTATCCTCATGAAAAACTCTCCCAGGCTGAAGCTATTTGGTCTAACACCGAAAGTAATGATCTCTATTTTACTCAAGATGCCGAGGTTTTTAGGGTAGAAATGGAGCAATAAATCTTATTGTCACTAACTAAACCTACCATCTATGTCATTCCGGAATTTTTAAACAGAATATCCGGAATCTAGTTCTATCCACTGAAAAATCCACTGAAACCGAACAACCGAATCACTAAGCCGCTAAAAACTAGGTTCATGACTAAATACATTCTTAATTCCGGAGCCGCTAAAAAATATCCTGAAAAAAACGCGGCCTTCACTCGGGAAATCCTAACTGACTTTAAGGACCAAAAGGACCAACAATCTCCAGTAAAAATTCTTTATTGCTTTTTTGCTCAAGTTCGAGAGCGCTGGGAAGAGAAATTTCAAACTTACCAGGAAAATTTTAGCCGGATTGCCCAACAGGTCTACCCTGGAATTAAATTAGAGTTTGACCTGGCCCTTCCAGATCAATTCGAGAAACAAATTCAATCTAGTAATGCCGTCCTGATCCAAGGAGGCGACGATTATTTGCTTCAATTTTGGCTTAAACAATTTGAATTACCTAAGCTCTGGAAAGGGAAAGTTGTGGCCGGTAGTTCCGCCGGCTCGGATGCCCTGGTTAAATCTTTTTGGACTTGCGATTGGAGAAAGTGCCTGGATGGCCTAGGTATTGTGTCTATCAAATTCATTCCTCATTTTAAGTCTGAAGCCTACGATGAGGACCCCCGCGGACCAATTGACTGGCAAAAAGCTTACCAAGAGTTAAGAGGATTTGGCGACCCCACCCTGCCCATCTACGCCCCCGAGGAGGGAGATTTTGTGGTATTTGAGCAGTAATTTGGGTTTGATGATTAAAAAAGTGTTCAGCAAAGACGTCAATAAACTCCATCTCATGAATTCCATCCAAGGATTGGGATGGTCAATGGTAGGGATTTTTATCCCAATTTATCTTTTAGCTCTAGAATTTTCTCTTAGCGAAGTCTTTACTTTCTACCTCATTCAAAACACGGTCATCCTATTAACTTCATTTCTGGTTGTTTACTTGGGGAGAGTTATCAGTATCAAAAAAATACTACTGCTTCGGTTTCCTTTTTTGTTCTTGTTCCTTTTTTTGTTGTATCGACTTCCTACAAACAACTTTCCAATTTACCCCTTAGCAATAATTGATGGGATTCAAGTGATGCTTTACTGGATGCCCCTACATATTTTGTTTTCTCAGTTTTCAGGAAAGGAAGGAATGGCCTCTTCTACTGGAAAACTCTTTGCGATTCCCAAGCTCCTCTCTATGTTTGGGCCCCTGATCGGAGGGATTATAACTGTCACCCTTGGCTTCAAAGCTCTATTTATCGTGGCCGCCACTCTTTTTGTGCTAGCTTACATTCCTATTCTCTTGACCAAAACTATGCCCGTTGAATACAACTTTAATTTAAAAGAAGGCCCCCAGCTGTGTCGAAAGTACAAAAAATATTTCTACTCGGAAATTTGCAATAATATCGGAGAAGAGGTGGAAGAAGTGATTTGGCCAATTTTCGTATATTTGAGCCTGGTCAGCGTTCTCTCAGTGGGCTATGTAGGCTCTCTATTAGCAATCACTTCCGCCCTTTTTACTCTAATAATTGGTCGATTAGCTGACAAAAAAAGTAAGGTTAAAATGATAAAAGCTAGTGCTCTGCTAATTTTCGCTACCTGGATTCTCAGATACTTCCTGAATGACGAAATTGCCCTTTATGCTCTCACGGTTTTAGCCGGCATGGCTTTTGTGGTTTTTTCAGTTCCCTATTACTCCATCTTTTATCAAATCTCCCAAAAAGAAAAAACAGCAGTGTTTTTTGCCTTTAGAGAGGTGCCCGTCTGGATAGCCAGAATGACTGTTTTTGGCTTAGGAATTGTTTTTGCAGATAACCTCCCTTTGCTATTTTTACTAGCGGGAGTAGTTTATACTTTCTTCCTCTTTTGGAAAAATTACAACAACCAAGAGCTGGCGGCTCAGAATTAACCCAAATTCAGATCTAAACCGATAATCGCCGCTTGCATTTAAAAAGTACTTATGCTAGCTTGACTGAGATGATTTATCAACCTCTAATCTTTCTCGAAACGAAACCATGAAGAAGAAAATTCACCCTCAATACCATTCTGACGCCCAAATTACTTGCTCTTGCGGTAAAACCATTCAAGTTGGCGCTACTTTTAAAAAAAAGAATACTGAAATTTGCAACCAGTGCAGTCCCCTCTTCACTGGTAAGTCTCGAGTGGTCCAAACTGGCCAAGTAGAGCGCTTTAAGAAAAAAATGGAAAAAGTAGAGCAACAAAGGCAAGCTCTTGCCAAGGCGGCTCAAAAAAAGACTGGGTCTCAGCCAACCTCAAAAGCCAAGCAAAAAACTACTGAAAAGTCAGAATCAAAAAAAGAGGACCAAAAATAGCTAGCTACAAATTCAAAGTTCGAATGACTTGCTTTTAGGCAAGTTTTTTGAATTAGCATCGAATAACCTAACTCGCACATAATCCAATTAGAATTACCCTGGGATTTTTAAATTTTGAAAATCCCACAAGCTAAGCGAATGATTACTGCTCCCAAACTAACCAGTCTCCAACAAGAGCTCGTCGAAACCGAAAAACACCTTAATGATCCAGAAGTTTTTGCCAACCCCGGAAAAGTTAAAGCACTCTCTCAAAAAAGAACCGAGCTCCAAGAACTGGTCGACAAAGGCCAGGCGCTTTTGAATTATCGACAACAATTCCTGGAAAATGAATCCTTAGCGGCTGGCGAAGAAGATCCAGAAATGGCCGAAATGGCTCGAGAAGAGAATAGTCTTTTAGGGGAAAAAATCAAAAAACTAGAAAAGGAACTCTGTCTTTTGTTGCTCCCCAAAGACCCTAACGACCAAAAAGATGTCATAGTAGAAATTCGGGCCGGAGCCGGGGGGGATGAAGCTGGACTTTTCGCCAATGAACTCTTGCGCATGTACACTCGCTTTGCCGAAGAAAAGGGTTGGAAGATTTCTCTAGCTAACATTAGCTACAATGAAGTAGGAGGCCTTAAAGAAGCTATCTTTGAAATATCAGGAGAAGAGGTCTATTCTTTAATGAAATATGAATCCGGTGTTCACCGAGTACAACGAGTACCTCAGACCGAAAAACAGGGCCGAATTCACACTTCTACCGCCACCGTGGCTGTCCTTCCTCAGGCCGAAGAGGTGGAACTGAAAATTGACACTAAGGATTTACGCATTGACACTTTTGCCTCTTCCGGACCCGGCGGCCAAAGCGTTAACACCACTAACAGCGCCGTGCGCATCACTCACCTCCCCTCCGGACTGGTGGTCTCTTGTCAGGATGAAAAATCCCAGATAAGAAACAAGGACAAAGCCCTAAAAGTACTCCGTTCCCGTCTTTTAGCTCAAAAAGAGGAAAAAGAAACTCAAAAAGCCGGACAAGCTCGTCAATCTCAAATTGGCACCGGCGACCGCAGCGAAAAAGTCCGCACCTACAACTTCCCTCAAGACCGCATCACCGACCATCGCATTAAGCAAAGTTGGAGCAATATCGAAGAAATTCTAAATGGCAGTTTGGATAAAATTACTCAATCCCTCAAAGAAGAAGATCAACAACGCCTCCTAGAAAAACAAGATCATTAAAACAGTGTCTTAAAAAATCCTAGAACCCGACTCCCTTCCACAAAAAGAATTAGAAGGACTAATCCCGTTCTTACTTAGACTTGCAAAAATAGAAAAAATTAATACAATGAAAAAGTGGTCTAAAGTTACAATTCATTATTGAAGCTAAATATTCCCGGGTGGCGCAGTGGTAGCGCAGTTGGCTGTTAACCAATTGGTCGTCGGTTCGAATCCGACCCCGGGAGCCAAAAACCAAAGAACAATGTCTTGGCGGGCGTTGTTTTTGATTAGCTCCGATTACCAAAGTAATTTTGAACGCTGGGCTCGAGACAATTTAACCGCCCAAGAATCCCAGCAATTAGAACAAGAAATTGGCAGCCTAGACGATTCCCAGAACTTTAAAGCCTTTTCCTCTGTCACTTATTTTTCTCGCCTAGATGATCCTTTTATGATTCACCAAGGCACTGGCGATAAAGATGTGCCCGCTCAGTGGTCTCGAGAGACTCACAACAAACTAGAAGCGGCCGGAAAAGCCTCTACTTACCATGAATACTCGGGCGCTCCCCATGAATTCATCAACAACTGGCCCCAAGTCATGCAACGCAGCTTGGAATTTTTTGATAAAAATGTGAAACAGGAGAAGAAATAAGACTACTTTCCAGCTATAAACAAAAAAGAGAGCCCTCTCGACTCTCCTTTTTGTTTCTCTGCTAAAAATGAAATCAGCTACTTACTCAGTTTCTACTGGATGACCAGCTTCCACCCAAGCGCTATAGTTGCCTTCCAAGCGATAAACATTTTCAAATCCGGCTTCCACCATTTTCTCGGCTCCTAGAATAGAAGCCTCGTCAGTATGACAATAAACTAAATATTCCGCCTCCTGATCTAGAGTAGGGATCGCTTCGTCTAAAGATCCATCACCTACATAGTAATTGATCGCTCCCGGCAAATGACCTTCCGTGTAATTAGGAGAAACATCCACTACAATTAAATCGGCATTGCTATCAATCATTTCCTTAGCTTCAGCTACGCTAATATCCATGTAGCCTTCCTCCGAGTCAATTTCGCCCTCTTCTTCGCTAGCTACAGTCTCGTCTTCTCCTACCGCTCCTTCTTCTTCTGTTATAGCAACCTCTTCGGTCTCAGCCGGCGGAATCATAGCCTCATCACCAGGCACTGCTGGATCATTATCGTTAGAAGCCTGCTGACCACATCCAGCCAAAAATACCACTCCTAGCGCCAAAAATCCCAGAATTAATGATTTTTTACTCATACTTTTGTTTTTTAATTATTATCACCTTAATGTTTTTAATATAACATATTGGATAAGTAAAGCAACTCACCCTGCAAAAATAACCCCTTTAAAGCCCTCCTTAACTTGCCAAATTAAAACTATTCCCTAGAATAAAAGTGACATTAACTATTAATTTCAAGCATATGCCTCAAAATGACAAAAGTCTTCCCGCCGCTAACGCGGAAAAACTCAAAGAAGATCTTAAACGAGATCTTTCTCATTTAATCGAAGATTCTCTGGAGAAAGCTCAAAATCAAGGCCAAAAATCTTACCAAGAAGCCAAGGAGCAACTCCGAGAAAAGTACCGAGTTGCCAAAGACCAGGCAACTCAAAAACGAGCCGAGTTTGATCAATATGTTAAGGATAATCCCGAAAAGTCTCTCCTAACCGCTATCGGAGTGGGAGCTTTGGTGGGGATGTTATTGTTAATGCTAACCAAAGTCTTAGGAAGCAAGCGATAAGCAGGAAAAGTGATCAAGTGAGAAAAAACCGGCAACTTTCAAAGTTGCCGGTTTTTAATTTCGGTTCTTAGGAATAGAAAATTTTAGAGGCTACTTTAAAAATAAACCGCCACTTATTATTCTAATCAATCACCTTTAAATGAAGCTTTAACTAGACAAAAGTAAGGGCTGTTCCTTGATTATTAGCTCTTCCGGTTCTTCCAATTCTATGGATATAATCCTCGTAAGTATTAGGAGTATCAAAGTTAATTACATGACTAACATTAGGGATGTCCAATCCTCGAGCCGCTACATCGGTAGCAATCAGAACATTTACCAATCTCCCTCGAAACATTTTGAGAGCTTTTTGCCTTCGACTATGAGGCTTATCGCCATGAATAGCCTCCGATTTAAGACCTTTTTGGTAAAGACTCTTAGAAAGCTTATCTGCTCCTCGTTTAGTACGAGTGAAAACTAATACTTTTTCAAACTCCGACTTAACCAGTAAGTTGTGCAAAATCTCCACCTTGTCTTGCCCGCCAGTTACTCGAACAATATCTTGCTCTATTTGAGTAGAGGTTTCTTTGGTCCGAAGAGAAATTCGGGCCGGATTACTCAAAAATTCTCGGCTCAGCTTTTCAATCTCCGAAGAAAAAGTAGCTGAAAATAACAAAGTCTGACGCTTTTGATCCATTAAAGAGAGTAGCCACTTCACCTCATTAATAAAACCCATGTCTAACATTCTATCCGCCTCATCCAGCACCACCTTATTAAAACCAGCTAGGTTTAATTTTTTCCGATTAATTAAATCCTTCAATCGCCCAGGAGTACCAATTACCACATCATTCCGACCTCGCAGATCTCTAATTTGACGCTGAATATTGGCGCCCCCTACTACCACTACCGCCGAAAGCTTCATCTGGCGAGTTAAAGCCCGAAATTCCTCCTGAATTTGAATAGCCAATTCTCTAGTAGGAGCTACAATTAAAGCCTTTCCCTGAGACTTAGATAGCAAATGATGAATCAAGGGAATCAAGAAGGCTCCGGTTTTACCGGTTCCGGTATTAGCCAATCCAATTAAATCTTTCCCTTCTAAAATGATCGGGATAGCCTGATCTTGGATGGGAGTAGGGGTGTCAAAGCCTCGAGCAATAATTGCTTGCTTAAGGGGTTCACAGATTTTTATATCCCGAAACTTACCCACAGAAACAGCCTCTGCCTCCGTTTGCTCTTCAGGCCGAGCTTTGTTTATGAAACGATTTACATCGATACTCTTGCCTCCAAATCTCCCTCCTGACTTTCCAGACCGTCGCCCCTGAAAGCCTCGAGATTTATTACGAAATTTATTTTTCCAGCCTGAGTTAGCGCGAGACTGACGTGCGTTGGTTTTGTTGTACATTACAGTATTCAACATAATTCTTAAATATTTATGTTGAATACTGACTAAGAAAGAATTCTATCCGAGAAGTACTAACATAAAAACCCAAAGTACCATTTTTAATTTATTTTGTCAATAGCCTACCCTCCGCAGCTCCTAAATAAGTTTTATTTTAGGGGTTATCCACCTCTGGTCATATCCTATTTCAGGTTTATCTTGAGAATATAACGGTCCTAAAATAGCCGTGATACATCATCTAAAAATCTAACCCTACGCTGATTCGATTTATCATTTAA
>CAYFUG010000019.1:0-22011 GCA_964346295.1 uncultured Bdellovibrionales bacterium
ATTAAAAAACAATCTTTTTTATCGCAATATTTAAAAAAGTTTTTTATATTCCATATTTTAGTTGTTGCTATAACATATTTCATAAAAATTTTATAAATTTTAAGCTATATTTTTCAAAAAAATTTTATTTAGACTCTGTCCTTTTTTAAAAAATTTAGCTGACTTGCAATTTAAAATTTCTTCATAATATCTGGGATGCAAACCATATCCAGGTCTTATAACTCTAATGTTTTCTTTAGTAAATTTCTCTCCTTTTTTAATATCTCTGGTTGCATAAATAGATCTTTTGAAAACTCGATTTTCAGATTCTTTTTTTTCAATCTTATAACTCGGCTTGCCCAAGGACTTCTCTACATTCCTGATAGTTTTAACAAGATTTTTTAGTTCATTTTTCTCTAGAGAAAATGCCGCATCTGGTCCCCCATCCTCCCTTGAAATTGTAAAGTGTTTTTCTATAACTTTTGCGCCAAGAGCAACTGCCGCGATTGCAGTTTCAGTCCCAAGAGTGTGGTCAGACAGTCCGGCAACCACATTGAATCTTTTTTGTATATCTGGAATAGTTTTCAAGTTCATTTGTTCATATTTTGCTGGATATGAACTAACGCAATGCAAAAGGGCTATTTCTGAATTTCCTGCTTTTTTTAAAGTACTTAAAGCTTCTTTTATTTCCTCTAAGATCGTCATTCCACGAGACATAATAACTGGCTTTCCTGTTTGAGCAATTTTTTTGAGAAGAGGAATGTGATTATTTTCAAAAGATGCTACTTTGTAAAGAGGAACTTCCATTTTTTCAAGAAAATCAACTGCTGTTTCATCAAAGGGTGTAGAAAAAAATATCAACCCCTTAGATTCAGCATATTTCTTTAATTTCGGTTGCCATTCCCAAGGTGTATAAGCCCATTCATAAAGATTATAAAGGCTTCTCCCCTTCCAGGCCTTGTTAACCTTTACTTGAAAATCTTCCTTGTCGCAGTCAATCGTCATTGTATCAGCGGTATATGTTTGTAATTTTATAGCATCAACTCCTGCTTCAGCTGCTACATCCACTAATTTTTTTGCTCTATCAAAACTTTGTTTATGATTTCCAGACATCTCTGCAATAATAAAAACTGGTTTATCTTGACCTATCTCTCTTACGCCATGCTTTGTTTTAATCTTGATAGAATTCATATTATTTAATTATTTTTTAAGTTGATATTTCATTTCAGCTACTTTCCAATCTTCTAAATTATCAATATCTTGAACTTCTGTTTCTTTGAGAATAATCGCACCAGATTTTTTTGTAAAGATATTTTTATTCTTTAAGAATTCGTTGGTAAACCCCCAATAAAACTGCCCCGCGTCATGATAAGTTTTTTCCAGATCTTGCGATCGGGCATTGAGATTCTCCGGCCATATCATCTCCACTTTATTATTTTTAAATCTTAACGCTCGTTGGATGGGATAGCTAAATTGAACAACAGGAAAAACTGAATGAAAATTTTCTTTTATTAGTAAATCATAGCCTTCTTTTAATTTTTTTGGACTAATTAATGGCGCTGTTGGATAAATGCAACAAAAAATATCAAAATCAAGGCCCCTCTTTGAATACTCTTTTGATACTTCCATAATTACATCAGCGGTGCCGGCAAAATCGTCGGAATTTTTTTTACTTCGCATAAAAGGAATAGTTGCTCCATATTTTTTAGAAATTTCAGCAATCTCTTTGTCATCAGTTGAAACCATTATTTCATCAAAAAGCTTACTATTTATTGCAGTCTCAATGGAATATGCAATAATAGGTTTTCCTAGAAAATTCTTAATATTTTTTCTTGGAATTCTTTTACTTCCACCCCTAGCTGTAATTATAGCTAATGTCTTTTTACCTTTCATAAAAACTTTTAATTTTTTTAATAACCCTATTTTGTTCTTCGTCTTTCAGATCAGAGTAAATTGGTAAACTTATAATTTTTTCATAAAATTTCCCCGCCTTTGGAGAAATTTCTTTTGTGTATCCTAATTTTTCATAATAAGGATGCCAATGAACTGGGATATAATGAACCTGACATAAAATTTCATTTTCCTTGAGGTAATTAAATAACTTCAATCTTGTTTCTTTGCCTTTAACTTTTATTACATAAAGATGATAGGCGCTTTTGCTATTTTCGCATTCTTTAATAATTTCAATCTCCCTGATATTTGAAAATTCTTCATCATATTTTTTTGCAATTTCTCTTCTTCTTTCAACAAATTTGTCTATTTTTTCTAGCTGACTTATTCCAAGCGCACATTGAAAATCAGTTATTCTATAATTATAGCCTAATTCTTGCATTTCATGATACCATGGTCCATCACTTTCGTTAACAAGACTTTCTTCTTCCCGAACCATTCCATGACTTCTTAATTTTAGAAGTTTTTTATAAAGTTCTTTGGAATTAGTAGTGATCATTCCACCTTCTCCGGTAGTTATATGTTTAACTGGATGAAAACTAAATACTGACATATCAGAATAAAAACAATCTCCAATCTTGCTATTTTTATATTTTGTTCCCAAAGCATGACAGGCATCTTCAATAACAATCAATTTGTGTTTATCGGCAATTTTCTTTATTTTCTCCATTTCACAAGGCAATCCAGCATAATGAACTGGAATTATTATTTTAGTTTTTGAAGTTATTTTTTTTTCTATTGATTTTTCATCAATCAAACCTGTCTCACTTTTGATGTCTACAAAAATAGGTTTGGCTTGACAATACAAAGCGCAATTAGCCGAAGCAGCGAAAGTTATTGGGGAAGTTATTATTTCTTCATCTTTTTTCAAATCAAATGCCAAACAAGCTAAGTGCAAAGCAGCCGTTCCAGAAGAAACCGCTACGGCATATTTTGAACCAACATAACTAGCAAATTTTTCTTCAAATTCACTAACCTTTGGACCAGTTGTAAGCCAATTACTTTCTAAAACTTCTAAAATTGCTTTTTTATCATTCTCATCAATTAACTGTCTTCCGTACGGTATCGGCATCCTCATGGATTAAAATAATTTTAATTCTTCAAAAATTTTGATAATTTCCTTAATCGAAACAACAGAATCCTCTGAGCTGTAGTCTCCCATTTCATCCTCACTCAAAAGTTGCCCCTTGGCTCGATATACACCCGCTACCTCCTCTCCTCCTCTCTCGTAATCATGATTAATACAAGAGGAAATTACAAAAAGATTCCCGAAGTCATAAGTTCTGGGAATCTCCGACTGATTAATCATCAATTCATGTATTTTTTCTCCTGGCCTTAAACCAACAATCTCAGTTTCATTAGCAGAGCCATTGTAACGATCTTTTAAAATTTTTATTAGATCAGTAACCTTGAAAGAAGGAAGTTTTGGAACAAAAATTTCTCCACCTAAACTATGCCTAATGGCATCAAAAACTAAATCGACTGCTTGCTTAGGAGTAATAATAAATCTAGTCATCCTTGGATCAGTTAGCGGTATCTTTTTGCCAGTCTGTATCTTTGATATAAAAAAAGGAATTACGGATCCCGTGCTTTCAAGAACATTTCCATAACGAACAGAAGTAAAAACGGTTTCTATGTCTCCCTTGCTGTAGTTAGATTCGCTAAAAATTCTTTCGCTAACAAATTTACAAGCTCCATAAGTATTAATCGGAGAGCAAGCTTTGTCCGTAGAAACAAGAACGGCCTTTTCGACCTTATTTTCAAGACAGGCATTTACTACATTTAAGGTTCCCAGAACATTTGTCTTGATTGACTCCTCTACATTGTATTCAAGTATATCGAGTCTTTTAAGCGCGGCTGCATGGATAACTATATCAGCTTGCCGCGTTGCCTTAACAACCCTCCTAAAATCTCTAACATCGCCAATAAAATTTCTTATTCTATCGTCATGCCCAAACTCTTCTTGAGTTTTATGATGCTTAACTTCATCCCGACTAAATAATCTTATGCTCTTGGGCTTGTAATTGAGCAACTCTCTAGTCAGAGCCCTACCTAAGTAGCCAGTGCCACCTGTAATTAAAATATTTTTGCCACTAAAAAGTTGTTGATTACTTTTCATTGATAATAATTTGATTTATTATTTACTAGATCTTTATAGCTATCCATTTTTTCGATCTTTCCATTTTTTATCATATAAATTTTATCACAATTTCTAACAGTTGTCAACCTGTGAGCTATAACTATCATTGTTTTTTTCTTGGCTATTTTTTCTATAGCTTTTAGCACCTCGTCCTCCGTTTTATCATCAAGAGCACTGGTAGCCTCATCAAATAGTAAGATCTCGGGATCATGATATAAAGCCCGTGCAATCCCCACCCTCTGTTTCTGTCCTCCACTAAGCCGAACGCCTCTCTCACCAACAAATGTTTCGTACTGCTCGCTTAATTCCTCATTTATAAATTTGTGCAAATTAGCTATCTTAGCAGCTCTTACAACCTGTTCCTCGTTTATTTCCTCTTCTGGAACTCCAAACGCTATATTTCTTGCAATACTATCATCAGAGAGATATATTTGTTGAGGTACATAACCCAAAATAGATCTCCAATTTCTTATATTATCGCTATTTACCTTAACTCCATCGATCTTGAAATTCCCAGAGTCTTGTTTCAGCAATCCTAATATTATATCAACTAAAGTAGTTTTTCCAGAGCCCGAAGGACCAATAATTGCAACAAAGGACTTTTTTCTAATTTCCAAGTTAATATTGTCAAGTGCCATTTTTTTGCTTTTAGGATAAGAAAAACACAAATCATTTAATGCGATAATCTTTTCAAAACTAATAGAACTACCCTCTAATCTTTTCAAGGAAATGTCCTCCTGACAGAATTCCTTCCTGCTCATGTCACTATAGATTTTATCTAGAATGGCCTTATTAAATTTTAATGTAGAAATGGCCTTAAAAATCTCCTGCAGAGCCGGAATTAACCTATAACCAGCAAAAACAAAGAGGCTTATCAGCGGTAAAGACTTCTCGACAGAAGCACCCCGATATATAAGAAGTATTATAATTCCTACCACCCCCCCAAAAGCAAACATTTCCATAATATAGCGAGGAATTCTAGAAATTATTTGATGCCACGATAAAACTTTGGAAAAATTTTCTGAGCTTCTTGTGAATTTATTTAGGAAAAATTCTTCCGCACTAAAAACTTTGATATCCTTTATTCCTCCCAGTGCTTCCGCGGAAACTTCATAGCGTTCTTTGTTTTGCTGTAAATATTCTTTTCCGCCTCTTCTCAATTTATCCGCAAGGTAAAAATACAAGAGTGAGTAGATCAATCCAAAAAATCCCGCAGCCAAAATTGTAGCTAAAAAGTTTACATACAGCAACAAAAAGGAGATGATAATCACTATAATCACACTAGTGATCATCCTAACCAGAGGCAAAAGAAATTTACTGGTTAGCTGCCTCACCTCATCTAAAACATTTTTTCCTAATTCAGAAGTTCTTTGGTCAAGAAAAAACGCATAAGACATTGAGAGATACCTTCTAAATAATTCACGAGATAAAGTGTGATTTTTTTTCCAAACAAAACTAGTTTCCATCCAAATCGAAAAAATCGAAAGTGTGTTACCAACAACCATTAACAGAAAAACAATGACGCCTAAAAAAATGAGAAAGTTTTCGACTGAACTAAAATTAAAAAAATTAAAGAGATGTGCTAATATATAATTTTTTTTTATTGCTTCGCTATCAGTCACAACATTAATAAAAGGCAAGATAGAAGCAACGCCAATTGCCTGAAAAACTCCTGTCAACAAAGCCCCCAAAAGAACAATTAAAAACTCTGCCTTTTCTTTTTTGGAAAAAAGAAAATTCAACTTCGTTAAGAAATTCATCTTTTTTTTGATCACCTTAAGCATCTCATCTCAATTAATTCATTAATTTTCCTAAGGAAGCTTTCCCCCGAATGATGTTTTTTTGCTAATTCATAACTTTTATATCCCATCTTTTTCGTAATAGATCTTTCCTTGATTATCATATAAATCTTATCTCTTAAGTCGCTAGTATCTCTAGCCTTAAATATATATCCATTAACCCCCTCCTTCACATAACACCTTGTACCACAATCACTACTACAAACAACAGGTAGCTTACTAGCCATAGCCTCAACAATAGAATAGGCTGCTGGCTCAGCATAACTAGGTAAAACAAATAAATCGCCAGCTTTGTATTCATTTTCCATTTTGCTATATTCAACATTAGATCTAATCTCCACAACATCACTGAGGTTATTATCTTTTATGTAACTCTCAATCTCTGAATAATAAAAATCATCGGCTTTTTCTCCTATAAGAACCAACTTGATAGCAAAATTACCCCTCAAATCCTTAACGGCATTGAGTAATGCAAGCTGATCCTTTCTGGGTACAAACTTCCCCACTGAAATTAAGTTTATTTTATTTTCAGCAAACCACTCTTTTTTAAAATTATTGATCGGATAGATAAAAGGGAGATAAAAAGCCTTCTTCCTAACTTTCCTAAAAACTTCTTGCGTTTCTCTAATGGGGCTAATAAATGCTACCACTCCTTTTGATTTAATCCAATCTATATATTTTCTGAAGAGAAACTCACTTCCAAAAATATGATTCTTTTTTGTCTGGGTTAAAACTATGGTTTTTAATCCAATTTTTTTGGCTACCCTGAGAACAATCTGAGCTAAATTATTCTGATAAGCTTTTAATATCAAAAAATCAGGCTCAAAATTATTAAATTCTTCAATCAAACCTTTTGCAGAAGGAGCCTCCAGTCTCAATTGCCAAGAAGACTTCAGTTTTGACCTTTTAGAAATACTAAAGAATTTTCCCAGGAAATCAAAAAGGAAACTCATTCTTAATTGCTTAACTTCTACACCCTTATAATACTCCGATTTTCCCCGATAAAGAACCAAAACTCTAATCTTATTACCATCTTTCTGCAGAGACTTAACCTGATAATATAAGTTGGTATGAAATCTGGGAGCAATTAATAATATCCTCATCTAAAAAATACGATAATACTTTTTTAAGAAAGCTAGTTAGTCCCTAATAAAGACAATGAATTCATCTGAGCAAACCCCTGGACTTCCGTTAATCATTGAGGTAAGGACCTATAATTAAACCTTGTTACTTGAACTTTTGCTTTTCAATATAGCTCTTATGTAGTAAAAGACAAATCGAGGGTTTTGATAAGTAATCATAAAAAATACTGGTCTGCATTTTAAAGGAATGATTCTAATAAGAACCTTACGAAAAAAATAACAACTTCTCTGTAAAAAATTCAGCCTGAAATCAGCTCTTTTTTTGAAGATCAAATTTAAAACACAGGAAGATCTCCCTTCCATTAAGTCCGGATGAAGCTTCCCTTCCCAACCAAAATAAGGCTTCATTGGGGCCCTCCTACTTCCCCATTCCTCAATCCCTAAAACCTCCCAGTATCTACCCTCAAATAAGGAAAGGATCTTTTCTTTTTTGTTTAACAGAAAAAATTTATGGCCATGTAAATAAATGGGAGCGTTAACAAAAAGCAATCCTCCCTTCTTTAACACTCTAGACATCTCACTGATTCCTTCGTAAAAACCAACCCCAAACTCATACCAATGCTCAATAGACTGATTGCACACAACTGCATCAAAGTAGTTATCTTTAAATGGGATGTTCTCAACGGAACCAATATCGGAAGCAACAGTTAATTTCCCATTTTTACCAACCTCTACTACATCAACTCCTCTCCACTCCCAACCAGATGGCAAATTTTCTTTTACATAAGACCAATCACCACAACCCAAGTCCAGAACCTTCCCTCTTTTTTGCCCCGAAATTAACTCAACAATCTCCTTGTTTATTGCAACCACACATTTTCTTATAGGAGAATAGCCATCGCCTATACCGCAAACAGCTTCACCCTTAATTAAATACTTACAATTTGTACAGTTATTTTTTTTAAGCTCCATCTTTTATTTTTTACCTACTAAAAGATTTTTTAATGACTTGATATTCCTTTTTATATCGTGGTTTCTCTTGACATAATCGAAGACATTAACGCTTTTCTCCTTCCAAGTTTCACGATCCTTTATTAAAACAGCGGTTTTTTTTCTCACTTCAATGAAGCTTCCTTCGCAGGCAAACCCACAACCAAATTTATTTATAAAATTATCTGGATTAACCTTAAAAGAAACTAGTGGGGTGCCAGAAATTCCTGCTTGAATGAAAGTGTTAGGGAATCCTTCAAGCTCTGAAGTATTAACAAAAAACTTAGCTTCGTCAAAAAGACTTTGTATTTCGTCAAAAGCAACTCTTTCGAGAAGCTTAACATTCTTTATCTTGGATAAATCATTTTTGAATTCAAGCCACTTCTCTTCTTTGGGATCAATCCCGTGCTGACAAACTAATAAGAAACTCTCCCGAGGAAAACTCTTGGCTAATCTCAAAAACAGATAGGGATTTTTCCAATCAAAAAATCTCGTCACCTGAAGTATATATTTCCTGTCTAAAAAACCAAGCGGTTCTTTGGAGTTATTTAATTCAAAAGAATTCCTTATCAAGAAAGACTCTTTTTTGTAGTTCTTTTTAAGTAATTTCTGATGAGTATCATTTTGAACAAATACAATATTTGCTCTTTTTAGGCCCCAAAGATAAATCAATCCTTCTAGCCCATTTTTACGAACAAAGTCTCCATTAACATCTTTTTCATGAGCTGTTCTATGAATGTGTCTTTTTCTGAAAAGCCCACAAAAAAAATTCACTACTCCGACAACGCTATTAGCAGTCGTAGTAACATACACATCACTATCTATTTTTTTTAAAATCAAAATCAACCTTCGAGCCAAAACAATTTTTCCAAAAAAAGCTTTGCTTTTTAACAAATTAGCAAGTTTAAAAATTTTTAAGCCAGCAACACTTTCTGTCTCGGGTTGACCATAATCACCCACTACAAAGCTAACTTTAAATTTTTTATCCTTAGCAAGTTCTTTAGCTAAAATTGACATCTGAACCTCTGCTCCACCAATCTTACCTTTAGCCTTAGGCTTAAAAACTGTGTAGGACTTGGGCATTATAAAACAAACTTTCATTTTTTACTTTTCTGAAGTTTTTTTAACAAATACGCCGAAATATTCACCAAATTTCACCTTGGAAGAGTATGGTTTCCAGCCTCCCTTCTTAAGTTCTTCCTCTATTCCTTCTTCAGTATACTCAAGATAGTGAGCACTGTCTAAGCGATACTCGAAGCCTTGTTTCATTTTATAGTAGGAAAGCCAGTCTCGAGTAATGAGAGGCACTCGAAGAATAATTTTATCAGAGATCTTTCTAAGTTTTAATAAAAATTCTATCCTCTCATCAATATGCTCTAAAACATTAGAAAGAATTACTGTATCAAATTTCTCCTTGAATTTAAATTTAGTAACATCCCCCCAGATAAAACACAGGTTATTATTTTGATACCGTGCCTTTGCTTGTAGAAATTTTTCCCTATCCAATTCAATGCCTACCACCCTCCTTGCTTTACAAGAAAGAGCATAAGAAAGATTACCTTTAAAGCAACCTACTTCCAACAATTTATCCTTAGGGGAAACATTTTCGAGAAAAAATTTTTCATAATTAATTATCTTATACTTAGGATGCTCTTCTCCCGGATACACCAAAAACTCTTTTATAACCTTATATGAAAAATTATTCAGGAAAATCCCTAGAGAAAGAAATTTTTGCCTTAAAAAACTTCTTTTTATTATGGATAATAGTCTTTTCTTCATTTTTTTAATATTCAGATTACAAGGAGATCAAGAAGATTCACAAATTCTACTCGTATATGCTATCTACTCCTCAAATGGTTTATTTTTAATTGCCTGAACTTTCCTCACGCTATTTATCATTAGCCTTCATAATAACTATGGCATTGGACTTTTTGCTTTGTATTTTCAAATTTTACTTATAATTCTATAGGACTTCCTCTTGTTGAAAATTTCGTTGTTCCCGCATAAACGACGGGACAGGTAGAGCGAGGCCTCGATTCTACCTCCCACCGTCGCTAAAGCTTTGGCCATCGCCTATGGCAGGGGCAGGACAAGCGGAACACAGTAGAACTTTCTTAAAGTGAGGAAGTCCTATTCTAAACAATAACACCAAAAAACTATCTCCCCACCCCAAAATACTGAAATCCTTGCTTTTTAACTTCCTCAGGGGAGTAAACATTTCTCAAATCAATAAACACGGGATTCTTTTCCATTTGCTTTTTGAGTAGCTGAAAATCCAGCTGCTTATAAGCGTCCCAATCTGTCAACAGAACCACTGCGTCCAGTTTTTCTTCGCAATTATAAAAATCTTCCTTAAAATTAACTTCTTCCGGTAAAACTTTTTGAGCTTCTTTAGTCCCTTCCGGGTCATGGGCCCAAATTTTAGCCCCTCGTTCGACTAAGGCTGGAATAATGGTCAGCGCCTGGGATTCTCGCATGTCATCGGTATTAGCTTTAAAGGTTAGGCCTAAAAAAAGCACTCTTTTATTGAGAAGCTGCCCTCCTAAGGCATGTTTAATCTTGAAAACCATCTTGGCCTTCTGAGCAATATTAGCCTCGTTGACGGACTCCAATACTCGCAAAGGAGTTTCGTTTTCTTGGGCTATCCGCAAAAGAGCAGTGACATCCTTAGGGAAGCAGGAGCCTCCGTAACCGGGACCAGGCTGTAAAAACAAAGCTCCGATTCTTCGATCTAGCCCCATTCCCTTTGCTACATCTTGTACATCCGCCCCCACCTTTTCGCATAAATTAGCAATCTCGTTGATGAAACTAATCTTAGTCGCTAAAAAAGAATTGGAAGCATACTTAATCAACTCTGCGGAACTAATGCTAGTAGCCAAGATTGGTCGATTTTGCTCCGAAACAAAGGCGTAAACTTCTTTTAGTACCTTTTCTGCCCTAGCATCATCGGTGCCAATCACCACCCGATCCGGCTCCAAAAAATCTTTTACTGCCGCTCCTTCTCGTAAAAATTCTGGGTTAGAAGCCACAAAAAAATTAGCCTGGGGATTGTTTTCCTGGATAATTCGAGCCACTTGCTCAGCAGTTCCCACTGGGACCGTGCTTTTGTCAATTACTACTTTTGGCTTAGAATTCGACAAGCAAGAGGCAATTTCTTTAGCCACTTGATAGACGTAGGTTAAGTCCGCGTAACCATTTCCTCGCCGGGAACTGGGGGTTCCTACCGCAATAAAAATCGCCTCCGATTGTTCTACGGCATCTTTCAAGTCAGTAGTAAAACTCAAGCGACCTTTGGAAAAATTTTCCTGAACAAGCTTCTTTAAGCCCGTTTCGTAAATAGGAATAAGGCCTTTTTTGAGATTTTCAATTTTATCCTGATCTTTATCGACACAAATTACTTGGTGGCCCACCTGAGCAAAACAAGCTCCGGTTACCAACCCGACATACCCGGAACCAATCAAGCAGACTTTTTTAGATTTTTGCATGCTTTTCTTTAAGAAGTCGATTATATCAAATTAGTCTAAGCTATTCTATCTCTTGGGCAGTCTCTTAGTGCTTGAGTTAACTTTTTTATACAATCCTTGGTACTCCTCCGCCACTTTTTTCCAACTCATCTGCTCCGCCTTCTGCCGAGATTTGCTTTTCATTGTAGCAAGTTTTTCTCTATTTTGATAGAGCTTTTCCAGCGCAATTTGAATAGACTGAGCGCTCTTTTTTTTAACAATCAATCCACTGCTCTCATCTACCAACTCTGCTGTGCCACCTGTTTTAGTGGCCACTACCGCCAACCCACTGGCCATCGCTTCCAAAAGACTGTTGCTCATTCCCTCGTTAAGAGAAGGCAAGGCAAACACATCTCCCCTGCGATAAAAATCCGCTATCTTATCCCGCTCAATATTACCCACAAACTGAATCTGCTCTTCTAATCTCTCCTCTTTAACCAATTGAATAAGCTCGTCCTTGAGTTGATCTCCTCCTCCTGCCAATAACAATTTAAAGTTTGGATACTGACGAGCCAAAGAAATTGCCGCCCTCACTAAACAATCCATTCCCTTTCGAGCAATGATCCGCGAAGTCGAAACCACCGTAAAACCACCTCCAGCCTCTCTTTTTTGGAAAGATTGAGAATGATCATTTTTTTGCTGAAGTGAACTTTTAACTTCATCCGAGTCACCTTCCAAGGCTTTAAATCTCTCACAATCTACTCCATTATATATCACTCCAATTTTTTGCTTAGGACTATTTTTCAAAGCTAGCTTTTTCAGATCCTCCGAGTTGGCAATCACCGCCGCCGCCTTCTGCCAAATGATTCGACTGAGCCAAGAGAAAAACAAACGATCTAACCAGTAGTATTTTTCGCTATAAAACGGCACATCACTCCCTCGCAAAGAAACCACAAAAGGAATCTTGTGCCTTCTTGACGCCCCCTTTCGTAGGAGTTTGTCTCGTTGAATCTTTTGAGCGAAAGCAGAGGGTTGAGGGGATTGAGACTCTGATCCGAAACCTGACTCAGTCGCACCTTCCAAACCTTGAGTCTTAGGCGCAAAAACATTAAGCATTAGCGCTAAAAAACCACAAGGAATTCCAAAGAAAGCGTGGGTGACATCGTAGTGCTGTTCCGAAAGTAAGCGCCGGCTCTTCCAAAAGGCCTTCCAGCTATACACCAACAAATCCTTTTGAGACTGATTGTGCAAATCGCCCTGCTTGCCAATATCCAAAAAGTGAATCCGGATATTAGGCGCCAACTGCTCCGTTCGCGCTTTACCCGCCGAAGAAGTCACTAAATCCACTTCTAAATCTTCCTGTTCAGCAAATTGCCGCAAGATATTCTCCGTGGCCGTGGCCGCCCCTCCTCCCAAAGGCGGATATTCATAATTTAAAATTAGAATTTTCATTACTAAAACATTTTACTTCTTTTGTTTTTATATCTGTCACTTCTCTTGAGTCCTCTTTCATATGTTATTCTCTTATCATCGTTTTTAAATCTTGATTTGTCGAGAGGTATCCGACCTCTCGACATCGAATCTTTTTCCCCAGAAAACTCACCTCTAAAATGCCCGCTCCCTGAAGATGCTGCCAACTCCCCCGCTCTTTCCCTTATCTTAGCCTCTTGTCTGCTCAACTTCTCCAGTAATCTGTCAACCTCTTTCTCTGAGGCATGCCAAGTCTCTACTCCCCCTCTCGCCCCAGGCCCGCCTCCGCCTTTTTCAGGATCTGGTTTTCTTACATCTTTGCCACTCTCGATCCCTTGGATCGACCTCCTCACTCTTTCAACATCAAAAAGCTTGGACATAACTTTGTTTTTATTTTTTAGCTAGAAATCAACTAACCTCTCTTCAGTGGCCCAAGGATAATTTCCTTTTATTTCTCTTTCTGCAATTTCCAGTGCTTCAAACATTGACCCTCCGCTCATTTCCATCCAGCATTTTTCAAATTCTAAATTACTATACTGTTCAAAATCAAAACCAAATGTTCCATTTTTCCTAGCATAAAGCAAAATCCGCTCCCTAGGATCATTCCTTTGCCAGACTTTTAAGATCCTCCTGCCGTCAATATATTTTGGAAAATTATCTTGATGATTCATAAAGATTCAAGTCTTAATCTTTCTTGGCAACTCTTCGATGACAAAATCTTCAAAAAACTTTTCTCGAGAGTCTTCAAAGTCATTATACAAATCAAAAATTATCCTTGATAGCTCACTTTTCTTAAAACGCCTAAAATACTCCTCGGCCCTTGGCTTAAACTCCCTAAAACTTTCTACTCCCATCTCTTCGCACTCTTCTCCAAATCCATTCTCTTCTAAAAAATTTTTATTAAAAGCTGCTTCACCTGCCTCGTCATCCATTGATTTAATCATTTTTGAAAATTCCCCAGCAGTAAAAAGCGCCTGCTTTGGCTGAAAATTTTTGGAAAAGGTTCTTATTAACTCTTCACAAATAATACTGTAGGCATGGGAACCGTAGCCTCTCTTCAAGCTGCCGCTGGTCAACTCTAAAATAGCTCGCTCCTGATCAGAACTTAGTCTTTCAATTAGTTTGTCAACGATAGGATTAATAATTCCATGCAGAAACTCATGATCAAAATTCAATTCATTTTCAACATGAGATACCACAACCCAAGCATCCGGAAGAACTATGTTCTGACCAGAGCTCTCCTTTTGAAAAATGCTGACTGGAGGATAAAGAAGTTTCCTGGAATGAGAAGTAGCTTCTTTAGGCTTAAAAAATTCAACTATCTCTTGCAATCTTTTTTGCAAATCCCCTTTTCTTTCTTCCCTCGCCGTCCTATCTTTTTCCACCTCCCCAGAAATGGCCCTTTCAAAATCCGAGCCTTGAAAATTTTTAGAAAAAAGACTTAATGCTCTAGAAGCTTCTTTGAAAAACTCCTCCGGGTCACGGACATGACTCTTGTATTTTTTCATGGCCTCTATCACTTGTTCGCCTCTGGACGAATTGCCGTAGGCAGCCGCTACCCAAAAAAACGCCTCCTGGTCTTGATTAGCCAGAGAACGAAAAATTGACCCGGTAGAATCATCTAAGGGGTTAGTACTAAAGTACTCCCTCGCTTTTTGAGCTATTTGTTCATTAGAAAAACTATCCCATCCCCCTAACACTTCTTGCAAAACCACAAAAATCATTTCTAGCCCCCTTTCTCTTTCTATTAAAATCTCCGGGACTTGCATTACTTCTGAATTTCCCTCCCACTTTCCTTTTTCTCTGTCTAATTTTTCCATAATATTCAACAAGTTATTTTATTTCTCCCCTGCCTACACTGAAGCTTCAATTTAACAAACGCTATTTGGCACAAGCTCTAGGGGTTTCAAATTTAAGTGCGATTCTACCGTGGCCGCCCCTCCTCCCAAAGGCGGATATTCATAATTTAAAATTAGAATTTTCATTTACAATTTGCCCAAATCAAAGAACTAACCAATTTAATACAAACTGAAAGGAAAGAACCCCCAAGTCCCTACCCAGAAAAAAAACATGGCACCAAGAAAAGAAAGTGCAATCAGAAATATCTTCATCAAGAAACTGATAAATTTAACTCTCATTATAGTCAAAGACACTGAAACAAAAAGCAAGGTGTTAAAGCAAAGGAAGAGCAACATATAGGCGTCTCTAGCATTTCTGATTTTACCATCTTCATTAAGCGACAAAAAGAACCAAACACCACTAATTGCAGTAGCTGAAATTGAAGAAAAAAATAAGGTATTATTCTGAATGATACCTCCGAAAAATTCTTTAAATTTCATTGGTTTTATTGTTAATGCTTAGTGTCCAAAGACTGAAAACTAGTATATTCCTCTTCAAAGTACAGTTGCACTCGCCCCACCGGACCATTTCGATGCTTAGCCACCAGCACATCCACCAAATTGGTATTCTCCTCCGGATTGTTGCGCTCTCGGTCTTCTCGGTAGAGAAACATTACCACATCAGCATCCTGCTCAATGGAACCGGATTCGCGCAAATCCGAAAGCTTAGGAATCTGAGGGCTGCGCTGTTCCACTGCTCGAGAAAGCTGCGAGAGGGCAATAATCGGCACATTCAGCTCTTTGGCCAGAGTCTTCAATCCGCGAGAAATCTCGGAGATCTCATTCACTCGGCTATCATTATAGCGATTACTCCGACCTTCCATTAGTTGCAAATAGTCGATGATCAAAAGATCCAAACCGTGCTCCGCTTGCAAGCGCCGGGCCATAGTGCGCATCTCCATAATGTTGGCGGTAGCGCTATCGTCAATGTAAATCGAGGCCTCGGAAAGCCGACCCATGGCGTCTCCAAATTTTTGAAAATCCTCTTCTTCGTCTAGATTTCCGGTTCGCAAATTCCACAGATTGACTCGAGCTTGAGCGGCTAACATTCTGTCCACCAGCTGATCAGAAGACATCTCCAAAGAAAACACTCCCACTTTGGTCTTATTCTCTAAGGCAGTTCGTCGAGCGATGTCCAAAGCAAAAGAAGTTTTTCCTACACTGGGCCGAGCTGCTAAAATAATCAAGTCGGATTTTTGCAAACCAGAAAGAATTCCGTCCAAATCGTATAGGCCGGTCGGCACTCCTCGAAACTTATCCTTGTTTTTGTGCATCTCGTCAATCCGAGTAAAGGCACTTTCCAAGAGACTACTGACCGAGGCAAAGTCCTTTTTATGAGTTTTTTGAGAAACCGCAAAGAGCTTCTGCTCCGCCGAGTCTAAAATCTCATCTACCGGCGTGCTCTCGTCATAACTCATTTCTGCTACCTCAGTAGCCGCCTCGATTAATTTACGCAAGGTGGATTTATTCTCCACAATCCGGGCATAAGAAACTACATTATGGGCCGTCGGAACTCCGCTTACCAAGTCTGTTAAATAACTCCGGCCGCCAATCCCCTTTAGCTCTTTTTTCTCTTTGAGGCGAGCAGAAACATTCAAAATATCGGTCGGATCCTGCTGAGAATAGAGTTCAATTGCAGCCTCAAAAATAATCTGGTTCTTCTCGGAGTAAAAATCTTCCGCCACGATTAAATCCGCGATTTTAGTAATAGCGCTCTTATCAATCATCACCGAACCCAGCACCGAAGCCTCCGCTTCCAAATTATGGGGCGGCACTTTTAGGCCTTCTTGATAAAGCGAGGTCTGCTTTTTCTTGCGCCCTTGCCCCGAGCCTGAACTTGAACCTGAACTTGAACCTGAACTTGAGCCCTGACCCCGACTTTTGTAATCTTTAGTTTTATCTGTTTTTTTATCTTTTGGCATTAAAACATTCTAACTATTTTTGTTAACAATTCTTTTTTTATATTCTCCAGAGCTCATAATTTCTTTCATATCAGTAATTTTTTCAGTAAATTCCACTCCCTGTAAATGATCATGCTCATGTTGAATAACTCTACTAAGTAAACCATCAACTTTAAAGCTAAATCTACATCCCCTATCATCAAAAGCTTCGATTGTTATTTTTTTTGGTCTTCTGACAGGAGCAAAGAAATCTCCATAAGCTACACTTCCACAGCCTTCATAGATAACAACTTCTTGTTTAGAGCTCCAAACAATCCTGGGATTAATATATATTCTAAGTCTATCAATGTCTTCTGGCTCTCTATAAGGAGTTTCTCGTACTTCAGTAACAAATACCCTTAATTTTTCACCAATCTGAGAAGCCGCCATTCCAACCAAATCATGATACCGCATTGATTCTATAAGATTATTAATGACTTTTTGCGTAGCTTCTGCCTTAATATTAGAAATGGTTTTAGATTTTTCTCTTAGCAAAGGGTTGCCCACTTGTACAATATCTTTAATTATCATAATTCTTTAAAAAACATCATTAAGCAAAAAAGTATAGTTTTAACAACTAACTTCATTAACTGTACTCTCAAATCCCCCTTTTGCCAACCGCACCTCCACCCGATCTTTAGCTTTAACCTGCTCCGCCCGCTTAATTCTTATCCCCGACTTTTCCACACTGGCGTAACCCCGGGCCAAAATGGCCTCCGGATTGAGCAGCCCTAGATTCCGCTGCCAGTTGTCCAGTTTTTCTGAAGTCTGTTTTAAGCGGCTCTTAATAGCTTGCCCTAATTGCTGCTGACTTTGAGCCAAGTCAGCACTTGCTTTATCTAGACGAGCTTGGATTATTCGCAATAGCTCTTCTTGGTAATCCTCCAGTTGAGCTTCTCCCTGATCTAATTTTAACCGAAAAGATCTTTGAATTTGTCGCTCTGCTCCTTTCAACCATTCCAGCAGCTCCTGTCGATCTGGCACTGCCAATTGAGCCGCTTTGGTGGGCGTTTTGGCCCGCCGGTCCGCTACAAAGTCACACAAGGTCCAATGATCCTCATGGCCAATAGCGCTAATCACCGGAATCCGTGAGGCAAATACTTCTCGCACTACCTCTTCACTATCAAAGGCCTGTAGCTCCTCCAAACTCCCTCCTCCTCGAGCTAGAATAATCACTTCCACTCTTTGGCCTTCTTCAGACACTTGCCGATTGAGATGACGCAAAGCCGCCATCACTTCCCTTTTGGCATAAGCTCCCTGCACTCGAGCCGGCACCACCGTTACTGTTGCTCCCCACCGCTCCCCTAACTCCGCTATCACATCATGATAGGCACTGGAGCTTTTACCACAAATCAAACCGACCCGTGCCGGAAACTGGGGCAAAGCCTGCTTATGCTCCTCGGCAAACAATCCCTCTGCTTCTAATTGAGTCTTCAGTTGCAAATAGTGCTCTCGCAAGGCCCCCTCTCCTTTTAGGAGAACTTCTTGAACATTGATTACCAAAGAGCCATTCTTTTGCAATTTAGGCTGGCCCAATATTTGCACCTGCGAGCCATTTTGCAAGGCCACCTTGCGAGCCTGAAAGAATAATTGAAAACATTTAGCCACTGCCTGAGAGTCTTTAATGTCAAAGTAGCAAAAATTTCGCCCCCTAATCTCTCTAAAGTTACTCACTTCCCCTTCTACAAAAACCACTTCCTCACCCAAAAGCCCGTTTATCCGGGCTTGATACTGCGTCACAGTTAGCGGTTGGAGGTTGTCGAGAAAATTCATGAACAAAAATAAATTTTTAGTTTTAAAGTTCTAGATTCAAAACAATTTTCAATAACCGAATTTTAATAATCCCATCTACAAGATTGAACAAAGTAATACCCCGGAGTGGTAAATTCAAAAAATTCAGTCGTCCTTAGGGCTAATTAACTAGACAAATCTTTCAAATTTTAGGAAAGCTCTAGGCGACGCTGAGGCTTTGGCTGAGCCGTACTAGCTCTGGTACGGTGAATTCAAAACGCAGGCGGCAACAACGAGATTTTCAAAATTTGAAAGATTTGGGCTAAACTCGAACAAAAAACTCACTTAAAGCCTCTTTCAGTTGAACCTCTCCCACCTTAGCCTGCCGATCTAATTTAGTCGCCAACCGATAGACTGCTTTGAGGCGCTGATTAGAAAAACGAGTGGCCTGCCCCAGAGATTTTTGCACTACATAAGGATGCATTCCTGTTTTTTTACCAATTTGAGCCGGCACTCGCAATCCCTGACTTAAGCAACGCTTGATTTTGATTAAATTGCGAAAATAACCCACCACCGTAGCAAATAACTGAAATTCATTTCCTCCTTCTCTCAAGAGTTGATCCTTGAGTCGAATAGCCACGGCCGGCTTTCCTGCTCCAATAGCATCCATTAATTGAAAAATATTCCGCTCTAACTCCCCCGCGCACAACAAGTGAATATCTTCGCTACTAACCGGTCCTTGGAGTCGATAATTAGCTAACTTTTCCAGCTCTCGATCCAGTTTCCATAAATTATTACGAGTAACCCTAGCTAATTCCAAAGCCTGGGGAAATCCTAATTGGGCCTTCTCTTCGCTTTTAATTTGAAATTCCGCAACCGCCCACTTGGCGACCTGGCTTTCGTTGAGCGGCTTAAATTCTTCCGCCTGAGATTGCTTGGCCAAAAATTTAACCAAGCGAGAAGCATTTTTAGCTTGCAAATTAGCCTTTCCACCTGCCGTCACTACCACTTCCAGTCCACCGCCTGAATTCGCCCAACCTCCCCGCTGATTTTCTAAAATACCTTGCAACTTGTCACTCAAATCTGCCGGCAAGGCTAGCACATTTTCTAAAATCACCAACTTTTGAGTGCTAAATAATCCTCCTGCCTGAAAAGCCTCCCCTAAACTCCGCCAATCGATCAATCCATAATCTTTTAAATCAAAAACCACCTCCTGACCCATCTGACCAGCAGCATTGCTTTTGTCACCTTTGAATTCCTTTCTGATCTCTCTAATTTTCCGAGAAATCAAAAAATCATTCTCTCCATAAAAAAACTTGAGCATAAAAACTATTGTTCATCCCGAGCGACCCGTCCGCCGAAACTTTAGCGAAGGAGGAAGTCGAGGGATCCTCGCCGACTGTCAGGCAGGTTAGCCAAATTATACCAAGATTCCTCCATTCCACTTCGTTCCAGTCGGAATGACAACTTTTAACACCAAAATTCTTGTCTCGTATTGAATGAAATCCTAGCGCGGGGTTCAGAATTTGAAAGCCCTCTGAATTAAACTTCTCTCGGTACCAATAACCCCTCGCTAATCATCACCTGGTCCAGCTCTTGATGCAAAGTTTCGATTGTTCCTAGATTAGAAATAGTGTAATCGGCGATGGCAATCGGGCCACCCTTGTCAGTGTTTTCAATTTCACTCCAGTCTCGCTTTTGAAACTCCTCATAAGTGGCAATGGGCCGCTCTGCTCGATTACGCAAACGAGCAAAGCGCATCGCCGGCGAAGAATAAATTGCAATTGTTTTGAAAAAATCCGGAAAATGCTGCTTGATGATTTTGTACTCCGCCCAGCTATAGAGACTTTCGATGATTACCACCGAGGAAGTTTTTAGGTGATCTTCAATCTTGGGCAAAGAACGAGTGGCAAACACTCCCGGACCCTCTTTTTCGCGCAGCTCCTCTCTCAAAGGCCGCTCGTTGTCTTGAGTAAACTCTAAACCTCGAGCTTGCAGCTCCTCAAATAAAGTCTCCGGAAAATAGACCTTGGGCCAATCGAATTTCTCCTGAAGATATTTAACCGCCTCAGTTTTGCCACACCCGGCCATCCCTACAATTGCCAACACTTTTTTGTGGGCTCTCCCGTTTTCAGAAACAATTTGATCCGACATAATGTTAAATTTAAAAGTTATATTAAAAATCCCTGTCATTCCGGAATTTCTGAAGGAAATATCCGGAATCTGAGCCCAATGAACACAACATCTCAGTTTCCCGAACTATTCCAGAAGCAGGTCACAAAACTGCTCCCGCCCTGGCTTAGAAACCGACATAACTCTTCAAGTTAATCAGATTTCAGATTCCAACCCTGGAGGTTCCGAATTCCATAAATCCCTGGCCTTTCTAAGAATCGCTCTAAGAATTGCCAAAAACATCAAAGTATAACCTACACTTCGAATTGCCCCCGCCACTCGAGCGTGAAATTCCCACCGCGCCAAAACCTCCGGCGACGGATCTTGATAGGGCAATCCTGCAAAAATTAAATCATAAACAAAGCCTGCTCCGATAAGCAAGAGTCCTGCCGCCAACCAAAACCGAGTTTGCTTGATAATTTTTGAAACTTGCATAAAAACCGAATTAAAAAATTGACTCAAGAGTGCTTCTCATTCATCTTCTCCCAATCCCACTTCCTATCCTTATTATAGTCCAACTTCTTGAGAATGTCTTCCTACAAGTCAAATCCGAATACCCCGCCAAGATGCAAAATTCTCTGCACCGCATCGCCCAACTCCTCTCGAAAACCATCCTTACCTTCCCAGTTTTGATGACGATAGGCCTCAAAGGCTTCGGAGATCTCCGTGTGAATCAAGGCAATTTTCTCTGGAACATTGATGTTCTCTGGCTTTATTCCAAAGCCTTTCTCTTGGGCCTGTTTCATAACCAGGGCCTGTAATTCCTGAATAGTCATGGATTCTAATTTATCCCTTATAAATTTCTTTAAACTTGCTTCTCTTTCTTTTTCGTACTAACTCTCCCTCCTTGCCACTGCCCCCGATAATGGTTAGCTTGACCAGCTACTTGATGAAAAACAATATGTGCTACTCGCGCTCCCAAAGCAATCTTAACCGGCTGAAGACCAAAGTTGCAAATCCCAAAAGTCAACTCGCCTTGGTAACCTCCGTGGACAATTCCATTGAACAGCCCTAAGCCAGAGCGAAACAAAGTGCCTCGAGAAAAAATCGCCGCCGAAAGCTCCAAGGGCAAATTAATCTTTTCAATAGTCTTAATCAAATGATACCGACCAGGTTCAAAAGTAAACAACTCTTCCGGTTCATCACCTTTATATTGTGCCAACAGCTTACTCTCTGGAGTCTTGCGCTCCTCAACCCCCAAATATCCCTCGCCTTCCAGGGCATGAACTTCTCCCATTCGTAAATCAAATCCCGCTCCCTCTGGATTATTCCGCTCCCTTTCACAAAGCTTCTCTACTAAATTTTGCTCTTCTACTAGCTTTTTTAATTCTTCTAATCCTAAGATCATAAATTCTTATAAATAATGGCTCTAGACTACCACTTCCAAAAGTGCTAGTCTAGGATTATGAATAAACAA
>CAYFUG010000020.1:0-20392 GCA_964346295.1 uncultured Bdellovibrionales bacterium
TTCATATTTCTGGCGGAGATGTAAATAGTGCGAAGGATGAACACTTGAATTTACAAGAAGCGAATTTTGATTTAAAATGGATAAAGAGTGAGCTGGAAAACATTTCAAAGTCTAGGGATATTTTTCTAGTCTTTGAAGTTCCAAAGAAAGGAACTTCCCTTGAAAATGATATCAAAAATATAAATTTATTTAAAAGAATTTAAAAAATGACTAGTAAAAAAAAGTGGCTTTATTTGCCAATGGAAATAAAAGTTCGCGAGTTTTATGGAAAGATTTTTTTGGCAGGAATAGCTGCTGATAAAGGATTCGGAGTCGTATTTGGACCCAGGAAAGAAGTTTACTATAAGAGTTTATTTTTTCCACCAGGGATTATTCTTGATTCAGGATTTGCTAAAAAATTTACCGTACACTTTAAAAGGTTTAAGTATTATGGGCATAAGATCGTTGCTTTAGATGAAGAGGGCTTGATAATACCTGACAAAGAAGTTTATCTTAGCCAAAGAGCATCAAGAGAGGCCTTAGATCTAATAGATGTGGTTTTTTGTTGGGGGAAAAATCAATTTTCTTTAATAAAAGAGAGGGCAAAGATTTCTAATTGCAAGCCATTTATTGTCGGAAATCCTAGATTTGACTTGCACTCCAAGAGATTAAGGCCCTTTTTTGCTAAAGAAGCCGAGGCAATAAAAGAAAAATATGGGCGAATAATTTTGATAAATACTAATTTTGGTTATGCTAATAATTTTGTTGGAAATTATATAGAGAAGAGATGGCGTGTAATGAGCAATCAAAAAGACAAAAAGTATCATAAAGATGTGATAGAAAAGCAAAAGATGATTTTGGGGAAATTTAAGCAACTGGCTAAGAGGTTATCAAGGGAGTTTAAGGGACATACTATAGTCATCAGGCCGCATCCTTCGGAAAATCCTGAAGCTTGGAGGGAAGAGATGAGGGGAATTGAAAACATCTTTATTATTAGGAATGGGAATGTTATTCCTTGGATAATGTCAGCCGAGGTATTAATCCACAGTGGTTGCACTACAGCGCTAGAGGCTGTATTGCTCGGCATTAAGCCGGTGGCCTATCTGCTACCTGATTCAAAAAGAGCTAATTTCGGATTTCCCAATGAAGTTAGTTTAAAAGCCTTTGGTGAAGATGATGTTGTCAGTGTTGTCGACAAAATAACTAGTGGGAAAGTTGATAAGGAAATTTCTCGAGAAATGAAGGCAGTTTATGATAAGTTAAGGCCCTACTACAGCTTTACGGAGGCTAAAACTTCGGCAGAAAAAATTATTTCCATAATTGATTCAGAGGTTGAGCTGTCAAGAGTGAGGCCTGGACTTCTCTCTATTTCATTACTTAAAATGACAGAAACATTAAAAAGAATTACCAAAGCTTTCTTTTTCGGAATTTTTAAACCAGAAATAAAGAAAAGTCAATTAGAAAAAATTCCTGACCTTAAAAAGAGTGAGATTGAGAGAGTAATTAAGGATTTTTCAGTCATAGACAAGAGATTTCTTGGTATTAAGGTGACCAGAACTGGGAAGAGAAGTTTTGTTATAGAAAAATGATTTACTTTGGAGTGAGTGTTTAATAAAAAAACCACTAGCTTAATTGCTGGTGGTTTTTTTCGGATGGACGAAATTTTTATGGAATATTTTTCAAGGAAGAGGTTCTTGAAAAAAATAAAAATTCAAAAATATTCAGTGAACACTAAAATAAGGTATTGCTAACTAAAAATACCCAGCCATTGTCATTTCGACTGAAGCAAAGCAAAATGGAGAAATCTTAGCTGAAAAATGATACAAAATCCCTTGACTTCGCTCAGGATGACGGATCGAGTACCGTAGAGCTATGCTTTTTTAGCAATGTCAAATAATTATCCCAATAATCTTATCTTGAGGAGTCCTTATTTTTATGCATTCTACTGACCAAAACTTTTTCAGTTATTGGTTCATAAAGGCTGCATTTTTTGCACACTTCAGGGAGATTATTTTCTACGAAATTTTTCCTTATATTTCGGGCTTTTTCTCCATGAAAAATTTCTTCTAAGGAGTTTTCTTTTATGTTACCAATAACTAAATCATCAAATTCAGTTTCTTTAATCCTGCAAGCACAAAGACGAATACTTCCATCAAATAAAATTGCCGCATCGAAGGTCTTTTTGCAAGGAACAGAAGTTGCCCTTGGAATTCTTTTGAACCGCATGACGCCCTTGAGATCATTTTTTTTTATTTTCCCACCCCAATTATCATAATTCAAAAGAAAATTATAGGTGACTTTTTTATCCAAGAAAGGTTCTATATACTTTTTAAAATCCGGACTACTCAAAATCCTTTGTGGTTTTTGGGGGCTTCTTAGATTTAGGTCTATCTTAACTCTTCCTCCTCTCTTCTTGTTGTAATTCAAGAGATTATGTAAGCCGTTTAAGAAGTTATTGTATGTTCTTGCTTGATAAGTTTCTTCCCAGACTTTTTTTTCAAAGCCAGCGGTACTTATTTCTATTGAAGTTATTCCTGAGTCAATAAGTTCTTTATAAATATTATTTTTGCTTAAAGCTATCCCATTTGTATAAAAATAGATATCATCGAGGCTTTTTTTGTCGACAGCATATTTTATTTTTTTCATTAATCCGGGGTCTAAGAGAGGATCGCCAATGGTTGGAGTAAAGGATATCCTTTTGCCTCCCATTAATATGAATTCGTCTAATGCCTTCTTGAAAACTTCAAACCTCATTACACCTACCTTCCTCGAAGTGTCTTTTTTTAGGATTCGATATGCGCAAAAAATACAATTTGCATTGCAGATATTTGTAACTTCGAAACAGAGTTTGCTCATTATTGAGCCTTTCTCGTATTTTTTGTAAAATCCAGGGCTTCTAAATAAAATAATAATATCATTTAGAATACTTCTATCATAAAAAAAATAAGTTAACTTTTTTATGTAATATTTTAAGGCCTCTTTTTTGGTGTTCATTTTTTAGTAGTTAGGCTTTTTATAGAAAAAAACTTCGACTTCCGATTCGTCAATTTTTTCGTCGCAAGAGCTTCCGTGGAGATGCTGAAAATTTTGACAAGCGTAATCTTTGATGTGATTGTCAATGTGACCACCTTTTCGAGAAGCCCAGACAAGCCACCCGGAGGGATGCTTCTGATAATCTTCAATAAACTCTTCAAAGGAATAATCTTTTTTATAACCCAGGCTAATTATGGGAATTTTTTCTGCATTAGAGAAATCTTTAAAGTAGTATGATCTAAAAAATTGAGCGAAGATGATCTCATCGGACGCTAAGTTTCTTTTTATAGTACCGTAGGCCTTGGTAAAATTGGGCGTGTCTGTGTTGTTGTAAAATTGAAACAATGCAATAATTGTTTCAATTGAAATTAATAAAAAGAAAAAAGTCGCCAGCATCTTTCTGCTATTAGTTTTTGTTTTTAAGTTAGAGAGAATATTAAAGAGTGGAAAAAGTATCAGTATAAAAGCAAATGGTATTGCGTGAGATATGTAGTTAAAGTTTGGTTGTCGATCAGCCAATAACAGAAAAAAAAGGATTGAGGTAACGGTGAAAACAAGCAAGTAAACAATTCTATCCCGAAATTCTCTTTTTGTCGTTATCGCGAGAAATAAAGTTGACAGTATCAGGCAAGCTAATCCCAATGACTCGCCTAGTGGACGAGAAAGCAAGATATCAATGTATTCCTCTCTAATCTTTGAAGTATCCAGATAGTAAAATAACCTATCAAGAAGATTTTTTTTGGTGATTAATCCATAGGACAAGATAAATAGAGATGAAAAGAGGATTCCTGTAAAGGGTAATAAGACATACTTAATTTTTTTATGATTGAAGAAAAGATAAATTGAAAAAATAAACAACACTGGCAAAATCAGTAGGGAATTGAGGTGGATTTGGTAGCAAAAAAACAGAAGCAGGGTGGCCAGTATTAATTTTGGAAAATTAAAGTCAAGATATTTATCTACAAAGGTGCTTAACTTTCTGTTTTTAAATTTAATGGGGTTGTTTTGGGTTAGGCCTTGGTAAAACAACCAACTCGTAAATAAAAAGAAGGGCCAGAGCATGATATACATTCGAACAGTCTGGGCTCGAAAGATTAGAGTGGTAGAAACTGCGAATAACAAGGCAATTAACAAGGAAAAACGCTTATCGCCAGTGAAAAATTTAGTAAAAAAGTAACTAAGTGCTACGAATAAAACCCCAAATATCACTGAAGGAAGGCGAGCTGTCCACTCCGAAATCTCACCAAAAAGCTTAAACGACCAAGCCACAAGAACAGTATGAGGCCAGGCTCGAGTGTAACGGCAAGAGGTGGTGGCATCGGCGGAGCAGCCATCTGCCTGAGTGGTTTCTTTTTCTAGCCACTTCCATTGATAAAAAGTGCCGGTATGGTAATATCCAGCGGCTGCTCCCACTACTTGAAATTCATCATTTTGAAAATCTCGTTCTCCTAAATTGTAAATCCTCAGCGAGAAGGCTAAAACCACAATCAAAACCAAGCCTAAACTATAGCGCCAGCCTTCTACATACATCCAACGAAAAACTCCTGCAGCTAATTTTTTTATTGCCATCCAAGGGAGATTAATCCAAAAATTTAGAGTGGAAGTGTTTTTTCGGAAAGATTGAAAGCTCGGAAGATTCCATCTAGGAAAGTGTTTGGGGAACCTTTGAAGACGGGTTGTTTCCTCGTTTTGCTCTCTCTGAACTTGTTTTTCTAGGCGTTGGTTAAGTTGTTGACGATTTTTCCAAATAATTCTGATACCCCAAAAAAGAGCCAGATAAAAGACTAGCGGATGAAGTTCGTCAAAAAAGCCTTCAAGAGCTTCCAGGAAAGACTCGGACGATCTTTGGATAATAAATTCTTCTAGAAGCTTAATTTTGAAAAAATCTTCTAAAAAAAGAAAAATAGCGGTTGCTAAAAAAAGAGCGCCTTCGTTGATTTTCTTTTGATGCTTAATGAGCACTAAACTACCAAAAAAGATCATTAAATAGAAGAATGCCAAATCAAACCGGTTGAAAACTTTCAAGATTAAACCAAAGAGCTTTCCGGAGAGGGCTTCGCGAAGGAAGTTTTCTACTGGATCCCAGCGGTAGACTATTTTTGCCAAAACAAACCCTCCGGATAGTACCAATCCCCATTCCTCTGGTCGTTTAATTATCTTGGGGTAATTTTTAACAAAAAGCCACAGAGTGGGAATTATCAAAACTGGAGTATATTGATAACTAAGAAAGTCCGGTAAATACCGAGGGAAGTGCCAGTGAATAGCGCTTAAAATAATTAATAGAATAGTTAAAAGCGAAAAAATTCCTTGCCATTGGCTAATTTTAAGTCCCGAGAAAAATTTTTCCCCATAATTGAAGAAGCTTAAGAAACGGGGCTTTTCTTTTTTAGATTTTTCTTTCATAATTTTAAAAAACTTGTTTTCTTTTTTAAAGCTGATCAAGATACTTCTCTCACTTGTTTAAGTTATAATTATCGAGTGTTATTCTAAGATCTATTAAGTATTATCTTAACTAAAAAAGACATTAGATTCAAGTTGATAATTTAAGTAATTCAATGCAAAAAATAGAAGATAAAAAATTATTTAAAATTAAAGATGTTTTAGTTGAAATAATTCGAAGGGCGGGGATAGCTGTGATGGGCTATTATCAGAGTAACTACCAGATAAAAGAGAAGGAATCAGATGCTGGCCCTGTTACTCAAGCTGATTTAGCAGCGGAAAGAATTATTCTTCAGGGACTCCAGGGAATTTCAGAGATGGAAGGGGTAGCTTTTTTGTCCGAAGAATCTCCCGACAACCTGGATAGACTAGAGAAGGAGTGGGTTTGGATTATTGATTCTCTAGATGGAACGAAGGATTTTATTGACGAGACAGGGGAATTTTCTATTTTAGTAGGCTTGGTAAAGGCAGGACAGCCTGTTTTGGCAGTGATTTATAAACCCTCAAGTGATCAGCTTTACTGGGCTGTGCAAGGAAAAGGTGCTTACCTGGAAGAGGCCGGTAAGCAGCAAGTTTTACGAGTTAGTGAAGAAATAAATCCTTCCCGATTTGTATTGTTAGAAAGTCGCAATCATCCGTCGGAAGTTAATCAGCGATTAATTAATGAATTGAGAATCGGCAAAGTACGACTATGTGGCAGTGTGGGGGTGAAAGTCGGATTGATTGCTCGAGGCGAAGCTCATCTTAATGTCAATACTAGTAATAAAACTTGGGAGTGGGATGTTTGTGCGGCAGATTTGATTCTTCGAGAAGCAGGCGGTAAATTGACTGATTTAGAAGGGAATGACTTTATTTACAATAAGCTAGATCCTCGCAATTATAGGGGTTATGTGGCTTCTAGCGGAGGTTTTCATCTTGAAATTATTAGAATTATTCAAGAAGCCGGAAAGATTTGATTGTCTTCTCAAGCTAGGCCTATCTTTTTACAGCCAGCTGCGCTTTTCGTCTGAAGGTTGTTTTCTTGCTGTGAGGAATTTTTTGGTTTGAGAAAGAATTTGAGAGTAGTCTTTGACCCAGATTAAGTCGGATTGCTTGCGAAGCCAGGTGAGCTGGCGCTTGGCGTAATTTCTCTCGGCCCAAAAGACTCGCTGACGGAGTTCCTCCTGATCAACTTCGCCCTGGATGAAGCGGGGAATCCAGTGATAGGCAAGGCCAAAAGATTGAATTTCTTCCCAGGAAAGCTGGAATTTATCCCTAAGGCTTTTTACTTCGGTTACCATGCCCTGTTGCCAACGCTGGTCAAGGCGCCGGCTGATTTTATCGGCAAGCTCTTCCTTGTTGCGGTCGAGGACAAATTGCAGAAAATCAAACTCAGGGGGCTTTTTATTTTTTTGAACCGGAGGGACTTGACCTAAGGCATGGCAAATTTCTAAAGCTCGGATAAGGCGAGGGCGATTGTGGGAGTCGATGGTTTGAGCTCGAGCAGGATCTTTTTTCTTGAGTTGGCCAAAAAGATCTTGAGTAGTCTCTTTCTCCAGGGCGGTCCTTAGTTCAGGGTGAGGCGGAACGGGCGGAAGGGTGGGCTCTTGGGTGACAGTCTGAATCCAGAAGCCGGTTCCGCCGCAAATAATCGGTAACTTGTTGTTTTGGTGAGCGCGATGAATTAGCCAACGGCAATCTTTTCGGAATTGAGTGACATTATAAGCTCCTTTTTCTTGGGGGGAAATAAAGTCGAGTAAAAAGTGAGGTATTCCTTCGGAAAGAAAAGTTTTTCCAAGGTGATTTTTCTGAAAAATTTCCGAAGGGAGTTTGTCAGAAAAATCTTTTAGGGAGGCCTCAAGAGGTAATTTTTTCCGACTTCCTTTTGTTTTGTTCAGGTTAACATTTTCTGAAATGGAGAAAAAATCTTCCCAGTGACCGGGTACCTTCCCAGTGCCTAAGTCCATAGTTTGGTAAATTTGACGAGAATCAGCGGAAATTACCAAGCCCGAAAGCTCCTGAGCCAATTGGATAGCCAGGTCGGATTTGCCAGAGGAGGTGGGTCCGGTAATGACGATGACGGGAGGTTTTTGGGGCATGACGACTTTTTGATTAACTTCTTAGCAAAAGTGCGGCCGGTAGTCTTTAGTAGAACAACATTCCACGACACTTCGCTTTTTTATTGCTAGAGATTTAGTAAATTTTCTCCCAGGATTCCACCGGGCCGGGGATAATTTTGAAGAGGGGATTAATTTGAATTTGATCATTCTCAAGAGTCTTTAATTTTTTGAATTGAGAGGGTTGGCGTAGCTTTAATTTTTCCAAGAGGTGTTGCCATTCGTAATTCACTTGGTCTCGGGTGACCGGCAGGCGAGATAACTTGGAATGACTGAAGGTCTTAGAGGGAAGTTTTAACTTACTAGAGTTAAAATCAAAGCCTCGAATTAGAGAATCCTCAAGAATTGTGGCCAGGTAAAACTCTAGATAGTCCAGAGGGTCAGAAGATTGTCGAAAGCGAATTAGTTGCGGATGATTCTTGTAACCGCTGGTTTTCCCTTGGATTACAGTCCGAGCTAACAAAGCTTCTCGCCACAGAGCTAGTAAGCCAGGGGTATCCAAGTATTGAGGATGAAGAGTCCAAAGACGCATGTTTTTTATAAAAAGGCGCACCGGTGGCGCGCCTTTAGGCTAAAATTTACTAAAAAATGAAATGGCTAAAATTTACTTTCGGCTTCCAGCCAAACTCAGAGTCGTTCTACCTTCTCTAGAAATTCTTGCTCTGCTTCCTTAAGATTCTTGTTTTCTAGACGAACCCGTAAAGTATTATCAGCAGCTTCGGTGTCGTAGGTTTGAGCTAATTTACGAGCGCTTCCGGAATCGGACAGTTTAATTTGTCCGCGGGTAATGCTGGGAGTTTCGCTATAGAAGATAGCAAAGGCCTTGCCTTGAGAGAAGTTTTTTTGGATTTCCTCTAAAATGAAGGGGATGTCTTTTTCGGTAGCTTTAGATTGAATAAAATCGTCCAAAGAAAGAGAGGCCCAGGATAATTTTTTGCTTTCATCCCACTTGAGTTGGGCCATAACTTTGCCCCAGAGCTTCAAAAAAGAAAGAGATTTAGTTTTGTAAAGATGGCGAATAATTGTAGGTTGATCGGCATCCCTTTTCATTAATTGAGCCGCAAAGATCATAGTGCGAGGGGTAGTGGCGGGGGTTTGGAAGCTCTCGGTAGCAGAGATGATTCCGGTAAGTAGGCTTTGAGATATTTCCTGACTGATAGAACTCTCCTTATCTGACTTGTTTTCTCTTTCTAATAAGTAGCTGGTGAGGATTTCTGAGACAGAAGAGGCGGTGAGGTCAACAGCATTAACTTGACCAAAATTGTCGTTAGCACTTTGATTATCCAGATTGATTTTAGGAACCTCAAAAAATAAGTCAGTGTTGTCTTGGTAAATTTTTCCTAAGGCATCTAAGCTAGTAGCTCCTACTACAATCACTAGGTTGTAATTGAAGTCAGCTGGAACAAAAGAGAAGTCTTTGGGGTCGATAGTCCCTTTTTCGGGAGTAAGACGAATTACATACTTGTCGGGCTGTTGTTCGGTTTTGATGTCAATAATTCGGTTGTTTTTGGTGTTGAAGTAAAGAAGGAAATCTCGAACGCCAATTAAATCTGATTTAATTTTGTCAGGTTTTTTGAGGAATTCCAGTTTTTGAGGAACTGATCCGGGGCTTAATAAGATAGAAACTTCTTTTTTCTTCTCTTCTTTTTTTAAGAGATGACCAAGGGCAAATGTCCCACAGACTTGATCATCGGAGGGATTGGGAGGGGTAACGATAAGAATTTTGTCTGATTTTTCAATCAAGGAAAAGAATTCTTGGTATTTTTCTGCCATGAAAATTTATAGTTAAAAATTATGAAATTATTTTAGCCTTTCAATTTAGCATAGTAAAAGTTTTTTTTCAATACCCCGTCCTCTTTCATGTCAAATAAAAAGGGATTTTGTTCTTAAAGGCTAGGTACTCCTAAGTATATATCCTTAGGCTTGACTTTATCCCGAGAAAATGTTTTTATTGATTACTAGTAAGAGGCAGGCTAATTCTATATTATTTTTTAGTAAATAACAATGGCAAATAAGAAATCAGCTCAAAAATATCTAGGGGTAACAGCTCGAAGAACCGAGGAGAACAACCTTTATCGGAAAAGTTACAAGAAGCTAACTAAGCAAGTAGTGTCTTTGTCTCAATCCGGTAAGACAAAAGAGGCCCAGGAAAAATTTTCTTTAGCTCAGAAAGCTCTTGATAAAGCAGCTAAAGTGGGAGTTATTAAAAAAGGAGCGGCCGATCGAAAAAAATCTCGCTTGTCGGCTAAAGTTAATGTCACTCCGGCCAAAAAATAGCCTTTCCACATTTTTAAGAGATTTTAGTGTTTATTGGCAGATGAATTTAACAGGAAGTAACTTTATTTTACTTAAAGAGGACTTCCTGTTTTTTTATTAGTGTCTTTATTGTTTTCGAAGAAGTTATTTTTGGGCGATGAAAACTCTACAATTTAGAATTCTATCAATTCGGTGGGGAGGTAGTCTAATTTAGAATTTGCAGTAAAAGGCCCGTTTCTCAAGGACCCTTATTTAAATTATCAGGGGTGCTAAATGCACCGGTTTAGTTTTTTGGGTCTCTCGTGCCGACTAAGACCTTTTTGATTATTTGTTTCCTACTTGCTCAAAATAAAACAAGGAGCTTTCTACTCCTTGCTTTATTTTCTGCTTTTCGATCTTCAGTCTGACGGTCTTATTTTCGAACGGCATCTTTAAGAGCTTTTCCGGCCTTGAATTTGGGAACGTTGGTGGCAGGAATCTTCATTTGTTCTCCGGTGGAAGGATTAACTCCCATGCGAGCAGCTCGAGTGGTTACGGAAAAACTTCCGAAGCCAGTCAGAGTCACTTGCTCGTTGCCTTGCAAAGCTTCAGTAACGGTATCCAGGAAAGCTTCTAACATTCGTTCCGCATCTTTTTTGCTGGCTCCAGTTTTTTGGGCTATTGCTGCAACTAGTGCGCTTTTGTTCATGATAACACCTCCGTTCTAGTTATAAATATTTATTTTATAGGAATCAGAGACACAAGTTTAGTTTGCGACTTGATTTGATATTGAATTGTAATCAGCAATCAAAGTGAATAATTCTCGAATTTATTTTTTTGAGAATTTAAAAGTTTTAAAGTATCCTTAAATCAATCCCTTAACTTCACTAATTGCCATTTTAAGCATAAAAGCAATTTTTTGCAATACCTAAGGGATTTTAATTCTCAATTTAGTCTTTTTTGTCTAATTTAAGGAAAAAATTTTAATTTAGAAATCAGTTCGTTCTTGCTGGGTGGAAGAGAGCTGTGGTTGTAATCAACTAAAAAATGCGTTAGATTAGTTCTGGGAAAAGGGCAATTGAATATGGATAACTTAATTAAATTAGAAGTGAGTACTCAGCCTTATCTCCAGGCCTATTTTCAGGCCTAGAGAGACTTTTGATGTAAAAGACTTCTAATTATTTAATTATTGTCATTGATCCGCGAAACAAAGGGTTGCCATTTTATGCTCTCAATGTTCTCAGGGCTAATTTTTAATATTTTCATCCTTATGTCTAAGAAGGAATGCATCTTTTGCAGGATTGTTAAAGGAGAGGTCTCGAGTGAAATTTTGTACCAAGATGATTTGGTAATAGCTTTTCCTGATGTCAATCCTAGTGCTCCTGTACATGTCTTAGTAATTCCCAAGGAGCATATTGAAAGCGTAAATCAATTGACAAAAAGTGAAAAACATGAGAAAGTTGCTGGGAGATTAATCTTGGCTGCCAAGCAAATTGCCCAAGAGAAGGGTATCGCGGAAGATGGCTATAAGTTATTACTTCGAACCGGCAAGCACGGGGGGCAAGAGATTCCGCATATTCATCTACACTTATTTGGGGGAGCCCAGCTGAGTGAAGATATTCGCCCCTTAAACTAGATTTTAGATGGCCACTGAAAATAAACCTCTATTTGAAGTTAAAACCTATGGTTCTCTGGAAAAACTCCATCTAAAAAGAAAGGTGATTTTGCCACGACAAGTTCATGGAACTAAGGTTGTTAATCTGAACTCTGGAGGAGAAGATTTATCTTCTACGGATGGAATGATAACTGAAAACCCTCAGCTAATTTTAGGAATTGCTACCGCTGATTGTGCGCCGGTGGCTTTTTGGGAGAAGAATGGAAGAAGATGGGGCATTGCTCATTTAGGGTGGAGAGGTTTGGTGGCCGGATTAGGGCAAAAAATGTTGAGTAATTTCCAAGCTCCCCAAATTTTTATCGGCCCCTTTTTGGAGAGATTTGAAATTCAAAAAGATCAGTGCTATCTTCAAATTAAGAAAGTTTTTGGAGAGAGTTTTTTTCAGGTTAAAGAGGAAGATAAAATTTACTTTGATTTTAAAAGTGCTTTAGCGAGTGTCTTCCAGGAAGAAGGGAGGATTAGTTGGGACGGGAGGAATACTTTTGATTCCTCGGGGCTGGCTAGTTGGCGACGAGACAAAGATTCCAGCGGGAGAAATATAACAATTATTAGAAGGGTAATTGGCTAGTTAATTTATCCTAGAATGGAAATTTAAGATTTTTTTAAATATAATCAATAAATCAAGAAAGGAGGCTGTAGTATGGTAGAAGTATCACAAAAAGATCGAGAAAAACCCGAAAGTGTAGTTCGGAGGTTTCAGCGACAAGTTCAGGGAAGCGGAACTTTGCCTAAGGCTCGCAAAAAAAGGTTTCTGACTAAAAAGAAGAACAAACGTCAACAGAAAGCAGAGGCGCTTTACAAGATGAAGATTCGCAAAGAAGTTGATAAGTATAAGAAGATGGGAATTTTCAACGAAGAGAAGTTGCGAGATATTAAAAAGCGAATGGATAGTTAATTTTAACTAAGAAATTGTCCGAAAATTATAGTTTCTGTCGTGATTTCTAAATCTGAACGGATTGCTTTGTCCGTGAGGCGGGCAAATTTATCAGTTATCGTCACCTCTGGAATTTCAAAAAAATTCAAAATATTTGTCTAGGAATGGTGATTCTCGGATAGTTTTTGAGAGTAAGGAGGCGTGCTTCTTAAGTCAATAAAATTAAAAATTTAATGGGAAATTTAAAGCAAAGAGTCCTCACTAATTTTAAAGAAGCTTTTAAGAGTAAAAACGAACTCTCAAAGCGGGTTTTGGGGTGGCTTAAGTCAGAAATCAAGAATCAAGAGATTGACCAAAAAACTGATGATTTACCAGATGAAGAGGTTGTTAAAATCATCAAGCGAGCTATTAAGCAGCGCAAGGAAGCCGCCCAGCAGTACCGAGAAGGCGATCGAGAAGAGTTAGCAACAGCCGAAGAGCAGGAGGCAGCAGTTTTAGAGGATTATCTTCCTGAGCAATTGGAGGACGAGGTGATTGAAATCGAAGTAAAAAGAGCTATTGAAGAAGTTGGGGCTAATTCGCCTGATGACTTGGGCAAAGTGATGAGTAAAGTGATGACCAAATTGCAGGGCCAAGCGGATGGCACCAAAGTGAGGGAAATTACTCAAAGTCTTTTAAGCTAGAGGTGTTAGAAATAAAGCTCTGAAATGAAGGAGGAAATTTTTTCATCAAAAAATCAGTCAAAAAATCGGATTGAGGTAAGCCTCCAGCCAGGAGGAGACAAGCGAGATACAGAGTTGGTTTCTGAGCTAAGGCAGCGGAGCGATCCGGAATGGCGGAATTATCTGAAGATTATAGTTGATTTTTTCAAAAAGCGGAGCTTGGTGGCTCCGACTTTTTGTTGCGAGTTGAGCTTGGCCTTTTTGTCTCTCGAAGAAATGCGGAAAGTCAACTTTCAATACAGAAAAATGGATCGGCCCACCGATATACTTTCCTTTGACTATGAGAGAGAATTTGATTCTCAGGATCGAATAAAATGGCTAGAAGGAGAACTACTGTTTTGCCTTCCGGTGGTTGAGAAATACGCTCAAGAAAATCAAAAAACTCCCCGAGAGGAGTTTTGTTTGGATTTAGTACATGGCTGCCTTCATTTGGTAGGCTTTGAGCACAGCAAAGAGATGTTTGCGTTACAGGAGAAACTGGCGGAAACATTGGCCGAGGCCTTCTAAAATCTTGTAACACCAGGCAACGCTGAATTAAAAATAGCGGGACTGCAAGTTTTAACCATAAGCGAAAATTTCTAACTAATTAGTGTTTTGAGATTCTTTGGCTAATAACTTTTGGCAAATAGCCAATCCTGTCTGGCGGGTTTTCCGGTAAGGAAACATTTAGAATTCTTGGGCTTATTGCCCTCATTTTCTTTGGGTAAAACTCGAGATACCATCTGGAATTTTTCCTTGAGCATTCTTTCTGACTCTTCTGACTCACACCAACTAGCCTCAAAAAAGCCTTTTTGATCTCTGATTTCCTCTACTGACTCAATTCGGTGAATATGACTCTGGGAAAATTCTTTCGCTTGTTGATAAAGATTCTGAGGGATTTCTCGTATAATCTCCTTGAGGCGGCCTTTCATTTTGTGTAAAGGTAGAATTTCCTTTTCTCCCAAGTCTCGCCGGAAAAGTGTAAGAGCTTCCGTTTCCATCTCTTTTTGGCCAACTTCCAGCCGCACTGGAGTGCCTTTTAGTTCCCAATGATTAAATTTAAATCCAGGAGAGAGGCCTTCTCGATCATCTACCTTGACTCGGTAGTTCCTGCTTAAATCTTTTCTGATTTTGTCGGTAAATCCTAAAATATCAGATTGGTTTTTTTCTTGAAAAATTGGCACAATTACTATCTCAAAGGGAGCTGCGGCTGGAGGCAAGCGCAATCCCCGGTCATCGCCGTGAGTCATGATTAGCGCTCCTACTGAACGCCAGGCAAAGCCCCAGCTGTTTTGATGGCCGTAATGCTCTTGCTCATCCTGGCCCCGGTATTTAACATTAAAAGCTTTGGAAAATTTAGTGCCTAAGTGGTGGCTGGTAGCGCCCTGAATAGCCTTACCGTCGCGGGCCATTATTTCCACAGTGGTAGTAATATCGGCTCCGGCAAATGTTTCCATAGTAGATTTCTTGCCTTTAAAAACAGGAATTCCTAGGTTGTGATAAGTTTCTTGATAAATATCTAGCATTTGCCACATTTCTTTCAAGGCTTCTTCTCGGGTGGCAAAAACAGTGTGACCTTCTTGCCACAGGAATTCACTCCAGCGTAAAAAAGGACGAGGGCGTTTTTCCCAGCGTACCACATTGTTCCACTGATTGAGGCGCAAAGGAAGGTCTTTGTAGCTTTGAATCCAGCGGGAGTAGGCGGGGTACATAGCAGCTTCGCTGGTGGGACGGACGGCTAATTCGTTGGTCAGCTTTTCTCCGCCGCCGTGAGTGACTACCGCTAGCTCGGGCGAGAAGCCTTCTACATGATCTTTTTCGGACTGAAGATTCTCCATAGGTAAAAAGATGGGGAAGTAGACATTTTCTGCGCCAGTCGCTTCAATGCGACGGGCTAGATCAGCCTTGATAAGGTCCCAAATCTTCATTCCGTAAGGACGGACGATACCACAACCTCGCACTTGGGAATTTTCCGCTAGCTCGGCTTCTTTGACTACATCTTGATACCACTGAGGGAAGTTTTCTGCCTGAGGAGTAAGAAGAGGTTGTTTTTTAGTGTCTTTTTTGGTGCTCATTTTGATTTGCTTTAAGGAGTCTTTTAGAAATTATCTAAGAATTTTTTATCTTGTGAGTCCTAAATTTCGGCTGCCTGCCTACTGGCCGCTGGTAGGGGAGTAAATTTCTTAAATCTTGTCTCTAAGGCTTTTACTCGAAGTCTACAGAGTTTTGCTTTAATGGAAATTTAGCCTAAAAACAATAGTTCCCAGACAGTTTTTTAGGGCTTAGATTAGCTTTGCTTAAGCTTACTAAAAGCCAAGGGGAATGTCAAAGTGGATTAAATTTAAAAAGAGAACTTCTTGCAAATTAATAATCATAAGAATAGATTTCGGGAAATTTGATTTTTTTCTGCTAAATTGCTATAAATTAAGTAATATTTGGTTTGTACTGAGTGGCTTAGAGACTATTTGATGCTGATGGCCTGGTTATTCCTAAGTTGTTCTATTGTGAATTTTTTGGAATTCGTCACTATGGATTAAGATTATTTCCCTCAACTATTTAAAGTTTTCGAATGATGTTATGAAATTTCTGCTGAAAAAAAGACACTAGAAAGGCGCTTGGGTAAACTTTCATGAAATATAAAAATTCAAAATAATAAAGATTATGTTAATTAAGGACAAGCTTGTTAAGATTTCCGGAGGAGTGGCTATTCTCGCCTCTGCCTTTTTGTTTTTGGTGGTAGTGAATAAATTCGGAACTTTTACCGAAACTACTAGAACAGCCCTTTCTGTTTTAGGTGGAGGAGAATCTAGTTTGCAGGCCAGTATTACCGGAGATATAGAAGCAGAAAATCCTACTTTGCTATCAGAAGAAGGACTGGGAGGCGTTGAAGAAGGAGTGCCTAGTTTGGTTGCTAAGGAAAAAGCAGGAGGAGGAGAAGAAGGTCAAGCGGGGGCTTTAGTGGTGGAAGGAAAGTTTGACTTGGAAAGACCGGGTGATAGAATCACGACTGAAAGTTTTCCCGAGAAAAATCCAGAGCTAGAAGAAAGCTCTGATCGGGAGCAAAGCGAAAATTTGATTAAGTTGCATTATCGAGGGATTTATCAAGAAGAATTAAAAATTGCTCGACAGGAAGTGATTCTGGAGGCAAAGGTTCAATTTGGAGGAGATTCTCAGTGGAAGAAAGTGACGATAGATCAATTAGATACTCAAGAGGGTGTGGCTTATTTTCTTTTAAAAAAAGAAGCTGCTGATGGGGAAAGTTTTTTAGAGCAATCTTTTACTGGAGATTACCGATTAATTATTGACGAAGAGGAGTAGGTAAGTCTAACTTTCTAATTCTAAATCAGATTAATGGTTGGTTATTTAGATCAGATTTCTCAGGTGGCCTTAGTGATATTGGGTCCTTTGGCAATAACTTTGGTAGCTAAAAAAAATCGCTGGGGGTTTGTAATCGGATTACTTTCTCAGCCCTTTTGGTTTTTGACTGCTTATCTAAATCAGCAGTGGGGAGTTTTTTTGGTTAGTGTCGTGTTCACGGGTAGTTGGTCACTAGGGATTTATGAGTGGTTTCTAAAGGAAAAATTTTTAGATCTTAATGTGAAAAGGGAGACTCGGAAGGTTAAAAGACAAGACCTCGAAGAAAGGGTCTCAAAAATAAAATAAGGAATTAATAATAAATCTTGATTAAAAATTTGCACTATTTCACTTTTTTTGCTAAAATTAACCTACCATTTAATTTATCCAACTAAAACTAAACAACTCTTCTTCCGGAGTGGTCTTAAATAATAACCACCCAGACCAAAGCGCAAGAAGATAAAAAAGTAAAAAATGAAACATCTCAAAAAAAACCAAAAAGGTTTTACCCTGATCGAACTACTCTTAGTAATGGCTATCATTGGAATCCTAGCCGCAGCTGTAATTGTAGGAATTGGTAACCAAAGAGAAAGAGCTCGAGTAACTAGTGCCCTACAAACTGTAAAAAGTGCCATGGGTCCTATTATGGATTGTCATCTTAGTGAGAATGCCTATGCGACTTCTAATAGGACTATTACCAACGGCCAAAGAATTTGCCCGACTCTACCGGCTACCTTTTCTATGCCAGATGGATATGGTCTCTTGTATATTTATAAGGTCAATCACTCCAACGCCGCTTACAAAGGCCATGCCTTACTTTACATGGGAGAGTTGGGTACTAGTGGCTGGCAAAATCGAATTGCTTGTCAGTACGACGGTAATAAGGGCGGATCTTGCAGTGTTTGTAACGGAGCTCCCAATCCCGTGGCGTGCTTGCAGTAAATCAGTAAAGTCCTTAGAAGATCGATCAATCACTTAAAGCAGCTTTCTTTCGAGAGAGCTGCTTTTTTATTTCTTTATCTTGCGGTTTTAGGTGAAATTTTGTATGCTAGGAGAGTAGCAATTTCAAACAGATTTTTAAAATAATATTCATGACAAACAAAACCCAAAATCCACCTCAAACCCAATCAAAGCTTACTGCCACCACCGCTTGCGCCGGTTGCCCTATTGGCTTAGTAGCTAGAACAGTGCTGGGTGCCACCGAAGACGAAACCGTGGTGACCGGAGCTACCGGTTGCCTAGAAGTAGTCTCCACCATTTACCCCAACACTTCTTGGCGGGTGCCCTATATTCACAGCGTGTTTGCCAACGCCGGGGCCACTATTTCCGGCATTGAAACGGCCTATAAATCGCTCAAAAAACAGGGTAAAGTTAAAAAAACAGAGAAGAGTCCGGACGGAAAAAAGAAGAAGGTCAAATTTGTGGCCTTTGGGGGAGACGGGGCAACTTACGATATTGGTCTGCAAGCCTTGAGTGGAGCCTTGGAGCGGGGTCATGACTTTCTCTATGTTTGCTACGACAACGGAGCCTACATGAACACCGGGGGTCAGCGAAGCGGAGGAACTCCTTATGGCGCGGATACCCAGACTACTCCTTTTGGAACGAAATCTTTGGGAAAAGATATTCAACGCAAGGACATATTTTCCATTGTGACGGCTCATCATGTGCCTTATGCGGCTACGGCTAATGTGGGATTTTTGAATGATTTTCAGCACAAAGCCAAAAAGGCCCTGGAGACTCCCGGTCCAACTTTTCTCTTGGTGTTTTCTCCTTGTGTTAACCAGTGGAAATTTGCCCCCGATCAAACTTTTGAAGTGGCTAAACTTGCCACGGAAACTAATTTCTGGCCTCTTTACGAGTGGGAAGATGAGCATTATAACCTTAGCTATCAACCTCAAAAAAAATTACCGATTGAAGATTTTTATAAGACCCAGGGTCGTTTTAAGCACTTGTTCCGCAGAAAAGATCAAAAGGAAGTTTTTCAGCGAATTCAAAAAGAAGTGGATGACAATTGGAAGCGGCTGGAAAGAATGAGTAAATGCTAGACTTAGGACTTACTCGCTTTGAAAACTTCGTTTTTGAAATCTGATTTTCGCCTTCACTGTCTGCCTCACTACGGAACAAGCGAAGTCTCGATTTCGCTTAGAACCTTCCTGAAGCGAATAAGCCTCAAAGAGTTTGAGGTATTTAAATAAAAAGTTTAACTTTATGAAAATTAAGCATGCCTTGTTTGATGCAAGTGGGGTGGTTATTAACGCCTCAATGTTTAGCGTGGAATATGAAAAACAATTCGGAGTTTCCAATGATGCAATGCGACCCTTCTTCAAGGATCATTTTGGTGATTGCCTAGTGGGGAAGCTGGACTTAAAGGAGGCCCTAGAGCCCTTTTTAAAAGATTGGAAATGGCCGGGGACAGTAGAGGAGTTTTTGCAGTTTTGGTTTGAGGCGGAAAACAGCGTTGATAAGAGGATTGTTGAAAAAATTAAAGAACTTCAAAAAGAAGGGGTGCGATGCCATTTAGCCACTAATCAGGAGAAGTATCGAACTTCTTACATAAAAAAAGAAATGGGCCTAGGAGATATTTTTGATCAAATGTTTTTGTCTTCAGAAGTTGGATTCAAAAAACCAGAACAAGGTTTTTACGAAAAAGCTTTTGATCAAATTGGCGCTGGTGGTGATATTAGCAAAGAAGAGTTATTGCTGATTGATGACTCGCGGGAGAATGTTGATAAAGCTATTGAGTTTGGAATGCGAGGCTATTTTTATCAAAACTTTGACAACTTTATCAAGGACACCAAATTATTACTTCAGGGCACCTAAAACTTAAAAACAAATACTTATGGCGGATGATAAAAACACTGGCAGAGGTGGCACTTCGCTTGACCCTATTCAGCCAGAAAAACAAGGAGATCTAGACGCCCTGGAAGGTCAGACGAACAACCGGAGATCTGGATCTGATGTGCTGAAAAAAATTACTCGAGATCAATCTAGTTTAGAGAGAGCGCTTTCTTCTAAGGAGGAGACCTCGGCGGATACTAGTGACAGTCGAGATCTTGATCTGGAAGATTGGGACGAGGATGAGTTGGAAAACTTTTTTAAATTAGATGATGAAGGATCTGCTCCTAAAATAGATCAAAAGCAGGAACTTTTGGGTGATTTTAGAGATAAGGATTCTAAAGAGGAAGCGGTTGTGAAGGGAGGAGACTTGGGTCCTCGAGTTGATGAAGAAATTGCTGACCAAGAAACTCCACGGCCCCAGCCGGAAAGAACTCCAGAGGAGGAGCGAATTGAAAGAATCAAGAAGGAGCAAGAAGAAGAGGCGGTTAAAATTCAAGCTGAGAAGCAAATTGAAGAGGAGCGAAAAGCAGCGGAAACAGCCGAGGCCAAGCGCAAGGAAGAAGAGAAAATCGAAGGTATTAAAAAGATGATTGAGGAAATAGGACAGGAACAAGAGCGCCTGGGAGGAGCCCTGGAGGATTTACAAGAGGAAACTGCGGGCGTTGAAGATTTGGGGCGGATGGATTCTTTTGAAAAAGCGACCCCCGGAACTACCGCTACCACTAGCGATGATCAACAGCAAAGGCAGGCACAGTTGGCTCAAATTCAAGGAGATATTAGAAAGATTTTGCGCTATCAAAGTCCGGAAGAGCAAGTGGCGGTTTTGACTCAGATATCCGAAGAAAAAGGACCAGTTTATGCTATTGAATTGGCAGAAAAGTTAGTAAATAATAATTATGTTTTAGACGAAGTGCATGGTAATTTAACTGGCCTGCGAGAGCTTTTGATTGCCAAGGGCTTTTTAAAGGAAATCAGGTAGTAGTCCGGTTGGTCGGTGGCCTGATTATCGCTCAGGTTTTTATTCATTCAAAATTGATTCAAAATTCAGGGGCAACATTAGTGTAGTTACTGGGTTTGTAGCTTAATCGGTTAAAAATTTGCACTCTTTCACTTTTTTTGCTAAAATTAACCTACCATTTAATTTATCCAACTAAAACTAAACAACTCT
>CAYFUG010000021.1:0-19720 GCA_964346295.1 uncultured Bdellovibrionales bacterium
TGTTTATTCATAATCCTAGACTAGCACTTTTGGAAGTGGTAGTCTAGAGCCTATTAAATTATCCAGGTTTGTTTACTTAAAATTAATCTCTTAACTTAAGTGTCAATGAAACTCTCTTGTAAAACAAATAACTTGAAAAGTGTTATATCAAGACTAGATAAAATTACCTCTAAAAAAACCTCCTTACCGATTTTGGAAAATGTTCTCTTGGAGGCCAAAAAAGGCTTTTTGTATGTTTGTGCTACTAATTTGGAAATAGGAGCACGAATTAAAATGGGAGCGAAAATAGAAGAAGAGGGTTCTATCGTGGTTTCTGGAAAAATACTGGGTAATTTTCTGTCTCTGGTTAAGGATGAAAATATTTCTTTGAATTTGATTGATGATAACCAGAAATTAAAAGTGGTTTCTCAGAAGCATCAGATTAAAGTCAAAGGATTGCCTTCGGAGGATTTTCCTTCTATTCCCCAAGTAAAAAGAGAACTTTTTTTTCAGGTAGAAGTATCCCAATTGAGGAGAGTTATCCCGGGTTTGCTTACCTCAGTAGCTCATAATGACAGTCGCCAAGAATTAAATGGAGTTTATATGAGTTTTGATCAAAAAAGGAGCAAACTCGTGTTGGCTGCCACGGATAGCTTTCGTTTGGCGGAGGCTCGGGTGACAGTAAAAAGAGATTCCTTAGCGGAAGAAGCTTTACTTTTTTGGGATAAAAAAGAGGCAGTTATTTTGCCAGCGGTTATTTTTGGTGAAATTCAACGTTCCCTATTAGAAGAAGAAGTAGTTGAGATGGTCTTTGAGGATGGACAGCTTTTTGTTAAAATAGGCAATACTTGGTTGGTTTCTCGTCTGATTAGCGGTAATTATCCAGAATATCAACAAATCATCCCTAAAGAATTTGACACTCAGATAGAGATAAACAAAGAAGAATTAGAGGAGGCGATTAAAATAGCATCTATTTTTTCCGGGGTCCAAAAAAGCGAAGTGAGAATTAAAGGGGATGTAAAAAATGAGAAGATTGTGATAAGTAATGAATCTGCTCAATTAGGAGAAAACTATTCTCAACTGAAAGCTCAAATAAAAGGTAAGGATTTTCAATTATTATTTAATGCTCGTTATGTCTTAGAGGGGTTGGCTAGTGGATTTTATTCAGTAGAGAAATTGATAATGGAGTTAAATCCTCAGAATTCGCCGGTGTTAATTAGGGATGTCTCCAACGAGAGGCAAAAAAAAGAAAAAGAAGACTTTTTTTACTTGATAATGCCGATTAATAGAGATTGAGATAGATTAAAGATTTACCACGGAATTTTTTGATAACCAATTTGATTAGAAGTTCCAAGGAGTGCAAGGTTTAATATGTATAGTATTAAAAGGGCTGGTGAGGGTTTTTTGAAGGAAATGTTTTAAAAACAAAAAAAGTGTTAAAGTTTTTAAAGACCCGGATTAATTTTTGGAATTAATCTAAAATTGAAATTAGTATAAATTTGTGATCAATTTTTAAAAATAATTTCCAAGAAGTTATTCCCGGATTTTTTTGAGATTTTGAGATAAGGTAAGTTTCAGAGTTAAGAGAGTGAATTTTTGGACTGGATTAAATGCAAAAAGTTAAAAATAAAATTAAAAAAAATAAAAATGAAATCTTTTGCTCAATTGCTCCAAAAAAGAGCCCGGAGCCAAAAGGTGGTACCGGATAACTATTTAGTTAAAAAATCCGCCGAAAAGGTCATTCAAGAATTATTCGGTAAAATTGGCTTAATGTTTGTAAAAATTGAAGAATTTAAAGAGGGCAAGTTAGAGCTTTGCTGTGTTAAGTCTGTTTGGCGCTCAGAAGTTTTTATGCAAAAAGAAGGAATCCGCTCTTCTATTAATAAAAAAATTGGAGAAGAGGCAGTTAAGTTTTTAAGGATTAAAAAATAACCTTGAAAAAACTTCTAGCGGCTATTTTTAAGTGGTTAGAAGGGGGTTCGCTAACTTTTAAGAAGTGGTTAGCGGCTTTTTTAGTTGTGTTAGCTGTGAGATATATTGGAGAATTACTTGTTCAAGGAGGGAGGGTTAAATTTTTAACTACTAATGATTTTTTGGGGTCAGTTTTTTTTGGTACAAGCACCTTTTTTTTATTGGGGTATCTCTCCTTGTTGTTGTTTTTGAAAATTGTTGCTCAAAAAGAAATTTATCGTTTGGCCAACTTTCTTTTGTGGGGTTTTTGGTTAGTGACTCTTCCTCCTTTGATCGATCGAATGGTTTTTGGGAGGCAGTTTTTTTGGAGTTTTTATCTATTTGAAGGTCCAAGTGAAGCATTGAAAAAGTTGATGTTGTTTTTTGGGGATGATTTTAAAATAGGAATTACTCTGGGAACTAGAGTGGAAGTTTTCTTAGTGGTAGTTTTCTTGGGTATATACTTGGCAATTGTTAAAAGAAAGGCCATTTGGTTTATTTGGGGAGCTCTGGGAACTTATGGGATATTATTTTTCCTGGGTGTTTTTCCGAGCGTTTTGACTTGGATTATTTTGGGTTTTCAGGAAGGGGTTTTTTGGTCAATTCAAGATCATCAAGTGGCTAGGATATTTCTTTCTCCTTTGAAGGTTTGGGGACTGGAGTCTTGGGGGATAAAAATTGCTCTTCATCATAAAATGGCCCTTTTTTATGGCCCCTTGATATTTTTGGAGCTGATTTGGTTGCAATTTTTAATCAATCCTAAACAACTGAAAGCTTTGTGGTTAAATTTAAGAATTCCCCAGGTGGTTTTTAATAGTGGACTTTTTTTCTTGGGGATGGGTATTGGGTGGTTCTATTTTCCAGAAAATTTCCAAGTAGATCTCTTTGGGATTTTAGTGGTAATTAATTTTTTACTAGCGATGCTTTTAGCTTGGAGTTTTTCGGTAATAATTAACGATTGGGTAGATCAAAAAATCGATCATATTTCCAATAAAGAGCGGCCCTTAATAAGAAAAGTTTTTTCTAGACAGGAGTGGCTGGATCGAGGAGGGGTATTTTGTTTTTTATCTTTGTTACTTGCTTTAATTGCCGGAAAGATTTTCTTCTTGATAATTTTGACTTATCAATTGATTACATTGGCTTACTCGGATTATCCTTTTCGGATTAAAAGGATTCCAGTACTAGCGGGGGTAATATCTTCTCTGGCGAGTCTACTGTTTTTTTTGGGAGGTTACTTTCTACTTTCAGGAGAAGCCTATTTAGAGAAATTCCCTTGGAGAATAGCAGTTTTTTTATTGTTAACTTATTCTTTGATAATTCCCTTAAAAGACATCAAAGATTTAGAAGGAGATAAACAGGATAAAGTTTTTACTTTAGCGGGGATTTTAGGGGAGCAAAATGCTAGAATTTTTTTTGGAGCTTTATTGTTTTTGGCTTATGTTTTTTCCCCTTGGGTCTTAAGGGAGACTAGATTAGTGCCATGGTCGATAATCTTTGGGATTCTTAGTTATGGGCTTATTAATCACCAAAAAATTTCTGCCAAGTTTTTCCCTTGGGGGGTCTTAACTTTAGTGATTTTTTATGGTATCATTTTAGTAGGAATTATTTTTGGAAACTAATAAAGAATTTAAAACAGGATTAAAGTTGATCTGATTTTTTATAAACTAAAAACCAAAGCTAGATATTAAAGAGCCCCGAAGGTTTTTTGAGGAATTTTTATTTAACAGGAAAGAGGGGAGTTTAAATTTTAAAACATGAAAATAGAAATTAAAAATTTCCCCCGCAAAAAAACGGTAGTTTTATTGTTTTTACTTCTTTTTACTTCTTTTTTTTGGGGAAGTGGTTTTTCTTGGGCAGATGAAGATGGCTTGAATTATTTTCAAGACAAGGACGGAGATGGTTTGACAGACCAAGAAGAGTTGGCTTTGGGGACTGATCCCGAAAAAAGCGACACCGACGGAGATGGATATAGTGACAAAGTGGAAATTGAAAGCGGCTATGATCCTCTGGTGGCAGCACCAGGAGATCGTCTAATAGAAATTTCTTCAGAGGAAGTGGAAGTGGCGGGAGAGTCGGATGTAAACTTAACAGATGTTTTTTTAGAGAAAGTTCAAAAAAATGAAAGCAGTTTATTTCAAGATTTAGACCAGGAGACCTTAACTGATTTAAGTGATGAAAAGGGTGGAATGAACGAAGAAATTTCGAGTGGTTTAGGAGAATTGGATCAAATGGGTGGTCAGATGATGGATGTGGGTCAAATGGAAGGCTTATTAAGCCAGACTTTTTCCGGAGCAGGAATAGAAGAAGAATTTCCGGAAATCAAGGAAGAAGATTTGAATATTTTACCAAAAGTAAAAGAAGAAAATGAAAAAAAGAAGAAAAAAATAGAAAAAAAGCAAATCGAGGAATATTTAGCTACTCTGGGTTTTGTTATGCTGACCAATGCTCCTTTTGAAGCAGGAAATGAGCAGGAATTTTTGGGACAATTAAACTTTTTAATCGGAGGATTTCAGGCTGACATTGGTCAAGGCAACTCGAAGCGGATGCAAGAGTACAAAAAGCGAGGAGAGGAAGTTTTAGATTCGATGTACGAACTAGAGACACCGTATGTTTTGAAAGACACTCATCAAGAAGTGGTTCAATTAGTGCAGTACCTGATTAATCAAAATGAAAAAGCCTTATTTGACCAAGAAGATCCAATTAAAATGGGATTATATTTAGGAAAGATTCAAGTTTCCTTGGAGCGTCTAGCGGCTTTAAATGGGGAGATTCAAGAAGTTTTAAAAGAATACGAAATAAAAGAAATTGGTTTTTCTGATGAGGAGGGTGATTCTGAGCAATTCGAAGAAGAGGCAGAGGAGGAAGAGGGGAGCACTAAAGAAGCAGAAGAGGAGGAGAGTCAAGAGGAATCGGAAACAGAAAAGGATTAATCGACGAAGAGGGATAAAGCAGGAGGCGAGAAAGTGAGAGAGGTAGTTAAATTTTAAAATAAACTAGACTATCGGAAGTTTGTTAAAAATTCGGATGGAGGTTGCGGAGAGGTTTCTTTAAAGCGTAAATTTTGGGATGAAGTATTGAGGTTTTAAAACCGAAAAGCACAAGTTCTATTTAATTAAAATTAATAAAAGTGAAAACCAAAAAAAATAATTATGGCTGGAGGAAGGGGGTGGCTGCTTTATTGTTGGTCTGTTTTGTTTTTAGTGGTACTTTAGCTCCCAGTCTTAAGCCGGTGCAAGCTGATATTTGGGGAACTAATATCGCATCTACTTTTATTAAGCAGGCCATGGAGGAGGCCATGATGGCGATTAAAGATGCTATCTTGTCGGCTATTAAGCAGATGGTAATTAAAAAAATTAGCGAAAAAATTAACGAGGCTATTGGTAATATGAGCGGGGGATCGCCAATTATTGCTGATTACCAGAAGTTTATCTTTGAAACGGCTCGAGGGGAGGCGATTTTTTGGTTGGATTCTTTTTTTGTAAAAGTTAATAACACTGCTTCAGAAGGAATTCGGAAGGAGATGAGGAAATTAGAGATTACCCTTCAGAAGGAATTGGACCCTCATGTGCCGCAATTTACTTTGGATCAACAGGTTGATAGCGACAATCCCTATGTGGATGTTTTTAACCAAGCGGTAGGAGGTGGAAAAGAGGCTTACGAAACTTTAGTGTTTGAAGGAGATCATTACCTGGATATTTATTTGGACGCTAAAAAAAAGATGGCCGTCCAAGCGGAGCAGGCGGCGGAAGGTAAGAGCGCGGAAGCTCAGACGGGAGGTGGTTTTCAGACTGTTACCAAAAAGAAAGGCGATAAGGTGGTAGTAATGCCAGGATCTTTGATGCAATCTACCACGGCTGAGGCGGTAGTGATGCCTTTTCAGGATATTGTTAATGCTCAGGCAATAGGTCGCTTGGTGGGAGCGGTAATTGCCACGGCAGTGATTAAAAAAGTTTTTGGAGAGGGTTATGTAGTGAATGACCCGGCTAGTGATTATCAACAAGCCTTTCAGGGGGCTAGTTTGCAAGCCACTCAAAATGTGATTCGAGTGGGCAAGGACAAGGTAAGAAACTCTTTTAATGGCGACGAAGGATCCGATCAGGGAAGCGGAGAGAGATAGGATTATCATACATCGCAAATGGGGTTATGCATTTTTGTCCGCGTTGAATATCTATTCGGAATTGGATTTTGTATTTTTGGGGGCTTTCTCCAAAAAGCTATAAAAAGGAGGATCAAGTAAATAAATCAAAGATTTGCCATACATTAACTCGTTAGTGCTTAGAGTGTCAATTTGGGAGATAATTGATGGGATAGAATGAGTTTTAAAAACAAAAAGTTAATAAAAAGTTTTTTGAAGTTGGCACTAGTGGGAGTGGTAGTTTTTTTTGCTTTGGGTTTTTCTTTAGAGGCTTTGGCTCAAGAAGAAAACAATCCAGGTACTGGTGGAATAGGAGGGTATGTGGAGAAGGGAATGGGATGGGTTTTAGAAAAATCTATTACTGCGGTAAGGAAAGTGGCGCATCTCTTTCTTTCTTTGGCGATGCAGCTTTTAAATTTGACTACTTCTAATCAGCTCTACGAAGATGTGTTGTTCTCGGATAGTTCTTTGCGAGCAATTGACATTGGTTGGCGATTAGTGAGGGATTTTGTCAATATGTTCTTTGTTTTGATTTTGGTGTTTATCGCGGTTTGCACGATTTTGCAGATTCCTCGTTACAGTGACAAAAAGTTAATCGCCTGGGTGATATTCGGGGCTTTGATGGTCAATTTTTCTAAGCCAATTGCTTTAGTCTTTATTGATGCTTCTAATTTGGCAATGAATTTTTTTATTGAAAATATAGGGGCTCAAAAGTCAGACTTGTCGTCTATGCTGTTACACACTTCTCGGTTTGGAGAAATTTTCCAGGGTAATACATTAAGTGGTTCGGTAGATTTTATTGTGCTTTCTGTTACGGAAATTATTTTTACCATTATTTTGGCCACGATGATTGGTATTTTAGCGGTTAGTTTGTTAATTCGAATTTTTGCTTTTTGGATTTTGATTGTACTTTCTCCTTTAGCCTTTTTCGGTTTTGTATTGCCGAGTTTTTCTGGGATGAAATCCAATTGGTTTAATAAGATGTTTACCTATGCCTTTTATGGCCCCCTGATGATGTTTTTTTTGTGGTTAGCAATTGTTTTGTTGACAGGTTTAACTTGGGATAAATTAAATAATCCGGGAGCTCAAATTGGAATGATTGGGGGGAGTAGTTTTGGTCAACAATCTAAATCGTTTTTTTCTAGTGCGATGGGGATGCTGGTCCCTTACGCAGCCACAATCTATTTTTTGTATTATGGCTTTGATCTTTCTAAAAATATGGCTTCTAAAGCCGGAAGCGCTATGAGCGGATGGATGCAGAGAGGGACCGGTTATTTACAAACTGCTCAAAAAGGAGCGCTTTGGGCGGGTGCTTTGGGCGGTACGGCCGGTTTGGCGGGAGTGGGCTATCTGGGAGGAAAAAAAGCGGGGCGTCAAGCTAAATATGTAGGGGAAAATGTTTCAGATACTTTGTCCAAAAAACCAATCTTGAAGCATCTTACTAAAAAGGGAAGAGAAACGGCAAGGGAAGAAGAAAAGGCGATTGTCAAGAAAAGAGGTGTTTTGTTTGGAGCTCCTGGAACTACCGATAAGGGCAAGGAGTATAACAAGATGGTTAATACTAAGTCTAGCGAGATGAGAACGGAATGGAAAGACTCTGGAGCCCCATCTGAGAGCGAACTGAGAGGGATGTTGACAGGGTCAGACGAAATGAAAGCTACTGCTGCTGCTCGTTGGATGGCAGAGGAAGGCATGTTGAATATTAATTCTCAAACAGGAGAAAATTATTATGCTCAAGCACGAGATGTTTTTGACAAAAGAGGTGACAAGGCAGGCTTGGGAAGGATTGACGAGTTAGCTGAGAAAAGCAACTTAAGGTCAGTGTTGCAGTATAAGATGGACTATGTAAACAATGAAGCAGCTAAGAAAAAATTGAACGAAAGGGTAAGCAAGAAATTGAAAACACTGGAAGAAAGTGGTGGACGTATCGATGACCAAGCTCGGGCAAGGGCTACTCAAGAAGCCAAAGAAGAGATGAGAGGAGATGTGATTGGAGGCAAGGTAAAATCAATGTCAGTAAATGAATTAATTAAAAACCCAGACCTTTTTGTTGATGAAAAGGGAGAGTCGCTTACTAAGGGAATAAATCAAAAAATTCAGGACGGAGAAGAGCTTACTGAGCAAGAGAAAATTTCCAAAGAGTTTGTCGAGAAAACTAAAGAGAGAGTGGCAAGTTCTAAGGTTAAAGTTGATCAATTGCGACAACAAGTTAGTAGTAATCCAAAAGTGGGAGCAGCTCAGGACATTTGGACACAAGAAGTTTCCAAGAGCGCTGACGGAGGTAGTGAGCACCAGGAATATCTTCAAAAGGCTTCAAATCCAGGAGCTAATAATCAGGGTCAACAGCAGGGGCAGCAGGGACCAAGTGCTCAAGCGGCTCAAGCTGGTAGAGCACGAAGAAGAAACAGTAGAGCACGAAGAAGAAACAATCGCTCTGGAGGAAACACCGGAACTGGTCAGGCTAGTGGAGGTGCAGCGAGCAGTGGAGCGGGTGGTCAACAGCAAGCTACTGGGGGCGCTGGACAAGCAGGTTCTGCTTCGGGGGGCGGAGCCGCGAGTGCTACATCAGGAGGAGCTGGTCAGTCAGGTGCTCAAGGAGGCTCAGCGGGCTCTGCTGGAGGGAATAACCCTTAAAGCTTAGAAACTTAAATTTTTTTATGACTCAGATTGATCAAAATTTATTATCTCGGCAGGCTTGCCCAGGATTTGTAAGTACTGTCTGGGATCCAAAAGAAGAGCAGTCAGGAGAAAGGAAGAACTGGATAGAATTTTTCTATCGATTACCGATTGCCACTCGGTTTGGTTTAGTGAATACTCAAATCGAAGAAAGGGTTTTGAAGCTGGCTCAGAAGCACGGAATTGGAGATGTAGAGAGAGTGGGAGAGATTGCTCGAATTATTCGGGATTCTTTTGTTAGAGAGCTGGAGCCAGGAGAAGTGGAGCGAAGAGTGGCGGAGCTTTTAGAGATTAAAAAGCCTTTGCAAGCAGAATTCATCGACGAATTAGCTCAAATAGTGGCCCAGGCACGCTCAGTGGGACAAGAGGAATTTGATAAAATGTTCGAAGCTCTTCCTCTTAAACAAGCTCTAGAAAAATATCCTCAACTAGCTCAAGCAGAAGTTACCAGTGGCAGACTTCGTTCTTCTGACGGAGAGCATTATTTGGCGCCTACCGTGAATAATTGGATAGAGAATTATATTCAAGAAGTGGGGGCTCAACAACATAGTAGCTTAGAGCGCTCTAGTTATGCCTATGAAGGGAAAAACACTAAAAACTTGAGCGAAGAAGGACGGAGAAATCTATTGCAAGTTTTAGAATCTTATGACACTGGATTTTCTTTGTATTTTAATCGAGAAACTAAGGAAATTGCTTTTGATGCCTTAGGCGCGGGAGATTTTTTTGAAGAGAATCGAAGAGGAGTTTGGGGAAGGAGAATAGAAAATTCTCCTAGGGAAAGCTTTGTTAATTCTTCTCCTGTCTCTGACCCTCCTGTGGTTTCATCAAAAGAAGTTTCTGAACAAAAATTAAAACCTTCTCAGCCTCAGTCTTCTGGGGGTGGCGGTTTATTTGGGGGGCTAAGTTCTTCTAGCGAAGAAGAAAAAGCCAAGAAGACCGGAGATGAAGCTGATAAAAAAGAAGATCAAGTCAAAGATCAAGTCAAAGATCAAGTTAAGGAAAAAGTTAAGACCCAAATCCCGCAAATGGCAACTTTAAAGGTTCCGAAGCCAGAAAATTCAAGCACCATCGAAGGATCTAGAGAGGATCAAGAGCTCCCCGCTCACTCTTCTGAGTCAAAAGAAAAGGAAAATAATTCTCAGTCGGAAACAGAGGGATTGTTTGTTTCTAAAGAAGTAGACCTAAGAGGGCGTCATCAAGAACTGCCGGCTAACCAGCCCCCCAAGGTTAATCCTCATAATGTAGTGAGGCCAGTAAAGTTTCCCGATGAAAAAGAAGAAGGCAAGAATTTGAAGGCTAATGTAGTGGATTTGAGTTAGTTTTTGAAAAGATTTTAAGCAGGCTTTGTTTAGAATGTCCCCGGAGTTTTTAAAAGAGTTTAGGTAATTTTTTATTGCTATGGTTAAATCAGGAAAAGGGCTTTCTACTCCTCAGCACTATCAACGCTTGCTTCAAGCTAGAAAATTGGGAAGCTTAGAGGACTTCTCTCAGGTAGCGCAAGAAGAAAATCAAAAGCGACTAGAGAATATAGACAGCTCTGGAAAAACTCGAGCAACGGTGGCTCGGCAAGATTTACAGCGCTCTCGGGCGATGTGGAAGGAATTGAATCGAGAAAGGAGGGCGGTCGCGACAAAAGCAAGGCAAACAATTATTCCTAAGGTGAAGCCAAAAGAGGACGGGATTTATTTGATAATTTTTATGGTTTCGGTTTTAGCGGATTTGTTGACTTTAGTGCCTGTGGTAGGAGGGGGCATGGCTATTTTGGTGATTCCTGTGATTTGGATTCTTTACTTAGTAGCGGGTCATTTTAGGAAGCGGTGGGGGTTAAAGGTTACTACCAATATGGTTACCCAAGTGACGGAAACTTTAGGAGTAGGCTTGAACGCTCTCCCCTTCTATACAGTGAATGCCTTTGTTAACTATCTTATAGTGTTATACGATCGGCAGCAAAAAGACGATTTAAAATAGTAAAAGAAAAAGCCCCCAATTTAAAAGCTATCTTAGAAGTACACTTTTTGCTGTAATCCTCAACTCTCTCTGTTTATCTGTTTATCCGCCGAACCGAAAGGGCTCTAAATTGTGGAATTTTCGCTGACAAAAAATCACTTTTAAATTACTTTTTAAGACAGTCCTTAATAATAGAAAATGACTAACAAAAAAAGCAAGCCACAAAAAAAAGATTGGCAATTTCTGGTGATCAGTTTAGTTCAATATGCGGCAACCTTGGTGGCAGTAGATTTTTTTCTGAATCAACTAAGCTTAAAAGGAGCAGGAGGTGCCTTAGAAAGAGCGGTGGTTCTAGGAGTCCTTTTTTTTGTTCTGCCCTTGGTTACAGCGATAACAATTTTCGGGGAGAAGCCGAGAGAGGTGTTGAGGATTAATTTTTCTACTAAGTCAATTCTGGCAGCAATGGGGGTGCTGGTAGGCTTAATTAGTACGGCAGTTATTTTTATGTTAAACTTTCAAGGAGAAAGGTATCTAACCGCTTCTCCTTGGGTAACCGGCAGCTTTGGATTGTTTTTATTTTTAGAGGTGCTAATTTTGCCAGTAATAGTTTTTTCTCAAGAATTTTTCTTTAGGGGATTTCTTTTGAAGAGATTTAAAACGGTGACTATTAGTCCCATTGCAATTTTAGTTCAGGCCTTGTTGTTTGTATTGTTGGAAATTTTTCTTTCTCGGGAAGAGCTGGGACAAAGTGGTCTGCTGTGGATTTTTTTGGGGGTAATCTTTTTACTTAATTTGATTTTTGGATTGGTAGCTCATTGGACAAAGTCATTTTTTTATTCGGGGTTAGTTTACTGGATGTATTTATTTTTTATTGACTTGCTAGTTTTTTATCAGTTATTGGACCGAAGAGGTTGAGACTAAAATAAGGGCTCGATAATTAAATTGCCTACTTTAGTTAGAAATAAAATCAAAATTAAACCAATGAAGTTGAAGTTTAGAAAAATTTTAAACTCTGGTAAGAAAGCTTTAATAGTGGCTCTAGTAGCTTTTTTGACCTTTCCTTGGGGAGCCGAGGCCGGATTGATGACGGGGGCTCTGTTTGGATTACCCGGCCTAGAAGATCCCTCGATTGATAGCTTTTTTTCAGAGGCGGAGGATCGTTATGGAATTGACAAGGATTCGATAAGAAAAGCGGGCATTATGACCAGATCTCCTGAGGTAAAAGTTTTTATTGATAAGACTAGTCCGGAGCCAGGAGAAAAGGTTACTGCCACGGCAGTTCCGGTTAGCTTTACTAACACCCAAGAGCAACTCTACTTTACTTGGTTTTTGGTGCATACCGATCCAGACACTGGAGAGCCTACCAATACTATGGAGGAGGCCAAGAGAGAAGCAATGGGAATAGTCGCTCGAGGAGGGTTTGATCCAGATATTTTTGGAGTAGACTATGATCAGTATAGGCCCGGGGAAGACTTAGATAGAGATGGATTTCGGGCGGCTCTAGGGGGTTCGAATGGAGTGGGAGCTAAAAAAGTTGATGATAAATACGAGGGTCGTTATGAAGGAGAAAAGAGTGTAATGGCAGATCCTGCTAAAGGGCTGCTGGCGACTGACAAGATTTCTCGATGCTTTTTGCACAATTTTGGAAATCTTTACGGAGGAGATAGTGAAGTGGCCGGCCGAGATATGATAGTAGAGTGTAAGCACGAGTTTCCTCGTTGCGGGAATGATATTTGCTTGGGAGGAGCAGATAATAAGTTTGATAACGCAGATGAAGAATATTGGAGACTAGATCCAGAAAATGCTGATACTGATGGAGACGGGGTTCCAGATGAAGCTGATTTGGCTGGCTTAGGTCAGAGTCGCTTCAGTTGGTCTTATCAGTCTGGCGATCAGGTGGGAGTAATTGTAGAAGGAACTTCTATCAAGCCTATCAATGAAAAAGGAAGTGACGATGAGGGAAGTGGAGGAGGTGACTCTTCGGTTTCCATGAGTGATTGCGACTTTACCATTACTGAAAATCAGGCTGACCCCGCTGATCCTAGTAGTAATACTACTTATGACTTTGGAGCAGGAACCTTTTTGGATTGTCTTAATGACAAAGCGGAGGAAGCTGATTCAGGAGAAACTGTTGATAGGAATTTTACCGAGACACTAAGGTCTTATAATAAAATTATGTGGGCTGCCATTCGCTTTTGCGGAGAAGAGGATTTGGATTTTATTGAAGGGGATGGTTGTGACGATGATGAGGATATCGGCTTGCCTTTTTTGGCAACTATTCCGGTAACTGCTCAAGGAAAGGAGCAGATGAAAGTAGATGTTACTCATATTCCGAGTAACCCTCAATTTAACACCATAGATGGAACAAGTGATTCGATAACTTTAACAGCTTCAGTAGATGAGGATGGGGTTAGTGAGGATTTTCTTTACTACGAGTGGAATATTAAGTTGTGTACTTCCGGGAGTGATTGCCAGGAAGATGTAACAAATGAGGTAGAGTTTGAAGGAAGCAGAGAAGGGTTGGGAGTAAACGAGATTACCTTTAGAGCAACGGAAGATTTAATGAGAGAGGGAAGAGCCTTGATTAAGCCTATTGTGGTTGTTAAAAATCATCAGGACTCCAGTATGAAGTCAGTAGGCTGGGATTCTTTCGAAATTGCTAAAAATGATATGCAAGTTAGGATTTATGAGGCAGAGTTTGATGGCGGGCAGTGGTCAAGGGGAGAAGAGATTTGCAAGGAGGGTTTGTATAGTCAGCTTTGCCCGGTATATCCCTTTCAAGTCTTAATGGTAGATGTAGATGCTGATTCTGACCTAGGACAGGCGAGTAGTTTTTCTTGGCAGGTCAATGGACAGCGAGTCACTGTTCCTCGAGAGTGTTTATTTTCTGGGAAGGCTGGTTGCAAAGATGATCCTACCAAAAAAGCAGCCTTTTTTATGGTAGATGGATTTGAATCAGATGTAGGAACGATCTCTGTTCGAGCTAATCGAAAAAACAAAGGAGAGCTAGTTTCCTCCCGGACTTTTTCAGTGATGTCTCCTCGAGCCATAATTTCTCCTACTAGTGCCACAGTAAAACCTAAAGTGTATACCAATGCTCGGGGAGAGCAAGAGCAGTCAAGTGATATTTACGAGGCACTAGCAGGTTCAATGGTTAAATTCGAAGCAGAAAAAATAGTTCCCACTTATTTACCCCAAGATGGTTGGACGATGGACCCTCAAACCAAGGAGTACTTCAATCAAAACCATGATGGAATGGTTTTGACTTGGTTTATTAATGGACAACCAGTAAACCAGGAGCTAATTGAAAATTATCCTGATTTAAAAATTAGCACAGATGGAAAAAGTCTGGAGTTTATGTTGGCAGGGAAGTATGGAACTGGGATGGAGGTAGGTGTGCAGCTGGAGAAGACCTTTCCGGATCAATATTATGACTCTCTTTATCAAGCCTGGGGCGTAACTCGCACGCATACTTTAGTGACTACTAATGCTTCTAAGGTCAATGTGGTGTTTGCCTCTTCAGAAGAGGTAGGCTCTCTTCCTCAATTTTTAGCTTCAGTTTACTCCAATGCACCTAAGTATTTGGTTTTAAGTATGCGGTTGGCGATTGTTTTAGTAATGATCTGGGGGTCTTTGTTGTTATTTTCCCATAGCATGGGAATTAAAAGGCAATTTTAATCAGGATAACGAGAGACATCCTTTAATTAAAGGTAACTTTATAAGCAGTGAAGTTTAAAAAAGAAAAATTGAATAAAAAAATAGTCTGGGGGTTAGTGCTGGCCAGTTTGCTTCTAATGGGAGGGCTGACGCCGGGAAGGCTAATTAGGGCTGAAGAGGGCAATGATTTAAAGCCTTACGAAAGCAAGGAGGCTATTCCTGGTCAAGAAAAGACCAGTGACTTTGTAGAGTACATAGAGGGTTTGTATAAATTTGGAGTAGGAGGGGCGATTGTTTTAGCAATTTTTATGATTGGAGTAGGTGGTTTTATGTATGTGGTGACTTCGGCAGGCAATGCGGCTAAGATGGGTGATGCTAAGGGAATGATTATGGATGCTATTTTTGGTTTGGTACTTGCAATGTTAGCTTATTTAATTCTCTACATTGTTAATCCGGATTTAGTAGGGGGATTACTGGAACGGAATGAAGAGACAACGGTAGACGAGCGAGTTCAGCAGAGCTATCAAGATGCTCAACAAAGAATTCAAGGGGGAGGAGGGAATTGATTAGCTTTTAGCTTGAAATTGTTTATTGTGTTTAGAGGTTTATAGGATAATTTTCTGCTTGGTCAGTTTTGTACTACTTCGTTTTCAAAATCTTGGGTTTTAAATGAATTATTAAAATCCATGATTAAGTTTATTCCCGATAATACCCCTCCTTGAAAGCTTTGTATTATTGTGCAAAATCGCTCGCTCATTCCTCCCTTTCGGTCGGAACCGCTCGCTCCTTTTTGCACAATGGGCGTCGCTAGACGTCAGTTGAGCTCGTCGCTCGCTTTCGCTTCACGACATCGCACAACTGACGCTTATCCGTCGCTTCGCTACATTTTCCAATCCAAAAGTAAACTTTTGTCTTAGAAAACGTCGGATAAGCGCCGCCCATTATACGAATTATTTAAACAAGGGAGCATGCAAGAGTTTCAGAGAGGAATGGAGGCACTGATAAGTTGTCACATCACAGCGTCAGGGCTACACTTTTGAGCGCCCTAATTTTCTCTGAGGATTGCTTAAAAAGATAAAAATTGCTACCATCTAAACTAGGTAAGTCTTATTTTTAAGAGGGGGATCAGAGTCGCTATTTTTGATTAAGAGCGATTACTGGAAAGTTCCCAACTAGTGTTTATGGGGAAAAAAATTTTAATAATTTTATTAATAGTCCTGGGAGTGATCGGGGTGGCTTTTGCTGTTTACCAGATGTTTTTTGCCGGAGAGAGAGCGGGCACACTTACAGTGGAAAATACCCCTCAAGACGAACTCCAGTTATCTAATGGTCAGCAGTCAGAAGAAGAGCCAAGCCAACCAGTGAATAAAAAAATCAAACTTTTGGTAGGAAGCGGAGTAAAGGGAGCGGACTTAGCAGAAGGAGGGTCCCGAGTGATTTATTACAAGAACCAGCAATTTACCAGTGCTGATCTTAAAGGAGGAAACAAGCTATCTCTAGCGGCTTATCCTTTTGAGGGAGTACAAAGAGTAACTTGGAATTACAAAAAAAATAAGGCCATCATTAAAACCGACCTCGATTTTTATTTGTACGATTTTACCAAAGAAGCGGCGCAAAAACTAAAACCCGGAATGGACATTGTCAGTTGGGTTCCTTTTGAGGATAAAGTAATCTATAAGTACTATGATCAGGAGAGTGGAGAGCGAACCTTGGATTTAGCTGATCCGGATGGCTCTAATTGGGAAGAGATAGCCGATATTCCCTATAAAGATGCTAAAATCAATGCTAGCTTGCGAGGAAAGGATATCTGCTATTTTCCTTGGCCGGATGCTCGGGTGGAGACCAAGAAGATTTGCTTTGATCCTCTCAATCAAGAAGAAAGAACTGTTTACCAGGGGGTGTTTGGGGCGGATTATCTCTGGTCACCGAGTGGGAATAAGATTTTAGCTTCTTTTGCTCAAGAGCGAGTAGGGAATAAGTTGTCTTTAGCGGCTATGAATGATCAAGGAGGAGAGTTAAAGCCCTTAAATTTTCCTACTACTGCCCAAAAGTGTATTTGGTCAAAAGACGAAGTGTATATCTATTGCGCTATGATGAGCGGAAATTTTCCGGAGTCCACCGAGTTACCGAATGACTGGGAGGAGGGTCGGGTAACTTCTCGAGACACACTTTGGAGGATTGATACTACCAATGCTAAAAAGGAGCGAGTGGTGGAAATTGAAGAACTGCCAAACTCTTTGGACGCAGTGAATTTATTTTTAGACGAGGATGAAGCTAATCTGTTTTTTATTGATCGAAGCACCGAGGGGCTTTATCGGGTAGAATTAATGTAAAAAAGGAAGGTAGAATTAAAGTAGAATTAAAAGAGTTAAAAACAGGCTTAAAGCCTGTTTTTTGGTGGGTGAGTAAAATTGCTCAACAAGAATAGGGTGAGGCGTAAATTGGCATTGACATTTTTTGAAAAGTATGCTATTGTAGTATGTTAACCAAAAGGCCTATTTTAGGCACTAAAAAGACTTCTAAAAAAAGTCAAAAAGTGCTAAGAAGTAATTAACAAGGCCTTGGTTAACTAAAAAGTTAGAAGTTTAGAAATGTACTTTGACAACTGAATAATCCGGTCTCGCTTTTTGTTTGCTTTGACTGTTTTAGCTTTTTTGCAACAAAAAACACCCTGATTAAGGATGTCGCTTGTTGTGGACCTGACGGGAATCGAACCCGCACAAGCTGTCTGTCAAAAACAGTATGCTACCATTACATCACAGGCCCAGGTTCACGCTGCCAATATAAACAAAAAAGACTTCTTTTGCAAGAAGCCTCTTTTGTTGACAGACAGCGTTACCTGCGATGAAGCAGATACTGTTTTGTAAAAACAATGTAGCATACTTGACCCAAAAGTGTCAAGTGTTTTTTAATGCAAAGATAATACAAAAAAGGCTAAAAAAGGCTTTCGCAAGGGGGTTTTAGGAAAGCAAACAAGCAGTGGGGCCGGATGCCTGGTTTTCCAGTGAACTGGGTAGCAAGGTGCCATCCGGCCAAAGTTTCAAAAAACATCAATTTTTTGATCCGAAAGCCCCAGGAAAGGGGTGAGTAGGGAAAGGAGAGAAAAATGGGTATATTGAGAAATTTGGGAGGAAGGGTCAAAGGAGCCGGAAGTTGGTTATTTGGAAATGCAGCCTATCATGGGTTGCATGCCGGCATGTCAGGTCTTTTAGAGAAATTCAAGGACGATCCCGAAGGTGTCAAGACAGCAATTGAAAAAATTGGGAGTGCCCTCAAATCCAACCCTAAGGGCAAGGGATTGATGGACCAAGTCCTTTTTGGGAAAGTCATCGATCTTTGCGACCTTTCTACTGCTCAGCGAAAATTTCTCGTGGAAGTTTTGAATGAGATGATTGCTGAGGGAGGAGAGGCCCGGCAGCTGGCGGAGAATTTTATCATCGTGATAGCGCTGGGAGGAGATCAGCCTGATGATAAGGGAAAAGTCCCTGGCCAGTACATCATCGACGGGTTTATTCACCGGCTGGCGGATTTTTCGGGTCAGGAAAAGAATTGGATCCGGAAGAATGTTAAACTTATCGGCAGGGATGCCCAGGTTAGATCTCTGGTGGACTCTCTCAGAGAATTTGGAGGAGATGTTGCACAAAAAGCCTGGGCAGCCATTTCGGGCTTGGACCAATTTGCTGCGGGCAAGGTTGATCAGGCGACTGATGCCATGACCAGTTTTTTTGACGCTCCCAAGAAGAAAAAAGAGGCGGAGAGAAGTAGAAAAAAGGCCTTAAAGGAGGAAAGGCAGCGGCTGAAGCGGGAGAAGAAGGAGCAGAGAAGTCGGGAGAAGAAGCAGGAGAAAAAAGAGAGGCGGGGAAGAAAGGACGCGGAAAAGGCTCGAAAAAGGCGGAGCCGAAAAAGTCTTATCTCTGGTATCTCTGGAGCTATTAAAGATTGGGCAGATAATTTAGAAGAATAGGAGGCGACATGTTTTTTTCTTCAATTTTCAGGTTTTTTGGTGAGTGGATTAGGATTTCCAGGGATCAAGGCAGGGAAATCGGGATGCAAATCCTGATAGCCCTCGGTCTTTTTTTGGCTCTGGGGCCGGTGAAGTACCTTACCGGCAGCTGGCAAATAACTTTGGTTGTTGGCCTAGCTTTATTTTGCTGGGTTGCGACCTTTCCCTTTGGAATTCGTCGCCTTATTTGGGTGGCGATCTGGGGGGAAATAGAAGAATTTCTGGGGGCTACTGGAGAGGAGTCTATTAAGGGAGTACAGAGTCCGGTTTTAAATAACTATCTCAAGGTCTCTGTGCTTTTCTTGATGATTTTTCTTCTGGGGGCCATTATAACCCCCTTTGTCCCTTATGAAGATGTTAGCCCCTGGCTGCTCCTCTGGACTCCGTTGGCCACTCTTTTTTTAGCGATTTTTCTGGGGGTACTTTCCTGGGATCTTCTTAGAATTATATTGGGTGGCTTGACTGGCTTGGTAGCAGTGTCTTTTTTTGCTGCCGTGATGGCTTCTTTCGCGCCGAGTTTGCAGGCGATTTCTCCTTTTCATTTGGCTGCTAACATTGGCTCGGCTCAGAGTCTGGAGCGCATTCAGGCACAGGCCAGGTCTCAGCAGCACAAAAGGGATCTTGCTATTGTTCGGGAGTGGGTAGAAAAGCATCCTTTAGATAAACTTCCGGATATTGCAGAAAAGCCTTATGCCACATTTAAGGCGCTGTTAGATAAAGGGAAAAAACCTCTTCTAGTTGAAGCCGCCGTGATAGTCAAGGCCAAAGAAGCAGAAAAGGCCGCTACCAAAGCTAAGGCTGAAGCTGCCGCGAAGTTGCGGCAAAAAAGAAAAACGGTTGCGCCGGTGGCCCCAGCAGTGCCCGTGGTGAGAAACCACGGAACTTATGCGGAAATCACCATCCCGTCTGCTCTTCAGACCGGTTTCCGCATCGAAGAATTCCCCCATATCGCTTTGGGGGGAGCGGATAAGGTAGAAATTCAATTTCTTCCGGCTAATGGAGTAATTGAATACCATTGGCCTGGAAGTTCCTGGGTCACGCAGTCTTCGGGGAGCTTCCGGTGCTCCCTAGGTGACCTCAAGGGATACGAAAAATCGGAGTTTAGGGGAGCAAATACTATCAAGATTCTCCCTTACAACTCCAACACTTACCGTTATGAGGGGACGGTGAGTGTTACTGGAAAAATCACCCTCGGAAAGCTCGACCGATGAATCTATCGGTTAGAGCTGAAAGCCCCGTGTCGCATTGCCGCCGCGGGGTTTTCTTATGGCTTAAAAATGGGTAAAATAGCCAAAATTGCTTTTGTTCAGATTGCTAAAATCGTGATACATCATCTAAAAATCTAACCCTACGCTGATTCGATTTATCATTTA
>CAYFUG010000022.1:0-19528 GCA_964346295.1 uncultured Bdellovibrionales bacterium
TTCGCTCGGTATAATGGGGGTAAAAATGCGGCTTCAAAGAGGGGTTAAAATCGTCTTTGTGATAAAGCAAAAATTCATCCAAAGTACCCGACTCGGCATTTAATTTTCCCAGCCAATTCAAAACCTGCTTGATGTAAACCCGGGTTCCATCAATTCTGGACTGATCTAATTCTGCACAATTTATGGCAATTTTCATAAAAAAATAGAGAGTAAAAAACAAAAACTGGACTCTTGCCCAGCTCTAAAGCAACCTAATTAAATTCTTTCAAATGCCCTCCTTAATTTTTTATATTTTTCTTGATTAAAAGAAAACAACCCAATGTTTAGAACTTCTGAATCTGCATCCATGGTAAAAACTTTAATCCTGTCAAAAACACAAAGAGGAAAATCAAATAGGTCCATTGAAAGAATAAACAGTTGATTTTCTCCTTTTTGAGAACAAAACTTTTTAGCCTGGGCCGCCAACAAACAATCCGTGAAAGAAACCTGTTTAGTTAGATGAGGATTCTTTCTGGCATAAAGATTAGAAAGCTTAATCGCATCTTCAATCACTGAAGCATCAATGTTCAATTCATATCGATCTTCGCCCACGAAAAGATCTAAAAGTTCCCCTTTTTTCAGTGAATCTTCCCTCGTCCTAGAACTTCTCAGGAATTCAAATTTAACCGACCAATCTATTAAGAATTCAACCTCAAACTCCCTCAAGAGAAACTTAAATAAATCATCCCAAAGTTCAACATGCTTTCCAGCGCTAATTAAAACATTGGTGTCAAGTAATAAGTGCTTATTCCTGAGTATTTCTAGCATCTGCCTCTTCTTTCTTGATTATCTCCCCCACTCTCTTGGCCAATCTTCTAAACTCACGACCCCACTGATCAATTTCTTGCTCCCTTCGTTTCGAGTAACTTTTCTGAGAAACACAGTTTTTTTTTCTTGCTTTATTCATAAGATTTTCAGTTACACATTATCTACCAACAATCTATCACAAAAATCATCCAAAGTCACATTATTGTCCAGATTTAAATCCCAAAAAATCCTCTCGCTGTCTGATCAGTTGCTTTTTCCGCTTCTTGATAACTAATGCCTTTTACCTGAGCGATTTGTTCCATTACCTCCTCCACAAAAACCGGCTCGTTACGCTCTCCACGGTGCTTTTGCGGAGCTAGAAACGGGCAATCCGTTTCCGCCATTATCCGCTCCAGAGGGATCATTTGGAGAACTCGGAAGATCTCCGCTTTTTCTGGCTTAAGAGCACCCGCTTGAAACTTTTCCCAGGAATTGAAAGTAATATTGCCGGTAAAAGAAAATTTGAGGTTTTTGAAGCGCAAAAAAGCCTTGGTTTGAGGCTGATTGCCTATATAGCAGTGCAACACCATCGGCAAATCGCGAAATTCCGGCCAGTTAATAATCTGCCATAAATCTTCGTAGGCCTCACGACAGTGTAAAACCACTGGTAAATTCGCCGCCTTGGCTAATTTCAACTGCTCAGCCAGTAGTTCAAGCTGCGCCTTCTGAGAATTCGGATTATGAAAATAATCCAGACCAAGCTCTCCGATGGCTTTAATCCGCTCTTTTTGAGGATGATCTTGAAGAGCCCCCTGAAGAAACTTGACTGCTTCTTTAGGGCTAATTTTTCCAACTTCTTCCGGGTGAAAACCAACAGCAGCCCAGATTCGAGTATCTAACTTAGAAATTTCCAAAGTCTTCTCAATCCGCTTTCGGTCTACTCCCATATTAACAATCGCCTGGCCACCCGCCGCCCAAAACCGCTCCAAAACCACCTCCCGGTCGGAGTCAAAATTTTCAAAATCCAAATGGGCATGAGTATCAATCATATAATCTGCATTAGCGCCCCCCTCATTCATAAAGGGAGCTAGGGGACAAAACAGGGATCCAGCAAAAAAATCCTAGCTTCCCGCCTTCGCGGGAATGACAATTAGTGTGATTCGCAAAGAATCGAGCGAAGGAATGTGAGATTAATGGCAATTTAGATAAAAGCCTATCCGCCGTAAAAGTCTTCCAACATCTCCTCCCAAGTCCGCTGCTGGGGAAGTTTACTGTTTTTTAGAATAGAATAGTTAGCAATATTTGCCTTCCGAGGAAAATCCTTCATCTGACAAGGGTCCAGTTGAGCCTCAATATTTTGCAACTCCAAAATCTTTTTGGCAAATTCAAACCGCGAACAGCTATTACGACTAGAGAGATGATAAATCCCGGCCTGAGGCTGTTTTTTGATTAAATATTCAATACCTTGGGCCAGATCCTTGGTGTAAGTGGGGCAACCCACCTCGTTTTCTACCACCTTTAGAGCCCCTCGCTCCTTGCCTAGACGCGTAATAGTAGTGATGAAATTCTGAGCACCCCTCCCAAATAGCCACTGAGTTCGGATAATATAAAACTTGGGAAACTGAAATTTAAAATCGGATCCCTCCAAGCCTCCCGCTTGCTTAGTAATCCCCTGCTCGCCCAATAGCTTAGACTCGCCATATTTATTCATAGGCTCAAACTGATTAAAATCTTCTTGGTAGCCCTCTGGAGAGTTGGCGTTAAAAACATGATCGGAGGAAATATGAACCAAATTCACTCCCAAATCCTTACAAATCTTAGCCAGACTTGCCACCGCTTCTCCATTCACTTTTTTAGCAATTTCAAAGCCTTCTGATTCTTCGCAGCCTTCTACATTGGTATAGGCAGTGCAATTTAGCACCCAGTCCGGCTGAGCTGCTTTCAACTTGGCTTTCAATATCCGAGGCCTGGTAATGTCCAATTGCTGCTCTCCCTCCAATCCCAAGCTGAATTCTAACACCTGATATTTTTTCTTTTTAGAAAGATATCTCTTTAAGGCGCTTCCCAATAAACCCTCACTGCCTAAAATCACTATTGTTTTCATTTTTTGCTCTTATATAAAATTAAACCTACCCTACCAATTGCGATTATCAACCTCTCGATTAGAACAACTCTTCTTTGAGAATTTCCTTTAAATTAGGCCAATCTTGATCTCGTTCAATAAGCTGAGGACTTTGAGTTCCCGCCCAATCGATTCCTAAATCTGGATCATTCCAGCGCAAACCTCGCTCGCTTTCTGGGTGGTAAAAATCACTAGCTTTATACTCAAAATCAACCACTTCCGAGAGAGTCAAAAATCCGTGAGCAAAGCCTTCTGGAATTAAAAGCATTCGATGATTTTCCTCAGAAAGTTCCACCGCCACATGTTGGCCAAAAGCGAGAGAATCTTTCCTCAAATCGACTGCCACATCGAGCACCTTGCCTTTTACTACTCTTACTAACTTAGCCTGGGAATGAGGAGATTTTTGGTAGTGCAAACCCCGCAAAATATGCTTGCCAGTCGAACGAGAATAGTTATCCTGAACAAAGTCTATTTTGATTCCATTCTTCTCAAATTCTCGCTTATTGTAAACTTCCTTGAAAAACCCCCTTTGATCTCCAAAAATTTTCGGTTTGATAAGAAATACCCCCGGCAATTCTAATTGTTTAAATTCCATCTTTAGAAATTACTTAATGTTTAGATTACCTCGAACTTTCATTCCCTTAGGTAAGCATTTTCTCCCTAATTTAACTAACCAGCGACTAAGCGGCTGGGAATGCTTCTGCAAGTAAAGTTCCATGGAATCATAATAATGTTTTTTTTGTAAATTTTTATCTCGATAGCTCTGTCCTCCTATATGTCGAACCTTAAAATATGGAAAAAAGAGCACTCTACTTCCCGCCTCTCGAGCTCTTTTACATAAATCCATATCTTCAAAGTACATAAAAAATCGTTCGTCAAACCCTCCTAGCTTCTCAAACAGGCTTTTTCTAGCAAACATCGCGGAACCTCCTACCCAGTCACAAATCATTTCCCGAGAGCTGTTCCAGACCTCTCTACTCCTAGTTATGCCCAAATTGTTTCTTATTAAATCGTACAAAGATAGCTCTCGACCGGAACTCCACCACTCTCTTTCATCTTGTTTGGTTAAAATTCCTCCGCCCACAATGCCCAGCTCTTTGTCCGCATCGAATCTTTCCAAAACTTCGCTGATGTTTTTAGACAAAATTTCCGCATCTGGATTCAAGATCAATAAACAATCTCCCACTGCCTTCGAAATTCCCAAATTCACCCCCGCTCCAAAGCCCACATTTTTCCGGTGATCGATTAACTTTATCTTGGAAAAATCTAAAGGTAATTTTGTAATATCCTGATTTTCATCATTATTGACCAAGACTAATTCCCATATAACTTTATCGCTAATTTTAACATAAACTGACTTCACACATTTTTTCAGATGCTTAGCTCCGTTATAGTTTACTATTATGACAGATAGGTCTTTTTTAGATTCAAGTTTCATTTTTAAAATCCTGATAAGCTTTATTGATTACCGTTGCTAGTTTCCCTCTCCCTCTTTTTCGATCCAGCCAATTTTTAACCCTCCTCAAAAAAGAATAGCCCCTGATCCAAGGTCGAAAATACCAAGGAGTATTTTTTTTAAAAAAGATCCAGCCCGACAAAACCAACCAGTAGAGTTTATTCCTATTAACTGTTTCACTTACTTCTAGGTGATAAATCTTGCTCCTAGGGACCACCACCAGTTTAAACCCCCTTCCTCGAGCTCTTAGGCTAAAGTCGGAATCTTCCCAGTAAAGAAAGTAGTCCTCATCCAAAAACCCTACTTTTTCAAAAACACGAGCTTTTATAAACATAGCGCAACCCGTAATAATCTCAGAGCCTCGAGGAGACCCCTTTAGTCTCCTTCTCTGATGATGAGACTTCATTCTCCACCAGTCGATTTTACCTCCAGAAAACCAAATACTTTTTCTGTCTCCTTCAAAAATTAAAGGACAGAGAATTCCTATTCCTGGATTTCCCTCCCCCACTCTGACTAACTCTGCTAAAAAATCCGACTCCACCAGAGTATCGTTGTTTAAAAGCAGTACATAATCAGCCCCCTTTGCCAAGGCCTGTTTAATGCCCGCATTATTCCCAGCGGCAAACCCTAAGTTCTTCCCATTTTCTAAAACTTCCACCCAGGAAAATTCTTTTCTGAGAAAGTCTAAAGAGCCGTCCGTAGATCCATTGTCAGAAGCTATTACTTTGAAATTCGGATAATCAACTTTGGAAAGACTCTTTAAGCAATCACGCAAAAGATCTTTTCCGTTGTAATTCAAGACTATAATAAAAACTAGGGGTTTCTTTTCCATGAAACTTTTTGGATTTTTTTCCTCAAATAATCGTAATATTCCTGATTATTGCTGTTAAGATTGGTATAGTCAGCCAAAACTTTTTTGCGAGCTTTCTGACCCATCTTCTTCCTCAATTCTTCATCTTCTACCAAGATGCTTAATTTATCTACCCACTCTTTAGTGTTATCCGCCAAAAAACCATCCGCTCCATCTTCAATAGTTTCCGAAAAAGTTTGATTGCGCACTGCTACCGTAGGAACTTCCAATGCTCCTGCTTCGGTAAATTTAATAGCTGATTTAGCCTCACAAAAGGGATTATCCAACTCCAAAGGCGCTAAAACTATATCCATTTTGTATATTAATTCGTACATTTCTTTTCTAGGAACTCGCGGTTTTACCTCTATTTGGTTACCTAAGGACTGAAAATTATTTGGGATATCCAAGGGGCCAACAAAAACGAATTTCACTCGAGGAAATTTTCCAGCAACTTCTAAAAGAACTTTTTCAATAGTAGCAAAATCTCGGTTATGAGAAAGAGTTCCGCTAAAATAAGCGATTCTAATCCACTCATCCTTGGGCTTCTTTTTCTTGATAATTTCATTCACCCAACTCAGTTCCTCCTGAGAAAATCTATTGGGAACAATGATCACTCGCTTGTCTTTTTTTTCTAGTTTTTTAGCTAGATAAGAAGTAGTGGTGGTACAGGTTTTTACATACTGATCATTAATAATTTCTGCTCCAATCCCTTTTTTATAGAGCTCTTGCTCGACCTTGCTCATTTTTTGAAAATAATCCATGTGAACTAGATACTGAGGGTCGTACACCAAATCATCAGTGTCAAAAATTATTTCTTTCCCTTGTTGCTTGGCTTTTTCAATTAGCTTTTTAATGTAATTATTAAATACCGCTCGATGAATAATAAATACCTTGAATTTATCCGCCAGTCTAGGGAGAAAAGGGTTATCGGAAATAGTAGTAGCCGCTTTAAAGCCATGCAGGCGAAGCTCCTCGGCCGGATTATAAGCTCGATAATGAGCGCTATCTCCCACTCCGCTACTGACAAACAAAACATCTCCCGAGCGCACTAAAAAAGCTCTTAAAAAAATCTTTAAATAAGAAAAAAGGGTTTTTAAGCCTCCCCAAAAACCGCTTCTCTTCCAAAGCAACCTTATTTTCCCTAATTTTACCAAGAGTGATTTCATGACAATTGTGTAGGTTAATTTTTGTATAAAGCAAGAATCGCAATTAATAAAAAGTTGCATTCATACTCAATGATTATATCCGACTAGCTAAAGAAGATAGGCCAAAAGCGTCCTCCGTGGTTGAAAGTAAAAAAGAGTTAGAATCTAGTAATTATTCTTAATGCCTCTCTCTTTGTAGTAATTACGCCGAGGATTAGGAGACCAGAGATGCTTCCAGCAATACCTCAAGGAATCAATCACATGCTGACGCATAATCCAGCTTTGGAAAAACTCTTTAACTCCTCCTTCGCTTAGTCGCTTTCCGTCGGCATAAACCCGTACTCTAGGATAATAAACCACTCGATAACCCATCTCCCAGGCCTTGAGGCATATTTCGGCATCCGCCATAAAGAGAAAATAATCCTCATTGTAGCCGCCTATCTTTTCCCAAAAATCTCTTCTGATTAAAACGCAAGAAGACTGCAGCCAATCCACATCCTGAATCTCGTTATAGTCTAAGTGACGCATCTCATCGTAATCCACCATTTTTTTTATTAAGGGCCAGTTCCGTAAAAAGGTTCTTCGGGCCGTCTGAACAAAAAATCGAGGGAAGGCTCTTACGCTCATAGCCACTTTGCCGTTGTCGTTGATTTGTTTAGGACCTAAAATTGCAATATCAAGATGCTCATCCAGATATTCCACCATTTTTTGAAGAGAGTCCTCCTTATTAAAAAGCACATCCGGATTTACTATAGCCAAGTACCTTCCCTTTTCTTTACCTTTGATCTTATTATGCCCCCTGGTATAACCTATGTTTTTAGCATTGATGATCAAGTTTATTTGCGAAAAACCCCTAACTCCCTCTTTCATAATTTTCACCTGATTTTTATCACTAGAATTATCAATAACAAGAATCTCAAATTCAAAAGTAGTCTTTTGATTTAAAAGACATTTAACACTTTCTACAGCCTGAGAAGCTTTAGAATGATTGAGGATCACAACGGTTACTTCGATATTTTTATTTTTCATTTGAGATTGGAATTTTTTGTTACTAAAAATTCGCCCACCGCTCATCTTGTAGTTTTTCTTTAGCCAAAACTTGAGCCCTGAGAAGGCTATCAAAGGTACCCGCATCCAACCACTCTCCCTGCACCTTGGCCACTTCTAACTCCCCTTGCTCCAGATACCAATTATGCAGATCGACTATCTCCAACTCTCCTCGCGCTGAAGGTTGGAGATTTTTAGCCACCTCCACCACTCGACTATCGTAAATGTAAAGACCGGTTAAGACATAATCGCTAAGATACTCCTTGGGCTTTTCCGCAATCTGTTGAGCTTGGCCGCTTTCGTTAAATTTGACTACTCCAAATCTTTCCGGATCCGGAACTTTTTTAGCAAACACCTTGACTCCTTTTTGAAAGCTTTTAATTTCCTGGGAAAAATCATCTTCGAAGATATTGTCACCTAGAATCATAGCTACATCTTCATCATCGATAAAATTTTCTCCAATAATGAAGGCTTCCGGTAGACCTCGCGGCTCGTCCTGGACTTCGTAAGTCAGCTTTAATCCTAGCTCCTTGCCACTCCCCAAAAGATTAAGATAGTCACCTGCTCGCTCTGGAGCTACAATAATTAAAATTTCCTTGATTCCTGCTCTAACCAAAGTATTAAGGGGATAAAAAATCATTGGACGGTTATAAACCGGCAACAATTGCTTGCTGGTAACTTTAGTACAAGGTGATAGACGAGTTCCCGCTCCACCAGAAAGTACGATTCCTCTCATATGAATAATTTATTTTTTAGATTTCAGAAGAGGCTGCCACCAATCTTCGTTGTCTCGATACCAGTTAATCGTTTCTCTTAAGCCCGCTGAGAAATTTATTCGAGGCCTCCATCCTAATTCTTTTTGGGCCTTGGAAAAATCAATAGCGTAACGCAAATCATGTCCTAAACGATCAGTAACATACTCGATCATTTCTTCGCCTTTGCCAATCAAACTTAGGATTTGCTTGGTAAGCTCTAGATTACTCAATTCGCTATTACCACCGAGGCAATAGGTTTCTCCAATTCTTCCTGTTTTAATGATCGCCTCCACTCCTCGATTGTGATCATCCACATGAATCCAATCTCGCATATTTTGACCCTTGCCGTAAACCGGTATTTTTTTGTCTTGTAATAAATTGGTTATAAACAAAGGAATAACTTTTTCCGGGTATTGATAGGGGCCGTAATTGTTAGAGCAATTGGAGATTGTCACTGGCAAATTGTAAGTGTGAAAGTAAGCCCGCACCAAGTGGTCAGAAGCGGCTTTAGAAGCACTGTAAGGGCTTCTAGGATCGTAGGGGGTCTGCTCATTGAATTTGGGTTCTTTCCAGCCCAAAGAACCAAAAACTTCATCGGTAGAAACATGATGAAAACGAACCTGGTCGTTATTCCTAGTCGCCTCAAGTAGAGTACGAGTCCCTTCCACATTAGTGCGAATAAACTCCTGGCTGCCGACAATGGAGCGGTCGACATGAGACTCTGCTGCAAAATGCACCGCTAAATCAACCCGACTAATCAAATCTTCTACCAATTCCTGATCACAAATATCGCCTTTAACAAAAGTGTACTGCTCGCTGGATTCTAAATCTTTCAGGCTGGCCAAGCTGCCCGCATAGGTCAAGGCGTCCAAATTAATGATTGTGTCTTGAGGATTATTATTCAGCCAATAGCGAATAAAATTAGAGCCAATAAACCCTGCTCCTCCCGTCACTAAAATCTTCATGGTAATTTTACTAATCTTACGAAAAAAGAACCCGTCTTGATTTTTCTATTTTAGCATATATCTCCCTCACCAGGCGAGCATCGTCCAAGGCATGATGCTGCTGATATTTGCTGGGGTCAATGCTTAATTTTTGACAAAAAGCCTCTTGATCTCGATAAAGCTCTTCCGGATCATAGCCCTTGATTGGCACGACAAGCGAGTAGCAGAGACTTTGACGCCCAATTTTTCAAAATTTGGAAGCCCCTCGAGAAACTATTGAATTCCGCGGAAAAGAGGCAACCCCGTATTCGGATCCGTCGGTACATAAATCGTCCCTTCCCGATCTTTGAGGCCGTTGATGTAGAGATAGTGGAGATACTCCTGGCTGAGACTTTCGTTAATGATTCGCTGGGCATCCCGTTGACCTTCCGCTTCAATCAGCTTTCGTTCTCGCTCCTTTTGCTCTCGTTCTAGGATAAACTCATATTTTTGCGCCTCCTGTTCGGCTTGGAGTTTTTCTTGAATCGCATTAGCCAAATTGCTAGGCAAGGCCACATTCCGCAAAAGCACATCTTCCATGATGATCCCCCGCGGCTCCAAGGATTGCGCCAATTGATCTTCAATTCTCTGAGCTAATTCTTGGCGTTTTTCGCTATAAATATCCTTGGCCTGGTACTGGGCTACAATGTCTCGAATAGCGGTTCGAATGGCTGGCCGAATAATTTTACTTTCATAGCCCACATTGAAATTTTGATACACTTCATTAGCTTGGGTTTCGTTCAAGCGATACCAGACTGTCATATCCAAATCAACTTTTAGACCTTCTTTGGTAAGAGAAGTTATTGCGTCAGCTTCGTATTTCTGACCTTCTCCTCGAGCTATGCTCATGGTATACTCTTCTGTCCGAATACTCATTTTAGTCACCTTACCCAAGGGATTAACTAGATGAATCCCACTAGAAAGCTCCTCATCTCGCACTTTTCCAAACAGAGAATAAACCCCGGTTTCTCCCGCTTCTACTACAATTAGCGAAGATGCCAATAGCCAAATTAGACCAATTGCTATCACCACCCCGACCACTAATTTCTTAGCTCCCCCTACTTTTTCTGGCGTTACTTCAAAAACCTTTGCCATGTTATTAAATTTAGATGAATTAGTCGAATTATTAAAATCCTTAAAATTAACCTTGTTTTTTAAGGCCCAAATAAGCAGACCCGGAAAAACTAGCAGCCAAATTTTATTGCCCAAAATCACTGATCCCAGCAAAAAACCTGCTACAATCTTCCCTCCATGTTTTTTCCAAAACTCTTTATTCATAAATCTTGATTTATTGACAGGCTGGAGCGAGTTTGCAACTCGGGCCACTTTCTTACTATTAGGACACTTTAGAGCTGCTCCATCAACAAAAAGCAGTTAGAATTTCATCTTTTGAAGAAATTTCTAGGCGCGGCTGAGAATCGAAACGAGGCGCACTAGAGCTGCGGTGAGCGAGAAGCGGAGGCTGCAACAACGAAATTTTCCAAAAAGGGAAGCCTAAACCCGGGGAAACAAATTCACCTTCTCCTTGTTCTCAATAGAACTTTTAATCTGCTCCGCCACTTCTGGCATGAAAGGCTTCAGGTTCTGACCGATATTATAAACCCCTTGCACTAAATATTCCATCACTTCCGAGAATTTTTCCGGATCTTTTTTGGCCAGCTCCCAAGGCTTTTCCTGTTCCATAATTTTATCTAAATTTCTAACCTGCTGCATCGCCAAGCCAATGATGTCTTCGATTCTTCCATTTTTTAGAAGATCCCTCACGCTCTCGTGCCCCCACAAAGCACCCTGATAATTTTTAGCCGGATTAAAATCTTCTTTAATCTTCTTATACAAGGTTACCACCCGGCTTACCAAATTACCAATCCCGTTAGCCAAGTCCGCATTGTACTTTTCGTCCAGCTTTTCCCAAGTCAGATCAGTATCTTCGCCAAAACTACCAACAGACAAAAGCAAGTAACGAGTAGCATCCGCTCCATAACGCTCCTTCATATCCAGCGGATCAATCACATTGCCCAAAGTTTTGCTCATTTTTTGGCCATTCACTTGGATAAAACCAGTCACATAAACCCGCGAGGAGTTGAATCGATACTTCTCCTCTGGGTTTTGAGCGGCCTCGATTTCCTCTTGAAAAGCTGCCAATAGCATTGCCTGCCACATAGCCGTTTGCTGACGCAAATTATCTTTGCCACAAAATTGAATCCGCTCACTTGCCCCAGTCCAAAATTTGACAAAATCCTCCTCGTTTTGAGGCCAGCCTAAAGTGGAAATGTAGTTCACTAGGGCATCAAACCAGACATACATCACATGCTCCGGGTCATCCGGCACCTCAATTCCCCACTGCATTTTTTCTTTGAGGCGAGAGATGGAGAAATCCCGCAAGCCCTGCTGAACCAAGGATTTGATTTCGTTGAGACGCCCTGCGGGTTTTACAAAATCGGGATTAGCCTGATAAAAATCCAGTAGCTTTTGGCTAAATTCTGAGAATTTGAAAAAGTAGTTTTCCTCGTCGATTAACTCCAAAGGCTTTCCTGGATGATCCGGGCACTCACCGCTTACTAGCTCGGAGTCGGTTTTTTCCAACTCACAACCCACGCAATATTTAGCCTGGTACTTCTTTTTGTAAATGTAGCCGTTACCTCGACAACGCCGCCAAAACTCCTGAGCCGCCGCTACATGGTCCTCATCAGTAGTGCGAATAAAGCGATCATGCTGGATACCTAGCTCCTGACAAAACTCCACGAAGTGCTGGGCCTGCTGATTGCAATATTCTTGCACCTCTAAACCGGCCTCCTGGGCTCTCTCCAGAATTTTAGCCCCATGTTCGTCAGTGCCGGTATTGAAAAAGACTTCGTGGCCCAAGTGGCGATAAATCCGGGCAAAAACATCGGCCTCAATGAATTCCCGGGCGTGCCCAATGTGGGGCCGGGCGTTTACATAAGGCAAAGTGGTGGTGATATAGATAGTTTTTTGTTTATTCATGAAATTTAGTTTAATCTTTTTTGAAAGCTTTTTTGCGAAGAGGCTCGGTTATAAAAATCGAACCAAAAGCAAAAAATAGCAATTCAACAAATATCCCACCGACTATTGCTAAATCAAGTGATGATACTGTGATCTTAGGTGTTATTAATTCTAACATAGTAGGGCTGAAATTTTCCCTGGAAACCCCTTTAGCCATGGGCAGCTCGGGTCTAGCTGAAGTCACTGCTTCAAATAAGGCGAAGAGGGGTAAGGCTAGAGCCATAATTACTGACAAGAAAGCACCCCTAACCAAATTGAATTTATTTTTATTTAGCATGAAATAAACAAAAACCATAACGCTGCCAGGCAAAATAAAAAGGTAAAGGTACGCTGACTCCATTAAGTAGTCAACCGGGTTTTCTAAAATTCTTTTTTCACCAAAAAAGCCACATACAAAATCAAGGGAATCACATTCAATCCCAAAAAGTACAATCCCAGCCCTTTTAGATCAAAATCCCTCCGGAGATTCTGGATAAATTTGTTCATAAAAACTGATTTTTAATTATGCCCCCATTTTGCCCCAAAAAAGCTTAAAAGTAAAGAAGGGGGATTAAAAAACCTGCCAGGTTTTCAAAACCTGGCAGGTTTAGAGCACCACTGCAATAGAAGTGCGATTAATTTTAACGACCGGAGGTGATCACGCCCCTACCGGCAAACCAATTCTACAATCTACGGACTAAGGACTGCCTACTACCAACTAGGCTTCCATTTTCTTCGCTAAGTAATCCTTCAATTCGGATATTTTCACTCGCTCTTGCTCCATAGTATCCCGCTCCCGAACGGTAACCGCCTGATCCTCCAAGGTTTCAAAATCCACCGTTACGCAGAAAGGAGTTCCGATTTCGTCCTGACGCCGGTAGCGCTTCCCAATTGATTGGGTCTCGTCATACTCGCAAACAAAATCTTTCTTGAGGTCACTAAAAATCTCTCGCGCTGGCTTAGATAGTTCTTCTTTCTTAGAAAGTGGCAAAATCGCCACCTTAATGGGAGCTAGCTTTTTGTCTAACCTGAGGACTACCCGCTGCTCACCTTTCACCTCTTCTTCCTGATAAGCATCTGCCAGCACCATAAAAAAGATTCGATTAACACCCACTGCCGGCTCAATCACATGCGGCACAAATTTCTTACCGGTCTGAGGGTCCTGATATTCCAAATTCTCCCCGGAATACTCCATGTGCTGCTTAAGATCATAATCCGTGCGGTAAGCAAGCCCCCACAACTCCTTCCACCCAAAAGGAAATTTGTAGTCTAAGTCGTAAGTATCCTTACTATAATGAGAGCGCTCTTTGTCGGTGTGCTGACGCCAGCGTAAGTTTTCTTCCTGCACTCCCAAAGTTTTATGGATAAAATTCCACATCGCTTCTTGCCACTGCTTGAAGAGTTTCTCCCAGTCTTGTTCTTCGGGATTAAAAAAATATTCAATTTCTGCCTGTTCAAACTCCAGGGTACGAAAAACGAACTGGCCAGTAGTAATCTCGTTACGAAAACTTTTGCCGATTTGTCCCACGCCAAGAGGCAAACTTTTGCGAGCTGTATTGATCACTTGCTTAAAGTCAGAGAAAATCCCCTGGGCCGTTTCTCCTCGCAAGTAAACTTTAGCTTTTTCTCCAGAAACAGAACCAATGGAAGTTTCGAACAAAAGATTGAAGGACTTGGGCTCGGTAACTTCGTTCCCATCAGGACTTTTTAGTTCATGATCTTTGATGAATTGAGCCATCCCCTCGATATCTAAATCTTCCACCACTAGATCTTTAAATTCCTTTTTACCTTCAATAAACTCCTCAATTAGGTGATCAGCCCGATAGCGCTTGTGGGTTTTCTTATCCTCTACCATTGGATCACTAAAGGAGCTAACATGTCCAGAAGCCACCCAGGTCTTAGGATGAAGCATAATTTGGGAATCTAAACCCACCATATCTTCTCTGTTCTGGATAAACTCCTTCCACCACAAATTGCGGATATTGCGCATTAAATCTGCTCCCAAGGGGCCGTAGTCATAGGAACTAGTCAAGCCACCATAAATTTCGCTGGTAGGGAAAACAAATCCCCTCCGCTTGCAAAGCGAAACGATTTTATTAAACAGATCATCTTTTTTTTCACTCATTTTTATTATCTTTAAAAAATTAAAATCAAACTTTAAGTAAATTACTTTCACCAGAGATTAGGACTTTCACTTCCAACCTCCCGCCTCTAGTTTCTAACATCTAAATTTAGGGCTAAGCCCGATAATTTTAGATCTATTTAATTTTAAATAAATTTTCTGTTGCATAAAAATTTATTTTAGGCCTTATTTTAGAAACAATTCGATACTAAATCCACCCTGGAATCCAAGTAAAAGCTAAGCAAATAATACCAGACTTTCATGTTTGGATGCGATTCTAGGCGCGGGCGAGGCTTCGCTTGAGCCGTACTGAAGGGTACGGTGAAAGCGAAATGCAGCCCGCAACAACGAAGCGCGCCAAACAGGGAAGTTTGGAACCAAAAAAAAGCTCGCCCTCACAACCCCAGCCAAGCACTACCAAAAGTACTTCACTGAAATTGTCAGGACGAGCTTAAATATCCAATGAGTCAGTTCGAAAATAATTCCTAGCCTTAAAAACTAAAAACTACCAACTAAAAACTGACGCGCTCGCGGTTCCACCCGACTTCCTTTGACCGGCCAAAAATCAACCTGACCAACCAAAGACTCTCTAAACTAGAGATTAGAAAGCTTAACTCCAAAAGGCGCCACCCTCTCATCATCGCCAAACTTCCCTTGATAGATAAAAACAAACTTCAAAAAATCTAGACACAAAACTTAAGGACTTTCGGTTTTTAAGAAAAAACCAAGAGAGCACTCCCTCTAAAATCGCAAAGCAAGGTTTCAAATTTTAGTGAATTTTTAGGCGACGCCGAGGCTTTGGCTGAGCCGTACTAGAAAGTACGGTGAGGTCAAAATGTAGGCGGGAGACCTAGCGTCTCCGAAAATTCACCAAATTTGGAAGCTTGCCTATTTCAATTCCACGGTTGCGCCAGCCTCTTCTAGCTTCTTCTTCAACTCTTCTGCCTCCGCAGTAGGAGCGCCTTCTTTAATCGCCGTTGGAGCTCCGTCTACCATTTCCTTAGCCTCCTTAAGGCCCTTTCCGGTGATTTCCTTGACTGCCTTAATTACATTGATCTTAGAATCTCCGGGGGAAACTAACATTACATCGAATTCACTTTTCTCTTCTGCTCCACCTTCGGCCTCTGCACCTCCAGCTGCTGGCATTGCCCCGGCCATCATCATAGGAGCGGCAGCGCTAACTCCAAACTTATCTTCTAGGATACTTACCAATTCGGAAAGATCCAAAACGCTCATCTTTTCGATCTCTTCGACAATTCCCTTAAATTTCGCAGGAACTTCGACTTCCTTTTTTTCGGTTGTTTCTTCTGACATTTAATTGATTTAAGCGTAACCTTCAGCCTTACATAGAATTACAAAACTGAAAATTCGCCTGTTTAAATTATATGATAATTAATTAACTCTGACAAACAACTAATCTACTTGGAATAATTGAAGGTATTGCTAACAAAGTATGTGCAAACTAGTAACTTTTTGCCTAACCTAAAACAAAAAATGCTATGTATACCTTTAGTATGCCTTTTTGCTTTAAATTAGCTTAGTTTAAAAATTTTCAAAGCTACTTAGTTAGCAATACCTAATTGAAATCAATCCCCATAGCCTAGAGCTTTCAAATTTTAGGAAATTTTTAGGAAAAAGCGAGGCTTAGCGTGAAGCGTACTGAGAGGTACGACGAACGCTAAACGCAGATTTTGCCTGCCCCTGCTATTTGCGGGGTCACCAAAATTTTCAAAGTTTGGAAGCTCCTCCTAGACCTCCTTGGATTCCTTGATGCCATTCAACACCTGCACCAACCCTCGCATATTGCCATTCAAAACACCCACCAAGCCAGACAAAGGAGAGTTGAGGGATCCTACCAACTTAGCCAAAAGTTCTTCTTTAGAAGGTAGCTTAGCTAAATTGAGCACTTCTTCTTGAGAAAGCACCTGGCCCTCTAAAATTCCCGCTAAAATCTGGATTCTTTTATTCTTCTTGGCAAAATCATGCAGAGCCTTAGCCGGAGCCACTTCGTCTGAGCCATAAGCTACTGCCACCTGACCTTTCAGGCTACGAACATCCAGCTTGATCCCCTCTTCCTTTAAAGCTCGCTGCAACAAAGTCTTGCGAGAAACTTTCAGCGTAGACTCCAAGTCTTGCAAACCAGAGCGTAATTCGGCCATTTCAGAAACTTTTACGCCCTTATAATCACAAACCACTGCTGACTTGCTGTTCTGAAGCTTTTCGCGCAACTCTTGCACTAAAGCTTTTTTCTGCTCTTTAGTAATCACGATATTTAAAACAATTAATCAAATTAACTTTAATAGTGACTCGATTCAAGGCTTAATTCCGGTCCCCCTTTACGAATGGGGACTAGGGGAATTAATGATTACCTACCTGAATATAAATAAAAAATCTGCCTTTCCGCAGATTTGAAAAACTAGCAACCAAACAGTCCTTGATTCTAAAAACCAAAAACTACTAACTAAAAACTAGATCTCCTCGCCAGGACTTACTAAATTAATTACTTAATTTGGCCCAGTTTCTACGGAAATATTTAATTTAAATTTATCCTAATGAAAACGATCCGGACTGTCAACCTTGACATTACTTTAAAAATATGATAATATTAAGAGCATAATCAATTGCTATCCAGGCACCTCGCCTTCTCGCCTTATAGCAAACCCCTTAAATAATCCGATTCAAAGGGACCTAAACTAAGTTTTCATTAAAAACATGGAAGAGAATCAGACAACAACCCCTCAAACCACTAAGCCCAAAAAGAAGAAAACACTCCAAAATATTGTTTTGGTAGTAACTTTGTTAGTTGCTCTAGGATTAGGAGGTTTCTTTTATTACGCCAATCAGAAGCGTACCCAGGAAAATTTTCAACAACAAGCGGAAACTTTTTCTCAAGTAACAGAAAAAGTCAATCAACTTGATATTAACTACTTAACTAAGAAAGAGGGTCCTCAAACCATTGAGGAGATGGATGAATTTATTAAAAAAGAAAAAGAAGAATTAGAGGAAATTAAAACTACCTTAGACACCCTTCAAGCTGTCCAGTCTAACAATGATAATATTAAGGGCGGAAAACTTCAGTCTACTCAAGAAAAATCTCAAGAAATCTACTCTAAACTAGAAGAAAATCTAAAAAAATACCAGGATTTAGCTCAATATTCTAGCACGGGAAACCAAGCCTCTCGAGATCTTTTTGAAGTAATTCTGGTTTACGGAAGAGTTAAGAATCTCCAAAAACAAGGACATCCTGTTGCCTTACAAGACTGGTACGACATTTTCTCTGCTATCAATTATTCTACCCAAGAAACGATAACAGAAATGAAGGAAATGAAAGTCCCCTCTTCTTTGGAAAATTACCATGAAGATTTGACCAAGAAATTCGAAGAAATTGTTAATATTTCTCAGAAATTCATGGATCACATGGAAGAAGCTGAGTACGAAGCTGCTGATATTCAAGTAGCTGCGTTTGAAGCTAAAATGGGAGAGATATCCCAACTAAAAGGCACTACCGAAAAGGCTAAACCCCTCGAAGAAAACCTGGACAATCTTCAAAAAGAGTCCGAGGAATTGGCATCACAATTAAAAACTCTTAAGGAAGAGCTAGGAACAACAGTAACCATTACCGAAGTTAAAGAGTGGTAAATTTCCTCTTTAAATCGAATCTTTGAAATCATTTTCGACAAACTGACTTTTCGATATTTCACAAAAATGCCATCTTTTTACAAGGTGGCATTTTTTTTTGATTTAGCTAAGAATAGGAGATACTAGCAATATGTCTTGCGCGTTTGAGCGAATTTTTAGGAAAATCCAGCACCGAACGAAGCTTACTGGATTGGTACGACGAATGAATAGTGGATATTTTAACGCCAAAAGTTGCCAAACGCGTAAGTCCCATGCATGAGCCAATTCCAAGACACCGACCAAGATCAACTTACCTTGCGGTGCCTGGAAAGAGCTGTTTTAGCCCTGATTAAGTTTTAGGAGTCTAGGCCGATAGAAATAATTGCCAACAAGGCTACTGGTTTCGAATAATTTTTCGATACCATAAGTAAATCCCTGTGCCTAAAACTCCTGTGGTTAAACCTAAAATCTGAAGACTAGCAGGCAACGAAAACGCTTCTAGCAACAAACCAAAGCCCGCCAAGCCCAGAAATTGCCCTATTCCTGAAAAAAAAGACTTTACTGAGCCAACCGTCGCTCGATTCTCCGAATCCACTCGCTGATTAAAGAAAGCAAAAGAAAAGGGCTCCAACATTCCCCGGGTAACATTTTGAACCAAGACTAAGCCAACTGATAGAATACCAACTAGGCTGCCCATCAAAAAAATAGGAACCGCCAAGCAGGTCATCATCAAGATTATACTGCCAGCCTCTCCCAGCCTTCTTTCAATCTGATAACCTTTCCAACTAAAAAACCAGGCAATCAATTGAAGCACAAAAAAGATCAAGCCGAAATACTCTATTGGCAAGTCTACTAATTCAAAATAGGGATTATAGGCAAAAAACCAAAGCTTGGAGACAGTCCCCAGAAACACTCCCAAGAAAACAATCCAGAGTACTTGAGGTCTCCCTAATACTGTCTGGAAGCCACTTTTGATCATTCTCAGTTGAGCCTTAAAGCTAAAACTCTCCTTTGAAACTGGCTCTACTAAGAAAAATGTCGCTCCAAAAGCAATGACAATTCCCAAAATCGATACCCCGGCCGGTAACCGCAGATTAATACTAGCTAACCAGCCAGTCATCAGAGAAGACAGAGCCAACAATAGGAATCTCAAGCTCATCACTAGGCCCTCTTGTTTCTTAGATTCCAAGGAAATGTCCCCTCCTTGCAATTGATTGAGTTCCTTTAAGCTATCGTAGAAAATAGCCTGATCCGTACCAGAACAACAGGCAAATCCAATCGCCCAAATAAAATTAGTTGCCCACACCTGCCAAGGCTGGGAAATCAAGGCAAAGCCAATTGCCTCCATTACATACAAGAAAGCTCCCAGCATCACTAACTTCTTCCTGCCAATTAAGTCGGCCAAAGCCCCGGAAGGCACTTCTAGCAAAGTTATCAAAATTAAGGCCGCCGCTTCCATGTAATACAGCTCCTCTAGGGTCATCCCTCCCAGCTGCATTAAGTAAGTAATTAAGATTGGGCCCCAGAACAAAGGTTCGCAAAAGATTCTGTAAGCAAAATAGGCTTTAATGCTTCTCTTTAAAGCTCTAATCTGTTAGATTGTCCAGCGTTGTTTAAACTTTCCTTGAGTTAATTATTGAAATT
>CAYFUG010000023.1:0-19235 GCA_964346295.1 uncultured Bdellovibrionales bacterium
GGCGATCCCTCCGCACAAACATCATAACCAAAGTCAGCTTTACGATAATCCTCGTTTTCATCCAAATCCACATAAGGCTTAGCATAAGTTTCTACTACGCAGTTGCCTAATTCTCTTCGGACATCATCCATATCAACCTTAACTCGGTATTCATCTTCACAAAGATCATCAAAGAGATAGTCTCCATCACTGTCAGTATTTTCTCGATCTACTCGATCACCACTATGGTAATCATAGAGAGTAAGAGTGATATCATCTAAACCATCTTCATCACTGTCTTGTTTGCCATCACCATCCTCGTCGTACCAGACATAGTCTCCGATAGTGCTTTCGCAGTCTTCTTGGTCCTCATCTTCATCCTCATCTTCTTCTACTTCTACTTCTACGGAATCATGACAACTAGCGTCTTCAGTATCAGCTATGGTGATAGTAGCGCGACCTTCATCATCAGCCTCATCGGTGAATTCAAAAGTATCACCATCACCGTCACCATCTAGGCCAGTGCCGCGAGAGGTAATTTCCCATTCTACTTCTCCTAAAGCACCGTCAATATTAGCTCTAATGTCGTCGGGAGTATCACCAATTTCAATTTCTTGGTTATCGGTGGTGATGTAAAAATCATCGGGATCACACTGCTCCGGTCCCTTAGGACTTACTATTACTTGGGCGTTAGCAGTACAATCCGCGTCCTGGTTATCAGTGACAGTAATAGTAGCTATTCCGGTATCAGTGGCGGGAGATTGATTGTCAAAATCAAATGATTCTCCAGAGCCATTACCATCTAAGCCAGTGTCATCTGGATCAATAGTCCAAGTTACTTCTCCTAAAGCTCCCCTGATATCAGCAGTAATGTCTTCCGGAATGTCGTCAACATCAATCTCTTGAGTCTGATTAGCAGTGATAGAGAATAGAGCAGGGTTACATTGAGGCTGTTGAGTAACTTCAATAGTAGCTGTATCACTACAATCGCTATCCAGAGGATCAGTAATGGTAACAGTAGCAGTACCAGCACTAGTGGCGGCGGAAGTAAAGCTAAAGGTATCTCCCGTCCCAGAACCTGTTAATCCGGTTCCTCCAGCCTCAAAAGTCCAGTTTACTTCTTCTCCTAAAGCTCCGGAAATATTGGCTACGATATCCTGAGGAGTACCATTAACTTGAATAGTTTGTGTTCCTCCGGAAGTGATAGAAAATTGGTTGGGATCACATTGAGGCTGCTGACTGACTTCAATGGTAGCCACCGCGACACAACTATCATCCTCAAGATCCCTAATGGTCAAAGTAGCTGTTCCTGTGCTGGTAGCAGTGGAAGTAAAAGTAAAGGTATTTCCACTTCTATTTCCAGTTAATCCAGTGGCTCCAGCCTCAAAAGTCCACTCTACCTGCTCGGGATCCACCGCTCCGGAAACATTGGCCACGATATCCTGAGGAGTACCATTAACTTGAATAGTTTGTGTTCCTCCGGAAGTGATATTAAATTCATCCGGATCACATTGCTGAGGAGGGGGAGGCACATCACCGCAACTCTCTTCCCATTGAATGAATTCCGGGTTGGTAACATAGTTGTAGTTGACATTACAATCGCGAGGGCCGGAGATCACTCCTTGATTAGGGACTATTTGAGCGTAGTAATGGGTTTGGAGAGAATTATTTTCATCGGGGTTATAGTAGCAGTTCCCGCCGTCATCTCCGCCGCCGCCTCCGCCATCACCGCCGCCTCCGCCATCACCGCCGCCATCACCAGGAGGGGTAGGAGGAATGGAATTGCAACTGCAGCCACCGGGAGCTACTCCGTAAGTACAGCGATCTTCTTCTAGGCGGCACTTTCCGGTGTCATCATCGCAATATTGAGTGCGATTACAAACTCGGGTAGTTCCATTACAGGATTCTCCGCAGCGGACATATTCTACTGGAATTGGTTCACAATCACACCCAGTGGCGTCTAATTGTTGACCAGAGGGACAATAACTAGAAGGCAGTTGGCAGATTCCTTCGGAGTTGCAGAAATTGTTATTAGTACAAACTCGGGTAGTTCCGTTACAGGTTTCACCACAGATCACTATCTGAGAAGGAGTTTCCTCACAGTCACATTTATCGGCAGTTAGTTGTTGTCCTTCTGGGCAATAATTGGCAGGGAGTTGGCATGTTCCTCCTATACACTGGTTGTCTTGATCAACGCATTCCCCGTCCGTTTCGCAACTGCCGCCACATTGAACTTGAGGAGAAGGCTCTTCTATTAACTGAAAGTCTCCTTCACAGCCATCTTCACAATTGGGAGCTGGTCCTCCTTGGGATCCAGGAGCTACTCGCCAGTGATATTTACCTGCTTCTAAATTGAGGTCTTCTACTGAGTACTCTTCATCGTTCACATAAACCGTCGTGACTAGATCATCTTCTCCAAAAGATTCGCTATAAATGTCTAATCGATAACGAGCACCTCCAGGTTGGTTGACATTGGTCTGAAGATCCTTGGAGGGGAGGACAAAGAAGACGGTAGTAATAATTATTCCGGTTAGGAGGATGGTCCCCAGGATTATTCCTGGCCCCCACTTATTAAGATCCCATTTTTTCTTCATGATTCAATTTTATTTTGTTTAGCTTGGTTATTAAAGTTCTATTGAAAATTAGGTAAATAAATTTGTCCGACATAAAGAGCGTCTAGTAAATGTTGAACATTATCTAAGCGCAGGCGAGTATCAGCGATATTTTTTTTGAGGGCTCCTTGGGCTTTGGATAAATTTTCGGGAGCTAGATAATAAAGATCTCCTTCTTGGTATTGAAGGCGGCGGAGATTTTGGAGGCTCAAAAGAATCCTTTTTTTATATTCGGTTTGACGGGTCTGGTCTTCTAGGATGACAGCTGCCTGATAGGCATAAATAAGTCCTTCGGTATAAACTCCATCGGCACTGGCATGAGCAAGGCGGGGATCTTCTGAAGAAGAAAATCTTCCTTGGAGGTCAAAGTAAGGTCCGGAGTCAATATTTTGAATTTTTATCAGGCGATCATTTAGGGTTAAAATAGCTTCTAGGTAGCGGTTGTCTTGAGTTATTCGGTAAAGTCGGAAAAGTGATTGAGAGTGCCAGGGGACATAGGGATAAGAAAAATTTTGATCGATTTGATTAACATATTTTTCTAGGTAAAAATCCTGAGCTTTTTTAGCAACTCGGAGATACTTTTCTTGATTGGTTTTTTTGTAGTATTCAGTGAGGGCATTGATGGCTTCTCCGCTGTAGTAAGTGAGCATGACATCCTCGTCATAATCTCCACTGGGGGGTCTTTTATAAAAAGCCTGAAAGGATCCGTCCGGATTTTGTAAGGAAGTGATCGCTTGAGCTATTGCCTGGGCTCTTTCCTGATGATTTTCAAAGTGAGGGCTGTAAACCAAGGTTCGCAAGAAGGCGGCGTTAGAACCCAAGTCGGAAACTCCTTGATAACAGGCGTAGCCATGCTCCAAGGTTTCATCTTGACAGTACCAATTATAGATTAAAAAACTTAGATTTCTTTTATGAGCTGTTTGATAAAGTTGGTGTTGGGGGTTATAGTCGGCGGCCCGAGCCAAGGCGGCAGCGGTCAGGAGTTGGCGGACTGCCATTTGCTCGGTGGAATACTGATCGGTAGCGGGGTAATAACTGTAATTGAGTTGTCCGGTAGAGCTAATGTTGTGGGCTAGCCAATTTTCTCCTTGGGTAACCATTTCGTCAAAAGCTTCTTTATCGAAAGGTTCAGAGCAGTGAGACTGAGAGGCTCGGTGGAAGGTGAGCACTTTGCTTCCTGTTAAGTAGGTGGTACCAAATTCCAAGTTTTCAAAGATAGTAAATCGGGGTTCATCTGGTCGCTCCGAGTGATAGCAAAATTCGTTTCTTCCTAGAGTTTGGCAGAGGCTCGGTCGAAGAATTTTAGCGTCACTGAGGTTTTTTTCGATAGTTTCTTTTGCTAGAAGGGTAATTTCTCGGGTGTTATCTTTAACTTTTATCCCGTGAATTCCCGCTTTGAAATTAGTTAGGTGATTATCGGAAGCTTCTTTTCCTATGAGAGAGATTTCAATATTAACAAGGGAGGCTTCTTGATTAATGTTTCTAGCGGCTTTTTGAGTTGCTAAATAGACTGATTGCTGGAGGTTGGAAGAGCTGATAGACGCTCTAGATAACTGTTTTCCTTGAGATCTTAAAGTGACAAAAACTGGATTGGTTAAATTTTTGAACTGGGGAGAAAATTTCAAGGGTTGCTGCTTTTCGTTTTTCCAGCCTAATGCTAATTGAGCGACCTTTACTAAATTTTCTTTGGCCTCTTGAGAAAGCTGAGGAAGATTAGGGTCTGTGACGAGGGAGCAGTCTTTCTGGTCGGGGTCGTATTCTATTAAGGGTCCGGAAAAGTTTAGTAAATCTCGATAATCATCAGGAGATTGACTTCCAGCGAAAAGGGATTGACAATTAATTTGGACTAATTTGAAAACTAAAAAACCACTGGCTAAGATTAAAGGAATTAAAAAAATTACCAAGTCTTTTTTGGAAAAGTCTCTAATTTGGTTTAACTTTTTGGTAATTATTTTTGAAACCTGAGAGAGTTTTTTCATTTTAAAAACGAGCAAATACAATTAGGATCTTGGCTGCTGATGGAAAAATTTAGAGATGGTGGATATATTCTCTCCAATCCCCATCTTCTTCTTGAATAAAGTAGGTCAAGTTAGACCACTGGTATTTTTCTCCGGCCTCTCCTTGGTTTCTTTTTTCGATTAATCCGGAAGCGTGAAGGTTGCGAGCCTTGGTCAGGACTTTATCTTGAATTTCAGTAGGCACTTGAGACCATTGACCGTTAATAACTCGAATGTAAGGGTACCAACCAGAGATTTCTTTGGTTTTACTGGTAGCTACCCAGGAATCCTTCTCTAAAGAGAGGGAGACGGCGAATAACTCTCGGGGAGAGACCGCTTGCTCTTCTAGATAATTTAAGAGGGGCTTACCAATGCTCAAAATAGGATCCTCTGCAGCTTTAGCGTTGGCAATTACTTCTTGGGCGCTATATCTTTCTCCTGCAATGGCTACCGGCCCTTGATTATCGGAGACGAGGAATACCCCTCCTTTGACCTCTAGGAGGCTAGAGGGAGATTGGTCGGGAGAGGATTTTTCAGACTGAGAAGAGCTTTGCTTCCAGCGAAAAAAGAAAGAAAAAGCAGTCACAAAAAATAGAAAAATTAAAGCAATGCGAATCCAGCGGTGGATCTTTATTTTTCTTTTTTGAGGAAGAGATCTTTTTTTAGTTTTAGAGCTCATGAAGAATTTTTATTTTTGTTATTTTGGGTAAGGATTTTTTACCGGGCTTCTAAGTCTTTAAAATTGACATTCCCTAATAATTCACTGGGTTTGACATCAATTATTTCTGCTTCGGCTTCTCTGGGCATGAGCATGATAAGGTGCTGGCCTTCGGTTGCTAGAGGGTATCTTTTGCCTTCTGATCTTAGTTGGTCAAGCCTTTTATCCATGGCCTTTAGATAGTCTCCATCTCCAGAATGGTTCATTTCTTGGGAAACTCGAAGAGCAGCTTCTTGAATAACAGGGGGGAGATTTTCAAACTTGCCGTACTCATCGTCCTTTCCACCGTTGCCGTGCATTACTCGAATAGTAGCTGCGGCATCTCTGGTGGTATCATGGAGCATTCCTCGGAATCCAGCACTATAATTACTCTTCCAGCCTGGCTGTTCTGCAGTAACAGAAACAATTGTTAGTCCCTCTTCTACTTTTCGGCTTACATACTCCTTAAAGTCTTCTACTTTGAAATCGCCGAGCATTTTCTGAGAGCTTCTGACTTCTAAGAATTGCTTCCAAGTCGGAGTTTGTTTAATGGGGTCTTTGGGGTCAATAATTGGCTTCCCGTGTTCTGCTAGTTTTACATTGAGAGGGTTGATAACTTCGTTTATCCATCTTTTCATTAAAAACCCTACAATCGGGCCTTGCTCGGAGTTTTCAATGAATTTTTCCGCTGGGTAGCCATTGGCAAAGAGAGTCTTGCCTACTTCTTGGCCGTTGCTAGTTTTGGGATGATCGAGCCAACGGTTTCCTTTTTCTCTGGAGGTGGCTCCCATCCCTCCCTCTTTGGCTCCAATTTTACATCCAAAGCAAACTTCTTCTTCGGGCTCTTCATGATAATTAAATAAGCCAAAGTTTCCGCAAGTGGGTAAAAAGTCAATTGCCGCGCCGCTATCAAGATAAAAACGATAAGCAGTCTCTCCTTCGAAGGTGGAGTATAGATTGGAAGAAACGCCCCCTTGGGGACTGTTATCGCTTGTGAAGGTCATCGCTTTCCAAGTCATTCCTGGCTTGATGGTTACTCTTTCGTAGGCTCCTTTCACCTCGTTCTCTTCCTTTCCTTCTCCTTCTACCATAAACTGATAGAAGTTACTCTTTAGCTGTGCTAGCTCTTCTGAAGAAAGAGCCAGTCTTTCTTGTAAGCCGCTTTTTTCCCGAGTGGATATCCAGGGAATTTTCTCCATAATTTTTTCATTTCCAATCCATAGCTGAGCCTGAGGGCAATCGGGGAAATTACCCAACTCATCCAAGGCGTGATGTTGTGCTTGTTCAGCTGCAGGCATGTCTTCGTAACGGCTATAAATCATCTTTCCGGCAATTTCAATATTGATATCACCAGCCTCTCTTACTCCTTTGATATGAGGATAAAGATTTTTTCCTCTTTCTGCGGCAGCGGCCTCCCCGGCATTTTTATTTCCAGCTATCTTGAGAGCTTTGTCAACTCCGAAGTAAGTCAGCCCAAGTCCGGCTGCAAATTTTCCGATTTCTCTTATAGCCTCCCTCCGATTTATTTCTTTATCAAATCCAAGCTTCCCTTGGAGAGTTTGTGAAATATTAAGAGCTGATTTTTCCTTGGGATCAACCGCCATCTCTCTTGTTGCTTGTTTTGGGTGTGAATCTGAAATACCCTTACCCTTAGAGTCTTGCGGAGAAGCAGCCAATCTCTTTTCCTCTTGAGTCGGCTCTCTCTCTGAGGCTGCTCCGGCAGTATCAACCGCCACCCTTGGTTGCTTTGGGTCCGGGATAGTTTCTGTCGCGGCTGGTTGAGAGACTTCTGGTAGTGCTTCCGCACTCCTTTCTTCTGCTTCTTCTGCTTTTCTTCTCGCTGCAGTTGCTTTTTGGTGGATTTTTTTCGCATCTGCCTCGTGGCCAGCATTGGTAGCGGCAGCATCAGCGGCCTTCTCTAGTTGATCAGTGTCAACCTCAGTTGGTGATTGAGCTAGGCGATCTTTCATTCCTTGAAGTTTTCCAAATAGAAACCTTCTTTTGTTTTCATCAACTGGCCTAACTGGTTGTTTCGCTTTTGGTGAACTTTTTTCAGGAGTGCTTTTTCTAAAAAATTTTCCAAATTCAAATTCCATGAATTTACTTTTATTTTTTACTTTTATTTAAGGGGAAGTGTTTGATTTTTCATGCCTAGCAAAAGCAGGCTATAAATATGAAGACATTTTATCAGAGAGAGGATTTTTTGCAAGTCTTCACAAATTTGTAAGCAGAAGAGCAGTGCAGTGTGGCCAGGGAGAGAAATGGAGAAAGGACAAGTTTTGGCTTTTAAGCTTGCAAAAAAAAGCTTTTTATGCTAACCTTTCTAAGTCCCAGAGATGAAATAAGGCAACTTGTGGTGATTATGCTCTCTAGGCTTTTTTGAATTTACAAAGATATAATATTTAATTAGAACTTTTCCGTTCGAACGAACTGGGAATGCCCGGATTTGTTTTCGGTTTAGATTTCGGCGGAACGGTTGTATAGTTATGACTTTAACATCCAAGCAAAAAAAACAGGCGGCTAGTAAGTTTCAGCAGCATGACCAGGATACTGGTTCAGCGGCTTATCAGGTAGCTTTGTTAACTGCTAAGATTAAAAAATTAGTAGATCATCTTAGAAAGAATCCCAAAGACAAGCACTCTCGTCGAGGTTTACTAGGGATGATTTCTCAGAGAAAAAAACTTATTAAGCACCTCAAAAACAATCGACCGGAGGCTTTTGAAAAGGTTACTAAAGAACTAGGCCTTAAGGGTTAGCTGAAAATTAGAGAGGGGTGGGTTGAGCCCATCCCTCTTTTTGTAAAATCTTTTCAAGGGTTTAAATTGGGTTTTAAGTCGGGGCTTAGGCTAATAATAGAAAGTCACGATCTACTAAAGGTTATTGACTAAGGATCTAGAAGTTAGCTGGAAATTAAAAAAGAGAGACGAAAGCACTTTCGTTTTTTGTAAAATTTGCAAAAGTTTTTTAGAAGGTAAGAAATAGCGGTCTGGTTGTTTCAAGGATTGTTGCTTGAGACAAGATCGTTGTTTATTTAGGATGTATTTGTAAGATATATTTGGAGAGGTGGCAGAGTGGTCGAATGCGGCGGTCTTGAAAACCGCTGTCCGTTTTTGCGGACCGGGGGTTCGAATCCCTTCCTCTCCGCATATTTTATATCGCAGTCTTCAAATGTTTTTGCTTACATTCTACATAGCTGGAGGTTGGGGAGACTTTGTAAGGAAAAAAGCTGATTTGAGGAGCTGCATTGAAGTGGCGAGTAAGTCCTTATTAAGCTTGCTCTAAAAACAAAAATCCAGTAAGTTGAAGAGGTTATTAGGAAAGACTTGTAGGTAGAGAGAAAAGTAAGATTCATTTAATAATAAGGTGGAGTAAAGAAGCGTTTAGTATGATTTAAGTATTTTGACTTGGAAAGCGGCGAAAGGCTGTTTTTTAAGCTTTGATTCGCTCGGATTAATTTTCAGGTGGCCCTTTTAACGCTTTAAAAAAGAACTGAAAAATCCGAAGAAAATAATAGGAAAATAATTCTAGTAAAAGAAAAATATATGAGTGCTCAATCAACCAACTATAGTGCTAAATCGATCCAAGTTCTAGAAGGATTGGAACCAGTAAGAAAGCGACCAGGAATGTACATTGGAGGAACCTCCCTAGAAGGTCTTCATCATTTGATTTGGGAAGTAGTCTCTAACTCAATTGATGAGTCAATGGCTGGTCATGGAAATTACATTGAAGTAAAAATTCTACCCGGCAATAGAATCCAGGTCTCTGATCAGGGAAGAGGAATTCCAGTAGACAAGCATCCTCAGACAGGCTTGTCAGCTCTAGAAACAGTGATGACCAAACTACACGCCGGAGGAAAGTTTAGTGGGGAAGGCTATAAAGTTTCGGGAGGGTTGCACGGAGTAGGAGTGAGCGCGGTGAACGCTTTGTCCACCTTAATGCGAGCGGAAGTTTATCAAAAAGGAAAAATTTGGACTCAGGAGTATACCCGAGGAGAGCCTAAGGGACCTATTAAGGCCACTGGTAAGACCGATAGAAAGGGGACCACTATTATGTTTGAGCCGGATCCGGAAATTTTTCCAGAAATTGAGTGGAATTGGAATAAAATTGCTAAGTATTTGCGCCAGCAAGCTTATTTAACTAAGGGGGTCTATATTAAACTAATTGATGAGCGAGAAGAAAAGGAGGAGCTTTGGCGGAAAGTAGGGTTTTGTTTTGATGGTGGAATCGGTTCTTTTGTTAAGTTTTTAAATCGAAGTCGAGAAGTTATTAATCCCAATGTTTTCTATGTAGAAAAAGAAGAGCGAGGGGTGTTGGTAGAACTGGCGATGCAGTACCATGATAGTTTTAAGGAGCAAGTGTTTTCTTTCGCTAATAATATTCACACAGCAGAAGGAGGAATGCACGAGACCGGCTTTCGAACAGCTTTGACAAGGACCTTTAATGATTATGCGAGGAAGAATAATCTGATCAAAGAAAAAGACCCTAATTTTACTTCGGATGATGTGAAGGAAGGTTTGACAGCTATTGTCTCTATTAAGCTCCAAGAAGCCCAGTTTGAAGGTCAAACCAAGGCCAAGTTGGGCAACTCGGAGGCGCGGACAGCTACTTATAAAGTGGCCACGGAAGCGCTGACAGATTTCTTGGATGCTAGTCCCCAAGATGCCAAAGCTATTATCAGCAAAACCTTTCTTTCTGCCAAAGCTCGTTTAGCGGCTCGAGCGGCTAAAGAGGCGGTGGTTAGAAAGGGAGCTCTAGAGGGAATGACTTTACCCGGAAAGCTAGCGGATTGCTCTTCTCGGGATGCTTCTAAAAGTGAACTTTATATTGTAGAGGGAGACAGTGCGGGGGGGAGCGCCAAACAAGGAAGAGATCGAGCTTTTCAGGCTATTTTACCCTTGCGCGGAAAGATTCTTAATGTAGAACGAGCTCGCCTAGATCGAATGCTTTCTTCAGTGGAAATTAAATCTCTAGTGATTGCGATGGGGGCGGGAATCGGGGAAGAGCTAGATTTGGATAAATTGCGCTACCATCGAATTATTATCATGACGGACGCCGACGTGGACGGTTCTCATATTCGAACTTTGCTTTTAACATTGTTTTATCGGCACTTTGAGTCTTTAATTGAAAAGGGTTGCATTTACATTGCTCAGCCACCGCTGTATCAAATTAAAAAGGGTAAAGAGGTTCATTATGTTTTCACAGAAGACGATAAAAGAGCACTCTTGGCTAAATTTGCCGCTAAACAACTTTCCAAAGAAGAAAAAGAAGCCTTGGACGAAGAGAGTGAAGAGTTTAAAAAGAAAACCGGAGTCAGTTTGCAGCGTTATAAGGGTCTAGGAGAAATGAACCCGCGGCAATTGTGGGAAACGACCATGGATCCGGCTACTCGTTCTATGTATCAAGTTACCATTGAGGATGCTCAAAGAGCGGACCAAATCTTTGATGTTTTAATGGGAGGAGAGGTAGCTCCGAGAAAGCGGTTTATTCAGTCGCATGCCAAAAGCGTCCAAAATCTCGATGTCTAGATTCATTCTTTCAAATTTTGGAAATTTTGGTGTTGCAAGCTGCTTTTGGCACTTACCGTACTTTTCAGTACGGCTCGCACCAAGCCTCGCTTGCGCCTCTGCCTGCCGGCAGGCAGGTAAAAATTTCCTAAAATTTTAAAGAATGGTCGTAGTAATGAACTTGGTTGGTAATTTTCGGTGTCGAAGTTTCCGTACTTCCAGTGATGTTGGAAGGCATTCAGGTTAGATATGGTTTAAGTGATCTAATAATTTTCTAAATAGATATTGAAATTATGAAGAAAATAATTACTTCCGAAAGCGCTCCTAAGGCCAAGGGTTTATTGTCACCAGCAATTCTCCATGAATCAAGATATGTAATGGAGTTATCTGGTCAGGTTGGTATGAATCCACAGGAGGGAAAATTGGTAGGAGGCGGAGTTGAACCTGAAACAGAGCAGATCTTGAAAAATGTGGGTGCTTTGTTGTCTGAGGTGGGCTGGAATTATGATAATATTACAAAAATTAGGATATTCCTTGTTAGTATGGAAGATTATGCCCTTATTAATGATGTTTACAAGAAGTATTTTACAGGGGAGTTACCAACCAGGACTGCCTTGGCGGTAAAAGAGTTACCCTTAGGATCTCTGGTGGAAATGGAATGTGTGGCTGCGGGTAATGAAGTGCAGCTATAGAAAAGCTCGGAGTTGGGAGTGCAGTTCCTGAATGGCAGGAAAAATCGATCTTATTTTTTCCAATTCTAAAGCTCATAAGTATTAAGCCTATAATATATTTTTCCCCACTAAACAAAGGGGCTAATCAATTTTTATTGGTAAAAATGAAAAAAGTATTTTTTTTGCTAGTAATAGCAATCTTAGTAACGGTAGTGGGAGGGTATTTTTATCTAGAGGAAAAATCCTTAAACAGTAGATCCAGTTCTTCTAATTTGCTTCAGGAGTTTGAGATTGCTTCGGGAGAGGGTGCTCAAGAGGTAGGAGTGAGACTAGAAGAAGAGGGTTTAATTCTTAATAAGAGTTTCTTTTACTATTATCTTTGGAAAACTGATCAAAATAATAAATTGCAAGCGGGAGTATACGAAATTTCTCCCAGTATGACTATCCCTGAAATGGTGGAAAAGTTTACTCGAGGAAAAGTAAAGGAAAAAGTGGTGAAGATTACAGTTCCGGAAGGTTTTACTAATGAAAAAATTATCAAGTTAGTGAAAGAAAGAGAGCCTTCTATTGCCGATGAATTTGAAGAAATTGTCACTTGCAAATGCCTGGGACAGGCCGAGTGCGAATGCGACCGCTTTAGCCAAAAGTACGACTTTCTGGCCCAAATCCCTAAGGGAGTCGATATGGAGGGTTATTTATTTCCAGACACCTATTTTATTAGTCCCGAGGAAACCGGGTCCACCTTAGTAAGTAAGTTTTTAAATAATTTTAAAAAGAAATATTCCGAAGATTTTGTGGCTCAGATGGAAAAGCGAGATAAGAGTTACCATGAAATTATGACTATGGCGTCTATTATTGAGCGAGAGGTGCGGACCGATGAAGATAGGAAAGTCGTCTCGGGAATTTTTTGGAATCGTGTCGAGGATAGTTATCCTTTGCAAAGTTGTGCCACGCTGGCCTACTTTTTAGGCGTTGACAAGCCTCAATTTAGTTATGAAGATACTCAAATAGAATCGCCTTACAATACTTATGTTAATGCAGGGATGCCTCCTGGTCCAATCAGTAATCCGGGGCTTCCTTCTATTGAGGCTGCTCTTTATCCTGAGGAGACAGATTATTACTTCTTTCTTTCTGATGCAGAGACAGGGGAGATTATTTACTCAGAAACGCTAGAAGAGCATAATGCCAATAAGGATCGCCATGGCTTGTAGGCTCTTTTATTAATTGGAGAAAGTTGTTTTTGTAAGCTACTTTTAGGGCTTACGCTTAACATGGCCTTGCTACCTTTCGCGCCATGGCTTGCTTGTGTCTAGATTTTACTAAAAATTTAGCTAGGCTAAAAACACCTTCCATTAGAGCTCCTTAACTATTTAGTCGACTCGTATTCGGCATTAAAATAAAAGTTAAAATTTACAAGTGTCTTTAAAAAAATCTAAAAATGGTCGAAAGGATAAGCAATCAGCAAAGTCTTCAGAAAAGTCTCTTTCTGGTACTCCTTTAGTAGTGGCGATTTTGGATGGTTGGGGATTAGGTAGTAATGACAAGGAGGTGAACGCGATTGCAGCGGCGGAAACTCCTTTTTTTGACAGAATTTGTCGCAGGCGTCCTTTTGCTAAATTAAGTGCTTATGGGAGAGCAGTAGGGCTGGAAAAAGGAGACACTAGCGGCTCGGAAGCTGGTCATCTTAACATTGGGGCGGGGAGAATTATTAAGCAAGAAAGTCGAAAGATTCTGGAGTCTATTTCTGATGGAAGTTTCTTTATGAATCCGGTGCTGCTTTCTGTGGTACATTATTTAAAAAATAATCAGAGCGCTAAGATTCATTTAGTGGGAATGATGGGGACGGGAGACAGTCCTCATTCTCATCCGGACATTGTATTGGCTTTATTGAGTTTTTTGAAGGGGGAGCTTCCTGATAAAAAAGCTTTTTTGCACTTATTCACTGATGGTCGAGATTCCTATGCCAATAGTACCTTGGAGCATTGGAGGAAATGGAAATGGAATATGGATTACTTGGGGAATGGGGAGCTAGCAACTTTTTGTGGTCGTTTTTATGGCATGGATCGGACCAAAAAATGGGATCGTTTGTTGAAAGCTTACGAAATGATTACTCACGGAGAAGGCAGGAAATGCTTGAGTTTTGAGGAGGCGATTAGCGAGGATTATCAAGCGGGAGTTTCTGATGAATTTATACGCCCTTCGGTGCTAGTAAGCGAGGATTATCAACCTAAAGGATTAGTAAAAAAAGGTGACGCGGTCATTTTTTTTAATTTTCGTTCTGACCGGGCTCGACACCTAACTAAGTTATTTGCTAATCACGACCTAAGAAAGAGAGAAAAAGAAGTCCCAGCTTATAGTCCGGTAAAGGATCTTTGCTTGGTTACCATGACTGATTTTGGTCCTAATATTAATACTCAAACTGCTTTTTATACTCCTCCACTTTCAGAAACTTTGCCAGTAGCCTTGAGAGACTTTAGGCAGCTTTATATCGCGGAGACGGAGAAATTTGCTCATGTTACCTACTTTATTAACGGAGGTTACGCGGAGCCAGTGGGAGGAGAGGAGCGGTTGATGATTCCTTCGCCAGCGGTACGCTCTTATGATAAGACTCCGGCGATGTCAGCTGAAAAAATTACCGCAGCGGTTTTAAAAAGTCTCCAGAAAAAGAAGCACGATGTGATTGTGGTGAATTTTGCTAACGCCGATATGTTAGGGCACACTGGAAATTTTGAGGCGACAGTTAAGGCGGCAGAAGTGGTGGATCAGCAGTTAGCTTTAATTCATCAAGAAATTAAGAAACAGAGAGGAACCTTAATTGTCACGGCGGATCATGGCAATGCCGATGTGATGTTGGACAAAAGAAGCAGGCGAGTTTTTAATTTTCACACTCAGAATCCAGTTCCTTTCGTGTTGGTAGCAGAGAATAGGCAATGGAAGAGAGTTGCCTTGCGAAAAAAAGGAGTATTGGCTAGTATTGCTCCAACTGTTTTAGATATTTTAAAAGTAAAACGACCTCGAAAGATGACGGAGAAGAGCTTAATTCACAGTTAATTACGAGAAGACTTTACTTAGCCGGGGTTATTTCATTATTGCTACCCGCCTTGTTTTTCGTCGGTTGTGGCTTTGAGAGAGATGCTACTGAAGAAGGCAGGGAACTTGAAAGTAATAAAAGCCTCGAGGAAATGAGTTGTTTTGAGATTGGGGAAGAGATAGATGAATTTTTTGAGAAAGAAAATGTTTGTAATGTCGATTCTGATTGCATAAGGTACGATGATGACTATAAAATCTTATATGAAAGGTACTGTAAAAGCTTTATTAATAAAAATACTGACGCAACAAAATTAAAGAAAATCTCACAGTTACTAAAGAATAAAGAATGTGGGCATAGTCCTCTTAAGTGCATAGGTAATCCGACTCTTAAGTGCGATAATAATAGATGTGTTGAAATTAAGCATTATAATGATTAACAATAATTAACTTTAACTTATGCAAATACTCAAAAAGATTTGGCCCTTGTTGGTAGTGGGAGTCTTGGTAGGTTTATTTTTTCTAGTGCGATGGGGAGATCAAACTCCGGAGGATTTAGTAACTGTTCAGGAGGAAGTTTATCCGGTGAACTTCATTGTTTTTCATTCGGAAACCTGCCCCCATTGCAAGGACGAATTGGAATTCATTGAAGAAGAGCTTTCTGAAGAGTTCCCTAATCTTAAACTTCAGGCTTACGAAGTTTCGGGCTTTAAGAATAGCAATCTCTTTAAAAAAGTTATCGATCAATATGGCCTCCAGGGCGGAGTTCCAGTGACGATTATTGGCGATGAGCATTGGGTTGGTTTTAGTGAGGATGCGATGGCAGATCAGTTGCGAGAGCAAATCTGGCAGTGTTCTCAAGAAGCTTGCTACGGAGAGACGGGTAATTTTTTAAATTTAGAAGAGCCGTCCGAAAAAACCAAAGAGGAAATCACGCTTCCTCGCAAAATTTTAGAACGAGAATCAGCCTCCGCTAGCGGGGCTGATTCTGGGAGTTCGAAAGACAATCGAGTAACTTTCTTGGGGGGAGTATAGCAGTGGACGAGAGGCACTCGATTGCTTTTTGGGCAGTAGTATTAGGAATTTTAGACGGAGTTAATCCTTGTATGTTTTCGGTGTTGATCTTTCTTTTGACTTATTTGATAGGGGTTGGTTCTCGTAAAAAAGCGCTTAAGACGGGTTTGGTTTTTGCGGCAGTTACTTTTGCGGTCTATTTTTCTTTGATGCTGGGAATTTTTCAGATTGTTAGTGTATTGAAAATTTCTTCCTGGGTGCGGTATATAGCAATTGGGATTGCTTTAGTATTGGGGATTTTGATGGTGAAGGATTATTTTTTCTATGGAAAATGGATTTCCTTGGCGATTCCCGATAAGCACAAGCCTACTATTGAAAAACTGGTTAAAAAGGGAACTTATTTCAGTGTGGCTTTGCTAGCCTTGTTTGCCAGTTTGGTAGAGTTGCCTTGTACTAGTGGAATTCCGATTGCCTTTACTTCTATTTTGACTCAAAATTAGGTTTCCCCGGTGTTCTATTTGGTGTTGTACAACCTCTTTTTTGTGGCACCTTTATTATTAATTGTAGCTTCAGTGGCTTTTGCTTGGGCCAAGGTGGAGAAATGGGAAGAGGTTCGCCAGGAAGGTCGGCAATGGATGCGCTTGGTGGCCGGGGTGGCGTTGTTGTTGGCGCTAGCGATGTGGCAAAACTGGATCTGATTAGGGGCTTCCAAATTTTGAAAATTTTGGTGTCCCCGCAAGAAGACGGGACAGGCAAAATCTCCGCTACTCGTTCACTGTACCTCTCAGTACAATTCGTTGCTCACTGCCTGCTGGCAGGCAGTGATTTTTCCTAAAAATTTTAGAAAATTTGAAAGCCCTAGGTCCTGGTGATAATTTGGCGATTCAGTTATTTGACTTCCCTTGGATTGGGAGATAATTTAATTTCTTAAAATATAGCTATGTTTTCGATTTTTAAAAAGAAGTCCAGAGAAAAAGTTCCTAAGTGGGCGAGTTTTTTTAATTCTGAGGAGTATCTCGATTTTGTTAATTTGGTAGAAGAATATTTTAAAAACAGGGATTTAAAAGTAGGGCTTGAAGATGGAGTAGTTATCATTGAAGGGGGAGAGGAGGATTTTGGCTTAGTTAACCTTGCCCAGATTTGTAAGCAAGAAGAAAGAAGCAAGTGGAGGGATTTAGTTAGAGAGCACTTTGACCAAAGTGGTACTTAGAAGAGATTGGAAAAGAAAATTTTATTCAAGAGAAAATAGCAGAAGACTTGTTTAGAGTATTAGTCTTTGATTTTCCTAATAGTATTTCTAATGTTAAGCCGGAGAATATTCAAAACTGGGGCAAGAAAGAGGAGGATTTGCTCGAGATAGGCCTTGAAAATATCAAGCAAAAATATTCTCTAGAAGCAGTTGAGCAGGAGTTATTAGATTTTAAAATTTGGGCACTTGAGACGGAACATTTTTTCTCTTCTAATATAATTTTAGAAAAAGAAAGGCTTAAGAAGTATTTAGGCTCCAAAGGGGCACTAGTTGGGATGCCTACTCGACATGTAACGATGATTTATCCCATTAACGATTCCGAGGCAATGAAAATAATTAGTCCGCTGATTTTTGTTATAAAAGGAATTTTTACTGATGGGCCAGGATCTTTAAGCGAGAGTTTATACTGGTATAAAGATGGAAAGCTGACCACTTTGCCTTATACTTTAAAAAAGAAAAAAATAGACTTCTTTCCTCCGGATGAATTTATCAAAACTTTAGCATGAAGATGGAGTTTTCAAGATTAATTTTGTTATCGCTGACAGGCTTATTTTTAACAGGCTGTTTTGAAGGTGTTTCGGTGGAGCCAGCCGAAGTAGTAGCGACGGGAACGGAAGAGGAGTTAATGATTGGCCCTGAGGAGATTTCTTCAAATTCCAATAATCAGGATTTAGATCAGTCGGAGCAAGCGGGTGTTGATTGTAGTTGCGAAGAAGTCTTTGACCAGACCAAGGCCATTAAAATCAAGGGAGAGGCCGTCTCTTTCTTGGCGGGGGGCGAGGGGATGGCCATTCAAGATTCTGCAGGCCAGGGTTTTTATGCGGTAGTCCCGGAAGGTTTTTCTTGGGATTCTTGGGAGAAAGGATCCCAGGTTTTAGTCAGAGGCAAGCTGACGGGAGTTACTTGTGCCTATGGTGACACCGTTTTCGGAGGAGAGTGTTCCCAGGAAGTTGAAGCGGATTCAATTGAAGTTGTTGAGTAGGGTGGCTTTGTTTTGAGTTTTTGTCTTTTCTCCTGCCTTAAGTTTCCAGCTGCTGTGAAGCTGAAAAGCTAAGGTAGGGGGCGGACGAACTGCTTTGAGTCCGTCCCCTGGGTAGTCTAATTTTTTCCGACTAACCCTCCTTCTAACCCTCCTCCTTTCTCATTACAAACCCGCAGCCTTTTTTCCAGAAAACATTAAAACGACTCTCCCCATCTATTATGTAGAAGGGGTTTCGCTCGTTTCTTCTGGGGAGGGGGTCGCCAAACTCCTTTTTGAGAAGGGTCAGATAATCATCCGGGGCTCTAGTGTCACATCCTAGTCGCTCCCAGGTGATCGCAGCACCAGCGGCAGTGACAGCTGCTGCAGGCTGGGCCAAGGCCGGGGTGGCGATCAGGGCGATGACCAGGATGGTTGTCAGTAGGGCGATGATGGCGGTTTTTCTCATGGGTTTCCTCCTTTGTTTGGGTTTGCAAAGTCAATTTACTCATGCCATTGATGGTTTTCAGAAAAGTCCTGAAAAACATCAGTGGCAGGAGGAAGAGGAGGAAGTTGAAAAATTTCAAAATGGCTTTTTAAGGAGTAGCGGTGTATTCTCGAATATTTTTAAAAATTTGTCAATAGATACTAGCAATGCAATTGCCTAATCCTAAAGTAGAGTTGGATATTCTCCGCGCCGGTGAGGCGGGGAGTTTTGTTGTGGGAGTAGACGAGGCGGGTCGGGGGCCGTTAGCGGGGCCGGTGGTAGCAGCCGCCGCTTGGCTGGATCCCCAGTTTTTAGAGGAAGAGTTACCGAGTCTTCTCGAAATCAAACTGATTCGAGATAGTAAAACCTTGAGCGCTAAGCAGCGGGAGGAAATTTTTAAGTTTCTGGTGAGTAGCAAGTATTTTCAATTAGGTTTGGGAGAGGTGGGACCGGCCTTAATTGACCGGACCAATATTTTGCGAGCTAGTCTCCAGGCGATGCGCTTGGCAGTGGAGGAATTAAGAGAAAAGCTCGGAGAAAAATTAACAGAGGGTGAAGAAATTTTACTAATTGATGGCAAGCAGAAAATCCCTCAAATTAGCTCCCGCCAGCTGCTTTATGAAAAGGGAGATGCCCGGGTACTTTCCATTGCGGCGGCCTCTATTTGTGCCAAAGTCACTCGGGATCTTAAGATGCGAGCTTATCACCAACAATTCCCGCAGTATGGATTTGATCAGCACAAAGGCTATGGAACTAAACTCCATTTTGAAAATCTCAAGCAGTACGGACCTTGTGAGATCCATCGGAGGAGTTTTGGACCAGTGAAAGAGTGGGGGGCTTCCAAATTTTGAAAATCTTGTTGTTGTCGCCTGCGTTTCGTCTTCACCATAACTTTCAGTACGGCCCCCGCATCGCTAAAGCTAGACGGGGCAGGTCAGCCAAAGCCTCAGTGGAGATAACGATGAAAAATTCAGATAAAAATAAGTTGTGCAAAATCGCTCGCTCATTCCTCCCTTTCGGTCGGAACCGCTCGCTCCTTT
>CAYFUG010000024.1:0-16049 GCA_964346295.1 uncultured Bdellovibrionales bacterium
TGCATTTGCATGAAATTCTAACAATTTTTGTAAACAACGCTAGTATATCTTACATCTAATCCGTTCCTCTGAATCCGCTGCCGCTGCCACTACTTGAGCTTTCTTCATTGTCGCTCCTCTCTTTCTTGGCTCTTTCTTGGTTTGAATTAAGGTTAACCACTTTTTCAAAGAACTTTGAGCAAATTTGACTTTAATGTACTTGCCTAAATAACTAGAGGACTAGACAAGTATGCATAAAAAGATCCCAACCTGCTCGGCTGGGATTATCACCATTCCTAGAAAATTAAAATCGAATTTAATTCCTAGGTTTTAACAAAATTGAGAAAAATAGACTCTTACAAAAAGAAACAAGATTGCCAAAATGATAGTCCCAGCCCAACAAATTGCTGGTGCTTTTCGGGTTGACTGCCCCAAAAGACCCTCGGTTTGCACCGTGGTTCGCCTGTGTCATATTCAACTGGGAATATTGCTGTCTCATCTTGTTAAAATATCAAACTTAAAATAATAGACCTCTTGCAAAATTAAGTTTCGTTATGAAAATTTCATAATCTCGTGCGAAAACTTTGAAAATCGAGGAGGCTGTAGCCTAAGCTACGGTAACGAGATTTGAGAAATTTGCAGCCGAGATTTGGGATTTGCAATAGGAAGTTAATTTTGCAAGAGGTCTAATGCTTTTATCTAGTACCTAGAACTTAACTGGCTCTTTCTTATCACATCTAAAATATTTTGTCAATATTAGTTGTCAAAAACACTAACTGCTTAGTTCTTTTTAAACTCCTTGGGCTTAAGTTGAATAGAAGGACCACCTCCTGACTCTTCCTTTTGTTTGGAATCAAAAATGGGTTTTTCCTGAGAAGCTTCTTGGGGGAATATTTTGAATTCCTCCAGGGGCCAGGCTCTCAACCACACCTTTCCCACCACAAGCTCTTTGCTTAAGGTCCCCCAGGAACGAGAATCACTACTATGAGGCCGATTATCACCCAGAACCACATACTCGTCATCTTCTAAATCAAACTTTTCAAAATTATCCGTGGCTATATTCTTGGGTAAATAAGTGTTTTCTTCCAACAAAAAACCCCGGGGATGTTCTTGATTAAAAATCTTAATTCCATCCTGATCAATCAGAATCTTCTCTTCTGGTAAGCCAATCACCCGCTTAATAAAGAACTTATCCGGATCATTCGGATAACGAAAAACTACCACATCTCCTCGCTCCAGCTCTCGAAAAGGGTCAATGGCAAAAAGTTCTTTACCACCTAAATTTAAGGCAGTTTTTTTGTAGCCCCATTCTTTGATGATTAAATACTCTCCATCATAAAAATTGGGTTCCATGGAGGCTCCTTGTACAAAAAAAGGCTGGAACAAAAACACTCGCACTGGTACTACAATCAAAAATGCCCAAAACGCCACCTTGGCAATTTCATCCAAGAACTCCGAATAAAAGAAGCTTATCCCGGCCAATATTAGACCCAAGATACTCCCTTTTAAAAAATTTCCCTCTAAAAAATAATGCCCCACCCACAACAAAACAACCACTAGAATGGTAACTTTAGCTACTTTCCAGATTTTATCAGAGAACTTCTCTGTCTCCCCCAGCTTCGACTCTGACATCTCATCCTCAGAAGAGCTAATCACCGAAATCGAAGACGCTTCCCCTTTTGGCCCAGCCTCCTCCGAAGGGTCGCTGATCCGATCTTTCTTTTTTGGAGATTCAATTTTAGCTGATTCTTTTTCTATCATTGATAATTTAACTTAACAGGCTTTAGTAGATCCGTTGAGCTTTAACGAAGCTAGAATCAAAAAAACTAGTAAAAAGTGACCTGGAGACTTTCCGGCCTAAAAAGAAATCTGGTTATTCCAAGATTCCGTCCAGATTAACATCGTACAAAATTTGCTCTTGCACCAACCGATAATCGAAAAGTTCTTCTTTTTTAAACCAATGTTCGATTTCCATATTAGCCTCTTCCGCACTTCCAGAAGCATGAATCAGATTCCGAATGGAACGATTGTCATCATCGGAAACTTGATAAGAATCTAGAACATAATCCCCTCGAATAGTTCCTACATCGGAAGTTAAAGGCTCTGTGCCTCCAGTTACTTTACGAACAATTTTCACTGCGTTCATTCCTTGCCAAATCATAGCTATTACTGGACCGCTAGATAGATATTTTTTGAGGTTATTAAGAGTCTTAGCGTTCACCTCTAAAGGATCCTCCGAGGGTGGTGTTAAACCTTTTTTCTTGTAACCTTCGATAGTTTTTTTACCATTTTCCATGCGCCAATTAGGGTCTAAGGTATAATGCTGCTCCACAAATTTTTCGTCTGGCAAAACCATTTTCATGGCTACCAATTTCAAGCCCATACGCTCGTAGCGCTTGATGATTTCTCCAGTTAAAGTTCGCTGCACACCGTCCGGTTTAATTACCACCAAAGTGCGCTCTCTTGAGGGATGTTTTGACATTAGTCTGTTAATTTAAAAATTAAAATCTTACTTAAAATCTAATACGAAAAAATGATTCTCTTTTTTGCAAAGAGACTAGAGGGATTAAGAAATTCTTACTCCCTGATTCCTTTTTGTTGCCTTGCTCGTTCTCTTGATGAGTCCTCTCTATTCCTCTAATTCTACCCCAATCTATTTTAAAAACAAGAGTTAGCTAGCTCTCCATAGCTAAATCATACCACTGTTTTATTTCATCAAGCCTGAAATCTTCGGAATCCGCTCCTAATCCCATCATTTTTCTAACAACTTCCGATATCTTAGCTAAGCCCTTTTTTACTTTTTTCTCGGTGGCCTCATCAACCTCTTCTCTCCCAAATAAAACCCTCCCTGCCAAATTAGCCTCTTCATCTCCCATTAAAAAAGCCAACTTCCTCAAGACAACCTCATCTATCGGCTTCAGAACTTCCGTAATTTTGACTTTCTTCCTTATTTTTTCACACTTAGAAAGTTCCCCGACAGATTCTTTTGGGACTTCTTCGCCACCTCCTTGGGAGTCTCCTCCCTGCTCCCTGTCTTCCATTGTTTTTTTGAGCTCTTCTAAAGCGTCTTTGCTGACTGGAGTTCCCTCGGATGCCTCCCTCAGCTCTACTTCTTCAAAGCCCTTTGCCTCTCCTGAACCCCTTTCAGCAATTGAAGGCTTATTTTTTATTCTGATATTCTTTTCACTAATCTCAATCTCTAATAAATTGAAAAATTCTGAAGGATTAACTCTAATTTCAAACTTTTTAAAGTAATCATTACCTTTTCCTTTTTTTACTTTTTCAATAAATTGAGCCATCTTGCTCATAGTTTTGGCAGTTTGTTTTTCTGTAAGTCTATCAGGATATCTTAAAGCGCTAAAATCAACCTCAATCTTATCGCCTTTTGAGTTTTTTATTAAAGAAGAAGCTCGGACCAAAACATCTTTTTCTTTTAGTTTTTCCCACGCCTTATAACTGCCTTTCCTTGCAACATCTAACCCCCTCCTACGATCTGATTTCTCAGCAGATCTAAATGAATTGTCAGGATAAATTATCTGACCATCCTGATCCAATACAAAAGCATCGATTGTCTTCCTCCCTAAATCATCGATTATATCCACTCTTACTGGCTTAACTAGAAGCTCCTCTTTCTCAAATGGTTTCTCTTGTTCGGTAAAATGAGCTGCGAATTCAGCTTTCTGGTCTTCCGCTTTCAAATCTATCTGCTTTCTAAGACCGCCTCTTTCAATTTCTTTTGATTTTCTTTTTCTAGAGTCCTCGATAAGATTTAGCTTCCTAACGAGATAATCCAGAGGATCTCTAAGAAAGTCTTTTAAAAAAATCCTCAGTTCGGAATCTAATACTCCAAATCCTATCTCCTCTCCTTCAACAGTGAAAAAAGAAGGAGAGCCTGGCGCAGCACTGCTAAGGGGGCTCTCAAAAGCTCCTACAGGGAAAGAAGAGCCCGGCTGACCAATACTAAAATCCACCTGGACTCCACCTATTTCCGCAGAGCCCCTAAGAGAAGAATTCACTGAATCTCTTTCCTCAACCTTCCAATTTAAGCCCTCGTAAAATTTCTTGATTGTTGCTGTTCCTTCTTCTATAACTTTATCATCTTCTAAGCTACTAAGTAATGCTTTTACCGATAGCTGCAACTCATTAGCACCCGCTGTTATTTTTTTAATTTTTTCTACCCTCGCTAATTGCTCCTGGTCATACTCACTTCTATCACGCTCGGTTCTTTCTGCTAGCTGCAAGTGTCTCTCTAGCGTCTGCTTATTAACACCGAAAAGCTCCAGTAACTCTCGGGAAAAATCTTTTACTAGATCCGGGAATAACGGACGCTCCTCTTTTTTTATTTCTCTGGCTGCGGAGTAATCTAGCTCTTTAGTCCAAATTGACTCGAGAAATTTGCCACCGGAAACATGGTCACTACTAGAACTACTAGATCTATAAGCCTGGTAAGGATCTTCCAATCTAACGCTATAGCACTTTGAAGTACCACTAAGATCCTCCTCTGAAAAATTAACCAATAGAGTTCTGGCAGGGCCTTCTATTTGGAAGGGACTGTTTTCTCTTAGAACTTTCTTCGCCCTTGTAAAAATATGGTCAGCTTGATCCTTTAATTCACCGTTCTCGTCTGATAAAAGAAATCTCATTTCAATAGAATAAGCAACCAACAGCGAATCCAGGACACTATTCTCTTTGCCATTCACTTCTTCGTTTTTTATTCTCTCCAATAGATTGTTAATTTCTCCTTTAAGATAAGCTATTTTCCATGACCTCAAATCTGCATCGGGAATAACCCTTTGAAGTAACCTTTCTCCTGCTGGCTTAATTAAGCACCTTGAGACTGAAATTTCAAGTGAAGACCTTCCTGATTCAGCAAAGGCCTTCAGAGGCTTTGTCAACTCAATGTTAATAGACAAATCGTCCCCTGGAGTAGTTGATTTTATTTTAAGTTCATACCTAACCTCTAAATCTTTTTTTGAACCCTCTTTCCCATCACTCAAATTACCTTCTAAGTCACCAAGGCATTTCCTTTTGATTGTTACCTGATAGCCCTCTTCAGATATCTCAAGAGGATATTCCAAAAAATTTCCTCTTTGATTTTTAGAAAAATGCTTAATAATTCTTTCCACAATTTCCTTAGATAGTTCGTCGTGATCATCCGCTATCTCTAAAAATACAGGCACTCCTATTTTTTTCTTTTGCTCCGCACCGGCTGCAATCTCTTTTCCGTCATTGTCTACTCTGATTGCACTTATCCTCTTTGGTATACGGGCCTCAGGAAATTCTTTTCCGATCCTATTTAGCGCTTCTTGCATAGCCTTGATATTTGCACCCTTCCTTCCAATAAAGCGCCCTCTCTCTCCTTCAGTCAAATACACCTCCAAAGCATCTCCCCTCATACTTGCCCCTTCTATACCGCAACCTTTATTAATCAGCTCTGCAAGGGATTCTATCGGTCTATGAATGCGCCCTTCGCCCCAATCTCTCGATTCTTCAAATAGACATTCATAGAGCGGAAGTATATCATCTGCTCTTAATGGGTCGTCATATTTCTTATTTCTAAAATTTTCGTTAATGAATTTTAAGAGTCCGGGAAGCTTTTCCACCAACTTTTCTGACTGAACATCCCTAGGTCTTTCTGGAGCAGGATTGCCTTTAAATTTTTCTTGCATAGTTTTTATTTACATTTTTAAAATTTATAGAACTTCCTCACTTAGAACCCCGCACTAGAATTCCATCCAACGCGGAACACCAAAGTTTGCTAGCCTTGCTCTGGTTCGAGACTAAATTTGGAAGTCTCCCACCGGCTACTCGAATAGCTCAATATCCTCAATCACCACATCCTCTGTTGGATGATTCTGAGCATTAGTTTGAACTTTTTCAATCTGACTAACGACATCCATGCCCTCGGTTACTTGGCCAAAATTGGTGTGCTTGCCGTCTAACCAACTGGTGGCATCGGCTGTCACAATAAAAAACTGGGAACCGTTAGTATCCGGCCCGGAATTGGCCATTGCCAAGGAGCCTTTAACCAACTTATGAGAGTTAAACTCATCCGAAAATTGATAACCCGGACCACCAGTGCCATCATCCGCCCAGTTGTCGTCTTTGGAATTAGGGTCGCCTCCTTGAATCATAAAGTTAGGGATCACTCGATGAAACTTAGTGCCATCGTAAAAATCTTTCTGAGTTAAAGTCATAAAATTAGTCACGGTCTGGGGAGAATCTTGGGAATGAAAAATTACTTCGATATCGCCTAAGTTGGTCTTGATAATCGCCCCTGAATACTGTTTTAGCAGTTGAGCATCTGCTTGAGGAGCCTTCGGAGGCTGCTTTTGAGAAGTTGGCATTTCAGAATCGTTGTTATCTTTATTAATTTCTTGGTTTAAGCGCTCTTTAGCTTCTTCCAGCTCGCTGGGAGAACTTTCCTCTTGGTTATTAGAAGCTGGCACTGGCTCTACCTCGAAAGGATTATCCGCTTGATCTTGAGCCTCGCAACCGGCAAAAAAAGTTGCCGCCATGATCAAAAGGGTGAGTATAATGGTTTTGTTTTTCATTGGTGTTTGGTTATTGGTTAAAGTTTATTCAACATCAAAATTCTTTTTCGGAATCCTCCGCGCTCTCTTCTTTTCTCTTCTTGACCCGATCGAACTTCATCCAAGCTTATGCCACTCAACTTCATAATTTCATCCAAGACCTCCATAACATCAACTATCTCTTCCTTCAGATGATCCTCATTATCTGCATTGACTAGTTCATTGGCCTCCTCCAAGAGCTTTTTGAATAGAAATGCTTTGTATTCTCGGTCATTCTCTAGGAATCTTTTCTCTGGTACTTTTCCCTTCCATCCCTTGATTAATTCATTAATTCGGGAATTTTATCCCTGACTAATTTAGGATATTCTAGTTCTATTTCTAGATTAGTTTCGAAGTGTTTCATAATTTTTAATCCTGGATACTTGGTAGTTTTAAAAAAATAGTCGGAATATGTTTCTAAGCTCCTAGTCCGAAAGAGGGATTTTCGCGTCGTCCCGAATACTCGGGACTCCTTGTCCTCGGCAGCGCTGAAAGCTTAACGCTTCCAGCGGCACTCGCTGCCTCGCTTTGTTCGGCGCTCGTTGCTGCCGGTTCGAATCCCTCACTTCACTTGATTAAAATACTTCCTGAATAAACCCAGGAAGTATTTTAATCTGCGGTAGGAGAGGGATTCGAACCCTCGTCTCGGTTGCCCAAGAACCGCTTTTCGAGAGCGGCGCTTTCGACCTCTCAGCCATCCTACCGGATTACACCTTTTTAAAAAAGCCTTTTAACTGAAAAAGGCTTTTCCCTAGTCAAGTAGCTTCTAGGAGGTCTCCTTTTCTTTTTGTTTCTCCTCCTTGGCTTGTCTCTTTGCCTCCGCCTTTGCCTCCTTGGCAACTTTTTTAGCCTCTTTTCTTGCTTCTTTTTCCTGAATTATTCGCTCTATCTCATCCAAACGATACTGCTTCGCTTGCTGATAAATTCCCTCCAACTTCTCTGAGCACTTCTGATAACTCATCTCCTTGGAAAACTTTTTTCCGTTCTTTCCCAATCGAGCTCGCAACTTATCGTCTTCCACTACTTTCATCACCGCCTCAGCAAATTCCTCTTTGTCTAACTCAGTCAAAATTCCATTCTTCCAGTGATCAAGCTGGTCATTAATTCCCGGTCCTTTCACCGCCACCACAGCTAAACCGGCTGCCATCGCTTCTAATATTGTTAATCCCTGGGTTTCTGAGCGAGAAGCATGCACGAAAATATCCCCTGCCGCATAATAGTCCTGGACTTCCTCCTGAGGAACAAAACCAGTGAAAATTACCCTCTCTTCAATCTTTCGATCTCGAGCCTTCTTTATTAAATTTTTCTTGAGAGATCCCTCACCCACGAATACCATTTTTAAATACAAATTTTTCTCTAGCAAGGGAAAAACTGCCTCTGCCAAAAAACTCAGGTTCTTCTCTTCTTCTAGGCGACTAGTAAGCAAAAAAACTATTTCATTATCTTCAATGCCCAACGATTTCCGGGTACCGGCTCGTTTGGCTCGCTGAAATTTACTCCAATCAATCCCCGAAGGGAGTACTTCTACGGGAGCAGTCACTCCTCTTTGATTTTGCAAAAGATCCCTCACACTCTCCGAGGGAGCAATCACTTGATCGCACTTATCAGCAAATTTTGCCGCCCTTTTTTTAACATAAAACTTGAGTAACGGCTGAGGAATAATTGGCAACACATAATGAGTATAATTTTCGTAGTGACAATGGTAAGTAAAGACTAAAGGAATCTCTAGCTTTTTAGCGATTTTTGCTCCACTCCTACCTACCGCAAAAGGTTGATGTACATGTACTATGTCCAAGCCAATCTCCCGAGCCTTCTTAGTGGCCCAGGGCCAAAAAGACCAGGCCAGTGGATATTTCATCTTGTAACCATACATTACCGAAGGATAACGATAAACCCTCTCGTTGCGATCCTGGTAACCCCAAAAACGAGGAGCAAAAATGTACACTTCGTGCCCCTGCTCTTCTAGGCCACGCCTAAAAAACTCGATCGAAGAAACCGAGCCATAAGAAATAGGGAAATAACTATTGGTAAAAAATCCGATTTTCAAAATAAACTTCTAATTTTTAAAATGCCTTAGTCCCTTTCGCCCCATTAACTCCAATATGGACTGCTCTTAATTTTAGCGAAGATAAAAAATTTTTCAACCTGGATTCCAATTCTAAAAACAACTCCCTTGCTGACTAATCGAAATTCTCTAATCCCTCGAATTGTTCTCAATAAAACGCAAAATGCTAGCGAAGGAATCCGGCAATTCACTGTCGGTAATCACATGATTATTATGCTCTGACTTAATCCACTCCAATTGCTTTTCTTGAGTTTTAAGGCTGTTAAAAATAATCCACGGAGAATATTTGGTAACCAAGTAATCCTTGCTAGTTTGTAATATTAATACAGGAGATTCTAACTGTTTAAAGCAAGCCATCGAACGTCGAATTACCTTGAAAACTTCCTTGACACTCCGAAGGGGAAAATACTGATAAGTATTTCGGGAGCGAGAAACCCGATCGGAATACTTCTTTTTAAAATAACGCCGAAAGGGAGTGGCAAAAGTGGCCATGATTCTCAAAAAAAAGTGATTTTTGATATGAACCGGAGTTCCAATTAAAATCAATCCGGCTACTCCTAAGCGGCTAGCTACAATAGCAGAAACATTCCCTCCCAAAGAGATTCCTACTAAAAAAATCTTCTTAATTTGGGGATTTTTTTCTAATTTTAAAACTGCTCGGGAAACATCCCTTACCCATTCGGCGCAACCTACTTTTTCCAAATCCTCCGGAGCACTTCCGTGACCTGCTAATCGAGGAGAACAGATATGATAACCAGAACGGTTAAGAGCTCGGGCCAAGGGTTTGGTTTGCCTGGGCATTGCTGTCCAACCATGCACTAAAATCACCCCTACGGAATTATCACCCTTAAGACAAAAAGATTGATCTTGCCAACTTTCCAAGTCTTGTTCAGAAAATCCCATTTTAGAGGCCACACTTTTCGATCCATTTTTTCCCATATTTTTAACTTAAAAAGGAAGTTTCGGCCTCGAGAAATACTGCTTCTAAAAAATTAGAAGAAAGTTTTTAAGGCGGTTTCTAAAATTCATAAATTACATCTTTCTTTTCCACTACGATTTTCCAACCTTCCTTTTGAGCAATTTCTCTCAATTCCGCGTTAGGGTTAAAAGCTACCGGTCTACTCACTAACTGTAGAAATTTAGCATCCGATTCAGTGTCTCCAATCCCAAAAGAACCTTCTAAGGAGAAACCTCTCTTCGTAATAAATTCCTTAACTACCAAATCTTTATTGCGAGCAGCACTAACATCGCATTCTCCAGTATAAATACCTTGATTATCAACCTCGTAAACACTTCCAAAGTAAGCGTCAAAATCAAAAATTGTAGCGTACTCCTTAACTATCTCCAACGGAGAACCAGAGATAATCAAAAGGAAGTAATCCTTTCTTAACTCTTCTATTAAATTGCTAGAAAAGATGTAAGTTCTTTTGGCATGAAAATTAGCCACCTTCTGAGACGCCTCAGCGATTTTATCATAATGACAACCTCTAATATTATGGTCATACAAGGTCACCAGCTTTTCTCGATAGTCGTCATAACTCCCTTCGTGATTGAGCCACTGACCATAAGCTTCCACTAGTTGCTTACGCACTTCTTTTTCAAATATCCCTCTATAAACCAACTCGTTTAATAACTCAAAATGTAAATTTTTTCTAAAAATTGTTCCGTCAATGTCAAAAATTGCCAACTTTTCCTTTTTCATTTTTTGTTTTAGTCCTTATTTTTAATAACTGATTACTTAAAACATTATAACCCAAACCCAAAAATTGAGCAATCTAAATCCAAAAAACTACTCCCTCTAGAAACCACTGGGGAAATGTTTTTTTGAAGAAAGTCCTGTAACTTAGGGCGAAAAATACCAGACCACGACGAAATTAATACTGTTTGAGGTTTTTGGCTAAAATTCACTCCAATTAGAACCTATCTTGACCTCCGCTAATAACGGTACTCCCAACCGATAAGAATCTTCCAGACACTTTTTGATCTCCCCTGAGAACTCGCCTACTCGATCTCGACCAACTTCAAAAATGAGCTCATCATGGACTTGCAAAATAAGCTCTACTACCAGATCCTTAGCTGTTTGGTTAAACTTACTAAGAACTTCTTCTTGCGCCTTAATCGTCGCCAGCTTCATAATATCGGCCGCTAAACCTTGAATAGGTAAATTGATCGCCATCCGCTCTGCCATCGCTTGCTGCTGGGAATTCTCGGAATTGATAGCCGGCAAATAACGCCGCCGCCCCAACTCGGTCTCCACATAGCCATCTTTTCGAGCCGCTTCTTTGATTCCTTCCAAATAATCTTTTAAGCCGGAAAAAGTTTTTAGATAATTGTCAATAAATTCCCGGGATTGCTCTCGACCTAAGCCACTGTCACGCATAAATCCATAAGCTCCCATCCCATAAAGAATGCCAAAATTGAGCGCCTTGGCCTGGCGTCGCATTTCTGCGGTTACCTCTTCGGGAGCTACCTGATTAACCCAAGCCGCTGTAGAACGATGAATATCTTGATTCTTCTCAAAGGCCTCTTTCATTTTGGGGTCATTAGAAAGATGCGCCGCCACTCGCAAATCTATTTGAGAATAGTCCACCGAAACTAGCATTTTGCCTTTTTCTGCCTTAAAGGCCTGCCGAATAAGCTTGGCCAATTCTCCCTTGTGGGGAATGTTTTGCAAATTAGGGTTAGAAGAGGATAACCGCCCAGTAGCGGCTACCATTTGATTGAAATGAGCGTGAATCCTGCCATCTTGAGGATTAATTAGCTTAACCAGAGCATCGGCATAAGTAGTTTTAACTTTAAAGAGCTCCCGATACTCTTCAATCAGGGGGATGATTTCGTGCTGATCACGCAATTTAGCCAACTGCTCGGCATCCGTAGAAAGACCGGATTTCCCCCGCCGAATTCCTTCAGTGGAAATTTTAAGTTTCTCGTATAATACTTCCCTGAGTTGCTGAGGGGAATTAATATTAAACTCTTCTCCTGCTAATTGATGAATTTGATCCCGAAGATTCTCAAGTTTTTCTTGAGCCACCTGAGAAGCTTCTTTCAGAGGTTTTTGGCTTACCGCCACTCCGGATAGTTCCATCTGAGCCAAAATACCCTTAATCGGCCCTTCCACTTCTTCCCATAGCCATTGGAGATTTTTTTTCAGAAATTTGCTACCAGCCTGTTTTTTCTTGATTTGTTTAATTTCCTGGTGTTGTCGCTGAAAAATTAAATGGATCCCCGCCGCCTTCCGACCGTATTCCTGAGCCAAACTGTCATCGGTCCGAGTAAATAGATCTCGAGTGATTCCGTTTTTGGCTTTGGTCTGCTTCTTTTTTTCCTCCCGAGAATTATTCGGACTATTAAACTCACCCAACTGCTCAAACAAGAGCTTTTCCCAATTATCGGCATTAGCACTTCCCAGGAGGTAGGCAGCCACTCCCACATCCCTAAAATTAGCTGCTAAATCAAACAAATCTCTTGGATCAGGTTTCCAGCCAACTATTAAGCCTTGAGCAAAAAACTTTAAGTCTTCTTTTACCTGATGGCCGATTTTGATGATTTTATCCGAAGCAAAGAAATCAGCCAAGACCTCCGGTTGAGACTCCTCTACGAAATAGTTCTCTTCTCCGGTAGAAAACGCCACTCCCGCTAACTCACTGATCTTCCGCTCGCCCCGAAAAGCCAAGCAATAAGCCACTTGCTTCGCCTTTTGAAGATTTTTAAGCAACTCTCGAATGTCTGATTTTTGACTAACCTTAGTTGCCTGCTTACTTAATAAGTCTGTATTTAAACCAGAATCAGTTCCCTGCTTTTGACTTTGGCCAATCTCTCCTCGAGCCTCCCTTAACTCTTCCGGGATGATTTTTTCTTTTTTTACCAAGCGCTCCAATAAGCTCTTGAAGTTCATTTGAGAGAAAAAACTGGCTAAGCCTCGCCAGCTGAGGTTTTTCACTTGAGCAGCTTTGAGGTCGAAATCTAACTTCAAATTAGTTTCAATTTCAGCCAATTCTCGGCTCATTTTTGCTTGATCTTGGCCTTCTTGGAGTTTATTTTGCACCCCGGCCGGCTTCACTCGCTCTATTTTTTGATAAATGTTCTCTAGGTTGTCGTACTCTTGCAGGAGTTTAGTGGCAGTTTTTTTGCCGATCCCCTTCACTCCGGGGATATTGTCGGAAGCGTCCCCTCGCAAGGCCTTGTAATCGATCAATTGATCCACCCGCAACTGATAACGCTCCTCGATCTCGGCTGGTCCGTAAAGCGCCAAATCTTTAATGCCTTTTTGCACCAGAAGCACTCGGGTGTCTTGGTCAGCCAATTGGAAGAGATCCCGGTCCCCGGTTACGATCACCTTTTGGAGTCCTTGATCTAAATTTTTTACAATCGATCCTAATACATCGTCCGCTTCAAAACCCTGCCTCTCCCAAATTGGCACTCCCAAATCAGTTAACATTTGCTTCACTAAGGGAATTTGGGCGTAGAGCTCGTCCGGGGCTTTCACTCGCTGAGCTTTGTAATCTTGAAATTTATCGTGCCGAAAAGTCGGCCCCTCCAAATCAAAAGAGGCCGCTAAATAGTCCGGTTGGTGATTTTCTAAAATCGCCAAAAGGGTCAGTGCAAAACCGTACACCGCTCCTGAGGGTGTTCCATCCCGGGTAGTAAAAGCCGGCAAAGCATGAAAAGCCCGATGCACCAAGGCATTCCCGTCCAAGAGAAATAGGCCTTGCTTTTTATTTTTATTAGAGTTGTTTTTAGAATCAGTCATAAAATAAAAACGCTTGTCGTTATAATAAACCTCCTGTCATTCCGGAGTTTCCCTAGGAAATATCCGGAATCTTAGCTTTTCTAGCAAAACTTACTCGATTTGAATAACAAATTTTAGGACTTTCAAATTTTTAGGAAATTTTTAGGAAAAATCCCTGCCTGCCGGCAGGCAGGGAGCAACGAATTGTACTGAAAGGTATGGTGAACGAGTAGCGGAGATTTTGACACCAAGATTTTCAAAATTTGGAAGTTCTTCTCAGTAACTGGACAACTGGCTAAAATTATTCTACCCTACTCTCTAGAAACTGTCCAAAACTAAGCCAGCTTTTCAATTTCCCCCTGCTCCGAGTTTAAATGGACTAAAAACTAAAAACTAGCCACTAAAAACTAGCCCGTGCCTACCAAAAAATTCTTTTCTAAAAACAAAAAAGATTCTTCTTCCAAGGAAAATTCCTCTCTCCGTAAAGGACCAATAATCTTGGCCCTTTTGGCTATCTTTCTAATTTTTGGCGCCTTCTTCTGGAAAAACCAGTCCCCGGACAATCTTGATAAACTCAAACAACAACTCCAAGAGCGAGAAAATGTTCAACTGCGCCAAGACATCCCCATTCTCCAGCCCCAAGATGTTTTCAGCCTAATCCGCAAAAAAGGCTACCAATTAGTCGACCTTCGAGAGCCAGGAGAGTTTCGACTTCTTCATATCGAATCCTCCCTCAATGCACCCTTTTCTCGGCTTGAGCAGACTATCAATCAAATTGATCCTCAAAAAGTAGTCATTCTAATCGACCGAGAAAATCTCCCTCGCACTCGCCTACTGGCTAATCACCTTAAAGAGCAAGGCGTAGACGTACGCTATTTTCAAGGAGGTATCCTAAAATACGCCCAAGAAAACTACACTTTTATTAACTTTGGCAACCCTGACTCTCCTCAGGACAGCCTTAAGGTCACTCCTCTCACTCCCCAAGAGATCAAAGAAAGAATTGCCTCCGGAGAACATTTTAATTTTGTAGATATCCGACCCTCGGATGCTTACCAGGCAGATCACATTCAAGGCTCCCTCAATATTCCCCTAGAACAGCTAGAAGACCGCAAGCACGACTTACCCCTAGGAAAAATTCTAGTTTACGATAACAACCCTCTTCGCAGCTTTCAAGCTGCCGTCCGACTTTATGACATGAATGTAATGTCAGTTTACAACTGCACCGAATCTTATGTCACTATGGTAGAAACCCTAACTGCTGAAAAATCTAACAATCCCAGTGAGAGCGAAACCGAAACTATTGAAACTGTCGAATCCGAGAGCGAAGGGGAGTCAGTGACCAATGAAGATGCAGAAACTAACGAGAGCGGAGAAGGTCAAGCCTCAGAAGATGCCCAATAACAACACCAGGGAACGGGCGAGAGTTTCATGGATAAGCACACCACCAGTCTTACTTTCCAGAAAGCCCCTCTATTAAAGTTTTCTTAGGAAGTCCTCTACCTTTTCAATATCCCCTTGCGGCGTCGACGCCCCCGAAATCACACCCACCATTTTCACCTCTTTTAAGCTATCCTTAAGCATTTGCTCAGACTCCTTGTTGAGACCCTCGATCCAAATTGTGCGGGGGTTTTCTTTTTGGGCAATTTCCCAAAGGCGTCGAGTATTAGAACTATCTTTACCTCCAATCACCACCACCGCTTCCACCTGCTGAGCCAACTCCCGAGCCTCCGGCTGCCGACTGGTGGTGGCCTTGCAAATAGTCTGGAAAACTTCCAGCTCCACACCCTGTTCTTGAGCCAGCGCCTCAGCTGCCTGGGAAAATTCCTTAAATTTAGTTTGATTTTGAGTAGTTTGGGAAACTAAAATCGCCCTTTGGGGGCTAGTTTTTTCCCACTCTTGCTTGAGCTCTTCTAATTGCTCGATTCTATCTATCACCCTGAAGCTATCTTTGCTTCGACACCAACCACAAATCCCCTGAACTTCTTTATGTTGACTATCGCCGTAAACCAAAACCTGCGCACTCCGATTAGAATAATCCTCCGCCAAACAATGAATCTGCCGCACCTTAGGACAAGTAGTATCAAAAACTTGCGCTCCTCGCCGCTCAATTTCAGCAATTACCTCTCGGCCCACTCCGTGAGCCGTGATAACTACCCTATCATCTTTTTTTACTGGATCTAAATGACTAATTTTCTTCACTCCCCAAGCTTCCACTAAACTAGCCACATTTTCATTGTGCACTAAAGAGCCTAAGATATAAACCTTGCCCAGTCCTTTACTTCCCGATTCCTTAGAGCCTGAAAATTCCTCCTTTACCATTTCAAACGCTCTCCGCACTCCCCCACAAAAACCAATATTTTTCGCTAAAATTGTTTTCATAAATCACTGTCATCCCGAGCGTAGCTGAGGGATCTTAACTGCAAATATCAAGCACTGCCTCACTTCGATCGAAATGATAAAATTTAATTTTAGATTTTAGAATCCTAGCTACTGGTACTCCTGTTATAAAAACACAAGATTCATAGTTAGAATAAAAAAGCTGCTACTCTCAAAACAGCACAAGAGCAAGCACTAATGGAGAAATAAACAAGACTAAAAAAATGTATCCCAAGGCCTTTTTCCCTCGCAAAAAAAAGAACGCACTTGATATTAGCTGTAAGATATACTAGCGTTGTTTACAAAAATTGTTAGAATTTCATGCAAA
>CAYFUG010000025.1:0-14400 GCA_964346295.1 uncultured Bdellovibrionales bacterium
GCCATTTAATCAATCAACAAAAGCCTTATTGGGAGGTATGGTAGTCTAGAGCCTATTCTATCTAAGATGGAAGAGAAGGTGCTATTGACTTTTTTAAAGAAGAATGCTATTATCAAAAGTTAAGTTTTTAATTTTAGGACAAATATATGCGGGAAGAGCCCATCTTAACAGTGAGAGGAGTGCTTGCGGTAGTGACTACTTTTTTGATTTTCGCAGGCGCGGTGGTTTTGTTTAGCTACATTGGACAAGACTATGGGGGACGTGAATTTTTGCCTGCTGACATTTCTGGATCAAGAGATTCTTCTTGCGAAGATGATGATGCTGACTTTAACATGAGGTTTGTTTTATTGGTTAATTCTGAGGAGCAAGCAACCTCAGAGAGGATTGAATTTTTAAATCAAACAAAGACTCTTTTTGAAGACTCTTTTGATAGAGCAACAGATGGTTTAGCTAAGATGAACACCAGTGAGGAGGTTGTCGTTTTGGATATATCTCAAATAGAGGGGGCTTTTACGAGTAGTGGAAAATTAAACTTTACTGATATTGCCAAGGCGTTTTATGAGATTTATCCAGACAATTTTGATTTCCTTAGTTTTTATACAGCCTTTAATCCAGAGGCTATGGTTAGCAGCAGCACTCAGTTTTACAGAAGGGCAAAGAGCCAGATTGAAGGAATTGGTTTAAATATTTTTGACTCAACTGAAAGTTATGGGTCAGAGGATGGTAAATTAAGAGGACTGCTTTTTTTGGGCCTAGTAGACAGCTACATTAACAACACCGAAGAAGAATTAACCAGGAATACTACTCAAAATGCATTATTACATGAAACCGGCCATGAATGGTGCTGTTATATAGGAAGTAATTTTGGTGAGGGAAGTTCATTAGAGATAAAGCAGCAAAGCATCCATTATTATGTTGGTTTACAATCTCAGGACTTTATTAAATCCGCTATGAATGCCCATTCTTGGGAGTCAAATGAATCAGGAGGATTTAGTGATAGGGGTGTTTTAAATGAAGAGGGGAACATTGGTCTTTTTAAATACCACCCCTTCACACTTTACTTTATGGGGGTTTTACCAGAGAGCAGGTATGATGAGCAATATGATCTTTATGATGCAGGTGAATGGGGTGTTCCAGGTGGAATAGATCAAGAAAATGCTGTTTTTTATAAAAAAGTTAGCGTGGATGATATTATAGAGGAAGAGGGGATTCGGCAGTGCTTTAGTCAGGCTGATGATTGTTCAGGCTCTATTTCTGGAGTTGTTTTTCATGACGAAAACAAAAATGGTGTCAAGGACAATGAAGAAAGTGGTATTAGAGGAGCACAAGTTTCTTTAAGTGGAGAAGCCAACCATGAAACCAGCTCCACATATCCTGGAGAATTTACCTTCTCTAATCTTTGTGCAGGAAATTACGAAATTACTGTAAATGAAAGCAATATAAAAGAAGAGCTCGGAGTAGAGAATTTAACAGGCGGCACATCTCAAACACTTTCTTTATCTAGTGACAGTGAAAACAAGGAGGCCCCAGGCTTTGGATTTTATCCAAGAGAAGAAGAGCCCGTTGATTGCCCTAGCACTCTTAGTATTAGAGTCTTTTGGGATGAAAACGGAAATGGAAGCTACGATTCCACAAACGGAGAAAGAGCTATTGATTTTAACTCAAGTTTGGGAAGGGAGCTCTTAGAGCTTAGAAAAGAAATTCAAGAAGATGGCTCGGGGGGTTCTTCTAGCAGTGTCCCGATTGACTATGAAGGAGTTGACTCTGCAGCAAATGGAGTAGGCGCAGTTTATGAAGATTTGTGTCCAGGAGATTATAACTTTAAAATCAATAAAGAAGAATTGACAGATTTTATTAAAGGAGTTGTTTTGGACGGTGAAGACAGAGAGGTTGTTTTTTCCAATGAAAACTTAGAATGGGACTTTAATTTGCAAAATTCAAAAGAGATCGAACTTTATTTTGAGGTAGAAGAAGAAGTTCCCACTTGTCAAAGCAAAGTCATTGGGTTTGTTTGGCACGATGAAAATAAAGATGGACTCAAAGGCAATGACGAAGAAGGTATCGCCGATATTGAAGTATCTCTGGAGACAGAAGGAGTTGAGCAAGTGACTACTTCTTTAAGTAGCGGTGAATTTATTTTTTCCGCTCTTTGTCCTGGTGATTATCAAGTTGAATTTCAGAACGAAGATTCTAATAACGAACTGATCGAAACAGTACTAGGAACTGAGTTCTCTAATTCTTCTGATTTTAGTAACTCTTTTACTTTAAGCGAAAACCAAGAGAAGTCTTTGCAGGGATTTGGCTTTTATCCAGAGATTGATGAAGAAGATGACAATGATGGCGACCAAGGTGATCAAGATCAAGACGATTCAGATGATGATGACGACGATAATCAAGGCGATAATAACAGTAATGATGATAACGATGATGAAGATAATTGCGAAGGCTCCATTCAGGGCTATGTTTGGGAAGATGAAGATGAAGATGAAGACCGTGATAGCGATGAAGACGGTATCGACGATGTTACCGTGCGTCTCCGAGGCGATCTTGAACAAGATACTGAAACTAATTCTCGTGGAAAATATGTCTTTTCTAACCTTTGCGCCGGAAATTACGAGGTACAGGTAAGTGAAAGTGATGCCGAGGAGGAATTGGATAAAGATCATGTCAAGAGGAGCACCTCAGATAATTATGAAGTAGAATTAGAGGATGATAACGACGACGAAGACGGTTACGACTTTGGATTCTTTGGCTGGGATACCCCCGATACCGGAATTAGCGCGGGAGGATTAGCAATAATTTTTGCCTTAGCTCTAATTTTAACTTTAGGGGCGATGATCGGAATTCAAAAGTATCGCGCTAAAAATTCCAGCTCAAAATAAGCTTTAAATTTTATTAAAAGTCGCTAGATTGATTTATTTTTAAATTCAAAGCTTAAGATTGCCAATCTTCAAGAAGTTTTAAAAATCAAACAAAAATCATTTAAGTGACCCTATTCGCTGTTTTCCGGGGCACTTTTTAGCAATTTTAATAAATATTAAAGATTGGTTTTAAGAAATATTTCAAGGAATTTTAATTATTGGCACTAAAAAGCTTGACGGAAAACCTTTTTTTGCTAGAATCAGGCTCAGGATTGACTAGAAATTTAGCTTTATATTTTTTATTCCTAGAAAATTTTAAGAAAAACAAAAAGCCCTCCCAATTGATTCTAATGGTAATTTATTATAGTTAAAAATTAATCTTTTTGGTGGCGGTAGGATTTACGCGCTCAGAGAGTCAGGCACAGGAGGAGTGAATTTTTGATGCGAGGCTTGATTAACTGAAGGCGTAAATCCTGTGCAAAGCTAAAAAGTCTAGAAAGGCAGGTGAAAAAAATGGCAGACGAAGAATATCGAGAAGACCAGGAAGATTACGAAGAAGAAGAGGGCGGTTTTAAAACTTGGCTCCAAGACAATATTCGTATCATCCTGGCAGTGCTAATCGTAGCCTTAATTGCCGTCGGTCTTTATTCTTACTCTCAGCGAGTTCCTGGGCCAGGTGAAGGAGACCAAGAAACAGCTCAAGAGGAAACTCAAGAAGGCGAAGAAGAGGTTAGTGTAACGGAAGAAACCGAAGGTGAAGAGGAGGTTGTAACTGAAGAGGGTGACGTAGCAGTTTCTGGTGAAGATCAAGAGGTTCAAGTAGGCAACGGAGCTACTACTACCGAAACCGGAGAAGGTCAAACGGATCAATCTCAAGGCAAGGGTAGCGGTAAAGGCAAAGGTGGCTGGACTGTAGAAGAAGAGCAAGCAGCCTTGGAATCTGGAGACACCGAAGAAAGTCAAACTAGTCAGACTACTCAAAACACGGGAGAGGTAATTGTGGTAACTGCTCAGCCTGGCGATAGCATCACTACTATGGCTCGAAAGGCTTTAGGAGAGTATGTTAATCAAACTGGAGAAACCGGTCTTAACGCTCAGCATAAAGTTTTCGTAGAAGATTACTTGCGAAAGCGAGTTTCTCAGCACCGAGTAAGCGTTGGACAAGAAGTTAGCTTCTCTAAGTCCATGATTCAAGAGGCAATCCAAGGAGCTAAAAACTTAAATCAAAGTCAGCTTAGCTACTTAGAGCGTTTTTCTAGTAGAGTACCCAGTCTCTAAAAGCAGTAATAGTAGAAGGAGATAGATATGGCAGACGTGTTATTTGACTGGTAATTCCGAAGGAACTCTTGGGTGCAGTGAAGAAAATTAAGTCAAAGAGCTTAAGATTAGAAAACAGTGCTCATGCTTAAGCTGAAAGAAAACAAAAAGCAAAACTAAATAAAGCTTAGCATGGTTTTTAGATAAAACTCCTGTCTGTAATTATTGAAAAGTATTTGCTCTGTTAAAGAATTATTATCCAAAGATGTCTTTAGGAGTTTAACAAGCTTAAACTAAAACCCCGTCCTTAATTAGGCGGGGTTTTAGTTTGGAAGGTTTTAGTCGTCTAAGTCTATTGACAATTTTTATAAATTATGTTATTCTTAAAAAAGAGTGTCCTAAGTATAGCTACCTAAGATTCGAGCGGTAAATTTTCATTAAGAAGAATTGTTTTGATCGGAAGAATGAAATTTATTGTGAATTTCTTTGAGGTTGCGATTAGTGACGTGAGTATAAATTTGAGTAGTATTGATAGAGCTATGTCCTAGCAGAGATTGAACAGATCGGATATCGGCCCCGTTTTGTAAAAGATCGGTAGCAAAGCTATGGCGGAGAACATGGGGAGTAACTTTTTTAATAATCCCGGCTTCTCGTGCGTATTTTTTTACCAAGCGCTGGATGCTTCTAACGGAAAGCCTTAAGTCCTCCTCTTTTTGGAATCCCTTTTGATTGTGTCGGGCAAATAGGGCCGGATCAAGGTCAACTCTTTTTTCTAGGTATTGCTCCAGGGCTGTTTGGGTGGCTAATGAGAAAAAAGCAATTCTTAGTTTAGAGCCTTTTCCTCGGATAGAAAATTCTCGCTTAGCAAGATTGAGCTGATCTCGGTTAAGACTGACCAGCTCAGAAACGCGTAATCCAGAAGAAAATAATAGGCGCAATAAAGCTCGATCTCGGAGCTTTTCCACAGCTTTTCCCCGAGGAGTAGCCAAGATCCTGTCTATTTCCTCCGGTTCTAAAAAGTCTACTTGGCGGATTTCGGTGCTTCCTAGGTCAATTTTTTCTGGTGATAGAGCAGTTTCGCCTTGTTTCCCCAGGTATCTCAGAAAGCCTCGAAGGGCAATGATAGGATAATTCTGGGTTCTTCGAGAAAGTAACTCTCCTTTGGTGGTTGTTTGACGACTTAGGAATACTCGGTAGCGATGAATTAGTTTTTCGCTTATTTTCTCGGGTTTATCTATTTGACTCCACTGAAAAAACTTTTTCAAGTATCGCCGGTAAGCCTCAATGGTTTTAACGGAGCGATTTTTATCGATTTCTAAATATTCTAGGTAGTCATTAAGAAGGGCTTGGAGTTTATTCATAAATTATAAGCTTTTATGGTATACTAAAAGAAGCTGGTAAAATAGCGGGGATTATTTTTTATTCAGTTTTATTTTGCCTCAACAAAGGGATTAAAAAAAATTTTACCAATTCAAGAAAACCTATGGCTATTTTAACCTAAAAAGAGATAAAAATAAAGAGTCTATTGACAATCCGAATGTTTGTTTTAAACTATACTTTAGCTTAAAAAATTAAGGGGTTGGGTATTGATGAAACCTTTCAGTGAGCAATTGTTAAAGAAAAGAATTGTTTAACTGCTAAAAGCTTTCTATAGATACTCAATCAACAAGGAAATAGAGCCATTAAAAGAGAATTTAATTATCAGCCACCAGCCTGGGAGGCTCGAAAGTTTTCTAATAAAAACTCAGAAAAAATTCGAGAAACAGCTCTCCTGGAAAAAAGCTGGAAAAGCGAAGCTGCTGCTTACCTTAAAGTAGAACGCAGTTGGGCCGATAAATTATTGAATTTTTTCAAGAGGCTAGAAGGGGGATTATTGAGGCTTATTAAAAATACCCCCTTGCGCTTTTTTCTAAGCGCGTTTCGGGCTCATTCTGCTAAATTAGTGGTAGTAACTGCAGTGGGAATAGTAGTAGCCGGCAACGTCAATTCTAATAGAGAAGGGGGATTCTTGATGGCCTTTGAGGATGAGCAAGCTATCAACGAAGAGAAAATTCAAAAGCGAGTAAAGAGCTATACTGCGGGTGCAGAAGGTTCTATCGCAGTTCCGATGGCGGAAGCAAGTGAAGCAGAAGAAGAGAGCGTTACGATTTCGGAGATCATTTTAGATGACGAGGACTTAGCGGAAAATAAAGAGCAATACCAGGTTCTTACCGCTACCATGCCGGATGCTAAGGAGTTGATTTCTCAAGGTGCCGACGTAGCCGTTTATGAGGTTAAAGAGGGAGATACGGTAGGTTCTATTGCGGAAGATCTTGAGGTAACTGTAAATACTATTCTTTGGGCTAATGACATTGCGGACCCCAGTAAGATTATGCCAGGAGACAAGATTTTCGTCTTGCCGATTACGGGAGTTCAGCACAAGGTCAAGAAGAACGATACTATTGATTCCATTGCCAAAAAGTACAGTGCCGAAAAAGAGCAAATCCTTTCTTTTAACGACTTGCCAGCAGATGGGACTATTGTGGAAGGTGACGAGTTGATTATTCCAGGAGGAGAAATTAAGACTCGAATCCCGACAGGAGGAGGAGGCAGTGCGGTAGCCTCGGGTGGTCGAGGAGTTTCCCTGATCGATAGAGATCCGCGTTCGGCAGGAGCACATATTTTTCCTGGTGGTCAATGCACTTGGTATGTAGCTCAGTACAAGTATATTCCATGGAGTGGCCATGCCGGAACTTGGTTGTATAAAGCTCGAGCTTACGGCGTGAAAACCGGCAAGACTCCTCAGGTAGGTGCCATCATGGTATCGAGTGAGAGCTGGTATGGGCATGTCTCGATTGTTACTAAAGTCCAAGGCAATATGATCACCGTTCGTGAAATGAACTACGAAGGCTTTAATGTAGAGAGTACTAGGACATTGTCGGCGAAGAGTCGGGTGATTAAGGGCTTCATCTACTAGCAGGAGGCCATTCAAATTTTGAAAATTTTGGTGTTGCCGCCTGCGTTTTTACCTCACCGTACCAATCAAGTACGGCTCGGTTAAAGCCTCGGCGTTGCCTAAAAATTTCCTAAAATTTGAAAGCCTCTATTCGCTGAGTAGAACTTTTCTCAGAAATGAAAACACCTAAGGCTTAGTCGTTGAGTTCTCGTTGCCTCGTTTACTGCTTAATTTTTTTGTAGAGAGCAAGTTTGTATAAAGCTTTCTTGGCTTGCATGAGAAAGCTACAACAAGAATAAAATCCCGCCTGGTTAGCGGGATTTTGTTTTGGAGAAAAATAAACTAGAGCTTTACTTGTTGGCTTAAAAGCGTTAAATTAAAGTTGGTTATTCTGGCTTCTAGTTTTTAAAAAAGATGCTAAAGGCAAAATTAATTATCGTCTCGGGTCCTTCCGCGACAGGAAAAACTATCCTGAGTCAAAAACTAGCCGAGCAGTTCAGGCTGCCGCTATTTGTCACTGATAAACTGAAAGAGATAGTTTTTGATCAAGTGGGTAACTGGGAGGAGGATGAGCTGTTTCATAGGGTGAGTCGGGCTTCTTTTGATTTAGTTTTTCATTTGGGATTTGATGAGGATTTTGAGGCCGATAAGCGTGGGGAGGTCGAGGTCGTGCACTATATCTTTTTAGTTTTTCTTGTTAAGTATCTTTCTGGTGAGATTAAAGCCGATGATGATATAGAAAGGTTAGCACGGATAACCAGGGAAAAACTTTCCGAAGTCGCGCTAACAAGGCCTGCTATCAAATTATTTAGGCGAATGGGATACTTGGGTTTAAAAGGGCATTGATGTTAGTTGTTCGTAAGTCAGATTCTAAATTTTTAAATATATTTATTTATGCAAAAAGTTGATCCGCGGAAAAAGGCGGCAGAAATGGAAAAAGAAATTCTAAATTTTTGGCAGGAAAACAATATTTTTGAAAAAAGCGTTGAGAAGGAAGCACCCAATGGCCAGTATGTGTTTTATGATGGCCCACCGTTTGCCACCGGGACTCCTCATTATGGGCATATTGTAGCCAGCGCGATTAAAGATGTGGTGCCGCGGTATTGGACTATGCGAGGTTATCGAGTGGAGCGGAAGTGGGGCTGGGATTGCCACGGTCTCCCAATTGAAAATATTGCCGAAAAAGAACTGGGCGTGACTCAAAAAAAAGAGATTGAAAAAATGGGGGTTGAGAAGTTCAATGAGACTTGTCGCTCTCGAGTTTTGGCTTATGTGGATGAGTGGAAGAAGATTATTCCGCAGCTGGGGCGGTGGGCCGATATGGAAAACAGCTACCGTACCATGGACAAAGATTTTATGGAATCAGTGTGGTGGGTTTTTAAAAGACTCTGGGAGGAAGATCTGGTTTATGAAGATTATCGCAGTATGCACATTTGCCCGCGGTGTGAGACCACCCTTTCTCAAAGTGAGGTAGCAGAAGGTTATCAGGACATTAAAGATCTTTCGGTGGTTGCTAAATTTGAATTAGAAGAGGAGCCAGGAACTTATGTTTTAGCTTGGACGACTACTCCCTGGACACTTTTGGGAAATGTGGCTTTGGCAGTGGGAGGTGAAATTGATTATGTTAGAGTTACCGCCAATGTTGATGAAAAGGGAGTTTTGAAAAAAGTTGAAGGTGCTTCTTCTGGAAAAAGCTCTAGATTAGCCGATAATTTAGACCGGGATAGATTCGAAAGAGTGATTATGTCAAAAGATTTTTACGAAAAATTGAAAGACGAGGGATATTATTTTCACGAAGCTGTTTCTGAGAAAGAAGAGCCAAAAAAAATCAAAGGTAAAGATTTAATGGGTAAAAAATACAAACCCTTGTTTGATTTTTATGCTAAAGATAAAAATCTAGAAAATAGAGAAAATGGCTGGAAAATTTACAGTGGAGAATTTGTGAATACCGAAGAAGGAACAGGAGTGGTGCACATTGCGCCGGCTTTTGGCGAGGACGATATGCAATTAGGCAAAAAGCATAATTTGCCCTTTGTACAGCATGTTAATTTAGACGGGAGTTTTAAAAAAGAAACTGGCGAATTTGCTGGGATGAATGTGAAGCCGAGGGATAGTCACCAGGCAACGGATGTGGAAATTATCAAGTATCTGGCAAAAAATGGGTTGCTATTTTCTAAAGAAAAGTATGAGCATAGCTATCCTCATTGTTGGCGTTGCGATACGCCACTTTTGAATTATGCCACTAGCTCTTGGTTTGTAGCAGTGGCTAAAATCAAAGAAAAAATGCTAAAGGAAGCTCAGAAAATTAGTTGGCAGCCAAGGCATATCAAGGAAGGTCGCTGGGGTAACTGGTTAGAAGGAGCGCGGGATTGGTCAATTTCTCGGCAGCGGTACTGGGCCAGTGTGATTCCAATTTGGAAGTGTAGCTGCGGGGAAATTAAAGTGATTGGGAACGTGGCAGAATTGGAAAAGAAGGCGAATTCAGGCAGTTTTCATATTATGCGGCACGGGGAAGCGCAAAGTAATGTCGAGAGGGTCTTGTCTTCTAGGATGAATGACGGAAAGTTTCTTACAGAAAAAGGCAAGAAGGATGTTGCCGCCGCGGCTGAAAAGCTAAAGGGTAGCAAGATTGATTTGATAATTTCTTCTGATATTGATCGAACTAAACAAACCAGTCAGATTTTAGCTGATAAATTGGGAGTAAAAGTCATTTATGATGAAAGATTGCGAGAAACAGATGTCGGGGATTATAACGGAATGAAGATTGCCGAGGTGGCGGGGTTTAAAGAAAAGTGGCAGGAGGGTGTAAATATGCGGTTTCCTAATGGAGACGATTGGTTTAGTATAAAAAATCGAGTAGAGAGTTTTTACAACCAGTTTTTCAATAATTATCGAGGCAAGCAGGTCTTGGTAGTTGCTCATGGAGACATTTTGACTGCTTTGGAGGTGTGTCTTTCGGGGGAGGATTATTTAGAAAAAATAAAGCAAGCTTATCAGGAGAGTTATATCCAAAAGGCTGAGTTTAGAGAGTTGAACCATCGAATAATGGATCTTCATAAGCATGTAGTGGATGAAGTGAGTTTTCCTTGTGAGCAGTGTGGCGGCACGATGAGGCGGATTCCCGATGTTTTGGATTGCTGGTTTGAGAGTGGCTCCATGCCTTATGCCCAGGCGCATTATCCCATGGAAAATAAGCAGAAGTTTGAAGAAGGCTTTCCGGCGCAGTTCATTGCGGAAGGAATTGATCAAACTCGGGCTTGGTTTTATTATTTGCATGTTTTGGCTACTGGAGTGATGAATTCTGTTGCCTTTGAAAATGTGGTGGTGAATGGAATTGTTTTAGCAGAGGATGGCAAAAAAATGTCCAAGCGCCTCCAAAATTATCCGGATCCAGTTTTAATGATGGAAAAATACGGTTCGGATTCCTTACGCTATTATTTAATGGCGTCACCAGTAGTGATGGCGGAAAACCTCAATTTCTCTGAGCGAGATCTAGAAGAGGTTTCTCGAGGATTATTTCGGATGTTATGGAATTCCTATTCCTTTTTTACACTGTATGCCACCATCGATAATTGGAAACCCAATTGGAAGCCTAAGAAGAGCAAGAAGGAGTTTCAGTCAGAAAATCTGCTAGATAAATGGATCCTTTCGGAGTTACAGTTGGTGGTGCGAGAATTCAACCGACACATGGAGCAGTACGAACTGAACAAAGCGGCGCGGTTGCTGCCCGGCTTTGTGGATAACCTGTCGAATTGGTATATTCGGCGCTCGCGAAGGCGATTTTGGAAAAGCGAAGCCGGTGATCAAGATAAGCAGGCAGCCTATCAAACGCTGTGGTCGGTTTTGACAGAATTTTCTAAGGTAATCGCTCCCTTTTGCCCCTTCGTAGCGGAGGAGATTTATCGAAATTTAATGGGGCTTTCAAATTCGGAGTCCGAGTTGCAAAATCATTCTCGCCAAGATGAGCCAATCCCCCCAACTCTCTTTCAAAAGGGGGAGGCAGGAAAAGGCTTTCAAAAGGGGGAGGCTCCGGAATCGGTCCATTTGTGTGAATTTCCAACAGTTCAAGAAGAATTGATTGACGAGGAGTTGAGTGAAAAGATGAGCTTGGTTCGCAAGGCAATTGAAATGGGACTGGCGTTACGATCACAAGAGGGAATTAAGGTGCGGCAGCCGTTAGCTGAGTGCTTGGTGCTTATTGCTGGCGTCTTAGATCCTGAATTTTTAGAGCTGATCAAGGACGAGTTAAATGTGAAGCAGGTAAAGATAGCTGAGAAAGAAGAAGTGGGCTTAAAATGGAAAAAAGAAAGTGATTTGAGGGTGGGATTGAACACGAAAATAACTCCGGAGTTAGCGCTGGAAGGCCAAATGCGAGAATTAACTCGGCAAATTCAAGAGGCCCGAAAGAAGGCAGGATTCGTGGTAGAAGATCGGATTCAGCTGTTTTATAGCGGAGGTGAGGAGATTTTTGATAACTTCTCAGAAGAAATTGCCGGAGAAATTTTGGCTGATCAAATGACCAAAAAAAATTCTGTTGGATTAGAAAAGGAAGAACTTGATTTCCAGGCGGATTTGAAAATTGAAAAAAAAGAGATTAGGATAGGGTTAAAGAGAAGCTAGGGGGGTATGATAACCTTAAAGCGGAGGTTGGAGATGTGCTCAGAGGAGATTTGTAGTTTACGGTGCTTAAAGGAGAGTGGCCTTGGTAGTTTACTGGGACGCTACCTGCTGCATGTTCACAAAGGAAGGGGGGATCTAAGCGTGGAGGAGTTAATCACGGTTTGCACCTACATAATCTATTGCAGGAGGTGCAGGGAGATAGCTGCAATCTATAGATCTTTTCGGCTAGAGGTAGAGCCGAAAAGTGGAATCCTTGCTGGCTAGACTAGAAAGGTAATCTCCATTTAGCTTCTTCTGAGGACCGCTGACGCAATTCGTCGACGGTCCCTTTAAGTCAGAAGAGAGTCAAAGAAGTATCTGAAATTTTATGGCAACAGCATTGTGGCTGACTGCCTTGGTGCTGAGTGGGGGAATAGCGGAAGGCTTAAGCTGGTTAAATCTGAAATTCGGCAAGAAGAAGTGGGTGCGCTCGGGCGGCTTGGCAGTGGGAGTGACTTTTTTGACGGGAGCGCTGTCGTTAGTCCTTTATATTGATTTAGAGTTAACTACCCAGATCAAAGGTATTCTACTAGGCTCGGCTTTAATTTTAATTTTTGGCTTAAGCGATGATTGGCGGGACTGGAATTGGAGATTTCAACTAGCCTTTCAAATTTTTTTAGGAATTTTATTGATAGGATTCGGTTTTAAAATTGATTATATTTCTGACCCTTGGCAAGGAGTGTGGCGCTTAGAGCAAGGATTGTTTTCTTTGGGAGGCCAATTAGTCACAGTCGGTAGTTTATTGATAGTTACTTGGGTGATTGTGATAATAAATGCTTATAATTGGCTAGACGGAATTGACGGCTTGGCAGGAGGGGTAGGTAGTTTGGGCGCTCTAGCGCTAGTAGCAGTTAGTCTTCGGCCGGAGGTTAATCAGGTGTCTGTTGCTTTGTTGAGCCTAATTTTGGCTGGGGCAATTTTGGGATTTTGGGTATGGAATTTTGGATTTGGTGGGATTCAGTTGGGGAGTAGCGGGAGCTACTTAATTGCTTTTTTATTAGCAGCTTTAGCTTTAATTTCTGGGACCAAAATTGCTACCACTTTGGCTATTTTGGCCTTGCCATTATTAGACTTTATTTGGGTGATTGGGGAGCGACTAGTTTCGGGAGCATCGCCTTTTCAAAAGGAAGTGGGTCGGCGGCATTTGCACTATCGTCTCCGGCAACTGGGTTGGGCTGATTGGCAGATCGTGTTGGGCTACCTGGTTTTTACGGCGGGAGCAATGGCGATTGCTCTTTCGGATGTTAGTAGGTTGATTAAGTTTGGTTTTTTGGTAGGAGAGTTTAGTTTAGTCCTGGTAGTATTATGGGAAGTGAGTCGGAAGGTTAGAGGTGCTAAAACTAATTAAATCGTAAGTTATGTCCAGGATGGATTTTTTGGGCTGGGTCGCAAACTTGTAATTCCCGGGTTAAACTGCTGAAATTTTAAAATTGAAGTGCGCAGTTCCTATAGTGATTAGTGATTGATTGATAAGAACGGACAGAAATTAATTGGTTGATTATTTGGTAATAATTTGGCACAATAAAGGGGAACTTCCCTGGAAGGAGGAACCGCTTAACTAGGACTGCTAAATCTCTGACAATATGAAAGTTATTTTCAAAAAACTAGTGCAGTTTTATCTAAAAGTTTTGACTAAAATTGTCTTATGGCGACACAATCCTTTGATTATCGCAGTGGCCGGAACAACTAATAAGACCTTCGTCAAAGAGACTGTTTTGGATGAGTTAGGACGAGGGCCTCAAGTACGGGGAAATCCTAAAAGTTTCAACACCGAGATCGGTTTGCCGTTAGCGGTGTTATTTTTACCCTCGGGGTATTCTTCTCTCTTTCGCTGGGTAGATGTACTACTGACAGGAACCTGCGTCTCTTTTTTTTCTCGAAAGTTTCCTAAAGTTTTAGTTTTAGAAATGGGCGTAGATCGGAAAGGAGATATGGAGTATTTGCTTTCTTTGGTGAGGCCGCAGGTAGCAGTAGTGACTAACTTAGAGAAAGCTTTTAGTAACCAAAGTATTACTCAAGATCAAATGGCCCAAGAAATAGAAGCTCTAGTGGATGCCTTACCAAAAAGTGGGTTGGCAATTTTGAACGAAGATGATCCTTGGCTGAAGAGAATTGCTGCTAAAAAGAAGGAAGCTCGGGTAGTTACCTTTGGACATTCTCGGGAGGCCCAGGCTCAGATTCGCAAGGTGCGGGATTTGGCTTCTGGGCACCAGTTTGAGCTTAGTTATGAGGGAGAAAAAGAAGTGATGGAGACTGATCGATACGGAGAGCACAATATTAATGCCCTGGTGATTGCCCGGATTGTGGGAGAGGAGCTGAAGGAAATGAGAGGGAAGAAATAAGGGAAGGAACTTTCAGGTTTTAAAAATTTTAGCCAAAAATTTTACATATCAATATGAAAAACATTTTTAACAAAATTAAAAAATGCTTATCATTTAATAGTAAATCTTCAAAAAAAGATAAAGCCTTGATAGCAATCGATTTTAAAACATTGTTTCCATATAAATTTTCTATCTCTAATTGGTCAAAAGACAAATCCTATCCAAATGGTTTTAGATATAAAATATTATCAAATCAAGATATAGAACAAAAATTGTTCAACTTTGTTTTAATTCTTGAAGAACCTAATCAATATAAAACAGAAATGAAAAGATTAGAAATTTCAGAAAAAAGAGCTATGGATAGAAT
>CAYFUG010000026.1:0-13259 GCA_964346295.1 uncultured Bdellovibrionales bacterium
GACAATGTTTAAAAAATCCCTCGGATCCGAAAGTGGTGAAGGGGGATTTTGCTTTGTTTGTCTTGCTGGAGTGGTAAGTTGAACTTTGGCAAGCGAGGTGGTAGAGTGAAGGAAAACATTAACCTATAAAAAGCAAATGGAGGAAAAACAAGCCAAACTGAAAGAGCTCGTTGATCTTTTTAATTACAATTTTGATCAATACAAAAGTGCCAGCTATGACGAAGCCAATACTCGAACCGATTTTATTGATAAATTTTTTCGATTGCTAGGTTGGGATGTTAGCAACGAACAAGGATTTGCGGAGATGTATCGAGAAGTAGTGAGAGAAGACACCGTTAGAATAGCCGGAAAACCTAAAGCCCCAGATTATTCTTTTCGAGTGGGAGGCAATCGCAAGTTTTTTGTAGAAGCTAAAAAGCCCCGAGTGAACATTAAAGACGATGTGGCGCCGGCTTTTCAACTGCGGCGCTATGCTTACACCGCCAAACTCCCGCTTTCTATTCTAACCGACTTTGAAGAGTTTGCTGTTTACGATACCCGCATTAAACCCGACCCTAAGGATAAATCTGCTGTGGGGCGGGTTTTTTATTGTCGCTTTGAAGACTACCGAGAAAATTTTGAATTCATCTACAACACTTTTTCTAAACAAGCCATTCAAAAAGGGAGCTTTGATAGATATGTAGAGGAAAACAAAAACAAAAAAGGTACTAGTGAAGTAGACAAAGAATTCCTCAAGCTAATTGAAGCTTGGCGGGATAATTTGGCTCGCAATTTGGCTTTGCGCAATGATGATTTGGATGTTTTTTCTCTTAATCAAGCCATTCAGAAAATCATTGATCGGGTAATTTTTCTACGAATTGCCGAGGATCGCAACATTGAAGAATATGGTCACCTGGGAAAGCTAGCTAAAGAGGCGGATATTTACGAAAAACTGAAAAAACTTTTTGCTAAGGCGGATAAAAAGTATAACAGCGGTCTTTTTGAAAAACAGACTTGGCTGGAAGAACTGAAAATTGATGACAAAATTTTAGCGGATATTTTCAAAAACCTCTATTATCCTAATTGTCCTTATGAATTTTCGGTGATGCCAGTGGAAATTTTGGGTCAAATTTATGAGCAATTTTTGGGCAAAACCATTCGTTTGACTCCTTCTCATCAGGCCAAAATTGAAGAAAAGCCTCAGGTGCGAAAAGCCGGCGGGGTCTATTATACTCCCCAATATATTGTGGATTACATTGTGAAAAACACCGTGGGCGAGCTTCTCAAGAAAAAGCCTGTCAAATATTTTGATGACCCTCAAAATAACACTTTGAAGATTTTAGATCCAGCTTGCGGGAGCGGCTCTTTTCTCTTGGGGGCTTTCAATTATCTCTTAGATTTTTACTTGAGTTTTTACTCCGACCCTAAGCGAGCGAGCAAGTACCAGAAAAAAGGCTTTATTTATGAGGTGGGAGAAAATGAATATCGATTGACTACTCTTACCAAGCAGCAACTCTTGCTGGGTAATATTTTTGGAGTGGATATTGACGCTCAGGCGGTGGAGGTGACTAAGCTTTCTTTGTTTTTGAAACTCCTAGAAGGCGAAAACAAGGAGACTTCCGGGCGGCTTTTTAAGGATACAGATTGGAAGATGTTGCCGGATTTGCGAGAGAACATCAAATGCGGCAATAGCCTGATTGGGCCGGACTTTTACGAGCAAGGAGCGCTTTTGGATGATGAAGGGATGCGCAAGGTGAATGTGTTTGATTGGCAAAAGGAGTTTGGGGAGATTTTGCAAGGGCGAGGGGGCTTGTCCGCCGAAGCTTCAGCGAAGGCGGGCTTTGATTGTGTGATTGGGAATCCGCCGTGGGGTCAGAAGGCTGTAATCTTTACAACACAGGAAAGAGCTTATTTAAAAGAAAAATATCCCAATTCTTCGTTTGGGATTTTAGATTTATTTAGATTTTTTATAGAAAAATCAATCAACATAACCAGGGAAAGTGGATTTTGGGGTCAAGTCTTGCCTGATGTTGTTTTGTTGAAAAATTATCCAGGGACTAGAAAATTTGTTTTAGATGAATTGTCTATAGACAAGATTGATCACTGGGGAATGGCATTTGAGGGCGTTAATTTGGAAGCTTGTACAATTACAGGTTTTAAAGAGGATTTGAAGAATAATGAAATTAGAGTTTCTATACACGAAAAGGACACTATCACTACAAGAAAAGTCCCCCAGGAGGCATTTGAGAAATTAGAGGGTTACAAATTCAACCTTTTTCTTAATGAGGAAAAAATATCAATTCTAGATAAGCTAAGTGATCTTCCTAGGTTCGGAGAATTTTTTGATTGTCATGAAGGAATTCACTCAGGGAATATAAGAAAGAAGCTTTTCGTTGAATCAGAAAATAACGAAAATTGCAGAAAATTAATACTAGGCAGAGATGAAGTCCAGAGATATTTTTTGAACTGGGGTGGGTTATGGGTTGATTATTCCAAGGATATTATAAATAAAGCTAGAAAGGAATATGCTGGACTCGGAAAGAGGGAATACTTTGAAAATGAAAAAATTGTTGTGAGAAGGACTGGGGATTATGTTTTAGCTAATTTTGATGATAAGGGGTATTATTTCAGCAATAATGTTTTTGTCTGTAGTTTAAGGAAAAATGGAAATCCAAAGTTTTTCCTTGGAATCCTCAATTCTCATTTGGTTACTTGGTATTATCAAACTATTCAACCAAGAAAGGGGAAGCTTTTTTCGGAATTAAAGCTTAATGTTTTATCCAAATTCCCAATTCCCAAAGCCACGCCTGAGCAGCAAAAGCCCCTTATTGATCTGGTGGATCAAATGCTAGAAACTCAAAAAAAGCTTCATGAGGCCAAAGCCGAGCATGATCAAAAATTCTACCAACAAAAAGCAGAAATCCTGGACAAAAAAATTGATAACTTAGTCTTTGATTTGTATGGGCTGAGTGAAGAAGAGCGGGAAGTGATTCTAGAAGGAGGTGGAGGGAGATGAGGTTATTCTTCATTGACGAATTCGGAGGCGTAAAAAATAGAAAACTTTATGGACTAAGCATTGTTTGCCTGGATAACTCCAAATACAGAAGCATTTACGATAACTTCTCTTCTTCATTAAAGAAAATTGGATGGCCCGAACAAGATGAGTTTAAAGGACGTCTTTTGTTTTCAAAAAATAACACGGAAGGAAAGATTATAACAACAGAAGAGATAATTGATTTTGTTAAAATAGCGGTTGATTTTCTTTCAGGGAAAAATTCAAAATGTGAAATTATTTCTATTTATAATGAAGATGGTAACGATTTTAAAAACTATTGCAATTTACTTGGGAATGGAATTTCAAAAATAGCATCAAGGTCAAAGAAAAATCCTCAGAAAGGAAATTGTTGCCTTTTTTATGATGGCTTTCAAGAGGGATGGAAAATAAATAATATAAACAAAATAAGTAAAATTTCTGCCGAAAAACTTAAAAATAAAAATTATTTTTTAATAGAAAAAAGAGCAACTCCAGTTGACTCCCACAATGAGTGTGTGGGTATTTGTTATGCTGATATTTTATCCTTTCTCATACGTTGGAGTATTGAAATGCCAAGTTGTGACACATTGGAGACTATAGACAAACAAATAATCGTGGAGAACAATAAAAGCAAAGAAAAAAACACTCTAAAAACTAAGAAAAATGAAACTATAGAAGAAATAATGACATTAATAAAAAAGATAAAAATAGAAAAAGTTTAATTCCTCAAAAAGGCAAAAATCGCCTTTTTGAGGCGATTTCGTTACTCCTTCTGCAACATGGCAGATGAGCTATTAACAGTGTAGCATTTCCAGGAAAAAAACAACAGAGGTTATTCACAATCAATAAAAATGACTTTCTAGGAAAGAAAGGATTATTGAAGAAAACCTACTTTTCCCCTAAAAACAAGAAAGCCCCCTGCTTTAACGAGACGCCTTACGGTATCCCAATGCAGGAGGACTTACTTCTTTGTAACTAGATATTACTACAAAATAACAAAAATTGCAATAAAACTTTCCACAATTTTTCAAAATTCCTAAATCTAGGGGCTAATTTCTCCGCTCCAGCCAGCTAGCCAAAATCTAACCTTTTCCCACAAATCTAGCATCTTAAGCAAAAAACAGCCTCAGAGGCTGTTTTTTGGTAGAAAGCTATTTTTTGAAGTGAAGGTGATTTACTCTAAAACCCAAAAATCATGGGCGCTAGGTTGAGGGGATTGGTTTTTCCACTCGAGATTAGGGCATTTTTCCTGGAATTGATCCCGGAGCCACTGATCGGATTCTTGAAAAACCAGACGAGAGTTTAAACAGAGCTTTTCAGGGTGCAGCTCTAGAGCTTCTAGCGGATGATAGAAACGGTAATTTTCAATTTGAGGATAGCCGGCAAATTGAGTGACTTTAAGGGAGCTATCAGCCCGGTCTCGACCAATAAAAACCTGTGGCTTTACTACTAAATAATTGCTCTCGCGGGGGAGTATTTTTTTGGTTAATAGCCCTAGGTCATATAACTCTTTTTCCATCGCCGAAGCGGTTTGGGGATCTTTGGCCCAACTCGAAAAGTAAGTATAGACTTGAAGAAGGCCGGAAAGTATTAGAATAACTAAAATAGCGGGGACAATCCAGAGTTTAAATCGGTCTTTAGTAGGAAGACTTTTTTGTTCTTTTTTCTTAGAAGAATCCTTTTCGGTAGGGCTAGCAAGGACTTTGTGATGAAATTGAAAGATTTTTTCTAAAGGCAGGGCGATTAAAATGAAAACTCCCGGGATTACCCCAATGATTCGCAAAGCATCCGGAGCGCCTTCAATGTTCAAAAATCCAGGGATCAGCATAATCCAAAAGATACTTTGGGCTAAAATAGAGGCAAAAAAGAACTTGGGGAGCTGACTGGAATGATCAAAGAGCTTATCCTTGAGGCCCTGAAAAATTCGCCTGCAAGAAAGAGCAAACCCCCAGATAAAGAGAATCGCCCAAGAGAGCGGCAGGAGGGGCTGAGCCTCGTGATTGTGGCCTTGATTGGTATCTCCATAGAACACAAAGGCCCCTAGATGCATTACTAGGCTCTGAGAAGAGGCTTCCCAGAAGCTCATATCAGGAGCGTTGAAAACGGAGACGGAATGGTTTTGGCCAGTAAAGTCGGCGGGTTTTTCTACAAAGTAAAGTATCAGAGGGGCAGCCGCGGCAGCCGCGGCAAATATGAAAACCAAAATGTCTTTCCAGTAACGCCTAAAAAAATGAGGTACAGAAATAGCCAATGAAAAAGCAATCACCAGTAAAATCAAAGGCGCCACCCGAAAAGAAAGGTAGGTATGAAAGCCAATTCCTAGCAGGAGGCCAGAAATTCCAAAAAAGAGCAGCTCCCGAGAGTCTTGGTGCTTAGGATTGCGCTTGCAGTCGACTCCTCGGAAAAAAAAGTAAAAAATCCAAACTAGCAGGAAAGGGGCCATGATACCTCGGTAAGCTAGCCGGGAAAAATTGAGATGCCAAAAGGAAAAGCTAAGCATGAAGAGTCCCAGTAGACGCGTGTAAGGAGAAAACCTTAAGTCTTTTAGGAGCAGATAAAATCCCATCAAAGTTAGAACTCCCAAAAAAGCACTGGCTAGCCTTAAAGATCCGTTGTTCACCCCGAAATACTCAAAACTGAGAGCGATGGAGTTGATATAAAGACCTTCTCTCCCGTCGTTTTCTGGATAAAAGACCTGATAGTCTTCATTTTGCTGGGCTTGGAGAGCGTCTAAGCCATTGTAGGCTTCGTCCTGCCGGAGACCGGGAGGAGTGTTTTCTAGGTTGGTGAACCTTAGTAATCCTCCTAGCAGAAGAAGCACTCCCAACATTATCCCTAACCAAAGTCGAGAAATGGGAAAGTCAGGAGAGGTAGGAGACTTGGGGTTTTTGGGCGGGGAGTATCTTTTTGAAGAAGAGGAAGGCGGTTTTCTTTTCATTTTATTTTTATTTTTTTTATGCTAGGATGCCGATGATTAAGAAAAAGATTATTAAAAACCAAAGCTATCAAGATTCAAAGACTAGTTAGATTTTAGAATGAATTGAGGTTTTTTTCAAACCCCGCTTTGTTATTTAGGAATTTGTGCTAAACTAACTAGTAGAATAGCTTGGTTGTAAGTAACTCTAGCAAGAAACAAAAATTAAAATAAAATGCTTAAGGAATTGTCTGAAAGCTATAGCTTTTGTTGTAAATTTTAAATTTTAAATTTCGAGTACTTGTTTTGCTGCTTGTTTTGAGGGAGGCGGGTTAATTTTATTAAATCTTGTTATCGTGGCTTGGTCTGCAGCTTTTTCGATTTTTAAAATTTTTCTTGCTCACCGAATAGGTAGGACTTGAATAGATGGGACTCGAAAGAATAGGTTTTTTTGACTAAGAATAAGAAGAATAGTGACTAGTTATCAAATAATTTCTAAAGAATCATCATCAGTTGGGTCGAAAGTTGAGTTGAAGTGTTTAGGAGAAGCTAACATTCAAGAAAAGAGAGGAGGGGGAATTGCTAAGCTTTAAACTACTGATGATTAACGGCACAGAAAGTAAATGGGCTTTTTAAGAAATCTTTTTTTAGGTGGTAGCGCGGGAGAGGATTTTATTCTAGCGCTAGATATTGGAACCGAGTTTGTTAAGGTGTTGGTTTTTGAAATGGAAGACGATCGGCAGCGAGGAAGAGTAATTGGAGTAGGGAAGGTTCGACAAAAACTAGGGCACATGACAGCGGGGGCAGTGAGTGATATCGTGGGTGTGGTAGAGACCTGTCGAGAGGCGATTGAGGAGGCTCAGGAGATGGCGGGAGTCAAGAAAATTGATCAAGCGATTATGGGGATCGCTGGAGAGTTAGTAAAAGGAACTACTACCACAGTCCATTATGAGCGAGCACATCCGGAGGTCCGGATTGACTTGTTAGAGTTGAAAAATATTATTCAAAAAGTGCAGTGGAAGGCTTTTGATCGAATTAAAAGGCAATTGGCCTGGGAAACTGGTCAAGGAGAGATTGATGTCAAGCTAATTAATGCCTCAATTGTTCGGGTTAAAATTGATGGTTATCGAATAGCTAACCCGGTTGGTTTTCAGGGAAGAGAAGTCTCGATTAGCATTTTTAATGCTTATGCTCCGATGGTTCACATGGGGGCTCTGCAAAAAATCTCTGATGAATTAGGATTGGATTTGATCTCTATAGTAGCCGAGCCTTATGCGGTGGCCCAGTCCATGCGGACTTATAGTAATCCAGATTTTGGTGCCATCATCATTGACATTGGAGGGGGGACTACTGATGTAGCCCTGGTGAGAAACGGAGGATTAGAGGGGACGGTAATGTATGCTCTCGGGGGGCGAGCTTTCACTAAGCGCTTGGCTCGAAAATTTGGATTGACTTTTGATCAAGCAGAAGATTTGAAAATTAATTATTCCATGGGAAGGCTAAGCCCTGATATTGCCAAAAAAGTGGGTTTGGTTCTCAAGGAGGACTGTCGAGTGTGGGTTTCGGGACTGGAAATTGCCCTGGAGAGTTTCTTGAATTACGATTTACTGCCTTCTAGGATTCTGCTATGTGGTGGAGGGAGTGCTTTGCCAGATATTAGAGAAATAATTTCAGAAGGTAGTTGGGCGAAGGATTTGCCAATTGGTCAGAATGCTAAAATTGGCTATATTCAACCTAGTGACATAGTAAATATTTTAGATGAGACTGGCAAATTGACTAACCCTCAAATGGTAACTCCGATGGGGTTAGCTAATTTAGCCCTAGATGCCTCCGGGGAAGAAGAGGAGGTGCTGTCGGATGTTTTGAGTAAGGCCGTTAAGATCATCCAACACTGATTTGCTGTGGGACTTTCAAAATTGGCGCCCTTCGTTGTTGAATCCTGCCTTTGCTTTCATCGTACCTTTTAGTACGGCTCAAGCGAAGCCTCGGATTCGCCTAGAGTCGCATCTAATTTTGAAAGTCCTAGGATATTGATGCTGGATAGGTTGTAATTTACCCAAGCTGTTTCAAAATAAAAGAAAGAAGTTTTTGAGAAAACAAAATTGTGTTTAAACATATTGCAAGATGCACAAGACTATTTATGTAGACATTGACGAAGAGATCACTAATGTCTTGGACCGGATTAAAGAGGAACCGGCGCAGGAGATCTTTTTGGTGATTCCCAAGGGAGCTCTTTTGATTCAGGGAGTGATTAATCTCAAGATTCTCAAAAGAGAGGTCTCAAAGTTCGGTAAAGATCTTTCGGTGGTTACTAATGATCAGCAGGCCAAAAAGGTGGTGCGGCAGTTGGGATTGAAGGTTAAAGAGAAAATCGACTCTTCAGTGCTTAAGCCTCAGGATCAGGGAGGTAAAGAGCGATTGATTTCTTCTCAAGCTACCGAGGAAGTCTATCAACAATTAGGAGGGGACCAGAACGCTGATCGGCAAGAAGGAGCGGCTAGTTCTGAAGTTCCCGGGGAGTCAGTCGGAAGCGCCGGCTTCTTTGATTATGAGAAAAAAACCGTTCAAGACATCACTGCTCCTCAAGAGGGGATTCCAAAACAAAAAAAGGAATCCAGCCAATCTCCGAGTCCCTTCGGAAAAGAGCCCAATCAAACTCGGACAGAAAAGAAGACTCCTTTGTCTGTTTCTGCTAAAGCGACTTTTAAAAAAATTCCTTACCCTAAAATTCCCGGCTTTAAAAGAGTTCCTTTTAAAGGTGGCCAAAATTCGGTGGTTAGTCAGCGACAGTCAGAAATTTCTCAAAAAGCTTCTGACTTCTTTTCTCATCAAGAATCCAAAGAAGAAGGTGGCAAAAATTTCCAAAAGTCTTCTTCGCGAGCTGTTTCTGGCGATTATCAAAAAACAAAAGAAAGGACAAGCAAGGAGAGCTCTTGGGGGAAATGGTTAGCGGTAGTGCTAGTGGGAATATTTGGTTTAGGGGGCGTGGGTTATTGGGTGTATGCCAACTACCCTCAGGTCACAGTGAGAATTTATCCTCAATCTCAAACGGTTAGTGAAGAATTAGAAATAATCGCCAGGGAGAACCTCTCGGAAGGTAGTAAGTTTGTGATCTCAGGTAGTTATCGAGAGCTTACTGTTAAGCATACCAAGGAGTTTCCAGCTACCGGGGAGAGTTTTGCTGATCACGATGGAAAAGCTCGGGGAAAAGTTACCATTGCCAACTATTACTCTCAGGAAAACCAGCCATTAGTAGCAACTACGCGATTGTTATCTGAAGAGGGGAAACTTTTTCGGTTGGAGGAGGGAGTGGTAGTGCCGGGAATGGAGGGGGATCAGCCCGGAAAAGTGCAGGCAGGAGTAGTAGCGGATAAGTCTGGAGAGGAGTATAACATTGAAAGTACCACCTTTACTATCGAAGGCTTTAAGTCTAATCCGGAGAAATATGAAGACTTTAAAGTGATTTCTAATAGCGCTATGACAGGGGGAGGCGATCCTCAGGAGCGAAAAAAGATGACCCAGGTAACGGAAAATGATCTAAAGAAAGCTCGAGAAAAGACGCAAGAGGAATTGAAGAGCCTCTTAGAGGAAAAGTTGTCAACTCAATTAGATCAAGGCCAAGAAGCCTTATTAGAGTCAGTGGAAATAATGAGCAATCAAGAGCAGTCTTCTCGGGATGTAGGTGATTTAAGCGATAAATTTACCTATACTATTGAACAAAAAATTCGATTAGTAGCTTTCTCAGAAAATAAGTTGCGGGAGGTTGTTTTGGGAGAATTGTCCAAGGAAACCGAAGTCGGCTATGACTTAGCAGAAGATTCTTTTAAGATTTCTTATCAAAGAGCGGTACCTGATTTTAATAACCAATCAATTGAGTTAAAAGTAAAAGCAGAAGCTCAAAGTTGGCCTCAACTGGCGCCTGATGCTATTAAGCAAGGGGTGGCTGAGAAATCAGCTCAAGAGATTGAAGAATTTTTATCCGGATATCCAGGCATTAGTCGAGCAGAAGTCTTGTTTGAGCCAGCTTGGCTAGCGGGAATTCCGGTTACGGAGAAAAAAATTGAAGTAGAGGAAAATCGAACCCGGCCTGATCTATCAGAAGATAAGTCCAAATCGGAAGAGTCGGAAGAAGAGTCAAAAGAATAGATTTGTAGTTTCTTAATTTTAAAGCTAGGAGGGCTAAGTTGTTGATAACTTGTTCTAAAAGTCTAATTTCGATTTTCGATGCGAAGGTGATTTTTAAAACAAGCTCTTAAAAAAGCGTATGAAGATCTTAGTAATTATTTTTATCTTAATGTTGGGGCTATTGGGCTATTGTTATTGGATAACGGAAAATCCCTCGGCAGGATGGAATCGAGAAATCTCTGGTCCAGAAGATTTTTTAGTAGAAAAAGGAGTGGTTTCGGAGAGTACTTCTCAAAAAGAGCGAAGCGAAAGGGATTGTGAGACCTATGAAAGTAAAATGCGGGATGCTTGTTATCGGATGAAAGCGAAAGAGACTCAAGACCCAGAAATTTGTGAAAAAATTGAAAAAAAGGAAGTTCGGTCAGATTGTCTCCAGGAATTAGAATTATCTGGAAAGCAGGCAGAGTAAAAAGAGTTTGGTTGCAAAAAGTTAGAGGTGAGTTAGACTGTGGTTAGAAGATAGGTAATTAACAATTAACTTTAACTATATGACCCAAACAACTAAGAGGCGCCAACTGTTTCGTTGTGAAATCTGTGGCAATATTATGGAGTCGGTTTTTGCGGCGGGAGGGGATTTGGTATGCTGTGGAGAGTCGATGCAATTAATTCAGTCGCATACGGAAGAGGGGGAGGAAGTAGCAGAAAAACACCTTCCGGTAGTAGAAGTTAGTGAGGATGGCAAGCGGGTGATGATAAAAATTGGCTCGGTGGAGCACCCGATGGCAGACGATCATTATATTCAATGGGTAGAATTATTTGCTGGAGATCAGTTTTTAGCTCGTCAGTGGTTAGCTCCAGGGCAGGCTCCTGAGGCAGAATTTTACTTAGGCGAGCAATTAGAAGGTCAAAAAAAACTGCAAGCTCGCTGTTATTGCAATGTTCATGGGGCGTGGTTGAGGTGATATTCGGGAGGGATGGTCAGTTAAGAATTCCAAGAAGGTTTAGATGTAAAAACAAGAGTTTTTTGTTGTGATCAAAAAAGGTCTTTAATATAAGAAAGAGCATAGGACGATCAAAAAAGCAAAGAGTAGATTGTATGTTAGAAAAAATTAAGCAGTTAGTTCCCCAGAGAATTAAAAATTGTTATCATCTCGTTAAGGCAATTGGAGCGAATTGCTGGTTTGGATTTCCGGCTAGAAAACTTAAAGTAATCGGAGTAACTGGAACCAACGGTAAAACGACCACGGTTCAAATGATCGCGCGAATTATGGAAGCGGGTGGTTTTAAGGTGGCAGTTTTTTCTACCATTAACTCGCAAGTTGGCGATCAGGTAGAAGTCAATAAAACCAAATTCACCACTGTTTCGGCTTGGCAAGTGCAGCGGTTTCTTCGGCGGGCAGTAGAGGCGGAGTGTGATTATTTAGTGTTAGAAATTTCTTCGCATGCTCTGGATCAATTTCGGGTGTGGGGAGTAAAATTTGAGGTGGCAGTGATAACCAATATTACTCGAGAGCACTTGGATTATCATCGGAGCATGGAAGGGTATCGAAGAGCCAAGATGAAATTATTTTGGCAATTGAATGCACAAGGGGCAGCGGTGATTAATCTAGAAATGGATAGGTCGGAACAATTCCTCGGAGAGGCTACCGGAAGGGAGCTCTGGGGGTATCAGACTTTAGGAGTTTCCCGGAGAGAATTCCGGGAGCGGTTTTCTGAATTAAAATTAGTGCAGGCTCAGGAGATTAAGCTAGAAACTGAGGGCAGTAAGTTTAATTGCCAGGGGCAGTCTTTTCAGCTGCAACTTCCAGGGAGATTCAATATTGAGAATGCTTTAGCCGCTATTTCGGTGGGTCTATCTCAGGAAATTAATCTTCTTGCAACCTCTAAGGCTCTTGCAAAAATCAAAAAGATTCCGGGTCGAATGGATCGAGTGGAAAATAGTAGGGGGTTGGAAATTATCATTGATTACGCTGTGACGCCGGATTCCATGGAAAAAATTGGAAAGCTAACTCAAGAAATGAAAAAGAAATTTCCTCAGCGAAAAATTATTTGGGTATTTGGTAGTTGTGGAGACCGAGACCGAGGGAAGCGACCTATCATGGGTGAGATTGTAGCTCATTACTCAAATTTTACTATTGTTACTAATGAGGATCCTTATCATGAAGATCCTGAAAGAATTATGAGGGAAGTTTTCGAAGGCGTGGAAAAAAGCGGTCAAAAAAAACCAGGCCAAGATGCCTGGAAAATTGCTGATAGGAGGGAAGCCCTAGAAGAAGCTATCAATCTTGGAAAAAAAGGAGACATAATCTTAGTGACTGGCAAGGGGGCAGAGGAGGGAATGTTCGTAAAAGGTCAGATAATTCCTTGGAATGATCGAAGGGTGATCGAGGAAATCCTTAGCAGATAAAGCAAAATTTCCAGTTTCAAAAATAAATCAAGAAGACCCTAAGTTTTTATATGACCTGGAAGACCCTAAGAAGCCCTAGGGAGAGTATTAGGCCATAAATTATCCCTGCTACTACTTCTGAAAATCGGTGCCCCACATGTTCTTTGAGGCGGGGGTATTTTTTTCGGTCTAGGGCTAGGTTTTCGGTGAGCATGTTAAGGTAGCGTCCTTGATCTCCTAGATACATCCTTACTCGCAGGGCATCGTCCAGGATGATAAGGGCGAAGACGGCCGCCAAGGAAAAGACTCCTGTTCCTATTCCTTCGATGAATCCAATTGCGGTAACTAAAGAAGTAACGATAGCACTATGAAAAGAGGGCATGTGGCCATGAGTAAAGAAATAGCTCCAGTCCAAGCCATTTTTGAGGGAAAAAATAATAAACTTGGTCATTTGGGTGATGACCCCTACTATTAAAGGGATCAGTACGATGTGAAAATTTTCCATGTTTTAATTATATAGCAGTTTTCTAGATGAGACAATCCTGTTAGTTTAGTAGTTTGGCGCTAGGAGTGAATTTGACTCTAGAAATAGTTTTTCTTATAAAAAAAGAGCTTGTTTAAATTTTAATAATGGTTTAAAATTAATAAGAATCCTGGCGGAATATGTAAAATTTTAAACATAAGTTTTAAGTTCATTGTTCTCACCACTTAGGCAGGAAAAATCTTGTCTAGAAATTTTTTATGTTTCTGCAAGATTCCTAAGATAAAGTGTTAGATTGTCCAGCGTTGTTTAAACTTTCCTTGAGTTAATTATTGAAATT
>CAYFUG010000027.1:0-10725 GCA_964346295.1 uncultured Bdellovibrionales bacterium
TAGCTTTGGTTTAGACATGGTTTAATAATCACTTTTTCTGTTTCTTGCTTGGTTTCTTGTTTGTCTGAATCTTGGTTTAGGTTAGGGTAATTTTAGCACAGAATCGATTGGGGAGCAAGGGAGTTGTTAGGAGATGGAAAATACTAGACGCCACTGGCGCACTCCTACGAATTAAGAACTAATTGCTATGGATAGCTGCTTCTTTATCTCCTCTAAAATTTCCCACCAATACTCCCCATGAGGAACAAATTTTTCCGACTCCTTTTTTAGTTCTTTCTTCAAATCCTTTAAAGAGAAAAATTTCAAATCAGTCACTTCCTTTTCCTCTAATCTGAAGTCCTCTTGCCCAGATATTCTCAGCAAATAAGCATAGCAAAATTCATTATTAACAATCCCCTCTCTCTCTTCTCGATAACGCATTTTCTTGATTTTCCAAAAATCCAAATCTTCTGGTTTAATCTTTAAGCCGATCTCTTCTCGAGTTTCTCGAATCGCTGCTTTTTCAGGCTGCTCCCCAGAATCCACATGCCCAGCCGCCCCAATATCCCACCGACTGGGGAAAAGCTTTTTCTGAGCAGCTCGCCACTGCAGAAGCATTCCTTTCTCTTTGTTATAAATCCAGATGTGCGCCACTCGATGCCAATCTCCACTAGCATGAACCTCAGAGATTAAAGCCTGTTCTCTTGTCGGTTGATTTTTCTCGTCGACAATATCAACTAAACTATCCGCCATAATATCGCTATCAATACTTATTAATTTTACTTGAGCAGAGCTAAATCAATCAATTATCGTGCTATCGTCATCCCCGCGAAGAAGAGGATCCAGTAAATTGAACCTGTCTGTCCCGCCATAGGTGTGGGGATTCCTGCTTTCGCAGGAATGACTGCAAAGGACTTTTCCTAGTGTTATCCTTTAATGAGACTAAAAAATCAGCCCTGGCAGGTGCCGAGAAAGAAACTCCGACTAAGAGGGTTATTGCAAGAAAAAGAAGCTTGAATTTAGTCTTCATTGTTACCATATTTTAAAATTTTCTGCTCGAACGACTGCTTAGCTGATTCCAACCGCTTCAATGTCTCCTCTCTCCCAATCACCCAGGCAATTTCAAACGGACCCGGGGAGTTTTTCTGGCCACTAAGAGCCGTTCGAGTAGGATGCAAATGCTCCCCTCGCTGCTGACCGGCCAGCTCAAACATCGCACTTTTAAGCTTCTCCGGGTCTTTAAAATCTTCCTCGGGAAGATTTTTTAGTCCGTTAATCATCGTTTGCAAAAATCCTTGCATCTCTTGATTACTGCTCTTTTTCCAGCGAATTAGCTCTAGCTCCGGCTCCGGAGCCTGAAAGTAAAAATCAATTCCCTCAGTAAATTCCGCCAAAGTTTTAACCCGTTCTTTTTCAATCGTAAGAATCTTATCCAGCTGCCCTGATTTAATCTGCTCTGAATCTAGGCTACTATTCTGAAAATATTCCTCAAAATAAGGCGCCGTCAATTCTCGCAATTCCTTGGGAGTTTTTTCTCGAATATAGTGGCTGTTAATCCAGTCCAGTTTTTTCCGATCAAACACCGCCCCTGCTCGATGAATTTTAGTCTCATCGAAGCGCTCAATCAATTCTTGCAAAGAAAAAATCTCCTGGGTTTCACCCTCACCCGGATTCCAACCCAAAAGTACCAAAAAGTTAATTAAGGCTTCTGGCAAATAGCCCTCTTGACGGAACTGCTCTACGCTAACGCTATCTCGCCTTTTAGAAAGCTTCTTGCGACTCTCTCCCACTACATTAGGCACATGGACAAATTGCGGCAGCTCAGCTTCTGGGAAGAGATAGCGATAAAGCAAAATGTGCTTCGGCGCACTGGGTAGCCAGTCCTCCCCTCGCACTACATGCGAAATTTGCATCAACTGATCGTCTACCACTACTGCTAAATGATAAGTCGGGAAGCCATCGGACTTCAAAAGCACCTGGTCGTCTACGGTCTCCCCTTGAACCTTGATTTTACCGTACACTGAGTCTTCAAATTCGATAGTCTCTTCTCGGGGCACTTTGAGCCGAATCACCGACTTCTCCCCTGCTACCAATTTAGCCTGCACCTCTTCGGCCGAAAGATTGAGGCAATGGCGATCATACATGGGCGGCAAACCCGCTTTTTGCTGCTCCTTACGCATTTGATCCAGGCGCTCGGCCGGGCAAAAACAATGATAAGCCCTCCCCTCTTCCACCAGCTTTTGTGCCTGTTTTTGATAAATCTCTAACCGCTCCGATTGAACATAAGGTCCCAATTCCCCTTTTTGGATCACCTGAACCTCTTCATCCAGCATCACTCCCTCGTCCACTTCTAAGCCCACCCATTGTAAGCTTTTCAATACTTGCTCCAAAGACCCCGCCACTTCTCTTTTTTGATCAGTATCTTCAATTCTCACCACAAAAGTGCCATCGTGCTTGCGAGCAATCAAATAGCCGAATAGCACTGTTCGCAAGTTACCAATATGAATAAATCCGGTCGGTGAAGGCGCAAACCGCACCCGCATTTTTTTTAAATCGTTTTTTTTAGACATAAATAAAAGTTAATTTCGTTATTTGAAAAATCAATTGAGATCCGCACAACTCCTGCCGCTGGTCGGGACTTGTAGTCCCGACCTTTTTGAGCTCAGAAGCAGAGATTAACCGAAGGTCGGAGGCAGAGCCACCGACCAGCTCAGTGACTAAGTTTTTAGCGGTACCCCCTTTGGGAAGAGGGCCAGGGGGATTAGCTGCTAACTCCTAGAATCCCCGGAAAACCAAACCGCTAAACCTTCCCTTCCACTTCCTCCCAAAACCGCTTAAAAAAATCCCCCATGTAACGCTGGCGCTCTTGCGCAATCCGCTTGCCTTCAGAAGTTAAGAGCTTCTTGTCTAAATGCTTCAATTTAAACTCGTATTCCAAAAAAGCGGTGTCCTCTCCCGAAAAAGCGTGATCCTGACCAGAAGCAGAGATTTCCCGCTCTTTTCCGGTGTAAAGTTTTTTAGACCCGGCGTTACCGGCAAACAAAAAAGCTCGCGCTACTCCCACTGCTCCCAAGGCATCCAATTTGTCGGCATCCGAGAGGCACTGGGCCTCAATAGTTTCCGGCTGCTCGCTAGTTCGACTGCGGTGAGCCAAAATACAGTGCAAAGTGTTTTCCTGCTCCTCAGTAGTAATTTTAGGATAATCTTGCAAAATCTCTTTTGCTAACTGTTCACCCCGCTCGGCGTGGCAAATTTTTCCTCGCTGCTCCATCTCCTCCTTACGAGCAATATCATGCAGCAAGGCCGCTACTTCTAGCACTTTTAAATCTGCCCCTTCTTTCTGACCTATTTTCAAAGCCAAATTCCGCACCCGCTCCACATGGGTCCAATCGTGGCAACCGTTCGCACCCTCAAAAAAATCCTTGGCCTGCTTTTCAATTTTTTGAATATCTTTCTTAGTAATCATTACTTCTTTTTATTACTCACCGCCGGTCGGGACTACAAGCCCCGACCTTTTTTTAAATTGAAAACAAAGATTAGCAAGCGACTAATTTCAAACAACCAGATCACTAAATAACCAAATTCAATAACTTCCCGGGCACAAAAATCACCTTGCGGATTTGCTTACCTTCTATGAATTTCTGTACTCGCTCTTCCTTTTGAGCTAGCTCTTGAGCCTCTTCTTGAGTGATATCTTGCGGCACAGTTAAACGAGCTCTCAATTTACCATTGATTTGCACCACCAGCTCGAAAGATTCTTCAATAAGTTTGCCAGCGTCAAACTTCGGCCAAGTTTGCTTGAAAATAGAATCGGCCCGACCGAGTCGCTCCCACAACTCTTCTGCCAAATGCGGCCCAAACGGCGCTAGAATCTGGACTAGCTTCTCAAAATCACTCTTAGAGATTCCGTCTTCGCTAATCTTATTGACCAAAATCATCATCTGAGAAATAGCGGTGTTGAGCTTGAAGTGTTCAATGTCTTCTCCTACTTTTTTGATGGTCTGATGCAACAATCGCTCCATCTCTGGCCCGGTTTTTGCCTCAGAATTCTTGAAAACCTCATTGCTAACTTTAACCACTTTCTCTAAAAACTTGCGACTGCCAATCAGGCCGTTAGTGCTCCAAGCACAAGGCTGCGAAAAGGGCCCCATGAACATTTCGTACACTCGCATCGCATCGGCACCGAACTCCTCCACAATGTCATCCGGATTAATGACATTGCCCCAGCGCTTACTCATTTTGCGGCCATCTTCTGCCAAAATTAGGCCCACATGCTGCAAGCGAGTAAAAGGCTCGGGATAGTTGACCGCTCCAATGTCGTAAAGAAATTTGTGCCAAAACCGGGCATAAATCAAGTGTCGAGTGGCATGTTCCGCTCCTCCCACATAAAAATCCACCGGCGACCAATATTTTTCCTTTTGCTTGTCCACCAAAGCCTGCTTGTTGTGAGGATCAATAAACCGCAAGTAATACCAGCTAGAACCGGCCCACTGGGGCATGGTATTCGTCTCTCGCTTAGCATCCCCGCCACAAACCGGGCACTTGGTGTTGACCCAGTTTTCAATTCCCGCCAAAGGCGATTCTCCGGTCCCAGTCGGCTCATAATGCTTTACCTCCGGCAATTTGACTGGCAGCTGTTCCTCTGGAACAGGCACTGGAACTGGCTTCGCTTCAGTTTTAATCTGCTCCAAGATATACGCTTCTAGTTTCTCATCTTTCAAAACAGAAAAATGTCCGTGGTTCTGCCATTTTTCTATTGTTACATTTTCTAACTCCGCCACCTTGTAATGCTCCGGATCAATATGAGGATCGTCCTGGGAAAAAATGATATATGTTTTTCCGGTGATACTTTTATTGGCACTTTTCCAATCAATCGGTTGTTGCCAAAAATTTTGCAAGGCTTCCAAGTCAGATCCTCTCCAAACAGGATTCTGCTTCATTTTATTCCAATCACGCCGAGGATTGCCAATCGCACTAGCCACCAAAAACACTTGGTTGATTTTTTTGTCGGTCCGAGAAAGCAAATCCAAAGCGGTTTTGGAGCCTAAGCTATGACCGATAATCACACTATTTTCATCTAATTTCTCCAAATAAGGATTCAGCGCTGCTTGCCACTCCTCAACTTTTGGATGTTTACTATTTGGTAAATCTGGATTAAAAACCTCACAGCCTAATCCTTCCAATTTCTTCTTAAGACTAGGGAACCAATTAGCCCCTCCCCAAGCCTCAAACCCATGAATCATTAGCACTTTCACTCGCCTGCCATCCCTCTTGCTTCTCTCGCTCCCAACCTCCGACTCCCCTCTTCCAACTTCTAACTTCTCATCCTTCTCATTTCCCGCCTCCAATGCACAGTTTTTGCACCACACCATCGGAATCGGTTCGCCCCAGTAGCGTTGCCGAGAAAACACCCAATCTTTAATTTTGTAATTAATCGCTCGCTTGCCTAAGCCTTGCTCTTCCAGCCACTGAATTACTTTTTCCTTGGCTTCAGGGGTTTTAAGGTCGTTTAAAATACCAGAGTTAACAGAAACTCCTTCTCCTGCAAAACATTCACTTTCCTGGTTTTGGAGAAGTTTCCAAAAATGCCTCTGATGATTGAAGGTTAAAAGCTTGCTCACTTCTTTTTCAGAATACCAACCCGGAAGATGTTTAGCTTGTTCTTTGGAATTCAGTTTTTTCTGCTGAGGACTCTTAAGTTCGAAATAAACACACCGAGAACGGCCATAGCGATTTTCGTCCTTGTGTTTAGCAAAAAACTTCTTGTGAATCTCCCCTCCTAGTTGACCCTTAAACTCTAGATCGTAATAACCTGTTTCTTCTTCGATTTCTCTCCGAGCCGCCTCTTCTAGACTTTCACCTTCCTCAACACCGCCGATCACCCAGGTTTTAGTTTGATCATAAACCTTCCAATCAATCATCAGATACTTGCCGGTATTAGGGTCCTTAACTAAGCCATAAACCACTCGACGATCCACCGTCTCCTTGTCTTCTCTCACCGTATGCTGCTCGTCCTCTTTTCCTTCCTTGCTAGCCTCAAACAACGGCGCCACCACCTGCCGAATGGGCAAATCAAACTTCTGGGCAAATTCCCAGTCCCGCTCGTCGTGGGCCGGCACTGCCATAATCGCTCCGGTTCCGTAGCCCGCCAGTACATAATCGGCCACAAAAATCGGCAGCTCCTCCTGATTGACCGGATTAATCGCCGTTACGCCTTCTAATTTAATCCCCGTTTTCTCCTTGCTCTCTTGTCGTTCTAAGTCGGACTTGTTTTTGGCCTTCTCAATGTATTCCGCGACTTCCTGCCAGTTTTCAATCTGGTCCTTCCAATTCTCCAACATCTCGTGCTCTGGCGCCACCACCATGTAAGTCGCTCCCCACAAAGTATCCGGCCGAGTGGTAAAGACCTCAATATAATCAGAGTGCTGATCTCTGGTTATTTTTTTATTTGAATCTTTAAAATTGCCTTGCTTCGCCGTAGCCATAGACGGGGGTGGGTTTTTAAATTTAGAATTTAAAATTTGAAATTTAATCTGCGCGCCCTCGCTTTTGCCAATCCAGTTTTTTTGCATCTCCTTGATGGATTCCTCCCACTCCGGCAATTTATCCAGATCCTGAAGCATTCGCTCGGCATAATCAGTGATTTTAAGTACCCACTGCTGCATCGGTCGGCGCTCAATGTCACTGCCGCAACGCTCGCATTTGCCGCCCTCCAGATCCTCGTTGGCCAGGCCAGTTTGGCAACTAGGGCACCAGTTAATCGGCTCGTGAGAAACATAGGCAAGACCTTTTTTAAAGAGCTGCAGAAAAATCCATTGAGTCCACTTGTAAAACTCCGGATCAGTAGTGCTGATTTCCCTCTCCCAGTCGTAAGAAAATCCCAACTTTCCCAACTGTTTTTTAAAAGTCTTGATATTCTTATCGTTAGACACCCGTGGATGAACCTTATTTTTAAGAGCAAAGTTTTCCGCCGGCAGCCCAAAAGCATCCCAACCCATCGGATGAAGCACATTGTAGCCTTGCATGGTTTTCATGCGAGCAAAAATATCGGTAGCAATGTAACCTTTGGGATGACCTACATGCAAACCGGCTCCCGAAGGATAAGGGAACATATCCAAAACATAGTACTTGGGCTTGTCCTTGCTTTCGCTAGTGCGATACAAATTTTCCTCTCGCCACTTTTTTTGCCACTTTTTTTCCACCGTTCGGTGATTGTATTTCAGCGGCTTGGCCTGGGTTGAATTTGATGAATTTTTTGAAGATTTTTGATCTTTTTGATCCTGAGCTTGTGATTTGGGCATAAATATTATTAATTAGCTAGTTTATTGCTAAAGCATTGCTTAACATACTAACTCTGTGATACATTATGACTGGAATTGACACGATCTCAAGTAGTAGTCTTCATGGCTTGCGTCCCCTCGAGGGTAAGAGATCGTGTTTTTTATTTGGACCGTTTTTTCAAAAAACAAATCCTTTTTATCAACAAAGCGAGGGGGTTGCTAGTGGTACCTCCTTTTGTAAAGGGGGCCAGGGGGATTGTCTTCAAAATGACTCAAACTACACTTTCACCCTACCCCACCACCAACCTTTTTTCAAGCCTTATTTAGACTTTGGAATTCTTTTAAAAAACATTCTTCAGACCCTCCCACAACCCCACCACCGGAAAAACCACCACTGCCCGAAAGGCCCTCTTGGCCCGCTCGCGTCTATTTTCCGGCTGAGAGACAATTCGCCAGAGCCACTCTAAGCCCACTACCCGCAACCAACCAGGCGCCCGTCTTTGCTTTCCGGTCCAAAAATCAAACGATCCCCCTACGCCTAAAGCTAGCCTTAACCTAGGGAGGTATTCTCTAATTTGGTCAATTAGCCTTTCTTGAAAAGGCGCTCCTAGACCCACCAACAGAACCTCAGTATCTTTCAATTCAGGTGATTTTGCTAATCGTTGTAGTTCTTCTTGACTCCAATCGGATTGAGGCATCATTACCAACACCGCCAAATTCAATTGAGGAAACCTTGTTCGAGTCGCCTCGAGAACTTCTTCTGTCTTGCTCAAGCCTCCCTTACGAACTATTAAAGTCACTTTTAAACCTCGCCGCTCTGCCTGACTCAAAACTTCTTCTGCCAAATCCGCCCCGGCCCAGCGCTGACCGATTTTTAAGCCTCTTAGCCAGGCTACTAGTTGAATTCCAAAGCCGTCAATCACTGGCAAATCCGCTCTATTAAGAACTTTTTGATAATCCCAATCCTTTCCAGCTAATAGCAAAATTTCCGGGTTCAAAGTAACCACAAAAATTGCCTGACCTAAATTACTAGCTGCCCGACTGTTTCTCAGACCCTCTATTAGTTTCTGCTTGATTTTCTGCCTGGTAAAATCCTTAGAAGGAAACTTAACTCCTAGCAACTTTAGCAGCCTCTTTTGATTTTGAAGTAGCATCAATTTTGACATCTTTATCTAGCAAATCACTTACAATCACCCCCAGCGCCGTGGCCACCGGCACCGCCACTAAAATCCCCAGCACTCCTCCCACAATTCCTCCAATCAAGAGCGCCAGAATAATCACTGCCGGATTAAGCCCTACCGCTTTACGCATTATTAAAGGAGCAATTAGGTAGTTTTCAATCTGCTGGATAACAATATAAGCTATCAAAACAATCAAGGCTACCCAAGGGGAAACCGTAAATCCGGCTAACACTGCCGGAACAGTAGCGATAATTGGTCCCAAGTAGGGGATAATTTCTAGTAGTCCTCCGATCACCGCAATCACCAAAGCGAATTTTACCCCCAATAGCGAAAGTACCAGATAGTTGAGAGCAAAAATAATAATCATCATCGAAAACTGCCCCAATAGCCACCAACCCATTTTGCCTTGAATCCGACTTACCAAACTAATTGTATAAGCTTGATATTTAGCAGGAGTTACCGCTTGAATAAAGTTACGAGTGCCATTCTTTTCAACCAGCATATAAAAAGACAAGGAAAAAACTACCAATAATTTTAATAAACCAAATAAAAAACTGAATGTGTTAGCAAAAATATTAGATATTTGACCTCCTACAGAATTAGCTAAATTGGTAACCACCTGGTCTAAGTTGCTCTCAAAATTATATTGTACTGCTAACTGATTTACATTCTCTAAAAAACTATTGATATTGTCTATATAAAGGGGAATTTCTTTGGTTAATAAAACTAAATCCTGTCGAACGGCCGGTAACAATAGATAAAAAAGTCCCGTTAAAAAAGTGAGGGCTAAAAAATATAACAACAAAGAACCAGCTGTCCGAGGAATTCTTTTCTCCTCTAGCCAGCCCACAATTGGCTGAGCGGCACTGACTACCACAATTGCCAAAAACAGCAGCAGGAGCACTTCTCGAATCAAAATCAAAAACAGCACCAGCAGCACAATGCCGATGCTTTGCCAAATGCTCTTGGGCGAAATTTCAATTTTATGAACTTGAATTTTAGGCATATTGCTTATAAATGATCCCGACTAAGTCCCCCAACTCTCAAACACAGAAATTCCAAGGCTTATTTTTCCAACAATGGCTTCTCAATCTCCTCCACTCCATCTAATAATTTCTCTTCGGAATTGGTTACTTTGACTACATCCTTATCAATCTTATTCAATTCTTTAGTGGATTTGTTGTAATGATTAACTGTAGTAGTAAGACTACTGCCCATTTTTTGATGAAAACTTTCGTAAGCCTGTAAATGCCGACCCAACTTTTCGACATGCTTTTGGATAGACTTGGCGGACTCCTCAATCTGAAGTGCCCGCAGGCCCTGCAAAACCGTTTGCAAATAAGCCAAAAAGGAGGTAGGCGAAACAATTACCACATGTTTTTCTTTAAAAGCGTACTCAATCAAGTCTCGAGAATCCACCCCCACACTGTTGACTAAAAGATCGTAATAAATAGCCTCGGAGGGGATAAACATGAAAGCAAAATCCACCGTATCTTCTTCTGTCTTGACATACTTGGCGGTCTCATCAATTCGCTTTTTGAGATCCTGCTTGAAACGCTTTTTAATTTCTTTGCGCTGCTCTTCGTCGTTACAATTCAATAACTGTTCGTAATTTTCTAAGGAGAATTTAGAATCCACCGGGATAATTTTTTCTTTAACAAAAATTACCGCATCCACAATAGTGCCATCCTTAAAGCCATATTGCATTTGATAGGAATTGGGCGGCAAAACATTTTTGAGAGTCTCTTCCAAATAATACTCTCCCAGTACTCCTCGTTGCTTAGGATTTTTCAAAATGTCTTGAAGATTTTTGAGTTGCGAAGAAAACTCTACCACTCGCTGGTTAGTCTCATCCAGCTTGGTGAGTTTTTCTGTAACCTCCTGAATGCTTTTTTGGCTGTGTTTACTGACCTCGTGAAACTGGCGAGTAATTTGGTTCATCAACTCTCGAGATTCTTTGGAAATATTATGCAACACCTCCCGAGAATCTTTTTGGATATTCTGCATAAAGCTGGTGTTGCCCTTGTACTGCTCGGAAGCTAGGCGATTGCTTTGATCTAGTTTTTGATCCATGGTCCGGGAAAGCTGCTCCAAGCGCTGCTGCAAAAGCAACAGAGATTTCTCGTCCTGCCCGGTCTTTTTTAGATCCGTCAATTTGCGATTTAAAAACCAGGCCAGGCCAGCCAAGCCGGCTCCTAAAATTACCGCTGCAATAATAATTTCTTGGTTCATATGTTAGATTGTCCAGCGTTGTTTAAACTTTCCTTGAGTTAATTATTGAAATT
>CAYFUG010000028.1:0-9137 GCA_964346295.1 uncultured Bdellovibrionales bacterium
ATTTGTTTATTCATAATCCTAGACTAGCACTTTTGGAAGTGGTAGTCTAGAGCCTGGTTATTGTTGTTTTATTTTTATTGACTGTCGCTTTAATTGCCGTTTTAATTGCCGCTCCGGATCGCCCCAGAGCAATCCAAGAAGCCTAAGCCTAACCAAGCCTAACCTTAATCACAAGCCACAAGCAGCCTAAGGATTTCTGAATAATGCCCTCTAAGGCCTCCAAGAGACACGGATCAAGAGACACGGATTACGACTACCGACCAGTCAAAAACCAATCACTTTTTTAAAGAACACTCTCGCTGAATAGCTACCGACCTAAACACTGTTTACTTACTAAACTACAGTCTATAAAAACTACAATCTATAAACTAACTTAAAAACGCCTCACTCAGAAAAGAAGAAACGCTTAATTTTGTAGAATAGTTATTTAATCACTGTTTTAGTAATAGTTTTGTTTTTGTTTAGCTCGGAATCTGCTTCGGAATCTAATTCGGAATTCAACTTAGATTCTATATCAAATCTCAGATTCTCAAAGCCGCTCACATCAAGAATTTTCTAAAGCTCTACCCGGTCTCTAAATCTAAAAATAAAAAACCTCCTTTAATGCTCAGGCAAAGATGAGGCTTTGGTATGATTTCTCAGCCCTCCTTGCTAAGTTCCATAGTGGTTATTAATTTGTAGCTTGGATTTCCGGCGCTTATTCTCGAACATTCTTGAATACTGGCTTCCACTTGAGTCTATGAAAATGTTAACATAATCCCGACCCCCTGTAAAGAACTCTGGGGAAAAATTGAGAAGAAGTTGTTTAAAACCCTAATAAACGGCCTAAAATTGGTCCCTTTTTGACAGTCTCCCCAAATCCCGCTATCATCAAGTCGAAAAAGTTATCCACAACTTTCTAACAAAAGAATTGCCGATTGTGAAATTTAAAACTTGAAACTTAAAATTTACTTTACCTATGAAACTAGTCATCGTCGAGTCCCCCGCCAAAGCTAAAACTCTAGAAAAATACCTCGGTAAGGACTACACCGTCAAAGCCTCGGTAGGCCATGTCCGAGATTTACCCAAAAGCAATAAACAAGCCATTGAAGTTGACAAGGGCTTTTTGCCTCATTACCAAGTCAATCCCGACAAAAAAAAGGTGATCGGAGAACTCAAGCGCTTAGCCCAAAAAGCCGACCAAGTAATTCTGGCTACTGACCCCGACCGAGAAGGAGAAGCAATTGCTTGGCACCTGGCAGAGGTCTTGAAGCTAAAACACCCTCAGCGAGTAGCTTTTCCTGAAATTACTAAGGAGACTGTCCAAAAGGCCATGCAAAATCCTCGCGCCATTGACCAAGACCTACGAAAAGCTCAAGAAGCTCGCCGCGTGCTAGATCGCTTGGTAGGCTACGACCTTTCTGGTTTAATTTGGAAAAAAGTTCGCTACGGGCTCTCCGCCGGCCGAGTCCAATCTCCGGCCCTCCGAATTATCATGGAACGAGAACGAGAAATTCGGGCTTTCCAGCCGGAAAAATTCTGGGTTCTCACCGCCCAGACCCTTACTAAGAACAAAGAACTCCTCACCCTGGAATGCGGCAAAAAAATCAAAAAACAAGCTCAGGCCGAAAAAATTCTCCAACAAGGAAAAGCCGGAGAGTGGCAAGTAAGAGATGTTCAAGAGACTCAAGTTAGCAAAAACCCCACTCCTCCCTTTATCACTTCTACCCTTCAGCAAACCGCTAGTTCTCGTTTGCACTTCTCCCCTTCTCGCAGCATGATGCTAGCTCAGCGACTTTACGAAGCTGGACTGATTACTTACATGCGTACCGACAGCACCAACTTAAGCCAAGAGGCTCAAAATCAAATCAAAAAAGCGGTTAAGCAAAATTTTGGTTCAGAATACTATTCTTCTCGAGTCTTTGCCAAAAAAAGTAAGAACGCTCAAGAGGCTCACGAGGCTATTCGCCCCACTGACTTTTCTAAAAAGAAGGCCGGCCTGGATACCGACCAACAAAAACTCTACCAATTAATTTGGACTCGAGCCGTGACCTCTCAAATGAGCGCCGCCAAAATTGCTCGCACTAAAATTATCGCCGGCTTGACTAAGGACACCAAATTTCCAGATTTTATTGCTAAAGGCTCCCGGGTGATCTTTGACGGATTTTTGAAGGCCGATCCCGGATCCCGCCAAAAAGATCAAGAAGTGCCTAAAGTTCAAGCTCAAGAAGATCTCAAGCTCAAACAACTCGACTCTCAAGAAAAAGCAACTACCCCACCTAAGCGCTACAGCGAAGCCGGCCTAATTAAAGAACTAGAAAAACGAGGCATCGGCCGACCTTCCACTTATGCTTCTATTATCAAAACCATTCAAGATCGCCAATATGTAGAGAAAAGAGAAGGTGCCCTTTGTCCCACCGATACTGGTGATGTAGTCAGCTCCTTTTTAGAAGATAGTTTCACCCGCTATATTAGTGATGATTTCACTGCTCAGCTGGAAGACAAGCTGGACGAAATGGCCGCTGGAGAGCGAGACTACCAGGAGACATTGGAAGACTTTTACCAGCCCTTTCAGAAAGAGATCACAGAAAAAACCAAGAAAGTGCCTAAATTAACCAACCTAGGCGAAGCCGACCCTCAATTTAAGTGCCCGGTTTGCCAAGATCCCATGGTGATCAAATTAGGCAAGGGCGGTAAATTTCTTAGTTGCAGTAAATTTCCTGATTGCCAAGGAGCTCTCACCTTAGAAGGCCAAGAACTAGCCACTCCCCAAGAAACCGGAGAAAAGTGCCCGGAATGTGAGAAACCTTTAATTGAAAAAGAAGGCCGTTTTGGTAAATTTGTGGCTTGCTCTGGCTACCCCAAATGCCGCTACATCAAAAAAGACGCTCAGCAAGAAGCTCAAAATTCCACTGGCGTAAAGTGCCCTCAGTGCCAAAAGGGAGAGATGGCAGAAAAACGCGGCCGCTTTGGAATTTTTTATGCTTGTTCTGCTTATCCTAAGTGCCGCTATGCTATCAAGAGCAAGCCCACTGGAAAAATTTGTGACTATCCTCGCCCTGATAAAGATGGCCAACCCTGCGGTCAACTAATGATGGAAGGCACCAAAACCATTCCCGAACGCTGCAGTGACAAGGCCTGCCCTAACCACAACCCCCATAAGTTAAAGTAAGGACAAAATTATGGAGATTGAAACTTGGCTAGAAAAATTTAAGCATCACTGGAAGAATCACGATATTAATGGAGTGATTAGCTTATTTAGCAAAAAACTAACCTACTTCGAAACTCCCTTCCTTAAAATTAACAACCTCAAAGACTTATCCAAGGAATGGCAAGTTATTAAAGATCAAGATAACATTAAACTAGACTACTAAATATTTTCTAGCTACCAAAACAAGCACTCCATTATTTGGAACCTGAGCTATCGAGACAAAAACTCCGAGAAAAGGGAGTTTGCCAGAACCTACCTAATAGAACTAAACTCTCAAGGGTTATGTATCTACTTCCATCATAGTTGCGAACCCAGAGCTTAATACCCAAAAACAAGCGTCATCCTCTCTTGACTAAATTTTCCTCTTCTGTTACACTAATGTTTGTTGTAATTTCTTCTTCTCTTATTCCTTTAATATCTGCCTTTTACTGCTTCCATCTCGCTCAGTAAGCACCACCCCAAATTCTTGCTATCATCCCCAAATTCTCTCGCAAGCTAATACCTTTGGAAAAGATAAATCGACGCAAGACCTTTTCTTTTTTCAGATTACTTCTTTGATTGCTTGCTTCTATTTATCTCTTCCTTTCCTTCTTAATTAACCTTTCAACTAATTAGCTGCCCCTCCTCGGCAGAATTTTTAGTTGTTTTTCCCAAAACTCTTGGGGTGCTAGAGAGTTTAACTTAGTGTCTCCCCTCTCTTTCAAGTACCATTCCTCAAGCCCTGTCTCAAGCCAAATTTAACTCGAAAATCTCAATAATACATCTTATTTATCCCTCTCATTAAGTCCTCTCCTAGAGGCAATTCTTAATTTATTAATTTTAATCTAAACTTTCGAGCTTTTTACTCTTACAAAAATTAAAAGGCTCTCTTATTTAAACTAGACCTCTTGCAAAATAATATCTTCCTTACGAAGATCTTATCTTGCAACAAGTCTCTTACAACTTTCATGTTTGATACATTTTTATTCAAAAACAAAAAAGACCAAGAAAAAACTCCTGGTCAAAAACAAATCCAAAAAGGATCAAAGGGCAATCCTCGTTCCAAAAAATCCAGCTCTAATCCGCAGTCTAACTCTGGAAACAAGAACAAGAAAAAGTTTCAGTCCAGCAAAAGTTTCAACCAGCAAAGACCTGGCCAGAATAACAAAAAGAAATCTTCTCACCCAGGGAAAAATCAGTCTAACCAGCCGCAAAAAAACGCTGGTAAAAAGGGATTCTCCAAGCAAGCGAGCGCCAAAAACTCTCGCCCCCAAACTGCCTCCCCTGGAAAAAATAGCGCCTCAGCCAAGAAAAAGATTTTGGATCTCAGCAACTTCCCGGGCCTAAAGATTATGCCCCTCGGGGGTTGCGAAGAGGTAGGGCGCAACATGACTCTTTTTGAGTATCAAAATGACATTGTTATTTTAGATATGGGACTGCAATTTCCCGAAGAAGACATGCCCGGCATTGACTACATCATCCCTAATATCAAATATCTCCAAGGTAAAGAAAAACGCATTCGAGGAGTAATTTTTTCTCATGGTCACTTAGACCACATTGGGGCCGCTCCTATTCTATTAGAAAAACTCAATTACCCACCAGTCATCGCTCGCGATTTGACTTTGGCTCTTATTCGTCATCGCCAAGAAGATTACCAAAAGGGATCTTCCAAGCGCCTCAAAACTCGCAAAATTAACCAGGTTAGCGATGAGTTTAAGCTGGGGAAATTTACTCTTAATTTTTTCCAAATCGAACACTCCATTATGGACGCCGTGGGAGTAATTCTTAAGACTCCCGAAGGGACCGTTATTCATCCTGGCGACTGGACCATGGAACGCGACTCCCAAGGTCGATCCACCTTGGATTATAGTCATCTTTCTCGCCTTCCTCGTCCTACCGCGCTAATGCTAGAAAGTCTCGGCTCTCTCAAAGAAGAGCCTTCTCCCAACTCTCAAGAAGTTTATAACAATCTTTATCAAATTATCACTGGTGCCCAAGGACGAGTTATTATCGGAACCTTTGCCTCTCAGGTAGAGCGGATTAAGTGGATTATTGATTCTTCTCAAAAATTAGGCAAGAAGGTTGCTCTGGATGGTTATAGCATGAAAATGAATGTAGAAATGACTCGCAAAATGGGCTACTTAAAGTTCGACAAAAATGTTTTAATCGACATTAAAAAAATCAATACTTATCCTGACAATAAGGTAGTTGTAATTTGTACCGGGGCTCAAGGAGAAGAAAATGCTGTTCTTTCTCGAATTGTCGATCGTTCTCATCGTTTTATTCAACTCAAGAAAAACGATACTATTATCTTCTCTTCTTCCGTAATTCCCGGTAACGAACGGACTATTCAACGACTCAAAGACAACATTTATCGCCAGTGCGACAATGTCTACCATAACGAAATTATGGATGTTCATGTCAGTGGCCACGCTAGTCGGGATGACATTTGGGAAATGGTTAAAACCGCTAATCCCGACTTCTTTATTCCGGTGTATGCTAATCACTATTTTCTCAAAGAAGCAGGCAATTTAGTCGCCAGGCGTGGCTTTCCCGCAAAAAATGTTCTTGTTCCTGACAACGGAAGTGTGATTCAAATTAATCAGTCTCAAGCTCGCCTCTTAGACAAAAAAGTTCCTCATGATTATGTTTTTGTGGACGGCCTAGGCATCACTGATATGCAAAATATCGTTCTCCGAGATCGTCAAACTCTAGCAGAAGATGGCATGGTAGTAGTGATTATCACAGTGGAAAGCAAGACCGGTAATTTAGTGCAAAATCCCGACCTAATCTCCCGCGGCTTTGTCTTTCTTAAAGAAAACAAAGAGCTCATTGAGAGCATGCGCCAAAAAGTTCGCCAAATGGTAGCTAAATCCGACCCCCTTACTTGGACTGACACCAACAAAATCCGCAATACTCTGCGAGATGAAGTGGGTAAATTTCTTTTCCAAGAAACCCAAAAGCGTCCTATGGTATTGCCAGTAGTAATTGAGGTATAAACTACTTTTCCAGGTCTTTTTTTAAATCTTACATCTTAGGTGCTAAGTAAAACCGAAAATTCTCAGGACTCAAACAAAACCAAATATAATTCAATAATTTTACTAACTGATCGGGACCAAAAGTCCCGATCGGCCATCCTGGAAGATTTCTCCGATTGCAAAAATCCCCCGCCACTACAGCGAGGGATTTTATTATCTTAGAGATCCCCTTCTTCCAACAAAGACGGCGACATTTCTAACTAAAACAATAAGCTTGTTTCCTATAAGCAAGCCCGAATCTAAATTTATCTCGCGTACTCAATCGCTTGAGTTTCTCGAAGAAGATTAACCTTAATTTCTCCTGGATAATTCAATTCTTCTTCAATTTTCTGAGCAATTTTCTTAGAAAGTTTCAATGCTTCCAAATCATCCACTTTCTCAGAATCCACAATTACTCGCACTTCCCTTCCAGCCTGGATAGCAAAGCACCTTTTTACTCCATTAAAAGAGAGTACCACTCGCTCCAAATCTTCCAAGCGCTTCAGATACTTCTCTAAAGTATCTTTTCTTGCCCCAGGACGAGAAGCACTTAAAGCATCAGCTGCCGCTACTATTAATCCATAATTATCCTTAAACGGATAATCTTCGTGGTGAGATTTCATAGCATCAATCACCTCCGCCGGTTGATTGAATTTTTCCAAAATACTCACTCCAATATCTACATGAGTTCCCTTCACTTCATGATCCACTGATTTACCTATATCATGAAACAAACCTGCCTTTTTGGCTAGAAGAGGGTCTAATCCTAGTTCTTGAGCAATCATTCCTGACAGATGAGCTACCTCTAGAGAATGAATTAAAACATTCTGACCAAAGCTAGTCCGATAGCGCAATCTTCCCAGTAGCTTAATCAATTTCTCATCTATTCCTGACACTCCCACATCAAAAGCAGCTGCGTCTCCTGCCTCCTTAATTCGCTTGCCAATTTCCTCTTTGGCCTTCTCTACAACCTCCTCAATTTTGGCCGGATGAATGCGTCCGTCCTCGATTAATTTCTCTAGAGAAACTTTTGCGGTTTCTCTCCTGACCGGATCAAAAGCCGAGATCACAATGGCTTCTGGGGTATCATCTACAATAATCTCCGCCCCCGTTAACTTCTCCAGCGCCTTAATATTCCGACCCTCCCTTCCGATTACTCTTCCTTTCATTTCGTCAGAAGGAATAGTAATGGTTGTAGTAGTGGTGTCGGTAGCATGCGAGCCAGCGTAACGCTGCATGGCGGTTGCCATAATTTCCCGGGACTTCTTCTCTAGCTCCTCTCCCTTTTCTTTTTCTAGTGCCAACAAGTGCTTGGCTAACTCGTCTTTATTCTCCTTTTCTGCTATCGCCAGAAGGGATTTCTTGGCTTCAGAAGTCTTCATTTTAGCAATCTTTTCCAACTTCTCCAGCTGCTGATCCTTTACCTTTAAAATTTCCTCTCGAATTTTTTTTAGTTCATTCCCTTTTTGTTGAATGTTTTTATTCTCCTTTTCTAATTGAGAACTCCTTCTTTCTACTCGTTGCTCCTTACCTTCTAAGCGTCTTTCCTGGTTTTGAAGCTCTTCTCTTCGCTGCTTCTCTTCTTTCTTCACTTCTTCTAATAGCTTCACTGCCTTGTCCTTGGCATTTAGCAATTGCTCCTTAGCTTTAATCTTGGCGTCTTCTAAAGCTCGAGTAGCTTTAGCTTCGGCGGTCCCCAATTGGCTTTTAGCAATCATCTTACGCAAAAAATAGCCACCTGCTAAGCCGACTAAAAGGGCAATCGCCACCGTTAAAATTTCTTGCATGTTTCTAATCGCAACACACTACTGCAAATTTTTAAGCTCTCCGAGTTGTTTTCTTACTGCTAACTTTTCTCACCCTCAAACCCTTTAACTCAAAAAGCTTTCTTTAAGAAGTTTTTTTATTTTTACCCACTAAAGGCAAGTAATCGCAAACCTTTTTTCCTTTTGAGCACCTAACGACTCTTTCAGTTTAAACATGTCAATCTCAGAAAATCTCAATCAAAATGACTCTTTTTCTAATTAAACTTGCCTACCTTTAAAAATCTATTTAATTGGGGACAAAATTTTTCAAGCCTCTCAACCAAGCATCTTGGCTCCCTCCTTTTTCAAAAATGCATTTCGTCCTAAATTATTCAACTTATTGCTTCCTAAATCTTGAATATTGCAGCAGACTGTTGGCTGTTTTAAATTTTTTAAATTCTAAATCTCTCAGAAATTGTTTTTGAATTCTATGGATCCTGAAACATTACCCTAAAACTCAAAAGCGATTTCTTAGATCACATCCTTTCGTCCTGATCCAAGGATCTTAATTCCCACCTTAGAGAACTATCCGCCCTTCCATATATACCAAGGCTCAGTCGGAGAGCTGGGAATCCCCTCTGGGCCTGGGTGCTCTCGCACCCTTCGATCCCCAACGGAAGCAAAACTATTTGCTTCCTACTCTTCTCCCTCGCTTCGCTCAGTCGGAGAGCTGGGAATCCCCTCTGGGCCTGGGTGCTCTCGCACCCTTCGATCCCCAACGGAAGCAAAACTATTTGCTTCCTACTCTTATCCCTCGCTTCGCTCAGTCGGAGAGCTGGGAATCCCCTCTGGGCCTGGGTGCTCACGCACCCTTCGATCCCCAACGGAAGCAAAACTATTTGCTTCCTACTCTTCTCCCTCGCTTCGCTCAGTCGGAGAGCTGGGAATCGAACCCAGACTAAACGCTCCCAAAGCGCTCGTGCTACCACTACACCACTCTCCGAATTTTTATAAAATCCTTAATATAAGACTAAATCAGGTCCCTCAAATGCTTTTCACCTCTCGTCATAATAAAGGATTTTTTTTACTCTGTCTAGAGCAGCTTCACTGGAAAAATTCTAAGTAAAAAACAATTCGGAGCAATTCAACAACCGTGATACATCATCTAAAAATCTAACCCTACGCTGATTCGATTTATCATTTAAA
>CAYFUG010000029.1:0-6489 GCA_964346295.1 uncultured Bdellovibrionales bacterium
AGCCATTTAATCAATCAACAAAAGCCTTATTGGGAGGTATGGTAGTCTAGAGCCATTTAATAATATCTTTGGTCATTGAAATAAGGGTGTCCTTATTTAAGAAATAGGTATTCCACTGAGGTTTATCGCTCATGATTTAAATACTAACATAAAATATAATTAATAACTTGTTATTTCTATTAAGAAAGTTTTTCTGGGGATAACTTATTTTAGTTACTTTCTTGAGGGGTTTTCAAGAAAGTTTTTCTGGGGATAACTCGAGGGTGAATTAGTCGAATTGTGAGTATTTGATAATTTTTCAAGATCTTAACTTTTTTTCAACACTGATTCAGTGTTGAAAAAAAGTTAAGATTATTATAAATCGCAACACTTTTGAATTTTTCTGGCGATCTAAGACAAGAATTTTTTATTAGCAGATTACTGCGTTTTAGGTTTTTATATTAATAAAGTTTAAGGATAAGAGAGGTCTTTTTAAAGATATTCCTATTTGGGAATAAATTGAGCGAAATGGACCTTTGAAGGTTTATTGGAAATTTATCGCGGCTTAATATTCTATGAATTTTTCTTTAATAAATTTAATTTGATCCTGAAGTATGTTATTTCTTTTAACCTCCTTGGTTACTTTTTCGTAAGCGTAAATTGCTGTGGAATGATCTCTTCCTCCAATTAAAGAGCCTATTTCAGGAAATGAAAGCCGGGCTTCTTGGCGAATTAGATAGATAGACACTTGGCGAGGTTTGACCACATTTTTTTTACGACACCGAGAGGAGATTTCTTCTGGTCTAACATTGTAAAATTCTGCCACTGATTGGATGATTTTTTCCGGAGTAAGACTCTTTCGTCGATTGACTGAGATTATATCCTTGGTAAGCTCTATTACATCTGACAACCCCGGGTTGTGATTTTTGAATTGATAAATCACAATTATTTTATTAAGAGCTCCTTCTAATTCCCTTACATTGTGATAGATGCTTTCCGCTAAGTAATTAACTATTTCTTCTTTAAGATAGAAACTCTTTTCTTTTAATTTATTTTGAATAATGGAAATTCTAGTTTCTAGGTCTGGTTTATTAACATCAGCCATCATACCCCCCTCAAATCTACTTCTCAGGCGATCTTCTAGGGTGGGAATGGATTTGGGATAGCGATCGGAACTAAGAATTATTTGTTTTCCGTGTTGATAAAGGGTTTCAAAGATGTGAAAAAATTCTTCTTGTGTCTTTTCTTTTCCGGATAAAAATTGAATATCGTCTATAATAAGAGCGTCTAGTTGGATGTATTTATTTTTAAACTCTTTAGCTTTGTGGTTTTGGATGGCATCGAGTAATTCATTAGCAAATCTTTCCATGCTAGTGTAGCGAACCTTGGCCCCAGGTAAGTTTTTTGTAATTTGATTTCCAGTAGCCTGTAGAAGATGAGTTTTTCCTAGGCCTACTCCTCCGTAAATAAATAGCGGATTGTAGTTTTTACCAGGGTTTTCAATGACAGCTTGGCAGGCGGCATAAGCCAGTTCGTTATTAGAACCAATTACAAAATACTCAAAACCGTAACGAGAGTTGAGGTTGTTAGTATACCCAGAATTTCTATCATCAAACCCAGAGGGTCTTTGTTGGGATTGTTGTTTGTTGGGATGGGGCTGTTTTTGGTCAGAAGGAGTTTTCTTAAAAGGGGTTTCTTGAAGAGGGTTGTCGGTTACAAGGCAGTGAAGACGATTAATTTTTGGGAAAAACCTTCGTACGGATTCAAGGATGGGTTTTTTATATTTTTTTTCCAGCCATTCTTTGGCGAAGATATTGGGAACAAAAACCACTATTTCATCTTCGGCTAGTGTTTTTACGGCCGTGTTTTTGAGCCAAGTATTGAAATTGGCCTTAGAAATACTTAATTCCAATTCCCCCAAGACAGCTTGCCAGAGATCATTTTTTTCCATTTCGATGAACTTCTTTAGATTTTTTATTTTCCCTCAAAGTAATGTTATTGTATCGGGTTGTTTTTAATAAATCAATAAAATTACCTTCTCTTAATGTTAATAAGTTGTGCAGAATTTGTTGATAGACTATTGATTTGACGGGGAGATTATTTTGCGATATAAACAAAAGACCTTTGGTTTTATTTGGGGATATAGCTCAGCTGGTAGAGCGCTCCCATGGCATGGGAGAGGTCTGGGGTTCGACTCCCCATATCTCCACATTAGTGTAGTAATTTTCTATTATTTTGCTTTCAAAGGGGCTCGGAGCCCTTTTATTCTTGAAGCCCTTCTTTGTTAGTTTAATCATTTTATTTGTTTCCCCTTTTGATTGTTATAAAGAAGATTGAAAACATATTAATCTTTTTAAGGGCTAATTGTTTTATTTTTGAGAGGAAGATGTTTTATTTTGCTTTGCTTTTAGAGAGGGTTGTTGAAAATGTTTCACGTGAAACACAAGGGGGTGATTGATGAATTAAATTTACGGGGGTGGGTTAATTGTTTAACAAAAGCTTTCTTATTTTAGGCAGCAAAAGTCTCTTTAAATGGCTTATAGGAAAGAAAAAAATAACTCTCTCGTTGGTTTTAAGTAGAAGTAAGTGCTTCTTCTTATATCAAATTAAGGGCGGTATTTATAATCAATGGAGTGTTTGGAGAAAGATAATACAGAATAATACAGAGCGCTTGGCTCGAGAAGTTTCTCAAAAATTTTCTCAATGGCAGCAATAGAAGTTTCCTCAAATGCAAGATCCGCAGGATTATATTTCTGGAAGTGCTTGTGAGCATTGGAATCGCTTTGAAGAGGACTTTAATGTTATTAAGTAATAGAATTGCAATAATTGCCGTTTTTCTATGGAGTTTTCAAGAATTGAACTTTAAGAAGGAGTTTTTAACCAGGCAGTCTTAGAGCACTATGGTAAAATGGTGGAATCTTTAAAGAAAAAAGGGATTGAACCCCGGATTTGCTTGTGGTATTGGACAAACCCGGTTTGGTTGGAGAAAAAAGGTGGTAGTCTAGAGCCTTATTTTTTATCTTTTGAAAGATTTGCCGAAAAGGTGGTTGATAGCTTAGGAGATAAAATTAAGCTTTGGTTGACAGTAAATGAGCCTTCGGCTGTAGCGGCTTATTCTTGTTTGGTTGGTTTCAGGTCGCCTCAAAAGAAGAATCCCTTTATGGCACTTGAGGTCCTAAGAATAATAGCTACGGCATACAAGAGGGCTTATCGGCGTATTCATCAAAAAACCAAAACTTCTAGTAGGACACTCCGATTTTTTGAAATTTACGGAATCCCATCAAGAAAAATCCCCTCTTGACAAATTAGTAAAAAGGTGGTTAATTATTTTGGTGATCTTTTTATGTAGTTCACCTCTGGCCGTAAAGATAGCATTATATTTATATGGGTTAAGAATCTAGGTAATAAATATGAAGGAAATACTTTTTTACAAGAGAAAACATGAAATCATCAATCTTCCTGAGTTTAGTCCTAAAGTAAAAAAGTTCTACGATAAATTATTCAGTTTGTTTAGGGCCAAAGGATACGCTTACAAAACAATTGAAACAATCTCGGAGAAAAAAGCAGGAGAACATATTTCTGAACAAACTCTTTATTTCGTGGGCCATTTCAAGGGAACAACAAGAATCTTGAAGGAATTTGTAGCTGAAAATAATCCTCAAATAAAAGGAGTGATCATATTTGATCCAAAGCAAACCTGCAAGAAAGAATGAAACGAGCTACAAATTTCGAAATTACTTTTTGTAAGCACAAAAGAGCAAACCCAGGACTATAATGGATTTCAAGATAAAATCAAAATCCAAGACGATCATTATTTCAACAACTCAAAAGAAAAAGTATTTCCCATTCTAGAAAAGTTCATTAAATAGGCCCTGAAAAAATTGCACATAACATCAGGTTTTAGAGAAGTTCCTGGAACGAAGTGGAAGAAGTTTGGGAAAATTCCCGCTGAATTTTCCTCTAAATCAATATTGTCTTCATTTTAATTTGAGGTTTCTGGGATTGATAAAAAATGAAGACCGTAAAGTCTCTGATTTGGGCTGGGAGATACGTCCGGAGGGAATTTATTATATTTTAAAGCGGTTGAAGAAACACAACTTACCAAGATGGATATATGCGACTATGAAAGAGGGAGTTAACGCGAAGAGTTAATTTTATTGGTCTTTTTTTAGACAACTTTGAGTGGGATGTGGGGTTTTGGCCTCGGTTTGGTCTAGTAGAAGTTGACTACCAAACCAAAAAACACAAAATTAGTCCCAGTGCCTGGGAATACGCTAAAATAGGTTGTATTAATTAATGGGAGATTGAAAGTGACAATAATAGCCCTCTTTAGTCTAATTACGAGTAAGGGGGGTAATAAAAAAGAGGTTTTTCAAGGAAATAATTGTCTCAATGGGAGGTGAGAGTAATATGTTTCACGTGAAACAAGTAGATAAATAAAAATTGTTTCACGTGAAACAATTTATTAAATCTGCCCTTGTAGCTTAATGGATAAAGCAGTGGCGTCCTAAGCCATTGATGTAGGTTCGATTCCTACCAAGGGTACAATATTACAGGTAAATTTTTCAAATGTTTCACGTGAAACAAGTAATCTGACTTCAACTTCAAATGTTTCACGTGAAACAAGTAATCTGACTTCAGTAAAAACTGGGTAGTTATTAGCTGAATAGAAAAAAACTCCTTTTTGCTGGGTCATTAGTGGGTTATAATCAAAAATGTTTCACGTGAAACAATGAATAAAAACAATTCTTTGAAGGTAAAAATCGATATTCCCGGACCTGTTTCACTGGCCTTGGGCAGATTATTGATTGCCTCCAAAGAGGTTTTTGTTGTGGGGGGATGTGTAAGAGATGTTTTGTTGGGCAAAAAACCTCAAGACTGGGATCTTACTACTAATGCAAAACCAGAGGAGTTGTTAGAAATTTTTCCCCAGGGTAAGTATCAAAACGACTTTGGTACAGTAATTGTTCCCTGGAAGTATCTTTTGGATATTGACAATGTTTCACGTGAAACAATTAAGCCTGATTTTCTTGAGAAAGTTAATTCTGGCGATAACTTGGAAATCACCACCTACCGAATCGAAGCCCGCTATTCTGATCGGAGACATCCCGATCGGGTAAGTTTTGCCGACAGCATTGAAGAAGATCTTGCCCGCAGGGATTTTACCATTAATGCAATGGCATTAAGACCCGATACAGCTTTTTTGGTTAATTTGGAAAGGTTTTTAAGAGAGGACGCCTTAATAAATGATTGCGAGTTTGAGATGGAGTTATTGGACTTATTTCAAGGACGAAAAGATTTGAAGGAGAAGCTCGTAAGGTCAGTAGGGAGTCCTTGGGAGCGTTTTGATGAAGATGCATTACGAATGATGAGGGCAGTACGTTTTGCTTGTCAATTAGGGTTTGAGGTAGAAAGAGCTACTCGAGAGGCTATTTTAAGTAATCAATCTAAATTACGGTTTGTTTCCCAGGAGCGTATTCGTGACGAGTTAATTAAGATTTTAACCTCTCCTCAGCCTGCTCAGGGAATTCGGTTACTAGATGAAGTGGGGCTTTTGGTAAGGATTTTACCGGAGGTTGCTAAAGCCAAGGGGGTTAGGCAGAATAAGCATCACTACTTTGGACCCTTTAATACGGTTTTTGCTCATATGGTGGCAAGCCTAGAAAAGTGTCCTTCGGAAAAACTGACAGTGCGATTAGCTGCTTTATTGCACGATGTGGGCAAGCCTCCCACTAAAAGAGGTCAAGGCAAAGAGGCTACTTTTCACGGCCATGAATATGTGGGAGCTAAAATGACTCAAAAGACCCTAGAATATCTCAGGTTTCCTCGAAAGACGATTGAAAAGGTGATTTTACTAGTAAAGAATCACATGTTTTATTATAATGTAGATGAAGTGGGAGAGGCTGGAGTAAGGAGATTAGTGAGAAAGGTAGGTTTAGAAAATATCCAAGACTTATTGGATGTAAGGATTGCTGATCGGTTAGGAAGCGGCGTTCCCAAGGCAGTGCCTTATAAACTCCGGCACTTTCAGTTTATGGTGGACAAAGTTTCCCAGGACCCTTTAAGTGTTAAGCAATTAGTTATTAATGGCCGGGATCTAATAAGAGAACTAGGCCTATCTCCTGGTCCTAGGATTGGAGCAATTCTAGAAGTGTTACTTTCTCGGGTACTAGATAATCCCAGCCTCAATAGAAAAGACCAATTATTAAATCTTGCTAAAGAGTTAGAAAAACAAGATTTGTCACAGCTTCGTAAAGAAGCTAAGAAGGAGATTGAAAAAGAAAAGCAGAGTAAAGAAAAGCAAATCAAAAAAAGGCACCATGTTTAATTGGTCTTAAGAACTTGATTTTTATTTTAGGCTAACCTAAAATCAGTGAAGTCAGATTTTAGAAGTTTAATTCCAGAAGAGATTGATAAGATTAATTCAGGGCAGGAGTAGGTTGATAGAATCAAGTTGGCTCTAGACTACCACTTCCAAAAGTGCTAGTCTAGGATTATGAATAAACAAAT
>CAYFUG010000030.1:0-6428 GCA_964346295.1 uncultured Bdellovibrionales bacterium
CATTTGCATGAAATTCTAACAATTTTTGTAAACAACGCTAGTATATCTTACATTTCTATCTTCCTGCTTTGCAGCTCATTTTCACCCAATTGAATCAATGGAGAAAATTGCAAGACCTTGTTTATGTCACCCTTTGATCCAACAATTACTTCATTGTAGGATTTTATTACATTGACTATCTCTTCATTGCTCATTTCTCGGGGGTAGCCTTTGTATAACTTCGCTGAAGACATAGTTTCAATTTTTTAGATTCTTCAAAATTTGAGGGAATTTTTAGGCGCGAATGAGCATCGAAGCGAGCCGTACTGAAACGTACGGTGAGCGAGAAGCGGAAAGAGTAACACCAAAATTCACCAAATTTGGAAGAATCTCACAATCTAATATTTTTCAAATGTTTTATACTCAACTTTCTGCTTTCAAAATCAAACACCACTGCTACCGCTTCAATCCGCCAATCGGCATCCAGTTGATCCTGTTGAACCAGATAACTCATGGCGATTTTTTCAATCTTACGAATTTTAGTCCGAGTCAAGTTCCACTCCGGCAACTCTTCTGAATTCCTCCCGTGAGTTAAATTTCCTTGTCCACTTCTCTGAGTTCGCGCTTTCACTTCCACAAAAATCAATTTGCCGGCCGGATCCTTGGCCACCAAATCAATTTCTCCCAATCGATAGCCGCTCTTGTTGAAATAATTCCGCTCTAGAATTTCATATCCCTGGGCTACCAAATAATTCTCCGCCACCTGTTCCGCCTGCTGCCCCAATTTAGAAGAATTGATCATGGGAATTTAATTTTAAATTTCCAATTTTTAATTTTAAAACAATTTTAAAGAGCTTCATCACAACCCCCTAATAACAACATCTCTCAAGTATTGATTATTAAAGTCACTTTTGTCTCCAATTCTAGTTTTCCCATCAGAAACAAACCTCACAGAAAGAGGCTTATTGTATTTTTTAGAAAGGCCTTGCGTTAACTTTAGTACACCTAAAATTTTATTAGGCTCCTCATTTATTCCTATAGGATAAGTATCCACTCCTAATCCTGAATGAAGAGACAAAAACAGATTTCTTTCAATTGAAAAATTTCCTTTTTCGTACTCTTTAGCTAACTCGGAATCTTCCAAACAAGGAAGCATCATTCCGCACAATCCAACAGGTTTAGGATTTTGAGATTTTATAAATTGAGTAACCTTTAAATAAATATCTGATAAAACAGATTGATTAAAATCCTGGCCAAACTTTTTGATTATGCCAACTAGGCTAGCTTCATCAAAAAGTGGCGCCACTGAGGAGTCGATTCCAAGAAAATCTTTCTCTTTAGAAAAAATTTGCACTATTTCATTCCATACATTTTTACTTTTTTCCAGCCACTCTTCTAGCGACTTGCAATCTTTAGCAAGATTAGTGGGCTGAAGCCCTATAGAAAAACCTTTTTTATCAAATTTAGCAGAAGGATAATAAGGAGATGATCCGGGCAGATTAAATCCATAGGTGAATCGAAATGTGTGTTCTGACCTTTCTTTGATTATCTTAAAAAGTACTTCGGCATGTTTTTGCTTAATTTCTTCGCTAGAAAGATCTAAGTTAAAAGCAACATTCTGTGATGCTAAAAAGTCACCCAACTGCTTTTTAGAATCCCCAAAGCTTAATTCTCCAGTGCCAAGAAAAATCGAATTATCAGCAAATTTAGTCTCCAGTTCCTGAAATCCCATATTTGGGATACAAGCTCTCTTGGTCTGAATCTGAAATCCTTTATTCGAAAGTCTCTCTTCAATCTCGTTCAACCTCTCGATAATTTTACTATTTGGATTCTCAGCAAAATAACAAATAGTGCGAATTATTTTATCCATGAACAAGATTTAAAAATTTAGTTATTGAAATATTGTTTTAAAATTGAAAATTAGCTCCTCAACTCAAAACCTTTTGCAATGCCTAGCAACTTCTCTTCATCCCACCACTTGCCTAGCAATTGAAGGCCAACTGGAAGCTGCTTGCCCTCTACTTCCGCCATACCAGCCGGAATGGAAATGGCCGGAATCATCGCGGTGTTGGTAGAAACTGTGTAAATATCAGCTAAATACATTGCTAAAGGGTTGTCGGTTTTTTCTCCAATCTTGAAGGCCGGAGTGGGAGAAGTGGGCGAAATCAAGACATCTACTTTTTGAAAAGCCTCATAGAGTTCTCGCTTGATCAGTTCCCGCACTTTTTGAGCCTTGCCATAATAAGCATCGTAAAATCCGGCCGAAAGCGCGTAAGTACCCAAAATAATTCGCCGCTGAACCTCTTCGCCAATCCCTTCCGAGCGAGATTTTTCATATACCTCCAAAAGATCTTGAGCCTCTTCTGACTTATTTAGACCGTAACGAATGCCATCAATTCGAGCCATATTAGAGCTCACCTCAGAAGTCTGCATCAAATAGTAAATAGCTAGAGAATGTTTGAAATTGGGAAGTTCAATCTTGACAATTTCCGCCCCTTGCTCTTTGGCCCAATCAATCCGCTCATGGATCAACTTGTAAGATTGCTCATCCAAGCCCATTCCGAAGAAATCTTCGCAATAGCCGATCTTCTTGCCTTTCAAATCACCCTCTAAATCTCCGGGAAATTTTTCCGAGAAATTCTTTTCCACGCTAGTGTTGTCTTTAGGATCCCTCCCGGCAATTGCCTCGAAAACAACTGCGGCGTCTTCTACGCTTTGAGTCAAGGGGCTGATTTGATCATAGCTAGAGGCCATGGCCGCCAAGCCGTAGCGAGAGACTCGTCCGTAAGTGGGCTTGAAACCCACCACTCCGCATAAGCTGGCTGGCTGGCGGACGGAACCTCCAGTATCACTTCCAAGAGCATAAACTGCCAAATCAGCCGCTGCCGCTGCCGCACTGCCGCCGGAAGATCCTCCGGCTACTCGGGTTTCGTCATGAGGGTTTTTGGTGACTCCAAAAGCCGAGTTCTCGGTAGAAGAACCCATGGCAAATTCGTCCAGGTTAGTCTTTCCCAAAAGAACCGCCCCTTGCTTCTTAAGCTTAGTAACCACCGTAGCATCGTAAGGCGCTCGATAATTTTCTAGCATTTTGGAGCCGCTAGAAGTAATGGTGCCTTGCACGCAAATGTTGTCCTTAAGCGCATAAGGAATCCCCTCTAAAATAGAAATCTCTTGACCAGCCTGAACTTTGTCGTCCACTTCTTGAGCCTGCGTCAGAGCCTCTTCTTGGTAGGTCCGTAAATAGGCATTCAAACTAGAATTACGCTTTTCAATCCGCTCTAAATACTCTTTGATCAAATCCAGCGCTTTCACCTCTCCAGATTGAATTTGTTGATGAAGTTTTTTAATCATAATATTATGGTACTATTTTTCTTCTCTTTTTTCTTCGTCTTTTTTGTCTAAACAACTACAGTGATCCCCTCGGTCATTTTTGAAATGAGGGTCAATTTGCTTATCCTTGTGAATGGCGTTGTAAAGAGCATTCTTGATACAAGTTCGGGTAATCACTCCGATCAACCTCCCCTTATTCCCCTCCTGGTCAGTTACTGGAATCATCCGCAATTGACTTTTAGCCGCGTAGGCCGCCGCCTCGATCATAGCGTCTTTTTCGCTTAAACAATGAAAGTCTTTCAGCATTACCTCTTCTACCGTTTTGTCTTTAAGTTTCTCCGCGTACCGATCAAAAGTACCCTCCGCTCCGAATTTAGAAAAAGAAGCATCTCGAAAATAAGATGGCACTACTTGCCGAATCAATCCCAAAGAAGAGATAATCCCGATGGGAGTTTCGTTTTCGTCCACCACGATCATTCCGTTAGTTTTGTTTTTTACCATCAGCTCTACTGCCTCTGATACAGTTTTATCAGGAGAAACAGTATTCACCCAATCGCACATGTAATTTTTTACCCACATTGGTTTTAGCTAATTTAAAATTTAAAATTTAGAATTTTAACTTATTCCTAAGAATTTAAGTGTTTCTAGAATTGTAACCAATCTACTTTAAATTGACAAATTGAGCAAGAAGCCCCAGAATTCAGAAATCTAGCAAAATCCATTTAAAAAAATAAGCTCACTAAAATGCGCATAGGAATCATCGGATTACCCAACGTCGGCAAATCCACCCTCTTCAAAGCCCTCACCAAAATCCAAGTGGATATCAACAATTATCCTTTCTGCACCATTGAGCCCAATGTGGGCGTGGTAGAAGTGCCAGACGAGCGAGTGGATCAACTAGCAAAATTATCTGACTCCGCTAAGAAAATTTATGCTACTGTAGAGTTTGTTGACATTGCCGGCTTGGTAAAGGGTGCTAGTGAAGGCGAAGGCTTGGGCAACAAATTTTTGCACAATGTCCGAGAGGTGGATGCCCTGGCTCATGTCGTGCGAGCGTTTGAAAATCCTGATATCACCCATGTCCACGAAACAGTCGACCCAGCCCGAGATTTGGAAATAATTAACACCGAACTAATCTTGGCCGATCTAGAAACCGCTCAAAAACGCCTAACCGCTATTACTAAAGATGCCAAACGAGGGGATAAGCTCGCTCTCAAAAAACAGGCTTTAACCGAAAATTTGATCGAGTTACTCAACCAAGGCGACAGTCAGGCAGTTAGGAATTGGATTGAGAAATTGAAAAAAGAAGGTGATGATTTTGAGTTGATTCAAGATTTACACCTGCTAACCTTCAAGCCGGTTTTGACAGTTTTCAATACTCATCAAGCGACTGGCCGTCCCTCTATTGAAGGATTTTCCGACCAGTTCGTAAATCTAGACATTAAGACCGAAGAAGAGCTTCTAGAGCTTACCGACGAGGAACAAGTGGAGCTGGAATTGAAATCCGAACTAGGCGAATTGATCCGGCAAGGCTATCGGCTTTTAAGTTTGATGACTTTTTTAACCACTGGCGAGACGGAGACCCGGGCCTGGACCGTCCCAGTTGGATCTACTGCTCCTCGAGCTGGCCGAGCTATCCACGGCGATTTTGAAGAAAAATTCATTCGAGCTGAGGTGATCACCTATAAAGATCTAATTAAAGCCGGTAGCTACTCTCAGGCTCGTAACCAAGGCCTCCTCCGCACTGAAGGCAAAGAATATACCGTCCAAGACGGCGATGTGATTGAGTTTAAGGTGTAGAATTCAGAAAGATCGGAAAAAGATCGGGTTAAGCCTTGTCATCATCATCCTGGATTGTCCGCAAAACAAGTCCGGGATCTTGTTTTATTGATAGCACTTTGGTGGATCTATCTAGAACTGCTAGAATTTAATTAACGAGCCTGCTTTTGCTTAAAATAATCCACCTTTCCCTTCTCAATCATTCCCTCCAAAGCCTCATCTCATTCAACACCCGCCCTAATTCTAAGCTCCCCGCCAATTCATCAACAAGTACTCCGTCTTCCTCTTTCGATTTTTCATTAACCGTTTAAAAGTATGCGAAGTTTTTGCGTAGTGAAACGGAGCAAAATATGGGAGAGCGAGGGCAAGAGCGAGTCAAATATATGCTGCTCAACCGACCCGAGCGACCATCGGGAGCGAGAGTGCAACGTGGCAAGTCCGTAGCGATAGCGGAGGATGCGGCGTACATTTTTTATCTTTTTTCATATTAAGTTTCCCGCATAGCTTATTATAAAATTTCAAAACAAATTTTTTCCGTTTTGGGCGAAGGGCAGACCTGCCTGCCGAAGCCCCTGCCTGTGCTTTTCACACAGCAAACAGGTCGGCACAGGATGGGAAGGGGTTTAAGGGGAAAGCCTGTCCGCCTTTGGCGGGAATGCCCGTAGCCCAAAACTTCTATTTCTGGTTTGAGGGAGGGGCAAGAGGGGAACAAAAGGGGTGAATTGCCCCGACCGAAAACAATTATTTGCCTAAACTGTTTATTATAAGCTCAATGTTCTTTGTAGTACCTTTTTTTATTTCATGTTCCCAAATTCTTATTACTTTCCAGCCGTCTCTTCGTAAAAATTGCGTGGTTCTTCTGTCACGTCGTCGGTTGTTTTCAATTTTATTTCTCCAAAAGTCATTTTTGAGTAAATGTTTCCATCTCGGATACTGCCAGCCATGCCAAAAATCACTGGCTAAAAAACACATATTTTATCTTTTTCAAAAAAAATGTCGGGGCAGCCTCGAATAGCACGAACATGAGTTTTAAATTTTTTCCTTGTCGTCTTGCTCAACGACTTAATAAAATTTTCTTCAAATTTGGTGCTCTTTGAGCGAATCAACGACATTCGTTTTGAACGTTCAACTTTCGAAAGCTTATCTTCAGATCGTTCTTTTTTGAAATCTCGATTGAAATAATTACTTGTTTTTCTTTTTGCCATAACCAAGAGTGAAAAGATCAGATGGTTTGGCGGGTTTTGGGTCGAGTTTCGCATGTTTGTCCAAAAGCTTTTTCCATTGATTAAGTGTTAGATTGTCCAGCGTTGTTTAAACTTTCCTTGAGTTAATTATTGAAA
>CAYFUG010000031.1:0-6106 GCA_964346295.1 uncultured Bdellovibrionales bacterium
CCATTTAATCAATCAACAAAAGCCTTATTGGGAGGTATGGTAGTCTAGAGCCTAACCAATTTTATATAGAGAGATCTCTTGAGAGAGAGATCTCAGGTTGAAGCGAGGGAGTGAAAAGGCTGACTCGAAACTAAAAGACTAACTAAAAGACTGATAGGTGTGACTTCCTCATTATTATTACAAAAATAGGCTAGTTTATAAACTGGCTTATTGAGTAAAATAAGAGCAAGTATCGCACCGCAGCAGTTATTTTTAGAGTTACTAAGTTTTCGAATCGGCTGGCAAATTGTTGAGTAAAATTTAGAATCGCTATCTTAGGAATTTTTAGCGAGAAGGAAATTAATTGGGCTAAGAATGCTAAGCGCGATGAGCTGATTCTAGTTACTCGAAAAACTGGGTGCGCCTGGTTTGCAACAAGCCTGCTCTCTAACACTTGAACCTGGAAAACTGACTCAAAATTTAATAAGTGGAGTCAGGTTTCTATTTAATTAAACAAAAAAAGAAAAAATGACAAAAAAGAATCGAACCCGAGCGTTGCGCTTGGTGTCCGCCGTGTCAACATTGTCCTTAGTGGCAATGATGGCAGTGGTATCCGTACCGCGGGCAGAAGCAGCCGCTCTAACAACCGTAGCTGATTACATGAACACCCTGACCGAAAACCAAACTAGTGGGGTGACTCATGAGCTACAATTTACTCCTGCTACCGCTGTAACTAGTGGTGGAGCCGGGGTATTAACCATGGCTTTCCCAACCGGGGAAGAGTCTGATTGGTGTCAAGCAACTGATACTTTGAGTACCGATACTAGCTCTTTGCGTGGCTCAGCTACTGCTCTCCCTGGTACTTTAACCGCTGCTTGTGATAGTACCGCTGGTACCATTACTATTAGCGGAGTAGATGATCTTACTGCCGGTACTTTGTACGGAGTAGTGATTTCTGGTGGCGTTGCTGACCTAGGAACTCCTGCCAATACTACTACCGGAGTAATCACTGTTACCACTAACGATGGAACTGATGACATTGACTCTAGTAAGCTAGCAGTTGATATCATCGCCGATGATGAAGTTCAGATTACTGGACGAGTAGAACCTACTTTGACTTTCGAAATTAGTGACAATGCGATTGGATTTGGTCCTATCACCGCTACTGTTGATCGTTACGCTACTGCGGATGAGTTAGGAGCAGGTGTTCCAAGTGCTCCAGTTACCTTGACCCTCTCTACCAATGCTGACGATGGCGCAGTGGTTGAAGTAAAAGACACTAATCCTGCGGCTGGAACCGGATTGCACAGCGTAGGAACCGGAAACACTTTGGCTTCTACTGCTAGCTCTGCAATTGCTTTCGGAACCGAAGGCTTTGGAATTTACGCTACTAACCCAACTGCTGGCTTGACTATCGATGCTGGATTTGATGATGATGGCGCTTCCGATTTAGCTGTTTCTACTGCTTACCAGAGCTTGGTAACTTCGGCTGGCCCTATCGACAGCGAAACTGTTGACCTAGAGGCTCAAGCAGCTATCTCTGGTGTAACTCCTGCTGGTGACTATGAGACTACCTTAACTCTCTTAGCAACCGGTAAGTTCTAGACAGCAAGCTTTTAGTTAGGCGCACGCTCTGCACTTTTAGTGGGGGGCGGCGCCTAACCCTAGATACTTGTTGGCAGGACTTGTTGCAACCCAGGAAAACCGAGTTAGTTCTTAGTTGATAGCCCTTAGCTTATAGACTTAATGCGAGGTGAGTACTGGGTCAAGGTCTTTGAAAAAATCGCGCTTAGCATTTTTGGCCCAAATAGCCAAAGGAAAACAAAAAGCAAAAAACAAAAGATGGGGCAACGGCCCCATTTTTTGTTTGCTTGTCTTCTCAAAAGAGCTTTTAAGCTTTGAAAATTGGGATTAGTTTATTTCAGAATCCAGTTATTAGCAAGGAATAAAGTTATTCTCTATTAAAATTAAAACGGCCTGGCTTTATTTGAGACAGAAGAAGAAAAAGAAGGTACCTTGGGATTGCTTAAAGGTTTTTAATGAAATGACTTGCGAGCTTGGCAATAAATTTGTATAATTGATTTAAGTTAAAAAAACAGAGACTTAAAATTAAATTAATAATAAAAAATCAAAATACCGAACAATGAAAAAGTACACACTGCTAGGAGGGCTGATTGTGTCAGCCGGGTTAGTTTTAGGCGCTTCTAGTGCCGAAGCCCTAACGATTTCTCCTCCCGCTCGAGAATTTACCGGAGACCCGGGAGAAGTGATTAGCGCGCAACTGAAATTATACAACGAAACCGAAAAAGATCTTTCTTTGAAGACTTTTATGATGGAGTTTCAAGCAGGGGAAGACGAAAGCGGAGATCCGGAGTTAATCGAGAAGGACCCTCAAGACGATTCTCCTTCGGCCGTGGATTGGATTACCATCAACAAAGGACCGATTCAGGTTAATACTCACGAATGGAAAGTGATACCTTTTACTATTTCTATTCCTCAAGACGCGGAGCCAGGAGGGTATTATCCGGTGATTTTTTTCAATGAAGAAGGCAAAGATGGAGGTAATGTTAGTTTGACTCACGGAGCCGGAGAACTGCTTTTGATTCGGGTAAGCGGAGAGGTTCAACAAGAAGGGGATGTTAAAGATTTTTATGTGCGAAACTTTGAGAAAGACAAAAAAGCTTTTTTTCGACAGATGCCTGCCTATTTTTACACTCGAATAGAAAACAAAGGGAATGTTCACTTTAAGCCAGAGGGGACCGTTAAGGTGCGGAGTATGCTGGGGAAGGAGACTGAATTGGAGCTAGTAAATACTAATTCAGGAGGAAATGTTTTACCGCAGAGCATTCGGAAGTATGAAACTCTTTGGGGCACAGAAGCAGCAGTAAAAGAACTGAAAGAAATGGGATTTTTTGCTCGAGCTCGTTATCAAATGAAGAATTTTCATTTTGGGCGCTATACCGCGGAGGTGACCGCCGCCTTGCCTTTAGGAGAAAAGGAAGTGGCCAGAGTGAGTTTTTGGATGATTCCTCTGGAGTTACTTATTATAGTAGTGATCTCTTTAGTGATCTTGGGAGTAGTTTTTCGTCAGTACAACAAAATGATTACTAAGCGAGCAGTCAAGAACTCTAGCAAGAAATCGAGCAAGAAAAAGTAAACTAATCATTGCCGACAAATAATACTTCTCAGGCGGTTTCTAAGAGTTTGGCCTTAGATTGGTAGGATTGGCGAGAGCCTAGGGGTAGTGACCGGTAGTAAAAAAGGGAGCTTCATTGAAGTCGGATTGAGGTTGGGATTGTCAACGCTAAACGGTGCATGTTATTTAAGTCCGGAAATAATTTAGAGGGAAAAGGGAAAATTCTCCCATGAAAAAAAGATTTAGAAAAATTTTTGCGGCTCTAACTTTAAGAGGAGCCGGCCATCAAACCACTAAGAGGGTTTCCAAAGAAGCCCTTTTTGTGGTAGTGGCTTTGGGCTTGGGGCTGGCTTCGGGATCTGTTTTTAGTCAAACTCCTCCTCCGGAGTCGGTGGGAGTGGGGGTGAGTGCTTACATCCCAATCTCTTCCGTGCCGATTATTATTTACAATGTTGACGAAGACGATATTACCGAGGATTCAATAGAGATTACTTGGCGCACGGACATGATTGCTCAGTGCAAGTTTTCTTACGGAACCGACACTGATTACGATGAGGGAAGTGACAAGGAGAGTGGTTATTCTTTGGGTCATAAAGTAACTTTGAGCGGCCTGGATGCGGGAGAGGAATATTTTTACAAAATCCATTGCTTTAATGGTTCTCAAGTAGGAGATAAAGATGGAATGTCTTTTGAAACAGAGGAAGAAGAGGAGGAAGAAGAGGAGCCAGTAACGCCTCCTGCTCCGCCTATCTCTCCCACTGAACCAGAAGAGCCAGTGGACGATCAGTCAGAAGCAGAAATTGAAAACTTAGATGGGGATGATGAAGATCACTGGTACGAGTTTTTACCAGATGACGATGAAGAAGAGGAGGATTCCGACTATGGGGAGAGTTCGGATCCAGAAGAAGAGGAGGATCCGGAGGGAATGTGGGGCAGTCTTCAACAAGGAATCAAAGAATTTGCTCAGGATCCCAGAACCAAAATTGCCTCCACCGGATTGGCAGCTGTGACGGGAGCGGCAGTGGGGGCTCAGCTGGCCTCTTCGGTTTCCTCTTTGTTTCAGCTGCGAGGAGCACTTTTTAATGTCTTTTCCTTATTTTTTGTTAAGAGGAGAAAGCGGAAAGGGATTGTTTATGATTCTCAGACTGGTCAACCGATCTCTTTGGCGATGGTTTCCGTGGTAGGAGATGACGGCAAGGTAAAAGAAGCTAAAACTACTGACAAGCACGGGTTTTATTTCTTCTTGGTTCCCAATGGAAGGTACACCTTAAGTGTTTTCAGGAAGGGTTACTCTGTCTTGGGGGAAGATGAATTAAAAAACGCGACGGTGTTATATGATCCCAATTACCACCAAGGAAAGGAGCTGGAATTTCAGCAAGAAGATATTTTAGATGTAGCAATTCCCTTGAGGCGGGAGCAGGAAATTAGCACCTTAGAAAAAGTATTTAGTCAGAGAAGTTTTTTCAGTGTCTCAAATTTAATTTTCTATTCCGGATTTATTTTAAGCGTGGTAATTTTTGCTTTTACCCCGAATTGGTTTAATTTTTTAATTATTCTTTGTTATATCTTTTTCTATTTACTTAGCCGCACTAACTTTGCTAAGCAAGCTTGGGGTAAGGTAACAGAAGGCCGTACGCCAAAACCTTTCGCGATGGTGGGGCTTTACAGCAAACAAGACGGTAGTCTAAAAGGAAGAGCCGTTACCGATCAATCCGGAAGATACGCTTTTATCTTTGATCGAGGCGAGTACTCTCTAAAGGTTCAGTCTGCTCAGGAGGCTGGTAGTGTGGCGGGGCAAGGAGAAACAGATGTTCGGATTAAAAAACCTCAAGTGGGTGGAAAAAATTTGAAATTGTAAGCCAAAGAGATTTATTTTGAGTAAGATTGTGGGGAACTGCTACTTAAGAGGTGTTATTTTAAACCGCATATTCTCTCACTGGTGCCTTTGAAGTTTTATGCTTGTCGCACTTAAGATTAGTAATTATTGAGCTTAAAAAATTCTATTTCATTTCCACGGCGAGATTGTTTGCTTTAAATTAATTTAAAATTCATAAAAAACTTAGTATAAAATCAAAAGCTTAAACTATGATAATTAAATCATTTATTGAGAGTCAGTTATTTAAAAAGTGCCTGTTTTTAGTGGGATTTTTTCTATTGATTTTGCCACTGGAAGTGGGCGCGGAGATGAGTACTTCTAATTTCACTATTACTAATGATGTGATTGGTAGTTTTGGCAACAGCTCTAGCTCTACTAGTTACGACCTGGGGGATACCGGAGGAGAAGTGGGGACTGGTGATAGTAGTTCTACTACTTATGATTTGGGAGCGGGTTTTTGGCAAACAGATGACTTTGATCAGCCTTTTTTAATTTTTTCAATTGACAGTAATTTGGTGGACTTAGGGACGCTCGATCCTTCTACTACGGCCATGGGAACTACTACCTTTGGGGTGACTACTAATGCTACTAATGGCTATGTGGTGGAATATTTTGGCAGTACTTTGACGGATGGAGGCAAGACAATCGACGCTCTGAGCACCCCGGCCGTTTCTAGTCCAGGAACAGAACAGTTCGGTTTTAACTTACGAGCGAATACCACTCCCAGTGGGGGAGCGGATCCTGCCTCCGGGAGTGGTTTAGTGGCGGCTGATTATAATACAGTGGATAGTTATAAGTTTTCTTCGGGAGATACTATTGCTTATTGTGATTCGGCTTCTGATAATACTACCTTTACTATGTCTTTTATTTCTAATATTGCCGGAGATACTGCCGAAGGGACTTATTCTACTAATATAATCTTGCTAGCTACTGGGAGATTCTAGATTTTTTATTTCTCCGAAGGAGGGGGCTATAAGAATCCCTTATTGATCGATAAATTAAATTTTTCAATCTTCAATCTTGTGCTTCTTGTCTCGAAGTGCTAAAATTATCCTAGTGTAAACCAAGCAAGAAACAGAAAAAGTGATTATTAAACCATGTCTAAACCAAAGCTA
>CAYFUG010000032.1:0-5933 GCA_964346295.1 uncultured Bdellovibrionales bacterium
AAAGAGCTATGGATAGAATGATGAAAATTTTTACTGATGGGCTAAAAGAAGAATATGGAATAAATTTTGAAACACTTAATTTATCAAATATTAAAAATGAAAGAGACTTTAATGGTAAAATTAAAAAACATGAATGGTATGAATGGCTTTAAAAAATGTGGCAACTCTGCTTAACAAAGAGTATGTGGTTCAGGAATTTTTCGCTATAATATTTATAAGGAATAAAAAATTCCTTCACCCAAATTTTTGCTCCATTTCATTACGCAAAAACTTCGTATACTCTTGAATCGTAGATATTCCTCGTAAGCTTTGCTGTGGGGATTAAAGATTACAAAAAAGTGAAAAAACAATCTAATTCTCGGAAGCGAAAGGCTGCGATGCGCCAGGAAAATCTGGCGAGCACAACTCATCGAGGGGCCTTTGGGCTCTTTTTTTTAGCTTTCTGGGGATTTTTTGGTTGGTTGCTATTTTTTTCTCCCGCTTTGGAGGTTAGTCAAATTGAAGTAGTCGGTAAAGAGGGTGCGGAATTGTCAGCAGATACTCAAAAATCCTTGGAGAATAAAGGGGGGGAATTTTTACAAAATCAAGCAGAGGATTTTTTAGGCAGAAACTTTCTCTTTTTTTCGGCCGTTAAACTAGAAGATCAGTTAGCGGAGCAGTTTAAAATCTTAAAGGATATTCGAGTCGAGAAGCAGTTTCCTAAAAGTCTTAAGATAGTAGCAGAAGAGCGAGAGCAGTTCATTACTTGGTGCCAAGGAAGGTACAATGAAGAGGATTGTTTCTTAGTAGATGAAGAAGGAGTGGTTTTTTATCGCTTAGAAGAGGCACCGGAACTGGCAAGAGAGGTTCAGGCGCGAGTCCTGGAAGAGGTTATGGGAGAAGGGGAGGACGTAGAACCAGGAGCGAAGCTTTTGGATCCCAGCACGTTAGAGTTGATTTTAGAAGTTGCTGCCACTAAAGGGCGGTATGAATGGAAAACTAATTTCTTAAAAACTCCTTCTCGGGTAGCAGAGCAGCTAGAAGTAGAAACTGAGGCTGGCTGGAAGGCTTATTTCTCTACTAAACAGGAAGCCGGTCAGCAGTTAGCAGTTTTGGAGAAGGTTCTAACGGAAGAAGTGGGGCTGGAAAATTTGGGGCGGTTGGAGTATGTTGATTTGAGGGTGTCAGGTCGAGCGGTTTATAGGTTACAAGAGGAGTAAGAAGCTACTTTTTGAAAATTTTGGTTTCACAGGTTGGTGTTTTAATTAAGTTGATATTTAAAAGAGTTATAGAAAATAAAATTATGCAATCTTCAAGTCAAAAAAGGGATATTTCTAAGGTTGAGTTAGCTGGTTGTGCAATTATTGATGGTCAAGATCGACTCCTGCTTTTTAAAAAAAGGAGGAATGGTTCATGTGAGTTCCCTGGGGGAAAAATAGAAGCAGGAGAAAGTCCTGAGGAAACAGCAAAAAGAGAGAGTAGGGAAGAGTTGGGATCTAATGTTAAATTGCTCAAACGCCTTGTGACTGAAGAATTCAATTTCGAGAAGCGATCTTTTCGGTGCTATATTTTTTTAGGAAAAATAGAAGCGGGAGAAGTTCCCAGTATTCAGGAACCAGAAGTTTTTGACGAGTTGTTTTGGATGCCTATAAGGGAATATAAAGCTTATTCTTGTGCTCCTAATGTAGTTTCTTTTTGCGGTAGATATCTGAAAGGAGAAGTGGATTTGTCTTAATTGATTATAAAATCTAAGATTTTAGTCGGCATTAGCTAAATAGTTAAGATGGTAAAGCCATGAAATTTCTTATTTGCCCAGTTCGCAATCAATCTCCTGAGATTAAGGCTATAATCGAGCCTGTTCTTGCGGATCCTGAAGTATATTATCCAGCTCGGGACACCAAGCAGGATGATCCTATTGGTCTGCAAATATGTACCGATAACAGAGCTGCTATTCGCAAAGCATCAGAGGTTTTATTTGTATGGGATGGCCAATCGCAAGGTTGTCTTTTCGATCTTGGAATGGCGTTTATGATGGAAAAGCCGGTGAAGGTTATAAGTGTACCACCTCTTACGGATGGGAAATCTTTCCAAAATATGGTGATTGAGTATACAAGAGAAGGCAGATCTAAATAAGTTGGGGTTTACGATATTTTTAAGTAATATGAAAAATGAGGATAGTTTTTGCTCAGTGCCGCGGCGGATTGTGATCCGGGGGGCGCGGGAGCATAACTTAAAAAATGTAGATTTAGAATTGCCCCACGGGCAATTTGTAGTTTTTACGGGGCTTTCCGGAAGTGGAAAGTCAACTTTGGCTTTTGATACCATTTTTGCCGAGGGTCAGCGGCGCTACTTGGAGAGCTTATCCAGTTATGCCCGGCAATTTTTGGGGATGATGGAGAAGCCTAAAGTGGATTCTATCGAAGGGCTTTCACCGGCTATTTCCATTGATCAAAAAACCGCTTCTCATAATCCGCGGAGTACGGTAGGGACGGTAACGGAAATTCATGATTACTTGCGCTTATTGTTTGCCAAGGCGGGAGTGTTTTATTGTCCGGAATGCGGGAGAGAGATTACCCCCTTGGCTACGGATGAGATTGTGGATCGGATTTTGGATTTAGCTGCGGGTAAAAAAGTTAAAACTGAGGAGTTTGATAAAATCCCCTCAACCCCCCTTAAGAAAGGGGGAGCTAGTCAAGGGCAACTAGGTGTTTTAAGGGCGCAGATTTTGGCGCCGATGGTGCGAGATCGAAAAGGGGAGTTTAGTACTTTTTTGCAAGAGATGTTTCAGAGAGGTTTTTCCCGAGCTATTGTAGACGGCAAAGAGGAGAGTTTGGTGAACTGGAATAATATTAAACTTTCTCGTTACAAGAAGCATCAAATTGACATTTTAGTAGACGAGGTGGAACTGGACAGCGAAAACCTCAATCAGATTTTTGAAGCAGTAGAAATTGCTCTCAAATTAGCCAACGGGATGGTGAAAGTGCGAGTGGAAGGTTTAAGTTTCAAGACAGACCAAACAGCTAAGGAGAACAAGAACAAGGCAAGAAAAGTGCCAGCTAAAACAGGCGTTCGAGAGTTGGTTTTCAATCAAAATCTTTCTTGTCCGGAGCATCCGGTAGAGTTTCCGGAATTGGAGCCTCGACTGTTTTCCTTTAATTCTCCTCACGGAGCTTGCCCGGCTTGTGAAGGTCTGGGGATTAAGCGAGAAATTGACCGAGATTTAGTGATGCCGGATCCTAATAAGACTATTGCGGAGGGCGGCCTGATTCCTTGGAGTTATAAGCGGAACAATTTTTACGGCCATTTATTGAGTGCAGTGTGCCAGGCCTTTTCAATCTCTCAGCACAAGCGGATGCGAGATTTGACGGAGGAAGAACTGAAGATTCTTTTAGAAGGGCCAGGGGCAGAATACGAAGATCAGATAGAGGTAAAGTATTGTTTTAAAAGTTCCTCGGGTCACTACAAAGTGCGCTGGCGGGGACTGTTGCGGCATTTGCAGGATCGTTATCGCAAGACTGATTCAGAGGCAGTCCGAAAAGAGGTTGAAAAATATATGAATAATAAACCTTGTTCTACTTGTAAGGGCACTCGCTTCCGCCCCGAGGCGTTGTGGGTGAAAATAGGCAAGAAAGATATTGCGGAAATCTCTGAGTTATCGGCGCAGGAGGCAGAAGGTTTTTTTCAGACAGTCAAACTGACCGAAAAACAGCAGTTGATCTCCGAGCAGATTCTCAAAGAAATTTGCAATCGCCTTTCCTTTTTGATTAGTGTGGGACTGGATTACCTTACTCTTAATCGAGCCGCTAACACTCTCAGCGGGGGAGAGGCCCAGCGGATTCGGCTAGCCAGTCAGATTGGTTCAGGTTTGACAGGAGTCCTTTATATTTTAGACGAACCTTCCATTGGTCTTCATCCTAGGGACAACAGCAAGCTTTTGGAGATGTTGGTGCAACTTAAAAATATCGGCAACAGTGTGATTGTGATTGAGCACGATGAAGAGACTATTCGCCAGGCGGAATTCTTAGTGGATGTGGGACCGGGAGCGGGTAAACATGGCGGCAAGGTAATCCACGCCGGATCAGTAGAGCAATTGTTGAAGCTTCCCGAGGAGGCTTCATTAACAGCTGATTACCTGGTTGGTCGGCGTCAAATTGCAGTTCCAGCGCAAAGGAGGGTGGCTAGTAAAAAGCAGGCCTTGGTAGTGAAGGGAGCCCGAGAGCACAATCTCAAAAATCTAACAGTGGAGTTTCCTTTGAAGACTTTTACTTGTGTGACAGGAGTTTCCGGGAGCGGAAAATCAACTCTGGTAGAGGAAATTCTCTATAAATGGTTAGCTAATCGATTACATCGGGCCTTGGATGTGCCGGGAAAAGTGACGGAAGTGGCCAATTATAGCCGAATAAACAAGGTGATTATGATCGATCAGGCGCCGATTGGCCGAACACCGCGCTCTAATCCCGCTACTTACACGGGAGTATTTACGCCTATCCGGGCTCTATTTGCCAAGACTAAAGAGGCGCGGGCTCGAGGTTATCAGCCGGGACGGTTTTCTTTTAATGTTCCAGGAGGGCGCTGTGATACTTGCAAGGGAGACGGTTATTTGAAGGTGGAAATGCAGTTTATGGCGGATGTTTACCTGCCCTGCGAGGTGTGTCGAGGAAAGCGCTATAATAGCCAAACTTTGCAAGTACGCTATCGAGATAAAAACATTGCTCAGGTGTTAGAGATGACGGTCAATGAAGCCACGGATTTTTTCCAAAAGCATCCAGAAATTCATACTAAACTAAAAACTCTTCAGGATGTGGGGTTGGGTTATATTCATCTCGGTCAATCAGCAACCACTTTGAGCGGGGGCGAGGCTCAGCGAATCAAACTGTCCAGTGAGTTGGCTCGGCGTAATACTGGAAACACTCTTTACATTCTAGACGAACCGACTACCGGGCTGCACTTTGAGGATGTTAAGAAGCTCTTGGAAGTTTTGCATCGCTTGGTAGACGCTGGCAATACGGTGGTGGTGATTGAGCACAATTTGGATGTGATCAAAACGGCCGACTGGATCATTGACTTGGGCCCAGAGGGAGGCAAGAATGGGGGTAAGTTAGTGGCAGCAGGATCTCCGGAGCAATTAGCGGCCAATGAGCAGAGTGCTACGGGAGAGTACTTGCGGGAGATGCTGAGTTCTGAAACGTAGACAGATTTGGATTAATTTCAGACTAAGAAGAAAGAATGAGGAAAGGGAAATTGAAGATGGAGTTCTACTGAATAAAAAAGAGCAAGTTTAGAACTTGCTCTAATTCAAAATGAACATTCTTCGCTAGTCGTCTAGCTCGCATTTAGCATTTTCTAATCCATCGTAATAGCAGTAGGCAATTGGACCCGGCCCATCGCTGCAATGAAACATAAAGGAGGCATTTCGAGTTTTTCCAGTATTTCGATAAGTAGAGGTAACTCCCGAATTGCTATAGACTAGCATCTTAGGATCATTTCCCGAGGGACAACCAAAATCCGGCATAGCAGGAATAGTGCAGTTGGCTCCGTTTCCAGTGATAGTGGTGCCTCCGGGTCGAACCCAAGAAGAGTTTCTTCCAGCGGCAATATCTAAGTTGCCATTGAAGAAACAGGCGGCAACATTGGTTTGCATGCCTTTAATAGACTGAAGAGCCCCGGATTTTTTGGCTCGTTCTCTTTGGCCCCCTGCTACTACAATGACGGCAGCCGCCAAAATGCCAATAATGGCCATCACTAGGAGAAGCTCAATTAGAGTGAATCCTAAAGTTGATTGCCGGTGCTCTGTCTTTTTTACTGGGTCTTTCATACTAGTTTATGCTCCTTCGGGGTCTTAGGCCTCCTTTACTCCAAGACAAAGAAGGAAGATTTTTTAATTTAGTTTGATATTTTAAATGGCTCTAGACTACCACTTCCAAAAGTGCTAGTCTAGGATTATGAATAAACAA
>CAYFUG010000033.1:0-5006 GCA_964346295.1 uncultured Bdellovibrionales bacterium
GTTCCTCCGGAAGTGATATTAAATTCATCCGGATCACATTGCTGAGGAGGGGGAGTAAAAGAGCAATCGGACCAATCGAGGTAATCAGGATTTTGAATATAGTTGTAAGGAGTCCCGCAATGACCACGAGCGGAAGCAATCACTGCTGCCTGAGCAGAAGGGATTAGGACAGAGCTGATTTTTTGAAAGTAGTTCGAGTCGTTTAGAAAAACTCCGGCATCTCCGTCGCCATCTCCATCGGCATCAGCATCTCCATCGGCATCAGCATCTCCGTCGGCATCAGCATCTCCGTCGCCATCTCCATCGCCATCAGCGTCGGCATCTGCATCCGCATCGGCATCTGCATCCGCATCGGCATCTGCGTCGGCATCAGCATCTCCGTCGCCATCTCCTCCGTTGGGTCTGGTGCAGTCATTGCGGCAACTATCGTTATTATTACTGTTGCCATCGTCACACTCTTCTCCGGGATCTACATTACCATCTCCGCAATAAGTGCAGTCATTGCGGCAAAATCTTTGAGTGTAATGACCTGGGACAAATTCTCCAGGAGGGTCACAGGTTTCTCCGGATCCAGATTGAAGAATTTCGTCTCCGCAAAAAGTGCAGGGATTAGAGCTGCTTGGAGGGCGACAACTTTGACCGGGGGGCATTTCCAGTCCTTCTCTGATCGCATTTCCGTCGCAGAGCTCCTGGGACTGATTAATTTCGTTGTCTCCGCAGATAGGAGCGGGAGTGGTAATCTCAAAATCTCCTTCGCAGTTTCCGTTGTAACACTGATTCTCGTCGGGAGCTCCGGGAACATAAATTCGCCAGTGATATTTTCCAGGACTTAGGTTAAGATCATCTACCTCAAAGGTGTTAGTACCGGCTGCTATTCCAGACTCCCGAAGGATTTCACCCCAATTTTGGTCATAAATGACCAGGGTCTGATCTTCCTGGCTGATCGAAGTTTGAAGTTCCTGGGGTCCTTGAGGTCGAGGGGTGATTCTTTCTAGGGTGATTAGGGCAAAGATAGTAATAAGAGCGATTGCTCCGGCAGCAATCAAAAAATTAAGGGGCTTTTCTTTTTCTGGGAGGGCTTTTAATTTCTTCCAGAACTTGCTAGGGGAAGATTTTATCATGATCTATTAGGAGTTTTTGAGGATTTCTAATTAAATTCCCCAAGGAACTCTATAAAAATTTATTATTAAGATTTAACAAGGATAAAGATAGACAGTATTGGACTATTGTAGCACCTGAAAAGGGAAAATCAATCCCTTTATTGATTTTGAAGAAATTTTTGACCTAAAAGTAAGGCGTCTACTCCGTGGCCGGTGTTGTCAAGGCGTAAACGATTATCGTGAAGATTAGTTTTAAAGCCTCCCCGGGCTCGTTCTGGCTTTTGAATGTAGTACATATTAGCACCGTGGAACTGATGGCGAAGTAAATTTTTAAGACTTAAAGTAAGCCTCTCTCGATACTTTATTTGGTAATCAGATTTTCCTAATTCTTGAGCGGCCCGGTAGGCATAGTAGAGACTTTCTGTATAGGGTCCATCGGAAGCAGAATGCGGCCAGCCGTACTGAGGGGTGGCGGGATTAAAAAATCTTCCCAAATAATCTCGATAAGGCTCTCCAGAAGTATTTTGTAATTCTAGGAGTTTATCATTCATAACCAAGATTCCCTCTAAGTATTTTTTGTCTTCAGTAGCTTGATAGATTTTGTAAAGAGACTGAGAGTGCCAAGGGACATAGGCGGGATAATAATTTTCCTCAATTTGATTCGCGTACTTTTCCAAATAATAATCCTGGGATTTAATTGCAGCTTCTAGATAAACTTTCTGGCCGGTTTTTTGATAGAGCTCGATTAGAGTTAAGAGGGCTTCTCCGCTATAAAAAGTTAGGTAGTAATCTTCGTCGTATTGTTTTTCTTTAGGAGGTTCAACATAAAAAGCGTTAAAGGAGCCATCGGGGTTTTGAGTTTCTAAAATGGAATTAGCTAATCTTTGCCATTTGTCTTGATACTGATCAAAATAGGGACTGTAAATTAAGGCACGGAGCAGAAGAGCGTTGGCGCCTAATTTAGATCCGTTAGGTCGAGAAGTGTTGTAAATATAGCCTACCCCACTTTCGCCCTGGCCTTCTTCTTGATACCAATTTTCAAAAATAAAACCTAGATTCTCTTGATGTAACTTGTCCGCTTGAGAATTATCGGAGGCAATTTCTGCCAGGTAGCGAGAAGCTAAGAATTGACGAATAAAGTTGTTATTAGGAGAAAATTCATCCAAGGAGGGGTAGTAAGAATAACGAAAATCTCCTCGGGGAGAGGTATTATTAAGGAGCCACTGCTCGGCTAATTGAATTGATTCTTGAACACGCTCGGGAGTAAGAGAGAGACTGCAGCTGTCTGCAGAATTACCTCTATAGAAGTTGACGATCTCCGACCCGGTAAATTGGGTGGTGCCAAAAGTAAAGTCTCGAAAATTACTAACTCGGAGATCGTTTTTTTGTTCTTCAGGGAGGCGTTGACCGATAATTTGTTGGTAAATTGCTTCTAGGCGTTTTCGCTTATCAAAAGAGGTGGTTTGAATGTAGTTTTGTTCTAGAAAATCTTTACTGAGAAGGATGGTGGAGGCAAGGGCGGGATCAGAGGAGTTAAATTCCACGCCGGTGATTCCGGCTTCAAAATTATCGGCGTCTTGCCTAGTAGGCTCTATCAAAGTAATCTCAATTTCTAAATGAGAAAAGTCTTTTTCGCAATCACAGCTGGAGCAATTTTTTTGAGGTGCTAGGTCTGGTTTAGCTGATTGATAGGCAGCTTGGGTAGCTTGATAAACTGCTCGTTCTAAATTAAGAGTGCGTGCTTGGCCTTGGGTTAGTTGTTGTCCATTTTCTCTTAAGGTGACAAAGGTTTGGTAAGTATGCTTTTGAAATTGAGGAGCAAAATCAGAGCGCTTGTGGCCCAAGGAGGAATCTAGAAGGGCAAAACGGACTGTGTCTATCAGAGATTCCTTTGCGGTTTGACTCAGCGGAGGATAGAAGGATTGGGGAGTAAAGCAGCTGGGGCGAGGGTTGTCATCAAGCGGCTGGACAGATTCGGAGGAGCTTGAATTAGAGCTACAGAGCTTTCCGATGAGAGCAATTGTGAAAACCAAAAACAAGCCGATAAAGACGGATTTTAGAAAGTACGGATGGCGAATAAATGAAAACTGCTTCAAAATAAAGAATTAAAAAGTAGCGCTAAAATATGCGGTTATTCCCAGAAAAGCAGGATCCCAGTTTGGTTTACTGGATCCCCGCCTTCGCGGGGATGACTCCAAGAAAGAAATTGCCTTGGTTAGCTCTGATATAATTTACTTAAATTGTAGCAAATTTTTTATTAACAAAAAAGACCCGACCGTTTCCAGATGGAAATGGTCGGGCCCTAAAACTAAAATTAGTTTTAAATTGAGAGAAGACCCCAGGTTCGAGGCCTTCTGGTTTTGAGAAAATTGGCGAGGAAAAACATCAAAGGCGGGGTGAGGGAACCCCCTTCATAGCCCTAAAGCGATGATCCCAGCCAGTGGCCGGATCCCAGGAAATCTCCAAAATCATACATTTAGGGATCCGCTTGTCTCTGATCTCCTGACGAGTGAAAATCTGATCCCCTGTCCGCTCAATCAGTCTAGCATGTTCATAAACAAGCTGCTGATAAGCAGGGGGGAGATTTTCCCAACGCAATCCCCCGAAAAAATTTGCGTAGGCCACCACCGGCTTGGCGCCGGGAACATAGGCCGCCTTCCCGGGCTTCCGGACTTTGCCCCGATGGTAGGCAGCAGCGTTCACCCATTGCCGGTCGTTATGGCCGGCTTCGGTGGCACTCTCAACCTGCGACCAATCCCAGATGTTTAAGAAGTCAAAAGCGACTCCCAAAAACTCTGGATTGTCGCGGCGAGCCCCTACACAACCATTGCAAGGCTGGGGAGGAGGCAAAAGATCGACGGGCTGAAGGGGCTCCGCAGGAAATAATAAACTTCTTCGGAATTGCTCCGCCTGCTTAACGCAGAACCTCTCCAGAACAGCTTGAAGGTCCGCATCAGAGGCGGGATTGTTCATCTCCGCCTCTAGCTTGCGCAACATTTTCGAGGAAATGACAATTCGGACCTGCCTTTCCTCAATTCCTGTCTTATTCACCCTCCTGGTTTCCAGCTCTACATACTTGCTGAACTTTGCCTTTTCCAGAAGCGTAACCGAATACCCGTAGGCTTTGTAAAGCCTACGAAAAATTCTTCCCCTTCGATTGTCAGCCTTAACAAGGGCCTTTAAAGCAGGCCTAGCGCTAGATACAGGCTGGACACCCTGAGACACTCGGGACTTAACAATTTGAGGCGGAACCGCTTGCCCCGCCTTAAATTCTTCCTCAAACTCCGCCATGGTAAATTTTTTGGGGCCGCAAGCAGCTCCCAGAAAAAAGATTGCCAAAGCCGCGGCCATAAAAAATGCCGCGGCGCCTTTGCCTCTGCTTTCTTGGTTAAAAAACATGAAAACCTCCTTTTTGTCCTTCGTTTAAAGTTTTTGGTTTTGGGTCGCTTCGGCAATCAAAAACCCTTTAACCTTTAATCGCCCAAGTAACCCAAAACCAATGTTTCGCCAATTTTCAAAGAACTTAACTAACCTGACTCTGGAATTTCTCCAGAGCAGTTCATATAAGCATAAAATAAATTATATGTCAATAGCAATTGACGCTCAAAGGGCTTTAAACAAAAACACCCCGCTATTTTATTTAGCAGAGTGTTTTTGTTTTTCATAAAGGACACGGAGAGCGAGTAGCGGAGATTTTGCCTGCCCCGTCTCCTTGTAGGAATAACGAAATTTTCAAAATTTGGAAGTCCTACATTCGCTGCTTGCGTTTGTTGAGATAAAACATAGTAGCAATGGTGAGCAGCAAAGAGATGCCGAGGGTCAGCAAAATATTGGTTACCGGTCCGGTGCGAGGCGATCCCTCCGCACAAACATCATAACCAAAGTCAGCTTTACGATAATCCTCGT
>CAYFUG010000034.1:0-4323 GCA_964346295.1 uncultured Bdellovibrionales bacterium
TTTTTAGATGATGTATCACGGGTATTTAATAAAGTATTTAATAAGGAGTTTTGAGTTTTGGTAGTTCACTCCTTTTATTCTCTTCTTCCCAAAGCCCAAAGTAGAAAATCTTGTTTTATTACAATTGAAAAAAAGACCAGAGAGAAACGACCAGTAAGGATAAGAAAAAATTACATCACCTAATACAGTACATCCGGCTAACGAAAAATGACTCTACTATAAAATTAAGAACTGTCATTTTTCTTCCGCCCATATTTTCGCCTTCTTTTTGCTGACAATAGACGAGCTTCTAAAAATCAACGAGTCTGCTAAACTAAATGTATCGCTGATAAAGTCGACGAAAAATTAAAGGCCTTCCATCATCCAATTGAAAAAATTGAATTGGTTAAAAAATGCCTCTTAAATCATAGAGGCTCCCAAAAAAAAGAAGGCGTGGCCTTGAGGAGCAGCTTATTGCGGAAGCAGATGCTTTAAGTCATTTTGATAACATCGCAGGCATCTTTAAGGCTGCCTTCACTTACGAAAATAAAACTCCAGAAGAAGCAGAAGTTTCTGTAAGGCAAAAACTTGAACGAAAGTGGAAGCAACTCCACTTTGAAAATTCTAAAGAGATAATTAGGCCTAAATATGAAGCTGCAATGCTACTACTTAAATAACAAGACGCCCCATCAAAAGACCCTTAACAAAAAATTATGCACAATATTAAATGTCCGCATTGCGAAAAAGTCTTTAAAGTAGATGAAGCGGGATACGCAGAGATCTTAAAGCAAGTCCGCGATCATCAATTCGAAAAAGAATTACGCGACCGCCTAGAAGAAGCAGAAAACCGAAAGGAAGAGGCTGTTAAGTTAGCCGAAGCCAACATAAGAAACTCACTGCAGGAGGCCCTTGCAAAAAAAGACCAAGAACTTACTGAACTAAAGGCCTTAAGCGAAAGAGAGCTCACTGAGATTTTGAATAAAAAAGAGGCCGAGATTGCCAACATGAAGTCAAAAATTGAAAAGGCCACAGTTGAGAAAGATTTTTCTGTCAATGAAGCCGTTAAAAAAATAGAAAAAGAACGGGATGACTTTGCCAATCAACTAAAAAATAAAGAGCTTGAGCAAAAAATGGCAGTTACCCAAGCAGTCAATGCGGCAGAAAAAGAAAAAGATAACCTTAAAGTTAAATTGCAAAGCACTCAGCACGAAATGCAGACTCAAACCTTGTCACTAAAAGAAAAATACGAAAACGAACTCAAATCAAAAGATGAGATGATCGAGTATTACAAAGATATGAAGCTCAAACTTTCAACTAAGATGGTGGGTGAAACGCTAGAGCAACACTGCGAGAACGAGTTTAATAAACTTCGCGCCACCGCCTTTCAAAAAGCCTACTTTGAAAAAGACAATGACTCCAAAACCGGCAACAAGGGCGACTACATTTACCGCGAAGAAGACGAATCCGGCAATGAAGTAATCTCGATTATGTTTGAAATGAAAAACGAAGGCGATGAAACTGCCACCAAGCATAAAAACGAAGACTTTTTACGAAAACTTGATAAAGATCGCGCGGAAAAAAAATGTGAATACGCTGTCTTAGTTACCCTCCTAGAAGCTGAAAATGATTTGTATAACACCGGGATTGTCGACGTTTCCCACAAATACCCCAAGATGTATGTGATTCGTCCTCAGTTTTTTATTCCGATTATAACGCTCCTGAGAAACGCCGCCCTGAACTCTTTAAAATATAAGGCGGAACTCGCCTTGGTAAAAAACCAAAATATTGATATTACTAACTTTGAGGAGAAAATAACTAATTTCAAAGAAGGGTTTGCAAAAAATTATGACTTAGCTAGTCGAAAATTCAAGACTGCCATTGAAGAAATAGACAAGACTATTAATCATCTTCAAAAAACTAAAGCTGCCCTTCTTTCCTCAGAAAATAATCTCCGCCTTGCTAACAACAAAGCAGAGGATTTGACAATCAAAAGATTAACCCACGGAAACCCCACAATGACAGGCAAATTTGCAGAGCTCACTGATGCTAAAAAATAGCCAAAAACAAAAGAAGGTTAACTCAAGTACAAGCGAAGACGGAAGGTTGAAGTGAAATTAATTTTATTCACTAGATATTTATACAATCCCATATTTTCCTATATAACTATGCACAAAACATTTTTTAAATCTGGGAGCTAGCTAAGCCCTACTGCCAAAAAGGTCGCTCTTATGACATTCCTCATACTGAAAAGACTCCCCTGTGCAGCCGGAGAGATTTTCCGGCTATCACACCGGGGTTGATTTTGAGATTCTTCCAGGAGAAGAAAGCTCTCGGACAGGAGTACGGGCTATTTGCACCGGCCCTCTGATTTAAAAAAACTGGGTCAGTGGCTACGGCGGAGTAGCCATCCAAGAGTGCAGTCTGGAGAATCAACCAGTCACTATGCTTTATGGCCATCTTAAACTACAGAGCATCGAGGCAAAAACAGACCAAAAACTAGAAAAAGGGAAACTCCTGGGAGTCCTAGTCCAAGGCTTTACTCAAGAGATAGGTAACGAAAGAAAGCACCTCCACTTAGCCATTTATCGAGACCAGTCAGTGGAATTAAGAGGCTATGTTTAAAACCCTGATTTTTTGGAAAATTGGATTAATCCTTTAGAGTTTCTAGAAATAAGCCAGGGAGCCAATTTTTAGGAAAAACTTCTCATGGAATCAATCTGGATATTTTTAATAGGAATCGGAGCTGGAATAGTTGGCGCCACCTCGGGCGGAGCAGGACTGCTCACCATTCCCGGACTTAATTTGTTAGGTCTGCCCATGTTAGCCGCTATTGCTACCAGTCGCCTAGGAACCCTGGGCCTCTGCTTAGGCTCCCTCAGTAAGTATCACCAAGAAAATAGAGTAAACTGGAAAGCTTCTAAAAAATTGGTACCTATCGCCATTGCTGGAACTTTTATCGGCACCAAAATTATCACCTCTCTCAATGAACCTACTATCAGATATGCTATCGCTATTTTCTTATTAGCCTCTTTGCCAGTTTTATTTCTCAAAAAAGAATTCGGGGTTATTAAGAAAAAGGTTTCTCCCATAAGAGAAACCGCGGGACTACTTCTCTATTTTGTTTTGATGATTTACGCTAGCGCAATTGGAGCTGGAACAGGGCCTCTAATCTTCCTGGTTCTCGTCAATTTTTTGGGATTCACCTTGATAGAGTCCAATGCCACTGATATGGTCTCCTGGTTGCTAATATCTCTCCTCTCCCTGACAATTTTTTCTTTCCAAGGACTAGTCAATTATCAACTAGGAATCTTTTTAATGACAGGAATGTTACTAGGCGGCCTTCTTGGGGCTAAGATAGCCGTAAAAATTGGGAATAAAAATATTAAAATTTTACTAGCTATCGTAGTAGCAATTCTTAGTTTTAAAATCTTATTAAGCAACTAAGAAATTGAATTCTTGACTTCTTGATTTTTAAGCTAATAAATATTGCTAATTTAAAAATACCGGATAATACTACTCTTTCAACGGCACAAAAGCGTACTGCTCTCGAGAGTATCTTTTCTCTAATCGGCCTTGGTTGGTTTTTTGAATAATTAACAGTGGTCCGGCAGCGTAAGGACAAATCAATTTCCCTGGGCTCTTCAAGAGCTTCTCTGCTAATTCTTTAATTTTATCTTCCTGTTCAAATTGAATTCCTGCGGTAGCGATAATTTTATCAAATTGCCACCCTAAAGCCTCAGGGTCATCTAAAACATTTCGAAGTTCAAATCTCACTTTACTAAGACTTTTCCGAGTCTCTTTTTCGATTTGATCGGAATTTTTAAAATTTTCCAAATTAACTTGAGCTTGCTCCGCCAATTCCGGTACTACCTCTGAACTTAAAACTTCGCCCGGATGAGCTAAATATCCCAATAAAGCGGCATTCCAGCCACTCCCTGAGCCAATTTCCAAAACATCTTCCCCGGAACTCACTCCCGTCACCATCAACATTCTTGCCACAGTAGAAGGCTGAGAAATTGTTTGTCCTCCTTCAATCGGCCTAGCGGCATCTAGATAAGCCAATTCTTGATTCTCCTCGCCCACAAACCAGCCTCGGTCCACAAAATTCAAGGCCTCTAGGATCCGCTCCACTAAGCGCTGCTGCTCCTCGGATTCAACAAATTCCTCCAGGCTCTCTCGCACTTGGCTGATCATTTTTTGTTTAGAATTACTCATGGCTGCTCTTTTTATCTTTCTATTTAATCTAACTGATTTAATTTTAACACCAAGGAATCAAACTTCAAGCTTCGAATCGTGATACATCATCTAAAAATCTAACCCTACGCTGATTCGATTTATCATTTA
>CAYFUG010000035.1:0-3833 GCA_964346295.1 uncultured Bdellovibrionales bacterium
TTTGTTTATTCATAATCCTAGACTAGCACTTTTGGAAGTGGTAGTCTAGAGCCTAGAATAATTTTTGCCTCAGAAGTTAAATGCTCTTAACTAGCCCTCTCCTGGTCGCGCTTGCCCTGGGAACATAACTATTTTTAACTAAAAACTAGCCGTTAGTAGTGTTTGAGTAAACGGAAAATCAACCACAAGAAAAATGTGGACAAAAATCACTAGCTACGACTTTAAAAAAATTCCTCTTCTTCCGCCTCTTTTTGTTTCATTTCTAGGCGCTGAGCAGGATCAGTGGTAATAATTTTATCCTCATTGTAAGAAGCTACCACCTGAATAGCCGCTCTTTTAAGGCCAGCGAAAAAAATACCCTCTCCCACTTCACAGCCCAAGAGTAAGTATTTCTCTCGGTCCGTAAGATAAAAAGTATCTGCTAAAAAATCAATGGAAGACTGGCTTTGGCGCATTAAAAACTGCAAAGAAGAGTTAGAAACAATCGGTTTTCCGTAACGAGAACTCATAAAATCGGAAATGTCTTGAGTAATAGTGGTCAGCCCCCCGTAATATTTTCGCACCCTTTTTGCCAGAGAAAATAAAAAACGGGCGGCTTCCTCATGCTGCATCATCACCCAAGCCTCATCCACTACAATCATTCTCTTTTTCAAATTAACCCTAATTTCATTCCAAATAAAGTTAAGAATTAAATACATCGCGACAGGCCGCAATTCCTCTTCTAAATCTCGAATATTAAAGACAATTAACTGGTTGTCCAGGGAAATATTAGTGTAATTGTTTAAAAAACCAGAGAACACTCCTTTGACATATTTTTCTAGTCGAATTCCCAAATCTCCTCCTCCTTGCATACTCTTGAGAATTTCATATAAGTCGTTTAAGAGAGGGGGAGTTTTAGCTTTTGCGTCAGAAACAGGTAAATCCTCTCGAATATCCTTCACGGCATAAGTTTCTCGGATAGCTTGTTCTAAAATAGCCTCTTCTTCTGGAAGTAAATTGCCCAACATTAAGCGGAAAAGCCCCAGTAAATTAGCGATAGAAGAGCGTAAAACTTCTTGAGTAGTTTTCTCTCCCTCAAAAGCCAGATCAAAGGGATTGATATTTTGTTGGGTATTAAGTGAAATGCGAACATAAGTACCTCCGATAGTTTCCGAGAGGTAACGGTATTCATCCTCAGGGTCGATAATAATCGCAGTAGTTCCTAACATTACAGACCGTAGGATTTCTAATTTTACGGCATAGCTTTTTCCAGCTCCAGATTTAGCGAAAATTGCCATGTTAGCATTTTCCATGGAAAACCGATCAAACAACACCAGGGAATTATTGTGGCGATTAATTCCGTAAAGTACCCCCTGATTAGAGGTCACATCCGCCGAGATAAAAGGGAAAGAAGTGGAAAGGGGAGAGGTGTTAAGAGAGTTACTATTAAGGAGCTTGTCCATTCCCAAAGGAATACAAGAAGAAAATCCTTCCTTGGAACGAAAGATAGCTTTTTTGGTATAAACCGAGCGACCATTAAGCACCGACTCTAATAATCCAGCATTCTCGTCTAATTGCTCCAAGTTTTCTGCGAAAACATTAAAATAAAGAGCGAACTTAAAAAATCTCTCCGAACCTTCCTGGAGTTGATCTCGAAGCATCTCTACATTTTGATAGGCCATCTCTAAGATTGGATCCCTAGTAAGACCTTTTTCCGCTTCAATGTGCATCTCAGATTGAATTTGAGTAGCTTTTTTTCTGAGCTGCTTAAGAACTTTGGCTGATTCCACTGGATAAACAAACATAGAGATGTCCATGGGGAAATCAAGCGAGATAGCCGGATTAAGCCAACCCACCGACAAAGCCCTCGGATAAGCCACTACAAAAAAAGTTCGACAGTAAACATCTCCAATTCGTAGGTGAGAACTGGAAATTTCCATAGCCGAAGGAGCAATCAAGTCCAAGACATCCGTCAAGCTCTCTTGGTAGGCCGACTCTTCTTCTAGGAGAGAGTCTAAGGAACGATTAGCGTACGGATTTTCCTCGGAGGGATTACTGGCGCTCAAGCCGCTTTTAGGCTGAGTCTCCTTTTCTGGATTATGCTGAGAATTACTTTCGGAACCAGAGTCACTTTTTTTAAAAAGTCCTAACATGAAAAATATTCACAAATTAAAAATCCTTCTTTGAATCTTTGAATAAAGTTAGCGATCACCTTAGTTTTCAATATCCAACTTTTGAAAAGAAGGAATGGTGACATGCTCAAACTCCGAAGGATTATAATAATTATAAAACATCTCAATTAACTCCTGAGTATTCAGAGGCGCCATTCTAACCCCAGTTCCACTAAGAGCTCCCTTTACCTCTTCTGCTCTTTGAAAAAGCTGATTTTTATAAGTTTCGAAGTCCTCCCTTTTTCTATAAACCTCCTTACTTTTATTAAAAATAGTCGTAATTTTATCAAGAAAACCCTGATTAGAGGCTTCGATAGGGTAAAAAGGAACAATTACGTAAAACAATTTGGACATAATATTAGAAACACTTACTAACTCCTGAACAAAAGACATGTAATCCTCCATTTGATTGCGAAGCAATTGATTTTTTTCGGTTTTCTTTTTTCTTTCTAGGAGTTGAATATAAGGCTTTATGTCAAACTTCCTAGTGCTAATCACTATTTGCACAGGAAAGTCTAAAGAATTCAAAAAACGTTGATAGCCATAAACTATTGATTCTTGTTCAGTTTGAGACTTTAAAGCAAAATTAATAGAAGAAACTGCTAGTACCAGCCTAAGAGATCCATCTTTGACTACTACTACTCCCTCTTTAATTTCCGCCACATCTAAGTTTTCTTGCAAAGAAGCTCTTTGAACAGCTGCTTGCTTTTCGCTTTTTTTGCCACTAGTAGGTCGCATAAGTCTTTTTTATTTTAGAATTTCAAACAAGGAAATCTTGTACCTTATTAAAGCCATAAGATGGCAAGAAAAACTTGAGTCCTCTTTGTTTTTTTGCAAACAAAACAACCAAGGATTTTGGGTCAGTTTTAATAGAAATTAACCTTGTCTTATTGTTTTTAGTTTAGCTTTTTTGTTTTTTATAAAAACTATCAGAAAACTACAGTCCCCCTTTCTGATCGAGATTTTGGGCTAACTGAGAGAGCTTTTTTAATTTATCCTCTTTCATCACTCGAATCATTTTTTCCTCTTTCTCCTTAGGAAAAGTGCCTTTTTCTTCAAATATTGGTTTGGGTTGCAATTTATCCTTTCTCCAAACCAGCACCCGAGGCCTAAAGACGTGCAACAATCCTTTAAAAACAAAATTTCCCAAAGAAGTACCGTTGGGACGAAAGAAGGCAAAAGCCGCTGTAATTCCTGCTATCACTACCGCCCAGAAATAAAAAGATCCCGAAGAAAGAAACTTCCACAAGACAAATATCACCACCCCTCCAATGGCAAAAATCCCTAGCTGTCTAGCACTGAGCCTAAAAGCTATTTTATCTTCTAATTCAATAAACTGAGGGACATTAAAGTGCATAAATCTTCACTTAATACCAATAATACCAAAAGGGGGCCTAAAACAAGCTTTGATAATAATTAAATCTAAACAAACTCCTTAAAGATTACCAGGAGCTGCTCTCTATCCATTTTAATTATAACACTTTTATTTTTAACTGTCTATTTTTTTAGTTTTTAATTTTTCAAAAAGAGTGGGTCTGGCTGGTTTCGAACCAGCGACCATCCGGTTATGAGCCGGGTGCTCTAACCCCTGAGCTACAGACCCTATTTTAACTTGATATTTTAACTTGAGGCTCTAGACTACCATACCTCCCAATAAGGCTTTTGTTGATTGATTAAATGGCT
>CAYFUG010000036.1:0-3002 GCA_964346295.1 uncultured Bdellovibrionales bacterium
TTTGCATGAAATTCTAACAATTTTTGTAAACAACGCTAGTATATCTTACAGCTAAGATCCTTTACTAATAAACCAAAGGCTTCTCTGACAGGGTGACTCTCCCAAACAAGCACAACAAGCAAGCGCTCTGATTAATTTACCCTAATCCATCACAAACAATGCCTTTCAAAAGGTGTCTGAATAAGCTCATAAGAACAGATTATCACAAAAGCAACAACTTTTCAAAAAATATCCCGGGAAGTTTTTGAAAATTTTAAGTTCAAAAGTGGCAACCTCTAAGGATTTTATAAATAAAAAATTGATCTTGTAAAAAAGAAACAGGCTATTAACCTGTTTCTTATAAAAACTTTTAGCAAATTTCTTTTTACTGGCTCTCTTGGCGATTCTTTTTTAATAGCCATAAATAAGCGAGGTGAATAACCAGGCCACCTCCTAAGACGGTATAAATAAACCAAGTAAATACCCTACAAGTGTCAAAGAAATACCAGAATATAAAAGCAGTAATTAGCACTCCTCAATTTTCCTCTAGTCCATTACTTAAACTTTTGAGTCCCAGTTTTATCCTTAAAAATGATTACTTCCTCCTCCAAATTCTTTTTCCTCCTCGATACACCAAATATAAACCTCCCCCAAAAATTAAAACAAATACCACCAAAGAGGGCAAAGTAACAATTGCAAAGCTAATCAAATTATTGACAAATTCCTGCATTCGCTGAATTAATTCTGTAGCAGCCTCTTTTGCTACTTGGCCTGGTCGCCAATCATTGTCTCTCACTAAGACTTCAGCATCCTCACTTAAGTACACTACGATTGTAGAAAAGTCGGTCTGAGATTCTAAGTAGCGAATCTTGCCCTGTAGGCGCTCAATTTCACCCCGCACCCGCGAAAGCTCTTTGGTGACCTCTAAAACCTCTTCCATATCCCCCGAACGCTCTAAGAGTTCAGTAAAAGCTTGCTCTTCAGCTTGCTTGTTTTTCAATTGGGCTTGCAAATCCACATATTGCTCCGTAACATCTCGACCACTGGTAGACTCACTTAAAACTTGGGTGGCTGCTTCCTTGAGGTCTTTAATGGTAGCTTCAAAATTAACCACTGGCACTCTCACTGTCATCCTACCGCTTCGCGAACGACTAGAACGCTGGTTAAAGTCAGTAGAGAAAACCTCGCCTTGCTGTTCTTTGGCAATTCGTTCGATTTCATCGGAGGCCTTCTCTAACTCCTCCACTTTAAGACTTAAGTTGCCATTTTTAATCACTCGCCGCTCTGTTGCCTGAGCTACCGAGCCCACCAAACCGGAAGAGTCTTTTTTAGTTTCAGAAAAAATGGCATCAGCCTCTTGAGATTCTTGCCCTCCAAGATTGTTGCGACTTTGCACCGCTGCAGAGTCTTCCATTCGATAACTAGCTTCTTCTTGAACCGTTTGCTTAGTAACATAATTTTGATAACCAAAAAAACCTTGGTAAAGCTGAATCGCCACCAGGGCGCCAATTCCGATTCCGATTACTTTAAGCACTTTATAAGTTTTTTGCTTGGTTTCTGTTTTCATATTTTACTATTAAGAACTTATTTTATTCTTGGCAATGCCGGCTATTCACTCAGCTTGGAATAATCCTCTACCAACTTTTTCAATCCTGCTCCAATTTCTTCGGTGATTTCTTTCTTTTCCTCAATTTGCTCCAAAATATCCGTGCCCGCTTCATCTAAGTACTTATGAAAACCAGCCTCCCATTCTTTAACTTTCTCCACCTCCAATTGATCCAAGTAACCATTGGTCAGAGCCCACATTATAGCCACCTGATGCCCTAGAGACATCGCCTGATACTGACCTTGTTTGAGTACTTCGATAGTGCGATAACCTCGCTCGATCTTACTCCGAGTCCCCTCATCCAAATCCGAACCAAACTTAGTAAAGGCTTCCAATTCTCGGAACTGGGCCAACTCTAATTTAACCTTTCCAGCCACTTTTTTCATGGCTTTAGTCTGAGCCGCACTTCCCACTCGAGAAACCGAAAGTCCCACATTAATCGCCGGCCGAATTCCCTGGTAAAACAAATCTGACTCTAAGAAAATTTGTCCATCCGTGATGGAGATTACATTGGTAGGAATGTAAGCGCTAATATCTCCCGCCTGAGTTTCAATGATTGGCAAGGCCGTCAAGGATCCTCCTCCGTATTTTTCATTTAGCCGCGCCGAGCGCTCCAATAAACGAGAGTGAATGTAAAAAACATCTCCCGGATAAGCTTCTCGCCCCGGTGGCCTCCTTAGTAGCAAAGAAATCTGCCGATAAGACCAGGCGTGCTTAGAAAGATCATCGTAAACAATCAACACATCCTTGCCTTGATCCATAAAATACTCACCTAAGGCACACCCGGCATAAGGTGCAATAAAAGAATAAGCGGCTGGATCGGAAGCTCCCGCTACCACCACAATAGTATTTTCCATGGCGTCGTTTTCCTTGAGATTTTGAACGATTTGAGCGATCTTAGACTTCTTTTGGCCAATTGCCACATAAATTGAAATCACATCCTGATCTTTTTGATTGATGATAGTGTCAATGGCAATGGCGGTTTTTCCGGTTTGCCGGTCTCCAATGATCAATTCTCGCTGACCCCGTCCAATAGGAATCATGGCATCGATCGCTTTAACGCCAGTTTGCAAGGGCTGACTCACTCCCTTCCGTGCCATTACTCCAGGAGCAATTTTTTCAATTGGATAAAACTTGTCGGTTTTCACTGGAGCTTCTTCGTCGATAGTTTGACCCAAGGGATCAATTACTCGGCCCACCATTTGATCACTTACTGGCACTGAAAGAATCCGGCCGGTTAATTCCACCTGGTCCCCTTCCTTAACTGCGTCCGATTCACCAATTACCACTACGCCCACTTGACCCTCTTCTAAGTTCAAAGCCACTCCAAATAACTCTTCCTCGGAGTCCGCTCCCCGAAAAAGAACCATCTCACTCATCATAGCCTCTTCTAGTCCTGATACCTTAGCAATTCCAT
>CAYFUG010000037.1:0-2784 GCA_964346295.1 uncultured Bdellovibrionales bacterium
ACAATTTCAATAATTAACTCAAGGAAAGTTTAAACAACGCTGGACAATCTAACACCTAAGACGTAAGAAAGTTAAAAATTTATGCAAAAAACTGATTATTACAAAATCGCCTTCTTTGCTCTCTTGGCGGCAGTGATTACTGGCGGGGCGGTTTATTTCCTCGTTATGAATAAAGACGGGAAGAGTGCTACTGGGGGCAATAAATTAGAAGAAACAGGAGAGAATAAGATTCTAGATAAGAAACCTGGAAAAGAATTTTACAACTCTGGCTCCAACGCTGAAAGGGTTGACAATGATGTCGCTGATGATTCTGAAAGTAGAGTCCTGCGTTATATAAATGAAGATTATGGTTTTAGGATAAGCCTTCCTAGATCTTGGCAGGGTTATCGAATTGATAAAAATAAATACTTTGACAAATCAATTGAAACTTTAGACTTTGGTTTTAAGGAAGGGGAGTCGCTTTTTAATATTCACATTTTCACTCTCAGTCAATGGAAGGCTGCCACCAGGGACGGAGCTGATGATTATATGATGGGTAGAAAACTAGCTGTTTCTAGCGATTATGTTTTTATGTGGGAGCAAGCCACTGATGCACCTTCCGCTGAAACTGCTGATAAGTATAAAGATCTGGAGAAAATTAAGGGCAGTTTTAGGTTGGGTTCTATTCCTTTGGGCGAGGAGGTTATGGAGTGGCGGTCTCATAACAGTGCAATTGGAATTAACTTTAAATATCCCAATGACGGGACTTACTCCGTGAAAAACCTCAATGAAAAGGTGGTTATTTCTCAGGGCGAGCATCCAGGAGAGAAATTTTCTATTAGGAGGTTTGATCACAAATGCGATTTAGTTGATATTCCTCGGCGTGAATCTGACGAAGAGCAAGAATTTAATGATGAGATGTACGATTCTTTCTTTAGAATGGGAATGGGTGATCCGTATGGTTATTACATTGAAAGAGATGGAAAATGTTATGTCTTTGAAACATTAGGGGGTCCAGAAAATGAAACTTTTGAGGCTATAATGGAGACAGTAGAGTTTAATTAAAGGGATTATGCAGAAAAATGATTATTACAAAATTGCCTTCTTTGCTCTCTTGGCGGCGGTTATTGCGGGTGGGGTGGTTTATTTCTGGTTGAGTGAGAAAAGGGGCAGCGAAGTTACTAATTTGGATAGTGGCAGTTATATTACTCGTAATGCCGAAATGTTTCTTTGTTGTCAGCCAACCTACTTTTCAATCGAAGTTTTAGATGAGTATGTTAAGGAGGGAGATTTTGCAAATTGGATTGAAGAAAAGCAGTTTTTTACCTCAGAGAATGAGTATCGTCTAAGGGGAAGAGTGAGTGTAGAGATAGCTGGAGAGAAAGCCTATCGAGTTTCTGCGGAATGTGGAGTTGACTCTCCTGGTAATATTATCCTGGTCAATCATGATTCCAAGACATACTTTATAAACTATCATCCAGAAGATTGCTTACCCTTTTCGGAAAAGATTGTTTCCAGCGTTGAATTTTTATAGGATTTTTTTAAATTGAAACTAAAATCAAAATTTCAAACCTAAATGTTTTTTAAGTTTGCTCCCTTTTTAGGGAGCTTGGTATTTGCCGCTATTTTGGAGGTGTTAATTTTCTGGGAAAGACTCCTGGTAATGGGGTTGGTTTTGATGGGATCCTTTTTGTTGTTTTCTGTTTGGCCGTTAGTAAGAAAAATTCGTTTCTTGCTTTCGGCGGGATTATTGGCTGTTAGTAGCACCTTGTTACTTTTTTTGATTGACTCCTTTTATGAGCAGCAAATTTTTGTGGCTTTCTCGGCGGTAGTTTTTTACCTTCTTTTGTTGGGGGGGTATCGCTTGCGATTGTATCAGCGCGATCAAACCGCTCAAGGAATGATTAACTTAGTTACCCTGGCACTCGCCTTTTTCTGTTATGCTGCTCTATTCGGGTGGTACTTAAATTTACCGGATCTGACTCAATGGCAAGTAGTGGCTATTTTTTCTTTAGCCACATTTCTTCTTAGTTGGACTTCTTTTTTGGTTTGGGAAGACGATTATCGAGCTATTTTTTTAGATAGAAAGAAAATGCAACTGGCTGGTTTGGATCTAACTAAGGAGAATTTTCCGGAAGAGGCAGGAATCTCAAAGAAAACTTTTTTAACCCCCCATCGGACAGTTAATTATCAGATGCTACTTTTTTTTGGATTTTTACTGGCTCTTTTGATGGGGGAGATTGCTTGGGGGTTATTTCTCTGGCCCTTTAACTACTTAACTACTGGAGTGGTAGCGTTAGTGACCTTTTTTGCTTTTTGGGATTCTGCTAGAATGTTGATTAAAGGAGAATTAAGTTTTCGGATGGTATTTTTAAATATTTGTTTAGTGCTGCTCTCGATGGGAGGGTTGTTAGTGAGTACTAATTGGGGACTGGTGAATTGACTGGTAAAGCTTCCAAATTTTGAAAGTTTTGTTGCGCGGTTGTTAGTGCCTATTTCAAAAGGATTTTTACAAACTTTATTTTTTAATTAAAAAACAATGCAGAAAAATGATTATTACAAAATCGCCTTCTTTTCTTTTTTGTTGGTGATTATTGCTGGTGGGGTGATGTATTTTCTTACAAAAAAGGACGCTTCTCAAATTCAAGATAACGATTTTCATTTAAGGCAAGATTTTAATTCTGAGGAGGAGATTTCTGTGACAATTGAGAAGGAAAAGATTTCGGATGGAGCGGTTAAGAATTACCTAGTTTGTTAGATTGTCCAGCGTTGTTTAAACTTTCCTTGAGTTAATTATTGAAATTG
>CAYFUG010000038.1:0-2406 GCA_964346295.1 uncultured Bdellovibrionales bacterium
ATGATATGAAAAGAGGAATTGAATTAACTGTAACGTTTCTGCTGTTTTTTTCCGCATCTGTTATTTTTTGTTTTTACTATATCCAAAATATTAAGAATGAAGTCTATAGAAATGCTTTGTTTCGCAAGGATATCGTGTATTTGAATTCTGTAATGGCTTTCAGAAATCCTGATCTCTCAGAGGAAAAAAAGTCCCGGTTTGCGGTTAGTTATCTTGGTGTTGCTCTCGATCATGTCGGGGATGAGGGGAGTGAGTATATGTCAAGTAGAAGCGTGGACATGTTTTTTGATAGGGTTCTTGAACATGATAACAGCCTTGATCTTCGTGATACTATATTAGTTATTCTTAGAAGCCCTGAGAGGTTTGGTTTTTCTAGATCCGAATTATTGGAAAGTTTTGGTGAGAAAATTAAGGCATTTTTGGTGCAGGAATCAAAGCGTTTGCCCAAGTACGCCGTACCAGATTTCGAATTGGATTTTGCTCCAACTTCTGTCCATCGAGAAAGCGTCTGGTGATTTAAAGGAGAAGTTGACCCACCGTATGATGATGGAGGTTATTTGAGTGCGCATCTTACATCTCGGAATCAGACAGATTCTTCGGTGGAAATAGAGTATTCTCTAATGGCGAGAATTACCAATTATTTTAGGGGCAGCAGTGTTAAGAAATTCGGATCTGTATCTTATTTGTGTGCTTGTTCAGTTTCTGATTCTGGGGTGAAATAAAATAAATATGTTGATGCTTTTTGTTTTTAATCGGATAGTGAGAAGTTTGGCAATCTTCTTACTCATAGCTATTTCTTTGTTCGGTCTGTCTTGCGGGAAATCGGTCCACGAAGAGAAACTGCCATGGACAGCCTGGGACACTCGATTTACTGAAAATGCTGTCGAGAAATTTGTTTTAACCCTGGATGGAGTGGATCGAATTTTGGAACAATCGACTTTTAATTTTTATGAAAGAGAAAAAATTTTAATTTTAACGATGGTTTTTGCTCTGGAAGTTGAAAGTAAAAAAGAGTTCTTGAGTGGTTCTCTTGAGAGAGAGACTATGACGTATTTCTTTGGTAAAAATGAAACAAGCGCAAAGGTTATTATAGCAAGAGCTAATATGGAAGAGCTGCTATTCCAGGTTGTTTTTGAGGAAAACAAGAAAGTAGGAAGTTTGCTGCTAAAGAAATTTTCGACTGAGTCAAAAAATCATCTTCTCTTCCACTTTTCGATTAGATGACGAAAACGAACCAGAGGAAACATCCTCCGAGAGGGGCGGACGGAAAACTTAAAGATTTGGCACTTGGCCCAACATCACCACCCCGTCGGCAACCCCACCTGTCCGCCGACTTGTCTTGCGTAGCTCGCCTTGTCCTCCGTAGCATTGGCGTAGAAGGAAGCCTTGCGCGAAGGAGGAAGGCCGTATCGGTCCGCCCGCCCGCCAGGGGCTTCCCCCGGCCCGGGCGGTGATGCCCCGGGTTTCGGAGGGTGCGGTCAGCGGTGAAGGGAGTGAACCACAAATGCGGGACTTTATCGGCGGATTACGGGGCTGTCCACGTCGCCGGAACGCCGATTTCAATCCGCCCCGGTTGGAGGAGGGAACTCGGCACTTGCCCCACCGCTCTAATTTCAACAGTCTCTCCTACTACCTCCCACCGCCGATGCACCCACCGCTGACACTGCTTCTTTGGATCACCCTGTTCCGGGAATACTATGAATTTACTATGAATGGATCAGATTTTCGTGTCATCCCCCAGTATGCTAACTTTCTTTGTGTTCCAACTTCTTAATATTAAAGATTCATGAAAAAATACATAGTTACAGCTTTCTGCTTTTTATTCACTTTAATCGGGATGGGCAACGAACTCAAAACTACAAATAGCCTGCCGTGGAGGATGGATCGTTACAGTTTGGAGGGAACTGCTCTGGAAGTAGCTCAATGTTTAGTAGAGGAAGACTATATGGAGTTATATCATTTTTTATCCAAGGATTGGGTGAATCAACTCACAAGCGCCATCTCAATGGCCGACACGGAGGCTTTTGGCATAGAGGTTAATATCTACGCCGTGCTGACGAGTGATTATGGCATCCGTTACGGAAAGATAGCCCTTTTTGACCAAATTATGGCCGAACTTCGCCAATCCACTTTTAAGCAATTGGACACGCTTGTTGGAAAAGAAATGACTCCTCTTTTTAAAACGGAGAATGGGTCATTTTCAGAGGTGACGTTTCAGTTCGAAGGAACTGGAAGTGAATTGAAGGTTCGGCTGAAGAAAGAGGGTGAAAACTGGTATCTAAAAACTTTCCAGATTGGTGAAAGCCGGTTTGAGCCAAGAGAATTGGAGGAAGTGAAAGAGAGCCAACATGGGGTAAAACGTAGAAAGTAAACATTGGCCTCTTGACTTACGCTCATTTGTTTACG